>NZ_JBLUPS010000007.1:0-325796 GCF_048068035.1 Pseudomonas sp. NY11955
CAAGATCAAGATCAAGATCAAGATCAAGATCAAGATCAAGATCAAGATCAAGATCAAGATCAAGATCAAGATCAAGATCAAGATCAAGATCAAGATCAAGATCAAGATCAAAAGCACAGTACAAATATCGAGCGGGAGTGCGGGCCGCTTTGCGGCCCGTCGCGTAAGCAAAAAAAACCCGGGTTCTGGGGGGGGAATCCGGGTTAAGACCATTAGGAGTAAAACAAAGGTACGCGGTCCCTGAGCACCTTTATCGGCGCGCCACTTGGGGGGGATGCGCCGCGCCAACACTTCAAGTATTGGTCAGGTTTGGCGCAGTGCCAGTGCATATTGGTCGTTTTTTAAACAGATTTGGAATACGCCAACGATTCGTTCCTCCCGTAGCGCATGGCCGTATGCATCGTGAAACACAGACATGCGTGGATGATCCGTGCAATTTCCCGCAAGTTAGGCATAATAAACCGCTTCGATTGTCATCCAGTCCTTCCCATGCAGAAAGAACCTCGTAAGGTCCGTGAGTTTCGCCGTCGCGAACAGGAAATCCTCGACACCGCGCTCAAGCTGTTTCTCGAACAGGGCGAAGACAGCGTCACCGTCGAGATGATCGCCGACGCCGTGGGCATCGGCAAAGGCACGATCTACAAGCATTTCAAGTCCAAGGCGGAGATTTACCTGCGCCTGATGCTCGACTACGAGCGCGACCTGAATGCGCTGTTGCACTCGGCCGATGTCGACCGCGACAAGGAAGCCCTGTCGCGCGCCTACTTCGAGTTCCGCATGCGCGACCCACAACGTTATCGGCTGTTCGACCGCCTTGAAGAAAAGGTGGTCAAAGGCAACCAGGTACCGGAAATGGTCGAGCAGCTGCACAGCATTCGTGCCTCCAACTTCGACCGCCTGACCCAGCTGATCAAAGGCCGTATCAGCGAAGGCAAGCTTGAAGACGTACCGCCGTACTTCCACTACTGCGCCGCCTGGGCGCTGGTGCATGGCGCCGTGGCGCTGTACCACTCGCCGTTCTGGAGCAATGTGCTGGAAGACCAGGAAGGCTTCTTCCAGTTCTTGATGGACATCGGCGTGCGCATGGGCAACAAGCGCAAACGCGACCCGGAACCGACGAACTGAATCGGTAGTTCGCACTACCTGTAGGAGCAGCCTTGTGCTGCGAAAGGGCCGCTCTCTCCCGCACATATCTACGTGGCTGTACCGGCCCCTTCGTAGCACAAGGCTGCTCCTACAAAGGGCCGCTGGCTTTCGACGATGTGCAGGGGCTTGCAAAAACCTGATTTTTGAGTCAGGTTTCGCCGGCCCCTTCATCCATGCCGGAGTCAATCATGATCGTCGATCGTCAAGGCAGGCGTTTTCGCAACCTGCGCGTCAGCCTGACGGCTGCCTGCAATTACGCCTGCACCTATTGCGTGCCCGACGGTAAGCGCCTGGTGGCGGCGCAGGACGAACTCTCGGCTGACGCCTTGGCCCGTGGCGTGGCTTACCTGATCGAAGCCGCCGGTATCGAGCGCCTGCGCATCACCGGTGGTGAACCGCTGGTCAGCCCGCGGCTGGACACCTTCCTGGGGGCTGTGGCCAAGCTCGACCTCGACGATATCTCGCTGACCACCAATGGCCAACTGCTAGGGCGTAAACTGCCTCAGCTGCAGGCTGCCGGTATTCGTCGCCTGAACGTTTCCCTCGATACCCTCGACCCGCAAGCCTTCCGTCGCATCGCCCGGGGCGGCGACCTGGCCAGCGTGCTGGCCGGTATGCAGCAGGCCAGCGCCTTGGGCATGCGAGTGAAGGTGAACATGGTGCCGATGCGTGGGCAAAACCTCGACCAGGTGCTGCCGCTGCTGGATTACTGCCTGGAGCGCGGCTTCGAGCTGCGTTTCATCGAGCTGATGCGCATGGGCCACCTGGCCCGTGACAATAATGCCTTCCTGCAACAGTTCGTCAGCCTCGACCAGCTGCTCGCGCTGATTGGCGGCCAGCACGCCTATGCCCAGGTCGACGCGCCGCTGGACGCTACCGCCTTGCGTTATCAAATCCCCGGCAAGGGCTATTTCGGTGTCATCGCCAATGAGAGCGTGCCGTTTTGCCGTACCTGCTCACGCTTGCGCCTGTCTTCCACGGGCTGGTTGCATGGCTGCCTGTCGTCAGGCAACCGCCATTTCGTCGGTGACCTGCTGGAGCAGCCGCGCCATCAGGCGCTGCCAGCCCTGCAGCGGTTGCTGGTCAAAGCGTTGGCAGACAAGCAGGACCTGGCGTTTTCCGGGGGCGTGACGATCATGAAGGTGATTGGTGGCTGAAGCTGGCGCAAAAGCTGCATCCGCCAGCCATTCGCCGGTTTTTCGTCGCCGGTCACTGGAGGAAAGATGCGTAGCCTGGTCTTGCCGCTGGCGCTGATGGCGCTGGGCGGCTGCATGAATGTCAGCGATATGGGCGAGGGCGTCCGCTATCACATGAGCGATGCCGGCCTGCTGGATCACAGCGAAACCCGTCGCACCCTGTCTATCCGCCTGCAGCCTGATTCGTTCATCTTCATCGGCCAGGGCGCCTTCGTGCCGCCGGGCAAGGGGCCGGTGCCACGGCAGAACGCAGTGGCCGAGCAAGCCTTCAAGAGCTTCGTCGAGTATTTCCCAATGGTGCGCCGCGCCCAGGGCCCGCTGGGCCTGGAAGAGGCCATTGCCCAGGCGCGCTCGGTAGGTGCCGACTACGTGTTGTACACCCGTTTCGCACGCACCGACGACCGCATCGGCAACGGTGACGAGTGGTATGACGAACAGGCCGTAGACCGCCTGGGCTGGGACACTGGCGTGGTGCAGATGATGCTGATCGAAACCAGCACCCGCTACCTGATCGACACTGCACGCATCAAGAGCCGTGGCGGTTTGTTGACGTTCCACGACAACACCCCAGAGGATTTGCTTGGCGCGCCAATGCGCGAGTACGCTCGTAGCCTTCTGGGCATGAGTGAATGAGGCAAGCGTGATGAGCGACTCCGGCAAGGCCAACGACCTTCTGGCGCAGATCCCTAAAGCCAAGGGGCTGCCGCCGGTGCATCTGTGGAACCCGGATTTCTGCGGTGACATCGACATGCGCATCGCCCGCGATGGCACCTGGTACTACCTGGGCACGCCGATCGGGCGCAAGCCGATGGTGCGGCTGTTTTCTACCATCATTCGCCGCGATGGCGATGACTATTTTCTGATTACCCCGGTAGAGAAGGTTGGCATTCGTGTCGACGATGCGCCGTTCGTGGCCGTGCTGCTGGAAGTGCAGGGCGAAGGCGAACAGCAAGTGCTGCGCTTTACCAGCAATGTCGAGGACCAGGTGGATGCCGGGCCGGATAACCCCCTGCGGGTGGTGATCGATCCGGTGACGCAGGAGCCATCGCCGTATGTGCTGATGCGCAGTAACCTCGAAGCCCTGATTCACCGTAATGTGTTCTACCAACTGGTGGCGCTGGCCGTGCCGCGTGAAATCGATGGTGAGGAATGGCTTGGGGTGTGGAGCCAGGGTGAGTTCTACCCGATTGGGCGTAGTAGCTGACTTCTTGTTAACGGTGCAGGCCTCTTATGGGGCAAGCCCGCGAGGAGGCCGCCACAGGAAAAATCGGCCCCCTGCTTTTACCTCGAATTGGCCATTTGTCTTCAGCCAATCAGGGCCTAACCTGCTGGCAATTGCCATCCAGGAGAACCCCAGCATGAAACCCCTGAGCCTCGTCCTTTTCGCTCTGCTCGCCGCCCAGTCCCCCGTCTGGGCCCATGGCGACGTTGCCGATCAGGTCAAAGTCCTGCAGCAACAGCAACCCTCGAACGCCCCCGGCAAAACCGCCGTCATGCTTACCGTCAGCTACGCCCCCGGCGAAGCATCGCCCGCGCACCAGCACCCAGGCGCAGTGATGGCCTATGTGTTGGAGGGGACGGTGGTATCGAAGCTCAACAATGAGCAGGAAAAGACCTACAAGGCCGGCGAGTACTGGTACGAGGCGCCTGGCACCGTGCATGGCGTGTCACGCAATGCCAGCAAGACCCAGCCGGCCAAGCTGCTGGTCTGGAGCCTGGTGGACGAGGGCAAGCCGGTGACAGAGGCGCTAGGCCAGTAAATACGATGCAACGAAAAAGCCCCCGGTTGCTTGCGCACCCGGGGGCTTTTTCAGTGTTTGGCTCCGCGACCTGGACTCGAACCAGGGACCCAATGATTAACAGTCATTTGCTCTACCGACTGAGCTATCGCGGAATCTGCGCGTATCTTACTGATTGCCCAGGGGAAGTCAAGCCACCCCAAGGCAAAACAATGAGTTACAGCACCTCGACGATCGCCTTGGTGACCACGTGGATGTTGCTTTGGTTCAGTGCGGCCACGGCGATACGGCCAGTATCCAGGGCGTAGATGCCAAAGTCGTTCTTCAGGCGAGCGACTTGATCAACGGTCAGGCCCGAGTAGGAGAACATGCCTACCTGGCGGCCAACGAAGCTGAAGTCGCGGTTGGCGCCGTATTCGGCCAGCAGCGAAACCATCTGCTTGCGCATGCCGTGAATGCGCTCACGCATTTCAGCCAGCTCGGTTTCCCACATCTGGCGCAGTTCGGCGCTGTTCAGCACGGTGGCAACGATGGTTGCGCCGTGGGTTGGCGGGTTGGAGTAGGTGGTGCGGATTACGCGCTTGACCTGCGACAGCACGCGCGTGCTCTCGTCCTTGGAGGCGGTGACGACCGACAGTGCGCCGACGCGCTCGCCGTACAGCGAGAACGACTTGGAGAACGAGCTGGAAACGAAGAACTCCAGGCCCGACTCGGCGAACAGGCGCACGGCGAAGGCGTCTTCGGCGATGCCGTCACCGAAGCCCTGGTAGGCCATGTCGAGGAACGGTACGTGGCCCTTGGCCTTGACCACTTCCAGCACGTTTTTCCAGTCGTCCAGGCTCAGGTCGACGCCGGTCGGGTTGTGGCAGCAGGCGTGCAGCACCACGATCGAGCCGGACGGCAGGGCGTTGAGGTCTTCGAGCATGCCGGCGCGGTTGACGTCGTTGGTCGGCGCATCGTAGTAGCGGTAGGTCTGCACCGGGAAGCCGGCCGACTCGAACAGCGCACGGTGGTTTTCCCAGCTTGGATCGCTGATGGCGACCACGGCGTTGGGCGAGATGCGCTTGAGGAAGTCGGCACCGATTTTCAGTGCGCCGGTACCGCCGACGGCCTGCACGGTGACCACGCGGCCAGCGGCCAGCAGTGGCGACTCGGCGCCGAAGATCAGCTTTTGTACGGCCTGGTCGTAGGTGGCGATGCCGTCGATCGGCAGGTAGCCGCGCGAGGCGTGCTGTGCGGCACGCTGGGTCTCGGCTTCGATCACGGCGCGCAGCAGCGGGATGCGGCCTTCCTCATTGCAGTACACGCCCACGCCCAGGTTGACCTTGTCGGTACGTGGGTCGGCGTTGAATGCTTCGTTGAGGCCCAGGATAGGGTCGCGGGGTGCCAGCTCGACAGCGGAAAACAGGCTCATTGTTACTTCGGCTCTGATTGGAGAGTGATAGGACGTACACGCTCCAGCCGAATGCACTGAAGCGGTGCACAAACGGGGAGTCAGTATAGTGATACCGACCGGTCACCGCGACACTCTGGCGCAGCTTTTCAGGTTATTTGCGCAAATTTTTTTCGACCATTGGTCTAATTGCCGGGTCCACCGTTACACGCGTTCACAGCTGTGCCTTGAAAGCGCCCCCGGGCGGGCGCATTTGGGTATAGACTACTGGCTAAATTTACAGTTGCTGCAGCACCGCGAGGTCCGTCATGTCCGAGTTCCAGCTCGTCACCCGTTTCCAGCCGGCCGGCGACCAGCCCGAGGCCATCCGCCAGTTGGTCGAAGGCATCGAGGCGGGGCTGTCGCACCAGACGCTGCTCGGCGTGACGGGCTCAGGCAAGACCTTCAGCATTGCCAACGTCATCCAGCAGGTGCAGCGCCCGACCCTGGTGCTGGCGCCGAACAAGACCTTGGCCGCGCAGCTGTACGGTGAGTTCAAGGCGTTCTTCCCCAACAATGCGGTGGAATACTTCGTCTCCTACTACGACTATTACCAGCCGGAAGCCTACGTACCCTCATCGGATACCTTCATCGAGAAGGACGCCTCGATCAACGACCACATCGAGCAGATGCGGCTGTCGGCGACCAAGGCGCTGCTGGAGCGGCGCGACGCGATCATCGTCACCACCGTGTCGTGCATCTATGGCCTGGGCAGCCCCGAGACCTACCTGAAAATGGTCCTGCACGTAGACCGTGGCGACAAGCTCGACCAGCGCGCGCTGCTGCGCCGCCTGGCGGACCTGCAGTACACCCGCAACGAAATGGACTTTGCCCGGGCCACCTTCCGCGTGCGCGGCGACGTGATCGACATTTTCCCAGCGGAATCGGACCTGGAGGCCATCCGCATCGAGCTGTTCGATGACGAAGTGGAGAACATCGCCGCTTTCGACCCGCTGACCGGCGAGGTTTTCCGCAAGCTGCCGCGTTTCACCTTCTACCCCAAGAGCCACTATGTCACCCCGCGTGAAACCCTGCTGGAAGCCGTGGAGGGCATCAAGGAAGAATTGAAGGAGCGCCTGGAGTACCTGCACAAGGCCAACAAGCTGGTCGAGGCGCAGCGCCTGGAGCAACGCACCCGCTTCGACCTGGAGATGATCCTCGAGCTTGGCTACTGCAATGGCATCGAAAACTACTCGCGCTACCTGTCCGGGCGCCCGGCCGGGGCGCCGCCACCTACGCTGTACGACTACCTGCCGGCCGATGCGTTGCTGGTGATCGACGAGTCCCACGTCAGCGTTCCGCAGGTTGGCGCCATGTACAAAGGCGACCGCTCGCGCAAGGAAACCCTGGTCGAGTATGGCTTCCGAATGCCTTCGGCGCTGGACAACCGGCCGATGCGATTCGACGAGTGGGAGGATGTCAGCCCGCAGACCATTTTCGTTTCGGCCACCCCAGGCCCCTATGAGGCTGAACATGCCGGGCGGGTGGTGGAGCAGGTGGTGCGCCCGACCGGTCTGGTCGACCCGCAGGTCGAGGTGCGCCCGGCGCTGACCCAGGTCGACGACCTGCTGTCGGAAATTCGCAAACGCGTTGCGCAGGGCGATCGGGTGTTGGCCACCACGCTCACCAAGCGCATGGCCGAGGACCTTACCGACTACCTGGCCGACCACGACGTGCGGGTGCGCTACCTGCACTCGGACATCGACACTGTGGAGCGGGTGGAGATTATCCGTGACCTGCGTCTGGGCACCTTCGATGTGCTGGTGGGCATCAACCTGCTGCGCGAAGGCCTGGACATGCCCGAGGTGTCGCTGGTGGCGATCCTCGATGCAGACAAGGAAGGCTTCCTGCGTTCCGAGCGCTCGCTGATTCAGACCATTGGTCGTGCTGCGCGTAACCTCAATGGTCGTGCCATCCTCTACGCCGACAATGTGACGGGCTCGATGCAGCGAGCGATCGATGAAACCGAGCGCCGCCGCGAGAAGCAGATTGCCTTCAACCAGGCCAACGGCATTGTGCCCAAAGGTGTGGTCAAGGACATCACCGACATTCTGGAAGGCGCCACAGTGCCTGGCGCGCGTAGCAAGAAGCGCAAGGGCATGGCCAAGGCCGCGGAGGAGAGCGCCCGTTACGAGGCCGAATTGCGTACGCCGGGCGAAATCACCAAGCGCATCAAGCAACTGGAAGAGAAGATGATGCAGTTCGCCCGCGACCTGGAATTCGAAGCGGCGGCGCAGTTGCGCGACGAGATTGCCCAACTGCGCGAGCGCTTGATTACCAGCTGATCGCGTTCGTTGGCTGCACCGGCCTCTTCGCGGGCTTGCCCGCTCCCACAGCTACCACACAGCCCTGTGTAGGAGCAGCCTTGTGCTGCGAAGAGGCCATTATTGGCTTAATTCTTCTTGGGGTATTCAAGCCCTTTCGCAGCACAAGGCTGCTCCTACAGCAATCCCTGTGGGAGCGGGCAAGCCCGCGAACAGCTAACTCAGTGGGCTTCCCCGGCCTTCAGCCCCTGCGGCAGCTTGCGGGTCAGCAACACCGCCACCATGCTCACCGCCAAGCCGATCCCGACAAAGTGGAACGCATCGTTGTAAGCCATGATCAACGCCTGCTGGTGGGTTATCTCGCTCAGCTTGCCCAGCGCCGCATTGTCATTGCCCAGGCGTTCCGCCAGTTGCGCCAGTCGCTCCGCCACTTGCGGGTTGCTCGGCACCACCGATTCGCGCAGGTAGTCGAAATACACCTTGGTCCGTGCATCCAGCAGGGTGGCTAGCAGCGCAATGCCAATGGCCCCGCCCAGGTTACGCAGGATATTGAACAGGCTCGACGCCGACCCGGCATCCTGCGGCTGGATATACGCCGTGGCGATCAGCGAAATGGTCACCATGATCATCGGTTGGCCCAGGGCGCGGATGATCTGGATATGGTTGAACTGCGGCCCGGCAAAGTCCGGGTTGAGCACACCCGAGCCGAAGCTGGCGGCACCGAACAGGCAAAACCCCAACGCGCACAGCACCTTGGGTGACACCACCTTCATCAGTTGCGGCACCAATGGGATCAGGAACAGCTGCGGAATACCCATCCACATGATCACTTCGCCAATCTGCAGGGCGTTGTAGCCCTGCACCTGCGCCAGGTACAGCGGCAACAAGTAGATCGACCCGTACAGGCCCACGCCCATGCCCAGGCTGGCGATGCTCGACAGGCCGAAGTTACGGTTACCCAGGATACGCAGGTTGATCAGCGGGTGCGGTTTGGAAAACTGCAGGATTACGAAGGTGATCAGGCTGACCAGGGCGATGCTGCCAAGGCCGACGATCAGGTTCGACTCCAGCCAGTCCTTGCGGTGACCTTCCTCGAGAAACACCTGCAGGCAGCCCAACCCCACGCCCAGGGTGACGATGCCGGCGTAATCGGTGCTTTTCAGCAGTTCCCAGTGCGCCTCCTTCTTCTCCAGCCCGTAGAGCAGGCCGGCGATCATCACCAGGCCCGGTGGGATGTTGATGTAGAAGATGTATTCCCAACCCCAGTTCTCGGTCAGCCAGCCGCCCAGGGTGGGGCCGATGGAGGGGGCGAACGTGGCGGTCATGGCGAACATCGCCATGCCTTTGGCGCGGTGGTGCTCGGGCAGCTTGATCAGCGTCAGGGTGAAGGCCAGCGGGATCAGCGCGCCGCCAGTGAAGCCCTGTAGGGCACGGAACAGGATCATGCTCTCCAGGTTCCAGGCCATCGAGCACAGCAGCGACGACAGCAGGAAGCCGCCGGATACCCACACGGCCAGGCGCCGCGCCGACAGCAGCTGCACCAGCCAGGCGGTCAGCGGGATCATGATGATTTCCGCCACCAGGTACGAGGTGGAAATCCATGAGCCTTCTTCCAGCGTCGCCGACAGTGCGCCCTGGATGTCCTTCAACGAGGAGTTGGTGATCTGGATGTCCAGCACCGCCATGAAGGCACCGAGCATCACGCTCATCACGGCGATCCAGTCGCGCCGGGTCGGCTCCGCAGTGGGGCGCAGCAGCGGGTCACCGGCCATGCTGGCCTTCGTCTTCGCGGCGCAAGTCGACGGTGGCGGTGACCGACATGCCGGGGCGGATACGCCCATGCAGCGGGTTGTCGGCGCCGAAGGTGAGTTTCACCGGGATACGCTGCACCACCTTGGTGAAGTTGCCGGTGGCGTTGTCTGGCGGCAGCAGGCTGAATTGCGCGCCGGAAGCGGCGAACAGGCTGTCCACTCGGCCCTCGATCGGTGTGTCGGGGTAGCTGTCGAACAACAGCTCGACGCGCTGACCGGGCTGCATTTGGCCGATCTGGGTTTCCTTGAAGTTGGCCTGCACCCAGATGTCTTCGTCCGGCACGATCGACAGCAGGTAGGCGCCAGCCTGCACCACCTGGCCATTGCGCGCATTGCGCTGGCCGATGGTGCCGTTGATGGGGGCGCGGATTTCGCAACGGGTCAGGTTCAGTTCCGCCTGGGCCAGGTCGGCGCGGGCATTGGCGATTTGCGCATCGAGGCGTTTCAGGTCGGCGTTCAGCGCATTGACCTGCTGGCGCTGGCTTTGCAGGTCGGCGCGGGCCTTGTCGACCTGGGACCCGGCAACGTGGCTGTCGGCCGACAGGGTGGTGACCCGCTCTTCAGAGACATAGCCCGGCTTGCGCAGCTTCTCGGCGCGGCTCAGGTCCAGTCGTGAACGGTCGAACGTGGCCTGGTTGGCCGCCACCTGCGCCTGGCCGGCGGCAATCAGGCTGCCTTGCTGGGTCAGGCGACTTTGCGCTTGTGCGTACTCGGCCTCGCGGGTGGCCAAGGCGGCGCGGGCACGTTCGACTGCCAGTTCGAAGTCGGCGGCCTCCAGGCGCACCAGCAGGTCGCCCTTGTTGACATGCTGGTTGTCCTCGACCGGCACGCTGTCGATACGTGCGCCGAGCTGGCTGGAGATGCGGGTGATCTCGCCCTGCACGTAGGCATTGTCGGTGCTCTCGTAGAAGCGGCCTTTGAAGTACCAGTGGGCCAGGAAGGCGAGGGCGACGATGGCCACCAGGGTGAAGAAGATCGCCAGGCGGCGTTTGAGTTGGGCAGGCATGGGGACTATCGTTCCAGAAATGTAAATAAATTTAACAGCGCCGCAGGGCCTGTCGACAAGTGACGTTCGCGCCATTGCTGGAGCCCGGTGCCTGCCTCCTGCTAACATCCCGCCTTTGTTTCATCTTTCGTTCGAGACCCTCCATGACCACCGTACGCACGCGTATCGCGCCATCGCCGACCGGCGACCCCCATGTCGGCACCGCCTACATCGCCCTGTTCAACTACTGCTTTGCCAAGCAGCACGGCGGTGAGTTCATCCTGCGCATCGAAGACACCGACCAGCTGCGCTCCACGCGCGAGTCGGAGCAGCAGATCTTCGACGCCCTGCGCTGGCTCGGCATCGAATGGAACGAAGGCCCGGACGTCGGCGGCCCGCACGGCCCGTACCGGCAGAGCGAGCGTGGCGAGATCTACGCCAAATACGCCAAGGAATTGGTTGACGCTGGCCACGCCTTCTACTGCTTCTGCACCGCTGAAGAGCTGGACCAGATGCGTGCCGAGCAGCAAGCCCGCGGCGAAACCCCGCGCTACGACGGCCGCGCACTGCTGCTGAGCGCCGAGGAAGTACAGCGCCGCCTGGCCGCTGGCGAGCCACACGTGATCCGTATGAAGGTGCCGAGCGAAGGCATGTGCGTGGTCCCGGACATGCTGCGCGGCGATGTCGAAATCCCGTGGGACCGCATGGACATGCAGGTGCTGATGAAGAACGACGGCCTGCCGACGTACTTCCTGGCCAACGTGGTCGACGACCACCTGATGGGCATCACCCATGTGCTGCGTGGGGAAGAGTGGCTGCCGTCGGCGCCCAAGCTGATCAAGCTGTACGAGTACTTCGGCTGGGAGCAACCCAAGCTGTGCTACATGCCGCTGTTGCGTAACCCGGACAAGTCCAAGCTGTCCAAGCGCAAGAACCCGACTTCGGTCACCTTCTACGAGCGCATGGGCTTCATGCCGGAAGCCATGCTCAACTACCTGGGCCGCATGGGCTGGTCGATGCCGGACGAGCGCGAGAAGTTCTCCCTGGCCGAAATGGTCGAGCACTTCGACCTGTCGCGTATCTCGCTGGGTGGCCCGATCTTCGACATCGAGAAGCTGTCCTGGCTCAACGGCCAGTGGCTGCGCGAGCTGCCGGTCGAGGAGTTTGCCGCGCGCCTGCAGAAGTGGGCGTTCAACAGCGACTACATGATGAAGATCGCCCCGCATGTGCAGGGCCGCGTCGAAACCTTCAGCCAGGTTGCCCCGCTGGGTGGGTTCTTCTTCGAAGGCGCATTGAAGCTGGATGCCAAGCTGTTCGAAAGCAAGAAGCTGTCGGCCGACCAGGTGCGCCAGGTGATCCAGCTGATCCTGTGGAAGCTCGAAAGCCTGCGCCAGTGGGAAAAAGAGCGCATCACCGGTTGCATTCAGGCCGTGGTCGAGGCATTGGAGTTGAAACTGCGTGACGCCATGCCGTTGATGTTCGCCGCCATCACCGGCCAGGCCAGCTCGGTTTCGGTATTGGACGCCATGGAAATCCTCGGCCCCGACCTGACCCGCTACCGCCTGCGCCAGGCCCTGGACCTGCTGGGTGGCGTGTCGAAGAAAGAAAACAAAGAGTGGGAAAAGCTGCTGGCCTCTATCGCCTGATTCAGCGTTATCCCTGACCTGTAGGAGCGGGCTTGCCCGCGAATGCGGTGTTGAATTTACCATCGCATTCGCGGGCAAGCCCGCTCCTACAGGTTCAGCTAAACCTCTGAGAACTGGGGCAGGGCGGTAAGTGATTGTTATCTGTGAAAATTTTTTTGAATATTTTAAAAAATTAGTTTGACAGCTGTGCAATCCGATCTTAATATGCGCCCCGTCCACAGCGATGAACGAAAACGAAACGCCAGGCACCCAGCCAGCGATTCGGTTCAAAGCGACATTGTGGGGCTATAGCTCAGCTGGGAGAGCGCCTGCATGGCATGCAGGAGGTCAGCGGTTCGATCCCGCTTAGCTCCACCAAATTCCGCTTAGCAGCCAAGGCTGATAAGCAAGACCGGGTCCAGCAACCGGGTCTTGAAGGTAAGAAGGTTCGTCCCCTTCGTCTAGTGGCCTAGGACACCGCCCTTTCACGGCGGTAACAGGGGTTCGAGTCCCCTAGGGGACGCCAGTTTTGCACAAGCGATGTTTCACGATGTCGCTGGGCCGCGAGGCTAGAAATCCGGGGCTATAGCTCAGCTGGGAGAGCGCCTGCATGGCATGCAGGAGGTCAGCGGTTCGATCCCGCTTAGCTCCACCAATTTTGCCGCGGTTCGCGTTAGCGGATCGGCACGAAGGTTACGTCCCCTTCGTCTAGTGGCCTAGGACACCGCCCTTTCACGGCGGTAACAGGGGTTCGAGTCCCCTAGGGGACGCCACTTTTTCCTGCGTTTTGCAGGGCTTAAAAAGGCTCGTCGATTATTGATGAGCCTTTTGTTTCGGGGCTATAGCTCAGCTGGGAGAGCGCCTGCATGGCATGCAGGAGGTCAGCGGTTCGATCCCGCTTAGCTCCACCATTTCTGCCAGGGTTCACGCAAGTGGATCTTCGCGAAGGTTACGTCCCCTTCGTCTAGTGGCCTAGGACACCGCCCTTTCACGGCGGTAACAGGGGTTCGAGTCCCCTAGGGGACGCCATATTTACCCGCGTTTTGCGGGACTTTAAAGGCTCATTCGCTTATTGAATGGGCCTTTTGTTTTTCTCCCTTCCGAAAAGTTCGCAGCTGACAAGTGGCGTAAAATTTTGCTTGCCAAAAAATATGATGAGAATAATATTTCGATCATCATATTTTGCATGGCGAGTGCCCTGATGAGCGACAAGAAGAGCAGAACCCGTGAACGCATTCTGGAAGCTGCGCGCAGTGCGCTGATCCAGCATGGCCCGGCCGAGCCCAGCGTCAGTCAGGTGATGGGCGCGGCAGGCCTGACGGTCGGCGGCTTCTATGCCCACTTCGACAGCAAGGACGAGCTGATGCTCGAAGCATTCCGCCAGCTGTTGGGTGAGCGCCGCGCCTTGCTCGCCCAGATCGACCCCAACCTCGATGGTGCTGGGCGGCGTGCCCTGGCCGGTGCCTTCTACCTGTCACGCAAGCACCGGGATGCCGAAGTGCACGCGTGCCCGCTGCCTAACTCGCTGGGCGAAATGCAGCGCCTGCCCGAGGTCTTCCGCGAAGTACTGGCCGAGCACATCGAATTGATGACCGCCGCGATGGTTGATTGCCCTGAGGATGCCGATAAAGCGCTGGCCGACCTGGCCCTGATGGTCGGTGGCCTGGCGTTGGCGCGTGCCTTGGGTACCAGTGACTTGTCTGACCGTATTCTGCGCGCCGCCAAATCGGCGGTGCTTTAACCCTGGAGCATGGCGATGACTACCCTGAGCTGGATTCGTGGTGTCAATGGCACCCTGGGCCGCCTGGCCCCTGAGCATGTCGCGGGCAAGATGCGCCGAGCCTTCATGACCCCGCGCAACCTGCCGCCGCGGGATTGGGAGTTGCCCGTGCTTGCCAGCGCCGAGCGCATTACCCTGCGCTTTGGCCTGTCCGCCCTGCGCTGGGGTAAAGGGCCGACCGTACTGCTGATGCACGGTTGGGAAGGGCGCCCGACCCAGTTTGCCGCGTTGATCGAAACCTTGGTCCAGGCCGGGCACACGGTGGTATCACTGGAAGGGCCGGGGCACGGCCGTTCACCTGGCGAGCAGGCCAATGTGGTGCTGTTTGCCCGGGCACTGCTGGAGGCTGCCGCCGAGTTGCCACCGCTGCGTGCGGTGATTGGCCATTCCATGGGCGGCGCCAGCGTGTTGCTGGCCCTGCAGATGGGCTTGCGCACGGAGTCGGCGGTTAGCATTGCGGCCCCGGCGCGGCTGCTAGGCGTGTTGCGAGGTTTTGCCCATCGCCTGGGGCTGCCAGCACGGGCGCGTGCGGCGTTCATTCGCCAGATCGAGCGGGATGTGGGCATGCAGATTGCGCGGCTGGATGTGACCGGTTACCAGCTGGAGCTGCCAGGGCTGGTGGTACATGCCGCCGATGATGCCTTGGTGGCTGCCGATGAGGCTCATGTCATCCACAAGGCCTGGTTCGACAGCCGATTGGTGCTGCTGGAAGAGGGCGGCCACCAGCGGGTGCTGGCTGACCCGCGCCTGGGCGAAGCAGTACTCGAATTGCTGGCCCGGGCTGCTTTGCCTGCGCGCCAAAGCGCTTGAGCATCCGTTACACTCTGTGCGAATCCTGTAGGAGCGGCCTTGCGCTGCGAAGAGGCCCTTTGAGCCGCGACAGATGCACTGCTAACGAGGGCCTCTTCGCAGCACAAGGCTGCTCCTACAAGGGAATGTTACATTTTCGAGTCACAGGAGTGTGCATGAGCTGGGACCTGGCAACACCCTTCGTCATCGACCTGCGCGTGGGTAGCGAGGATATCGACGGCCTCGGCCACGCCAACAACGCCGTCTATGTCACCTGGCTGGAGCGTTGCGCCTGGCGCCACTCCCAACGCCTGGGGCTGGACCTGGCCGAGTATCGGCGCCTGGACCGGGCGATGGCCGTGGTACGTCACGAAATCGACTACCTGGCCGCCGCCTACGAGGACGACGAGCTGCAACTGGCCACCTGGATCATCGACTGGGACCAGCGCCTGCGCATGACCCGGCGTTTCCAGCTCAAGCGCCCGCGTGACGGTGTGACCCTGTTGCGTGCGCAAACCACCTTCGCCTGCATCGAGCTGTCCAGCGGCAAGCCCAAGCGCATGCCGGCGGAATTCGTCGAGGGCTACGGTCCGGCGCTGATCGGTGCCTGAAACGCCGGCATTTTTTGTTAGACTGCCGGCTTTTTCCGCCGAGACCCCGACATGCAAATTGCCCTGGCCCCCATGGAGGGGCTGGTCGACAACATCCTGCGCGACGTGCTGACCCGCGTGGGCGGTATTGACTGGTGCGTCACCGAGTTCATTCGCGTGTGCGACCGCCTGCTGCCGGCGTCTTCGTTCGACAAGCTGGCACCCGAGCTGCGCCATGGCGCGCGCACGGCTGCCGGGGTGCCCATGCGCGTGCAGTTGCTGGGCTCGGACCCAGTGTGCCTGGCGGAAAACGCCGCGCTGGCGTGCGAGCTGGGGGCGCCGGTGATTGACCTGAACTTCGGCTGCCCAGCCAAGACGGTGAACAAGTCGCGCGGCGGTGCCGTACTGCTCAAGGAGCCGGAGTTGTTGCACGCGATCGTGCGTGAAGTGCGCCGTGCGGTGCCGGCGAATATCCCGGTGACCTCGAAGATGCGCCTGGGCTTCGACAGCCCCGATGGCGCGCTGGAGTGCGCCACGGCGCTGGCCGAAGGCGGCTCGGCGCACCTGGTGGTGCACGCGCGGACCAAGGTCGAGGGCTACAAGCCGCCAGCGCATTGGGAGTGGGTGGCGCGGGTGCAGGATGTGGTCAAGGTGCCGGTGTTCGCCAATGGCGAGATCTGGACCGTCGATGACTGGCGGCGTTGCCGTGAGGTCAGTGGCGCCGAAGACATCATGCTCGGTCGTGGGCTGGTATCGCGCCCAGACCTGGGCCTGCAGATCGCAGCGGCACGTGATGGGCGTGACTATCGGCCGATGAGCTGGGATGACCTGTTGCCGCTGTTGCGCGAGTTCTGGCGCCAGGCCCAGGCCAAGTTGTCGCCGCGCTATGCGCCGGGGCGGATGAAACAGTGGCTGGCGATGCTGACCCGCAGTTACCCGGAGGCGGTGGTGCTGTTCGCCGAGTTGCGCCGGGAAGATGACTGCGCGCGAATCAGCCGGTTACTGGGGGTTGAAGAGCAGGCCTTGGAGGTTTGTGTCGCCTGACCCGGTTTCTGTAGGAGCAGCCTTGTGCTGCGAAAGGGCCGGTATGGGCAAAGGTGTTCCATGGCAGTAAGGGCCTCTTCGCAGCACAAGGCTGCTCCTACAGGCCGCTGGCCCCGAAAAATTTTTTAGCCCTTCCCTTGAAAGCATTCCCCTAGGCCATATCTCTTGAGTACGCGATGCCGAAGTCGGGTCGCGTAATGACTTACTTGCTGAATCTCAGGAGTTTATGACCATGACCACCGCTTTCTCTCTCGCTCCACTGTTCCGCCATTCCGTTGGTTTCGACCGTTTCAACGACCTGTTCGAATCCGCGGCACGTAACGAGGCCGGTAGCAGCTACCCGCCCTACAACGTGGAAAAGCATGGCGAAGACCACTACCGCATCGTGGTTGCCGCAGCCGGTTTCCAGGAGCAGGACCTCGACCTGCAGGTCGAAAAAGGTGTCCTGACCGTGACCGGTGGCAAGCGCGACAATGGCGCCGCTGAAGTGACCTACCTGCATCAGGGTATCGCGCAACGCGCCTTCAAGCTGTCGTTCCGCCTGGCCGACCATATCGAAGTCAAGGCCGCCGGCCTGGCCAATGGCCTGCTCAGCATCGACCTGCTGCGCATCGTGCCTGAAGAAGCCAAGGCCAAACGCATCCCGATCAATGGCGACAAGCCAGCGCTGAACTGACAGCGCAGATGTGAAGAAGGGCACCCTCGGGTGCCCTTCTTGCGTTTGCGCGCGGGCTCAATAGTCCGCCGGCGCCTCCAGCAGCATCTGCCGAAACTCCGGCAGCGGCAGCGGTCGGCTGTGCAGATACCCCTGGTACAAGTGGCACCCCAGCCGTTCGAGGAACTCCAGCTGTTCGGTCAGCTCAACCCCTTCGGCAATCACCGCCAGGTCCAGGCTGCGGGCCATGGCGACGATGGCGCGGACGATCTCCGCGTCGTTGGGGTCGACCGGTGCATCGCGCACGAAGGTCTGGTCGATCTTCAGCGCATCCACAGGCAGGCGTTTGAGGTACGTCAGCGAGGAATAGCCGGTGCCGAAGTCATCCATGGCAAAACTTACCCCATAGCGTTTCAGCTCGCGCATCTTGCTGATGGTGTCTTCCAGGTTCTGGATCACAATGCCTTCGGTGATTTCCAGCTTCAGCATCTGCCGCGGCAGCCGGTAGTCGTCCAGGCTGCGCAACACCCGGCCGACAAAGTCGTTCTGACGGAACTGCCGTGGGCTGATGTTCACGCATAGGCTGAAATCGTCGGCGTCGATCAGTCCGTCGGTCAGCATGCGGGCGCAGGCGTCACAGGCTTCGTCGAGAATCCAGCTGCCAACTTCAAGGATCAGGCCGCTTTCTTCCAATACCTGGATGAACTGCGCGGGCGGTTGCTGGCCCAGTTGCGGGTGGTGCCAACGCAACAGCACTTCGGCGCCGACGATACGGTTATCGCGGGCATCCACCTGCGGTTGGAAGTGCAGCGCCAGTTCGCCACGGGCCAACGCCAGGCGCAGGTCGTTTTCCATGCGCAAGCGCTCGCTGGCGGCCTTCTGCATGGTGGTGTGGAACAGTTGGGTGGTGTTGCGCCCGGAGTCCTTGGCCCGGTACAGGGCGATATCGGCGCGCTTGAGCAAATCGGCCGGGGTGGCGCCGTGGTCGGGGATCAGCGCTACGCCGATGCTCGGCGTTACCTGCAGGCGCTGGCCATCCAGCGACATCGGCTCGGCCAGCAGCTCGCGCAGGGTGTCGGCCAGTTCGCGGACTTTCTCTTCCACCAGTTCGCGGCTGCCTTCCAGGCCGCTGAGCAGTACCACGAATTCGTCGCCACCCAGGCGCGCCACGGTGTCTTCCAGGCGCACGCTGGCCTCCAGCCGGGCGGTGATGATCTTGAGCACGGTATCGCCCACCGGGTGGCCCAGCGAGTCGTTGATGTGCTTGAAGTGGTCGAGGTCGAGGAACAGCAGGGCGCCGCGCAGGTTGTGGCGCTTGAGCAGGGCGATCTGCTGGCTCAGGCGGTCCATCAGCAGGGCGCGGTTGGGCAGGTTGGTCAGCGGGTCGTGGTAGGCCAGGTGGCGTATCTGAGCCTGGGCGTTCTTCAGTTGGCTGACATCGCGGGCATTCAGCAGCAGGCAGTCCACTTCGTTGAGGGTGATCGGTTCCACCGACACCTCCACGGTGAGGATGTCGCCCCGCTTGTTGCGCCCGAGCATCTCGCGGTGGTGCACACGACCGCGCTCGCGCAATTCGGCCAGCAGCGCGCTGCGTTGCTTGTCGTCGGCCCAGATGCCGATCTCGTAAACCGTGTGGCCGACCACTTCGGCGGCGCTGTAGCCGGTCAGGCGGCAAAAGCCGTCGTTGATTTCCAGGTAGCGGCCGCTGTGGCGTTCGGTAATGGTGATGGCGTCGGGGCTGGAGTGGAAGGCTTTGGCGAACTTCTCCTCGCTGGACTTCAGCGCGGCCTCGGCGCGTTGTTGCTGGGTGATGTCGCGCAGGGTAGTAACGCTGCAGGGCTGGTCGTCGACGGTGATCAGGCGGCTGGAAATCACACAGGTCAAGGGCGCGCCATTGCGGTGGTTGACCACCACGGCGACGTTGCTCAGGGCTTGTTCGCGGATCACCCGCTCGATACGTTGCGCACGCTCGATGGACTCGGCCCACAGGCCGATTTCCTCTGCGGTACGGCCCAGCACCTGTTCGCTGCTCCAGCCGAAGGTCTGGGTGAATGCCGGGTTGATCTCGATGAACTGACCGGTGTCCTGGCGGGTGACGCAGATCGGGTCGGGGCTGACCTGGAACAGGCTGGCGAATTTCTCTTCCGAGGCACTCAGACGCTGCTCGCGCTCCACCTGGTCGGTGATGTCGAGCAGGGTGCCTGCCATGCGCAGCGGCTTGCCCTGGTCGTCGCGGTACAGACGCGCACGGCTTTCGATGTAGCGTGAAATGCCGTTTTCCAGCTGCACCCGGTAGGTGATCTGGTAGTTGCCGGCGGGCCCTTCGCGCAGGCTGCGGTAGGCCTGGCGCATCGAATTGCGTTCTTGTTCAGGTACCCCTTCGAAAAACGCATCGAACGATTCATGGAAAGGGATCGGCGGCAGGCCGTGCAACTGCGCGGCGCGGGCCGAGCCGTAGAGCATGCCGCTGGGGATGTGCCAGTCCCAGGTGCCCAGCTGCGCCGAGTCCAGGGCCAGGTCCAGGCGCTCCTGGCTGTCTTTCAGGGCCTGCTCGGCACGCTTGCGTTCGGTGGTGTCGACGAAGGTACTGATCAGGAAGGTCACGCCTTCCAGCTCGATACCCTGAGTGCAGAGGATGCCGTCATGCACCTTGCCGCTGGTGGCGCGGAATTGCACCTCCATGATCAGCGGGCCGCCGCTGGCACGGGTCGACTCCATGACCTGGTGGCGCTGTTCGGGGTTGACCCACAGGCCCAGCTCCAGGCTGGTCTTGCCGATCACCTGGCTGCCGGGCCAGCCGAACATGTCTTCGAAGTGCTGGTTGACCTCGAAGATCATGCCGTCGTGGCGGCGGGTCAGCAAAATGGCGTTGGGGCTGAGATGGAACAGCGTGGCGAAGCGCTTTTCCGAATTGATCAGGGCCGTTTCCCGTTCGCGCTGGCGGGTGATCTCGCGGATTACCCCGATCATCTGCGGGCGGCCGTGCGGGTCGTGGGTCAGGCTGCCGTTGATCTCCAGCCAATGCAGGCTGCCGTCCGGCCAGCGGATGCGGTGGCGCATGGCCTGTTCCACCGGTTCGCCGTTGAACACCGCCTGGAATACCTGGCGCGTGCGGGCACGGTCTTCCTCGGGCAGCAGGTCGAGGTAGTCAATATCGGCGGGCAATGGCCGCTGCGGGTCGAAGCCGAACAAGGCCTGTGTGCCCCGTGACCAACTGACCCTGCCACTCTCTATGTCCCATAGCCAGGCGCCCAGGCGCGCGCCGTTGAGCGCGGCCAGCAGTTGTGGGGCGTTCTGCCAGGCTTGCTCGGACTCCTGGGGATCGGCCGCAGGTATTCGCGGCAGGCGCAAAAAGCGGTTTGCTGATTTGGGCATCGGTACCAGACCTTTGGCGTATGACGCGTCCTTGGAATCGGAAATACCTGGCTGATGGCCGGTCAGGCGGACCCTGCGTGGCTGTCGAGCAGGGCCATGAATGCCCTGGCCGCGTTCGATAGCGTACGCTCCGTGTGCAAAATGTAGCCTAGCTGGCGCGACAGCTGTATGCCGGGCAAAGCGATGGGTGCAACCTGTTCGTCGAGCATGGTGCGCGGCAGCACGCTCCAGGCCAGGCCGATCGACACCATCATCTTGATGGTTTCCAGGTAGTTGGTGCTCATGGCGATATTCGGTGTCAGGCCCTGGCTTTCGAACAGGCGCTGGACAATATGGTGGGTAAAGGTATTGCCACCGGGGAACACCGCAGGGTGGCGCGCGACGTCGGCCAGGCTGACTGCCTGGTTGTTGGCCAGTGGGTGCTCGGGGGCGGCGACGAAGTCCAGGGCGTCGTCCCACACCGGCACGGCCTTGACCAGGTGGTGCGGCTCGGGCGCGAGGGTGATCACGGCGATTTCGGCGCGGCCATGCAGAATCTCGTCGTAGGCCTGTTCCGAATCCATGAACTGAATATCCAGCGCCACCGCTGGGTACTGGCGGGTGAACGCCCGAAGCAGCGGGGGCAGGCGGTGCAGGCCGATGTGATGGCTGGTGGCCAGGGTCAGGCGACCGCTCACGGCCCCGGTCAGATTGGTCAGTGCCCGTCGGGTATCATCAAGGACATTGAGGATCTGGTAGGCCCGTGGCAGCAGGGCGCGCCCGGCCTCGGTCAGGGTCACCTCGCGGCCCAGGCGGTCGAACAGGCGCACATCCAGCTGCTGCTCCAGGCCGGCGATGCGTTTGCTGATGGCCGGCTGGGTCAGGAACAGGCGTTCGGCCGCGCCAGAAAAGCTGCCCGTTTCGGCAATGGCGATAAAGGCACTGAGGTTGGCCAGGTCCATAGTGTTGTATTCCTTTGGGTTATCCAAAGCATAAAAATTATGAATTTGAGTTATTCAATCTAACCCCATAGCATCGTCCGTACAAGCCAAGGGGTCTTTGGCATAGAAAGACGCTGATGAGGAACAGTCTGATGGCTGGCAAAACGCTCTACGACAAACTCTGGGAAGCCCATGAGGTCAAGCGCCGCGATGACGGCTCGTCCTTGATCTACATCGACCGCCACATCATCCACGAAGTGACGTCGCCCCAGGCCTTCGAAGGCCTGCGGCTGGCCAACCGCAAGCCGTGGCGCATCGACGCCAACATCGCCACGCCCGACCATAACGTGCCGACCACGCCAGAGCGCAAGGGCGGTATCGAGGCCATCGTCGACCAGGTGTCGCGCCTGCAGGTGCAGACCCTCGACGAGAACTGTGACGAATACGGCATCGTCGAATTCAAGATGAATGACGAGCGCCAAGGCATCGTCCACGTCATCAGCCCGGAGCAGGGCGCCACCTTGCCAGGCATGACCGTGGTCTGCGGCGACTCGCACACCTCCACCCACGGCGCTTTCGGTGCCTTGGCCCATGGCATCGGCACCTCCGAAGTCGAGCACGTGCTCGCCACCCAGTGCCTGGTCGCCAAGAAGATGAAGAACATGCTGGTGCGCGTGGAAGGCCAATTGCCGGCCGGCGTTACCGCCAAGGACATCGTGCTGGCGGTGATCGGTAAGATCGGCACCGCCGGTGGCAACGGCCACGCCATGGAATTCGCGGGCAGCGCCATCCGCGAATTGTCGATGGAAGGCCGCATGACCATCTGCAACATGTCCATCGAAGCCGGTGCCCGTGTGGGCCTGGTGGCGACCGACGCCACCACCGTTGCCTACGTCGAAGGCCGCCCGTACGCGCCGAAAGGCGAGCAGTGGAAGCAGGCCGTCGAATCGTGGAAAGACCTGGTGTCGGATGACGACGCAGTGTTCGACACCGTGGTCGAGCTCGATGCCAGCCAGATCAAGCCACAGGTCAGCTGGGGCACTTCGCCCGAGATGGTCCTGGCCGTCGACCAGCGCGTGCCGGACCCGGCCGCCGAAGCCGACCTGGTCAAGCGTGGTTCGATCGAGCGTGCCTTGAAGTACATGGGCCTGACCGCCAACCAGGCGATCACCGATATCAAGCTGGACCGTGTGTTCATTGGCTCGTGCACCAACTCGCGCATCGAAGACCTGCGCGCCGCAGCGGAAATCGCCAAGGGCCGCAAGGTGGCCGCCAGCGTCAAGCAAGCCATCGTCGTGCCGGGGTCGGGCCTGGTCAAGGCCCAGGCCGAGCGTGAAGGCCTGGACAAGATCTTCCTCGAAGCCGGTTTCGAATGGCGTGAACCAGGCTGCTCGATGTGCCTGGCGATGAACCCGGACCGCCTGGAGAGCGGCGAGCACTGCGCGTCCACCTCCAACCGCAACTTCGAAGGCCGTCAGGGCGCCGGTGGCCGTACCCACCTGGTCAGCCCGGCCATGGCCGCCGCCGCCGCGGTAGCCGGCCACTTCATCGATGTCCGCGAGTTGATCCAAGGGAGCGCAGCATGAAAGCCTTTACCCAGCACACTGGCCTCGTCGCGCCGTTGGACCGTGCCAACGTCGACACCGACCAGATCATCCCCAAGCAGTTCTTGAAGTCGATCAAGCGCACCGGCTTTGGCCCGAACCTGTTCGACGAATGGCGTTACCTGGACGTGGGCCAGCCCTACCAGGACAACAGCAAGCGCCCGGTGAACCAGGAGTTCGTGCTCAACCACGCGCGCTACCAGGGTGCCAGCGTGTTGCTGGCGCGGGAGAACTTCGGTTGCGGCTCCAGCCGTGAGCACGCCCCTTGGGCGCTGGACGAGTATGGCTTCCGCAGCATCATCGCGCCGAGCTTTGCCGACATCTTCTTCAACAACAGCTTCAAGAACGGCTTGCTGCCGATCATCCTCAGCGATGAGGAAGTGGACGAGTTGTTCAAGCAGGTCGAAGCCAACCCGGGCTACCAGTTGACCATCGACCTGCAAGCGCAGGCGGTGACCCGCCCGGATGGCAAGGTGTTGCACTTCGAGATCGATGCATTCCGCAAGCACTGCCTGCTCAACGGCCTGGACGATATCGGCCTGACCTTGCAGGACAGCGAGGCGATCAAGGCCTTCGAAGGCAAGCACCGCGCCGGGCAGCCTTGGTTGTTCCGTGATGCCTGAAGTTTGCAGGTGACAGTACCGGCCTCTTCGCGGGCACGCCCGCTTCCACAGGGATATCACCCTCCCTGTGGGCGGTGCGGTACCTGTGGGAGCGGGCATGCCCGCGAAAGGGCCGGCACAGGCAACAAAAATCTAAAGGATTGAGACATGACCAGCACCCAACACACCGATGTGGTCCAACGCCAGTTCGGCGAACAGGCCAGCGCCTACCTCAGCAGCGCCGTGCACGCCCAGGGCAGTGAGTTCGCCCTGCTGCAGGCCGAGCTGGCGGGGCAGGCCCATGCCCGTGTGCTGGACCTGGGCTGCGGTGCCGGTCATGTCAGTTTCCACGTCGCTCCGCTGGTCGCCGGGGTGGTCGCCTACGACCTCTCGCAATCCATGCTCGACGTGGTCGCCAGCGCCGCCGCCGAACGCGGCCTGGCCAATATCACCACCGAACGTGGCGCTGCCGAACGTTTGCCGTTCGCCGATGCCTCGTTCGAGTTCGTCTTCAGCCGCTACTCGGCCCACCACTGGAGCGACCTGGGCCTGGCCCTGCGCGAAGTGCGCCGGGTGCTCAAGCCAGGTGGCGTGGCGGCGTTCATCGATGTGATGTCGCCGGGCAGCCCGTTGCTCGACACCTACCTGCAAACGGTCGAGGTATTGCGCGACACCAGCCACGTGCGCGACTACTCCGCCGCCGAGTGGCAACGCCAGGTCAGCGAAGCCGGCCTGCATGTGCGCAGCCACGCCCGTCAGCCGCTGCGCTTGGAGTGGAACACTTGGGTAGAGCGCATGCGCACCCCTGAACCGATGCGGGTGGCCATCCGCCAATTGCAGCAAGCCATGGGCGAAGAAGTACGGCAGTATTATCAAATCGAGGCCGATGGCTCGTTCAGCACCGATGTGCTGGTGTTGTGGGCCGAGCGTTAAGCACTTTTCGGTGGGGCCCGTTTGGCCGCACCGCGTGAATGGATAGAGGAAAGCATGAGCAAGCAGATTCTGATTCTCCCAGGTGACGGTATTGGCCCGGAAATCATGGCCGAAGCGGTCAAGGTGCTGGAGCTGGCCAACGACAAGTTCCAGCTCGGTTTCAGCCTGGAGCACGACGTGATCGGCGGCGCCGCCATCGACAAGCACGGCGTACCGCTGGCCGACGAAACCCTGGAGCGTGCGCGCAAGGCCGATGCCGTGCTGCTGGGCGCCGTGGGCGGGCCGAAGTGGGACAAGATCGAGCGTGACATCCGCCCGGAACGCGGCTTGCTGAAGATCCGTTCGCAACTGGGCCTGTTCGCCAACCTGCGCCCGGCCATCCTCTACCCGCAACTGGCCGATGCCTCGTCGCTGAAGCCGGAAATCGTCTCGGGCCTGGACATCCTCATCGTCCGTGAGCTGACTGGCGGCATCTACTTCGGCGCCCCGCGTGGCCAGCGCGAGCTGGAAGGTGGCGAGCGCCAGGCCTACGACACCCTGCCATACAGCGAAAGCGAAGTGCGCCGCATCGCCCGTGTCGGCTTCGACATGGCCCGCGTGCGCGGCAAGAAGCTGTGCTCGGTGGACAAGGCCAACGTCCTGGCCTCCAGCCAGCTGTGGCGCGAAGTGGTCGAAGACGTGGCCAAGGACTACCCGGACGTGGAACTGAGCCACATGTACGTCGACAACGCGGCCATGCAGCTGGTGCGTGCCCCTAAACAGTTCGACGTGATGGTGACCGACAACATGTTCGGTGACATTCTGTCGGATGAAGCTTCCATGCTGACCGGTTCCATCGGCATGCTGCCTTCGGCATCGCTGGATGCCGACAACAAGGGCATGTACGAGCCGTGCCACGGCTCGGCGCCGGATATCGCAGGCCTTGGCATCGCCAACCCGCTGGCGACCATCCTGTCGGTGTCGATGATGCTGCGTTACAGCTTCAATCAGTCGGCTGCCGCCGAGGCGATCGAGAAGGCCGTGAGCCTGGTGCTGGACCAAGGCCTGCGCACCGGCGACATCTTCTCGGAAGGCTGCCGCAAAGTTGGTACGCAGGAAATGGGCGACGCAGTAGTCGCAGCGCTGCGGAATCTGTAATCTCTCTGGCCCGCCACCCAACATTCCCGGTGGCGGCCCACTTTTAGCAAAGGTGTAGTTGCGATGAAACGTGTAGGTCTGATCGGTTGGCGCGGTATGGTCGGTTCCGTGCTCATGCAGCGGATGCTGGAGGAGCAGGATTTCGACCTCATCGAGCCGGTGTTCTTCACTACCTCCAATGTTGGCGGCCAGGGCCCGAACGTGGGCAAGGATACAGCGCCACTCAAGGACGCTTATTCGATTGAAGAACTCAAGACCCTCGACGTGATCCTGACCTGCCAGGGCGGCGACTACACCAACGAGGTCTTCCCCAAGCTGCGTGAAGCCGGCTGGCAGGGTTACTGGATCGACGCCGCTTCGTCCCTGCGCATGCAGGATGACGCGGTGATCATCCTCGACCCGGTCAACCGCAAGGTCATCGACCAGCAGCTGGACGCCGGCACCAAGAACTACATCGGCGGCAACTGCACCGTCAGCCTGATGCTGATGGGCCTGGGTGGCCTGTTCGAAGCCGGCCTGGTCGAGTGGATGAGCGCCATGACCTACCAGGCAGCCTCGGGTGCCGGTGCGCAGAACATGCGCGAGCTGATCAAGCAGATGGGCGCGACCCACGCGGCAGTGGCCGATGACCTGGCCAACCCGGCCAGCGCCATCCTCGACATCGACCGCAAGGTTGCCGAGACCATGCGCGGCGAAGCGTTCCCGACTGAAAACTTCGGCGTGCCGCTGGC
This sequence comes from Pseudomonas sp. NY11955, assembly GCF_048068035.1. Lineage (NCBI taxonomy): Bacteria > Pseudomonadati > Pseudomonadota > Gammaproteobacteria > Pseudomonadales > Pseudomonadaceae > Pseudomonas > Pseudomonas sp. NY11955. Next base: position 26,359 of record NZ_JBLUPS010000007.1, read on the forward strand.
GGGCAGCCTGATCCCGTGGATCGACAAGGAACTGCCGAACGGCCAGAGCCGCGAGGAGTGGAAGGCCCAGGCCGAGACCAACAAGATCCTCGGCCGCTTCAAGAGCCCGATCCCGGTCGACGGCATCTGCGTGCGCATCGGCGCCATGCGTTGCCACAGCCAGGCGCTGACCATCAAGCTGAACAAGGACGTGCCGATCGCCGACATCGAAGGCATGATCAGCCAGCACAACCCTTGGGTGAAACTGGTGCCTAACCAGCGTGAAATCAGCATGCAGGAACTGACCCCGACCAAGGTCACCGGTACCCTGAACATCCCGGTTGGCCGCCTGCGCAAGCTGAACATGGGTTCGCAGTACCTGGGCGCGTTCACCGTTGGTGACCAGCTGCTGTGGGGCGCCGCCGAACCGCTGCGCCGCATGCTGCGGATTCTGCTGGAGCGTTGATCGTTCTGGTTTGACCGTAAAACCCGTGCTGGTGACAGCGCGGGTTTTTTTATGCCTGTGAATGGCTGCTCACACAGGGGGCAGTAGGTGACATTGGCCTCACCCGGGTAATGCGAGTAAAGTGCCGCTCCCGTTTCGCCTGAGGCAGCCCGCATCATGAACCCTACATTCGATATCGCCGTCGTCGGCGCCACCGGCAGCGTCGGTGAAACCCTGGTACAGGTGCTCGAAGAACTGGCGTTCCCGGTCGCCACCCTGCACCTGCTGGCCAGCATGGAGTCGGCGGGCAGCAGCGTGATGTTCGCCGGCAAGAAGCTCAAGGTGCGTGAGGTCGACAGCTTCGACTTCACCCAGGCCAAGCTGGCCTTCTTCGCCACTGGCGCCGCAGTCAGCCGCAGCTTTGCCGGCAAGGCGCTGCAGGCGGGCTGCACGGTCATCGACCTGTCCGGTGGCCTGGACGACGCCCTGGCCCTGGTGCCTGAAGCTAACGCCAAACGCCTGGCAGGCCTGACGCTGCCGGCACGCATTGTCAGCCCGTGCTCGGCCGCGGTTGCCCTGGCGGTCGCGCTGGCGCCGCTCAAAGGCCTGCTGGACATCGAGCGGGTACAGGTGATGGCAGCGCTGGCGGTGTCTGCACAAGGCCGCGAAGCGGTCAGCGAACTGGCCCGGCAAACGGCCGAGCTGCTCAACGCCCGGCCACTGGAGCCGCGCTTCTTCGATCGCCAGGTAGCGTTCAACCTGCTGGCCCAGGTGGGTGCAGCCGATGAACAGGGCCATACCGCGCTGGAGCGCCGCCTGGTCAGCGAGTTGCGCGTGCTGCTGGGCTTGCCTGAACTGAAGATTTCCGTGAGCTGCGTTCAAGTCCCGGTGTTTTTCGGCGATAGCTTCAGTGTGGCCGTGCAGAGCCGTCGCCCAGTCGATCTGGAGGCGGTCAACCAGGCCCTGGAGGCAGCTGACAGTGTCGAGCTGGTGGAGCGTGATGATTATCCGACCCCGGTAGGTGACGCAGTGGGCCAAGACGTGGTCTATGTTGGTCGTGTACGGCACGGCGTTGATGAAGACCAGCAGCTCAACCTCTGGCTCACCACTGACAATGTGCGCAAAGGCGCCGCGCTCAATGCCGTGCAAGTGGCGCAATTGTTGATTAAACACATGCCGTAAAAGATACTGGCGAGCACTTTTGTCCTGCTCCGCATGCAGGTTTCGGGACGATTCATACAAGGGAAGAGGTCATGCTTCGAATTCGCAAACTGGTTCTGGCCATGGCTGCAGCATCTGCGCTGTCGTCTGGCATGGCGAATGCGCTGGGCCTGGGGGAGCTGACCCTGAAGTCGGCACAGAATCAGCCGCTGGACGCCGAGATCGAATTGCTCGACGTGCGCGACCTCAAGGCCGCCGAAGTAGCGCCGAGCCTGGCGCCACCGGAAGAGTTCAGCAAGGCCGGGGTGGCGTTTCCAAGCTACCTCGAAGACCTGACCTTCACACCGGTGATCAACCCCAACGGCAAGAGCGTGCTGCGGGTGACTTCCAGCCAGCCGTTGCCAGGGCCGGTGGTCAAGTTCCTGGTCCAGGTGATGTGGCCGCAGGGCCGTCTGCTGCGTGACTACAGCGTGCTGCTCGACCAGGCCAAGGCCCAGGGCGACAAAGCGGCGGCGGGCAATGTCACACCGGCTACGACCGGCCCCAGCAGCTACACCACCCAGCGCCGCGACACCTTGTGGCAGATTGCCGCGCGCAACACCCAGGGTGGGTCGATCCAGCAGACCATGATCGCGATCCAGGCGTTGAACCCGGACGCCTTCATCGGCAATAACATCAACCAGCTGAAGGTTGGCCAGGTACTGCGCCTGCCCGACCAGCAGCAGATTCAGAGCATTGTGCAGGGCGAGGCGAACAGCGAGGTGGCCGAACAGTATGCCGCCTGGCGTGAAGGCCGCCGCCTGGGCCCGCGTGCCCGCCAGCTGGATGCCACCCGCCGTGGCGCCGCCGAGGCCGCGCCGTCGCGTATCGCCCAAGGCGACAACCTGCGCCTGGTCAGCCCGGGTAACCAGGCCGGTGCCAGCCAGGCCAAGGCGTTGAATGACAAGCTGGCCGTGGCCCAGGAAAGCCTGGACACCAGCCGTCGCGACAACGAAGAACTGAAAAGCCGCATGGCCGACCTGCAGAGCCAACTGGACAAGCTGCAGCGCCTGATCGAGCTGAAGAACAACCAGCTGGCGCGCCTCGAAGGCCAGGGTGCAGCGGCCCCGGCCGCGGCTGCCGCTACTGCGGCCCAGCCCGTGGTCAAGCCAGCCCCTACTGCCGTCGATACTGCGGCGAAGCCGGCGCCCGCCGCCAAGCCAGCGCCTGTCAGCCAGCCCAATGGTGCGCTCGATCAGTTCCTGGGCAACCCGTGGCTGTTGGGGCTGATTGCCGGCTCCAGCATCCTGGTGCTGGCGCTGCTGTTGTGGCTGCTGGCGCGCAAGCGCAAGGCCCAGCAAGAAGCTGAAAAACACCTGCGCATGGCGCGAGCGCTGGAAGAAGAGCAGGGTGCAGGTTTCGACAACGATACCGAGAGCCTCGACGGCGTCGAAGTGTCGGAGCCGAGCGTGACCCTGTCGCCGGCTGTGGTCGCAGCTTCCGCTGCTGCTGCCGTCGCCGCGGAAAAAGTCTCGGCACCCGTTGCCGAGGCGCAGCCCGAATTCGAACCCCAGGCAGATCCGCACGCCGCACTGTTGGCGGAAGTCGATCAATGCGTGGCCGAAGGCCGTCTGAACCGCGCCACCGATCTGCTGGAACCAGCCGTGGCCGCAGCGCCGGAGCGTGACGACCTGCGCCTGAAGTTGATGGATGTTTACGCCCGCCAGGGTGACCAGAGCGCGTTCGCCGAGCAGGAGCGCCAGCTGCTGGCCAGCGAGCGCAACGTTGCCGAAGTCGCCGGCCTGAAAGACCGTTACCCAGCCATGCTCGGCCTGGCTGCTGCCGGCCTGGGTGCGGCGGCGCTGGCGGCCGAGATGGATGAGCAGTACGTGCAGGAGCTGCTGCACGATGAGCCCGAAGCCCCGGTGGTTGCCGATGTGGTGCCGGACGAGGTGCCTGAATTCGAGCCGCAAGTGGAGGCTGAGCCAGAGGTTGCCGTGCAAGCAGCGCCTGAAGCGGAGCTGGATGCCTTCGATGAAGTGCCGACGCTCGATGCAGCGGGCCTGGATGAGCAGGACCTGGGCAGCGCTTTCGACCTGAGCCTGGGCGAAGATCTGCCCGAGGAAGACCCGCTGGCAGCGCCGTTGCTGGACGAACCGATGGCTCAGGAGCCTGTGCCCGACGAGTTGGTCATTGCCGAGCCTGTGCTGGACGAGCCCGAGCTGGAAGAGGCTCAACCAGAAGAACAGCCGTTTGCCGTGGATGCCGAGCTGCAAGACAGCGCCGACGCTGATTTCGAGGCCATGCTGGCTCAGGCCGAGCCGCAGCCTGCTGTGGACCTGTCTGATTTCGATCTCGACGTCAGCGAGCCGGTCGCCCCGGCTGCGCCGGATGCACTGGCACAAGACCCGGTGGATGTCGCCGCTGAACTGGCCGCCTTCGACAGCGTGCCGGAGTTTGATCCGGTGTCCGAGTTCGACATGCCGTCGGACTTCGACTTGTCCCTGTCGCTCGAAGACGATTCCCCAGCGGCCAAAAGCTTTGCCTCGGAGCTGAGCGACGTCAACGCCGAACTGGACAAGCTGTCGCAGAGCCTCGAGTCGCCATCGCTGGAACCGCATTTCACCAGCGAGGACGCGGTTGCGCAGCCAGAACCAGAGCCTCTGGACGACCTGGACTTCGACTTCTTCTCCGGCAGTGACGAAGTGGCCACCAAGCTCGACCTGGCCCGTGCCTATATCGACATGGGCGACAGCCAAGGCGCGCGCGACATTCTTGATGAAGTGGTCAAGGACGGCGATGACAGCCAGCGCCAGGAAGCCGAAGACATGCTCTCTCGCCTGGTCTGAGGTTGCCTGCGCGGGCCTCTTCGCGGGCATGCCCGCTCCCATAGGGTGCTCGCATGAGTTGAGATCTGTGGGCTCTGTGGGGGCTGTGGGGTCTCTGTGGGAGCGGGCTTGCCCGCGAAGAGGCCCTCAAACGCAGTGCACATCCAACGGCAGCCCTACACGGCTGCCGTTGTCGTTATAATCCCCGCCATTCCGTACACCCCACAGGTTTCATGCGCTTGGACATCATCGACACCGCTACTGCCGAATCCGCGGCCGAAGGCTTCTCCCGTATCGCCCTGGGCGTGGAATACAAGGGCGCGCGCTACCGCGGCTGGCAGCGCCAGGCCAGCGGTGTGCCGAGTGTGCAGCAGGCCCTGGAACAAGCCTTGTCCAAAGTTGCCAACGAGCCGATTTCGGTGATCTGCGCCGGGCGTACCGACGCCGGTGTCCATGGCTGCGGGCAGGTGGTGCACTTCGACACCCGTGCCGTGCGCGACGAGCGTGCCTGGACCATGGGCACCAACTTCAACCTGCCGCACGACATCAGCGTGGTCTGGTCGCAGCCGATGCCGGCTGACTTTCATGCCCGTTTCAAGGCCTGCGCCCGTCGCTACCGCTACGTCATCTACAACGACCCGATTCGCCCGGCGCACCTGGCCGAGGAAGTGACCTGGAACCACCGTCCGCTGGATGTCGAGCGCATGGCCGAGGCCGCGCAGTTCCTGCTTGGCACCCATGACTTCAGCGCCTTCCGCGCCAGCCAGTGCCAGGCCAAGTCACCGGTCAAGCACATCTACCACCTGCGCGTTACCCGCCATGGCCAAATGATCGTGCTGGACGTGCGTGCCACCGCCTTCCTGCACCACATGGTGCGCAACATTGCCGGTGTGCTGATGGCCATTGGCGCCGGCGAACGCCCGGTTACCTGGGCACGCGAGGTGCTGGAAGGGCGCAACCGCCGCGAAGGTGGGGTAACCGCCCATCCATACGGGCTTTATCTGGTGCAGGTGGAGTACCCCGAGGAATTTGCGCTGCCCAAGCGTTACATCGGCCCACACTTTTTGAGCGGTTACGAGGCGTTGGCAGACTGACGGGCGAAAAGTCATTTGCTAACATCCGGCCTTTCACCGCAATAACCAGGGTTCGCGTTCCATGAGCAATGTTCGCAGCAAGATCTGCGGGATTACCCGCATCGAAGATGCACTGGCCGCTGCCGAGGCGGGGGCCGATGCCATCGGCCTGGTCTTCTATGACAAGAGCCCGCGTGCGGTGGATGTGCGCCAGGCGCGGGCGATCATCGCCGAGTTGCCGCCGTTCGTGACCACGGTTGGGCTGTTCGTCAACGCCTCGCGCTGCGAACTGAACGAGATCCTCGAAGTAGTTCCGTTGGACCTGCTACAGTTCCACGGCGATGAAACCCCGCAGGACTGCGAAGGCTACCACCGCCCCTGGATCAAGGCCCTGCGTGTGCGCCCGGGCGACGACCTGGAGGCGGCCTGCCAGCATTACGCGGGTGCTCGCGGCATTTTGCTGGATACCTACGTGGCGGGCGTGCCTGGGGGAACCGGCGAAGCGTTCGACTGGTCACTGGTACCGGCACGCCTGAGCAAGCCGATCATCCTTGCGGGCGGCTTGTCGGCCGATAACGTTGGCCAGGCCATTGCCCAGGTACGGCCTTATGCGGTGGATGTCAGTGGTGGCGTCGAACAGGCAAAGGGCATCAAGGACGCGGCGAAGATCGAGGCGTTCATGCGCGCGGTGAAACAGGCGTGATGGCAGATGTGACGGCTGGCTGCGCGCCATCGTCCATAGCTTTCGCAGCCCTGCGGGGCCGCCGCCCGCACCTGCGGCGGCAAGACAATACATTAGCGGTGGAGTGGCGCGCTGGAAGCCCCGGCGGCCGGTCCATCATCGTTTCGTAAAAGATTTTGAGCTCAAGGGCAGGGCAGGGCCGGTGATGCCGACCCGCGCCTGCCAATACTGGAGAAAGAAAGCATGAGCAACTGGTTAGTCGACAAACTGATCCCTTCGATCATGCGTTCCGAGGTGAAGAAGAGCTCGGTGCCTGAGGGCCTGTGGCACAAGTGCCCGTCCTGCGAGGCCGTGCTGTATCGTCCGGAGCTGGAAAAGACCCTGGATGTCTGCCCCAAGTGCAACCACCACATGCGCATCGGCGCACGTGCGCGCATCGATATCTTCCTCGACGCCGAAGGCCGTGCCGAACTGGGCGCCGACCTGGAGCCGGTCGACCGTCTGAAGTTCCGTGATGGCAAGAAGTACAAGGATCGCCTGACCGGCGCGCAGAAACAGACCGGCGAAAAAGACGCGCTGATTTCCATGAGCGGCACCCTGATGGGCATGCCGATCGTGGTCAGCGCCTTCGAGTTCTCGTTCATGGGTGGTTCCATGGGCGCCATCGTCGGCGAGCGTTTCGTGCGCGCTGCCAACTACGCCCTGGAACATCGCTGCCCGATGGTCTGCTTCTCCGCTTCGGGCGGTGCGCGCATGCAGGAAGCGCTGATCTCGCTGATGCAGATGGCCAAGACCTCGGCCGTACTGGCGCGCCTGCGCGAAGAAGGCATCCCGTTCATCTCGGTCCTGACCGACCCAGTGTACGGTGGCGTTTCCGCCAGCCTGGCCATGCTCGGCGATGTCATCGTCGGTGAGCCGAAGGCCCTGATCGGCTTCGCCGGCCCACGCGTGATCGAACAGACCGTACGCGAGAAGCTGCCAGAGGGCTTCCAGCGCAGCGAGTTCCTGCTGGAACACGGTGCTATCGACCTGATCATCTCCCGTGGCGAACTGCGCCCGCGTCTGGCCCGCCTGCTGGCGCAAATGACCGGCCAGCAAACCCCGGAGCAAGCGCGTGAGGCGGCTGCCGTCGCGTGATGAAACAACGAACCCTGGGCGAATGGCTCGCCTACCTCGAGCAGTTGCACCCCTCGGCCATCGACATGGGCCTGGAGCGGTCGCAGAAGGTGCTTGCCCGGTTGGCGCTGGGCAAGCTGGCGCCGCGCGTGGTGACGGTAACCGGCACCAACGGCAAGGGTTCGACCTGCGCCTTCGTGGCTTCGTTGCTGCGCACCCAGGGGCTCAAGGTCGGCGTGTACAGCTCGCCGCACCTGTTGCGTTACAACGAGCGGGTGCTGATCGAGGGGCAAGAGGCCAGCGATGAGCGCCTGTGCGAAGCCTTTGCTGCCGTCGAGGCGGCGCGGGGCGATATTTCTCTGACCTACTTCGAGATGGGTACGCTGGCCGCGTTCTGGTTGTTCTACCAGTCGCAGCTGGATGCCGTGGTGCTGGAAGTGGGCCTGGGCGGTCGCCTGGACACCGTCAACGTGGTGGATGCCGACCTGGCCCTGGTGACCAGCATCGGTGTTGACCATGTCGATTACCTGGGCGATACCCGCGAGCTGGTGGCCTTCGAGAAGGCCGGCATCTTCCGCCCCGGCAAGCCGGCCCTGTGCGGCGACCTGGACCCACCACAGCCGTTGCTGGACAAGGCTGGCGAACTGGCCGCGCCACTGTTCCTGCGCGGTCGTGATTTCGACCTGGACAGCGCCGCTGGCAGCTGGAGCTGGCGTGGTACCGCGGCCGATGGCGCGCAGGTAACGCTGCAGGACCTGCCTCTGCTTGACTTGCCCATGGAGAACGCCACGCTGGCCCTGCAGGCTTACCTGCTGATGGGGCTGCCGTGGGATGCTGCGCAGGTTCGCCAGGCGCTGCTGAATACCCGTATTACCGGGCGTCTGGACCGCCGTCTGCTGAGCTGGCAGGGCAGGCCGGTAGAGCTGCTGCTGGATGTCGGGCATAACCCGCATGCGGCGCAATACCTGGCCCAGCGCCTGGCGGCCCGGCCGCTGAAGGGGCGCCGCCTCGCGGTGTTCGGCCTGCTCGCCGATAAAGACCTGGACGGCGTTGTCGCGCCGCTGCAGGGCCTGGTCGACGACTGGGCGGTGGCGCCGCTGGACACCCCGCGCAGCCGCCCGGCTGCGGAGCTGGCCACAGCCTTGACGAACCTCGGTGCGCCGGTGAAGTCTTATGCCAGTGTCGACGCCGCCCTTGAAGGGCAATGTGCGCAGGCGACGGCGGATGACCAGATCCTGCTGTTCGGTTCGTTTTTCTGTGTCGCCCAGGCGCTGGAATGGCTGGAGCGGCACGCCCAGGAGGGTGGAGTAGATGGCAGTGCTGGATAAAGGGATGAAACAGCGCATGGTGGGTGCGCTGGTGCTGGTGGCGCTGGCGGTGATTTTTCTGCCGATGCTGTTCACCCGCGAGGACGAGATGCGCCAGGTGCACGTCGAAACCCCGCAGGCACCGGCCATGCCCAGCCTGCCGGAAGTGAAGGTGGAGCCGGTTGCCGTACCGGAGCCGCAAGTTGTGCCGGAGCCGCAGCCGCAGGCGCCGGTGGTGATCGACGAGGCCACTGCGCCGGCGAGCACGCCCAGCCAACCCATCACCCCGTCGCCACAGACCCAGGCGCAGGTTCAGTCGCCCAAGCCGCAGGCACCCGCGCCAGCGCCCAAGGTCGAGACCAAAGCCGCTGCCGCACCAGCGCCGGCTGCGCCCTCGAAGGTCGATGTCAATGGCCTGCCGGTCAGTTGGTCGATCCAGTTGGCCAGCCTGTCCAACCGCGCCGGAGCCGAAAAGCTGCAGCAAACGCTGCGTAGCCAAGGCTACAACGCTTATATCCGCTCGGCGGGTGGCATGAATCGGGTGTACGTGGGGCCGCTGATCGAGCGGGCCGAGGCCGAGCGCACGCGTGATGCCATCAACCGCCAGAACAGCCTCAAGGGCTTTGTGGTGCGCTTCCAGCCTGAGCGCAGCTGATAACGAGGCCCAGCCAAGGCCTGCGCGGAATCTGTAGGAGCAGCCTTGTGCTGCGAAGAGGCCGGTACCGGCGACACAAATACAGTATCTGTACCGGCCTCTTCGCAGCACAAGGCTGCTCCTACAGGTACAGCGCCGACCAGGAGGGTTGTGCCGTACCTGTGGGCGCTGGCTTGCCGGCGATGAAGCCAACCCAATCCCCTGACATTCCGCTTACCCAACCCCTCGCCGCTCTGGTAAAATGCGCCGCCTCAAACGTCTGCAGGCAGCACCGTGGCATTTACCTTGGTTGATTGGGCGATCATCGCGATCATCGCCGTCTCCACACTGATCAGTCTCAAGCGCGGCTTCGTCAAGGAAGCCTTGTCCTTGCTCATCTGGATCATTGCCGGTGCGGTTGCCTGGATGTTCGGCGGTTCGCTCTCGGTGTATCTTGAGAGCTATATCCAGACGCCATCGATGCGCGTCATCGCTGGCTGCGCCATTCTTTTCGTCGCCACCTTGCTGGTGGGGGCCATGGTCAACTTCCTTGTCGGCGAGCTGATCCGCGTGACCGGGTTGTCCGGCACCGATCGTTTCCTGGGCATGGCCTTCGGCGCCGCGCGCGGGGCCTTGCTGGTAGTAGTGGCCATAGGCCTGATCAGCCTGGGGCCGGTTCAACAAGATACCTGGTGGCAGGAATCGCGCCTGATACCACAATTTCTCTTGGTCGCCGACTGGTCAAAAAACCTGATCCTGGGTTTCGCCGGCCAGTGGTCGCCCAGTGGGCTGATCAGCGCTCCGGCTGATCTTCCGTTCAAGGAACAGTTGCTCGGGCCGTCCAAGCCCTGAGCGCTATTCACTCAAGTTTCGTCAAAGTAGGGGTTGCGTCGCATGTGTGGCATCGTCGGTATCGTCGGTAAGTCGAACGTCAATCAGGCGCTGTATGACGCGCTTACGGTCCTCCAGCACCGCGGCCAGGACGCTGCCGGTATCGTGACCAGCCATGACGGCCGGTTGTTCCTGCGCAAGGATAATGGCCTGGTGCGCGACGTGTTCCAGCAGCGCCACATGCAGCGCCTGGTGGGCAGCATCGGCATCGGCCACGTGCGCTACCCGACAGCGGGCAGCTCGACCTCGGCCGAGGCCCAGCCGTTCTACGTCAACTCGCCGTACGGCATCACCCTGGCTCACAACGGCAACCTGACCAACGTCGAACAGTTGGCCAAGGAGATCTACGAGTCCGACCTGCGTCACGTCAATACCAACTCCGACTCGGAAGTGCTGCTGAACGTGTTCGCCCATGAACTGGCCGTACGCGGCAAGCTGCAGCCGACCGAAGAAGATGTGTTCGCGGCGGTTTCCCACGTGCACAGCCGCTGCGTTGGTGGCTACGCCGTGGTGGCGATGATCACCGGCTACGGCATCGTTGGTTTCCGTGACCCCCACGGCATCCGCCCGGTCGTGTTCGGCCAGCGTCACACCGACGAAGGCGTGGAATACATGATCGCCTCGGAAAGCGTGGCCTTGGACGTGCTCGGCTTCACCCTGATCCGCGACCTGGCGCCGGGCGAAGCGGTGTACATCACCGAAGAAGGCCAACTGTTCACCAAGCAGTGCGCCGAAGCACCGAAGCTGCAGCCGTGCATCTTCGAACACGTCTACCTGGCTCGCCCGGACTCGATCATCGACGGTATCTCGGTGTACAAGGCCCGTCTGCGTATGGGTGAGAAGCTGGCCGACAAGATCATGCGCGAGCGCCCTGAGCATGATATCGACGTGGTCATCCCGATCCCGGACACCAGCCGCACTGCCGCGCTGGAGCTGGCCAACCGCCTGGGCGTCAAGTTCCGCGAAGGCTTCGTCAAGAACCGTTACATCGGCCGTACCTTCATCATGCCCGGCCAGGCCGCGCGCAAGAAGTCGGTGCGCCAGAAGCTCAACGCCATCGAACTGGAGTTCCGTGGCAAGAACGTGATGCTGGTGGACGACTCGATCGTGCGCGGCACCACCTGCAAGCAGATCATTCAGATGGCCCGCGAAGCCGGCGCCAAGAATGTCTACTTCTGCTCCGCAGCCCCTGCGGTACGCTACCCCAACGTCTACGGCATCGACATGCCGAGTGTTCACGAACTGATCGCCCACAACCGTACCACCGAACAGGTGGCCGAGTTGATCGGCGCCGATTGGCTGGTCTACCAGGACCTGCCAGACCTGATCGATTCGGTCGGTGGCGGCAAGATCAAGATCGATCACTTCGATTGCGCGGTGTTCAACGGTGAATACGTCACCGGCGATATCGACGCGGCCTACCTCGACCGTATCGAGCAGGCCCGTAATGATCTGGCCAAGGTCAAGAACCAGGCCGTCAGCGCGATCATCGACCTCTACAACAACTGATTCTGGGAGCGACGGCATGACGGATCAATGGGATGCCGGACGACTGGACAGCGACCTCGAGGGTGTCGGTTTCGACACCCTGGCGGTGCGCGCTGGTCAAAACCGTACACCGGAAGGCGAGCACAGCGAAGCGCTGTTCCTGACCTCCAGCTATGTATTCCGCACGGCGGCCGATGCTGCTGCGCGCTTTGCCGGCGAAACGCCGGGCAACGTCTACTCGCGGTACACCAACCCCTCTGTGCGGGCCTTCGAGGAACGCCTGGCGGCGATGGAAGGTGCCGAGCAGGCCGTGGGTACCTCCACCGGCATGGCGGCGATCCTTGCCGTGGTGATGTCGCTGTGCAGCGCCGGTGACCATGTGCTGGTGTCGCAGAGCGTATTTGGCTCCACCATCAGCCTGTTCGAGAAGTACTTCAAGCGCTTTGGCGTGCAAGTGGACTACGTGCCACTGGTCGACCTCGCCGGCTGGGAAAAGGCCATCAAGGCCAACACCAAGCTGCTGATCGTCGAATCGCCGTCCAACCCGCTGGCCGAGCTGGTCGATATCACTGCGCTCAGCGAAATCGCCCATGCTCATGGCGCCATGCTGGTGGTGGACAACTGCTTCAGCACCCCGGCGCTGCAACAGCCACTGAAGCTGGGTGCCGATATCGTGTTCCACTCGGCCACCAAGTTCATCGACGGCCAGGGCCGCTGCATGGGCGGTGTGGTTGCCGGCCGTGCCGAGCAGATGAAAGAAGTGGTGGGTTTCCTGCGCACCGCAGGCCCGACCCTCAGCCCATTCAACGCGTGGATCTTCACCAAGGGCCTGGAAACGTTGCGCCTGCGCATGCGTGCACACTGCGAAAGCGCCCAGGCCCTGGCCGAATGGCTGGAGCAGCAAGACGGCGTGGAGAAGGTGCATTACGCAGGCCTGCCTAGCCACCCGCAGCACGAACTGGCCAAGCGCCAGATGAGTGGCTTTGGTGCGGTGGTCAGCTTTGAGGTCAAGGGCGGCAAAGAGGGTGCGTGGCGCTTCATCGACGCCACCCGGGTGATTTCCATCACCACCAACCTGGGTGACAGCAAGACCACCATCGCTCATCCGGCTACCACCTCCCACGGCCGTCTGTCGCCGCAGGAGCGTGAAGCCGCGGGTATCCGCGACAGCCTGATCCGCGTTGCCGTGGGCTTGGAAGATGTGGCCGATCTGCGGGCCGACCTGGCGCGCGGGCTGGCTGCACTGTGATCCAGATTGGCGGCAACACCCCGGGCCACAATGGCCGGGTAGCCCTGGTGACCGGTGCCGCGCGCGGCATCGGCCTGGGCATTGCCGCCTGGTTGATCTGCGAAGGCTGGCAAGTGGTGCTCAGCGACCTTGACCGCCCCCGTGGCGCCAAGGTGGCCAAGGCACTGGGTGACAATGCCTGGTTCATAACCATGGACGTCGCCGACGAAGCCCAGGTCAGTGCCGGGGTGTCCGAGGTGCTCGGGCAGTTTGGCCGGCTGGACGCGCTGGTGTGTAACGCGGCCATCGCCAACCCGCACAATCAGACGTTGGAAAGCCTGAGCCTGGCGCAGTGGAATCGGGTACTGGCGGTCAACCTCAATGGCCCCATGTTGCTGGCCAAGCATTGTGCGCCGTATCTGCGTGCGCACAACGGGGCCATCGTCAACCTGACCTCTACCCGGGCGCGGCAGTCCGAACCCGACACTGAGGCTTATGCCGCAAGCAAGGGCGGCCTGGTGGCCTTGACCCATGCGCTGGCCATGAGCCTTGGCCCGGAGATCCGCGTCAATGCGGTGAGCCCGGGCTGGATCGATGCCCGTGACCCGTCGCAGCGCCGCGCCGAGCCACTGACCGAAGCCGACCATGCCCAGCACCCGACGGGCAGGGTAGGGACAGTGGAGGATGTAGCGGCCATGGTTGCCTGGTTGCTGTCGCGTCAGGCGGCGTTCGTCACCGGCCAGGAGTTCGTGGTCGATGGCGGCATGACCCGCAAGATGATCTACACCTGAATAGGCTGCTTATCCTTTCAAGGTCTGTAGAGATCCTGTGGGGGCGGGCGTGCCCGCGAAGCGGCCAATACAGGCCAAAGGCAGGTAAACCGTTTTTTCCTGTATTTTGAAAAAAATTCAATGGGGCTATTGACTTAGCTTCGCCACCTGCGTAAATTTCGCGGCCTCAGCGAAGCAAACGCAACAAGCAACATCGCGAGGGTGATTAGCTCAGCCGGGAGAGCATCTGCCTTACAAGCAGAGGGTCGGCGGTTCGATCCCGTCATCACCCACCACTTCCTGAGATGTTCCTGCCGCTCAGGTTTCGCAAGAAGCCAAAAGCCAGAGAGGAACGCACTGCGCAGCGGTAGTTCAGTCGGTTAGAATACCGGCCTGTCACGCCGGGGGTCGCGGGTTCGAGTCCCGTCCGCTGCGCCATTTTTCAGTAACAGATGGGTGCCTTGCACCGGTCTGAAGCCACAAGGCAAACGCCTTGGGCTGATCCCAGTTTCAATCGGGCGCAAGCCTGAACGATACGCAGCGGTAGTTCAGTCGGTTAGAATACCGGCCTGTCACGCCGGGGGTCGCGGGTTCGAGTCCCGTCCGCTGCGCCATCTTCGTTTCAAGGTCCCTAGAACGCCTTGAAGCAAACACAAGAGAAGCGATCACGTAATCGCTTTTTTTGTGCCTGCCCTGAGGCCATGGCGCCGCAAGGGTAGACCCAGGTTTCAATCGGGCGCAAGCCTGAACGATACGCAGCGGTAGTTCAGTCGGTTAGAATACCGGCCTGTCACGCCGGGGGTCGCGGGTTCGAGTCCCGTCCGCTGCGCCATCTTCGCCTCAAGGCCCCATGAACGCCTTGAAGCAACGTTAAAGCGACCTTCGGGTCGCTTTTTTCGTTTTGGCGCCAGGCAATCGCCTACCTTTACCCAGATTTACATCAACCTGACAGGTTCTTCACCGACCAGCGGTTCCTGTCCCTGCCCGGTGTGTTGCACAATAGGCACCTTCTCGACATTTCCGGAATTCGCAATGACCAGATCTTCCGTCTTTGGTGCGCTCGGGCTGGCCCTGGTGCTGGCGGGCGTGACCGGTTGTTCCTCGAAAAAAGCAGCCGTCTACGAGCACGAAAACTTCGATGATTCAGGCACGTTCTCGCGCAGCTTTGCGGTAAGCGATGCGGGTTCCTGCGAGGCTGCCCGGCGTGCCTTGCTCAGCCAGGGCTACATCATCACCAGCAGCGGTGCCAACCAGGTGGTGGGCAACAAGAGCTTCCAGCAGAACAGCGAGAACCACCTGCAGATCAGCTTCAACGTCACGTGCGCGCCGGATGTGAGCGACGAACAGCGTTCGACCATGTTTGCCAATGCCCTGCAGGACCGATACGCGCTGAAAAAGTCCAACACCTCCGCCAGCCTGGGTGTAGGCGTGTTGGGGTCGGTGTCGATGCCGATCGGCTCCAGTGACGACTCGATGGTCAAGGTGGCCAGCGAGACGGTGACTGCGGCGCAGTTCTATGACCGCTATTTCGCCTTGGTGGAGAGCTACCTGCCCAAGCCGAAGAAGGTCGAAAAGGCCAAGGTTGACGCACCGGCACCGAAGGTGGAAAAGCCGGCGGTAGACCTGGGGCTGCCAGAGCAGGCTGCAGCGAACCCGGTGGCACCTGCCCAGGCTCCAGAGGCCGCACCCGCACCTGCGGCTGGGCCCCCGGCAAGTGAGGCGGTAGCGGCACCGGTGGTGGATGACAGCCAGGGGTCGCAGCCGGTCGCGCCGCCCGTGGAGTCTGCGCCGATTCAGGTGCAACAGGAGCCGCAGCCTGCCGAGGCTGCCTCCCCCTCACTTTGATCGATACAGGCTGACACATCCCCTGTTACAGACACCCCGCGATAACTTCCTGAACACCTGCTACGTTTACCACTCATACGCTTGTCATCATTCCTTCATCCCACCTGCTTAGGTTGAAGGCGACACCTACGAAGACAAAATGAGTAAAGAGGACGCAGGGCTATGGATGAATACCAGGAAGAACTTCTCGAGTCCCAGGCTTACGAGCTGGACACCCCGGAACCGGCCGACGACGCCACCGAGCTTTAGCCCGCCCGCCGCTGGCTGCGGCGGAACTCTCCCGGCGTAAGGCCCGTCCAGCGCTTGAACGCGCGCTGGAAGGCCTCGGCCGAAGCAAACCCCAACAAATAGGCGATCTCGCCAAACGCCAGCTCCGTATCACGGATGTAGGTCTCGGCCAGGTCGCGTCGTGTTTCGTTGAGTACGTCGCGAAAGCGCGTGCCTTCCTCGGCCAGTTTACGGCGCAGCGTCCAGGTGGGTAACTGCAAGTGCAGCGCCACTTCTTCCAGGTCTGGCTCACGGCCGCCATTGAGCAGTGGGCCCAGCAAGTGGGTGATGCGTTCACCCAGGCTGCGCACCCGTGTGCGTTGCAGCAGCTCTGCCTCACACAGTTGCAGCAGGTGTTGCCAGGTGCTCGGGCAATGCCTGGGGTTGGCCAGTTGCAGTGTTGCGCGGCTTAACCGCAGCTGGTTGCCCTCGGCCGCGAACTGCACTGGCGTGCTGCACAGCGCCTGATAGCGCGCAGAATAGGCGGGCGCGGAAAATTCAATGTCCAGGCGTTCCGCCTGTATCTCCATGCCGGCCAGGTCGGCCAGTTGCGCTAGCCAGCCGGCAAGCAGTGAATCGACCACGAAGCGGTTGTAGGCGTTGTAGGGGTTGATGGAGTAGAAGCGCAACCAAGCGCCGTGGGCATCTTCCACAAAGCTGGAATGGCCACGGTAGTTGGCCGCGTACAGTGGCTCGAAGCGCAGCAGGGTGCGCGCCGCCTCGCCCAGGGTGGGTGCCTGGGCGGCGGTTACCCCGGCCAGGCCGGCATGTGCCAGGCGGCTCAGGCGCCCCATGTGCAAGCCGAGCGCGGCCTCGCCGCTCAGTTCGATGGCTGCGTGGCCCAGGTGCATGTAACGGGGAATCGACAGACGTGCGCCGGCTTCGGCGAGGCGCGGGGCATCCAGGCCATAGCGGCGCAGCAGGGGCTCAGGGTCGTGGCCCATCTCGCGCAGGGCTTCGCTCAGTGGCTGGACAAAACCAACTGACAGGTCACCCAGGCGCACGCGGGGGCGGGCCATGGGCCTACAACCACAGGTTCAGCAGGCGGGCGCCAGGGCTTGGGGTACCCGCCAGCAACTCGCCCGACTGGCGTGCAAAGCCCTGGCCGTCACTGGCCTGTTCCCAGAATTGCCCGCGCATGAACACGCTCATGCTGCTGACGCTGGCCCCTGCCGCCTCGGTCAGGTGCTGCCACGCGGTCTGTTCACTGACTTCGCCGCGCTGCAAGGCCAGCTCGGCACTGGCTTGTTGATGGCGATTGCCCCGCCACGGCGCTTGCCAGCTACCCTTGCCGCTGAGAAACACCGGGTTGGCGACCAGTTGCACCGCTTGTTGTGCCAGTTGTGAATGGTTTTCCGGGTACCAGCTGTCGCTGCCCACCAGCACCCCCAGGCGACCGGCCGGGGTCTGCACGACTTGCAGCGGGTGCTGGCGGCCGTCGTGGACGTAGCGACGCATTTCACTGTCGGGATATTGCTGGCGCTGGGGCTGGCCCAGTAGCGAGCCGTCACCTGCAAACACCACGCTGCTGTTGAACAGCGGACCACGGCCGGCATGCAGCACGCCTTGTTTCACGTAGGGTTCGGGCAGCACGATCGAGCCGGCCACCAAGGTGACGCCAAACTCCTTGGCAAGGCCGCCGAACAGCTGCTGGTAGTCTGCGGCCATTTGCTCGGCCTTCATGCGCAGGTGTGCATCGGCACGCCAGTCGTCGCCGTCGGCGCGAAGCATGGCCAGGCCATAGCGCAGTGGGTTGCTCAGCTCCAGCCATTGTTGAGCTTCGCGGCTCTGAGTGACCTGGTACAGCTCGTTCTTCTCACCACGCGCCCACAGCCAGGTGCCGATGTGCTCTGGTAGCACCACCACCGTACGCGGGCTGACCAGCCCTTGGGCACGGGCTTGCTCCAGGTAAGCGGCGAGTTTGCGGTGCAGGCGTTGCAGGTTCTGGTAGTCGCCCGGGTATAGCAGCGGTTCGACACCGAGCAGGTTGCCGTGCTCGCCCGGCACGCCATGGTTGAGTGCCAGTTCGATGCGCAGGTCAGACAGGTAGTGGCCTTCCGGGCGCTGTTGGGTCCAGAAGCCGTAGCCGCACAGTGCGGCGATCATCACCAGCGCCAGGGCGCTTGCCAGGAGTTTTCGCATGAAACCTTGGGCATTCGCTAAAAGTGGAGTGGCCATGCGGAGCGATGAGCTGCCAGCTCGAACCTGTTCAGCGGTTTGAGCAGCGCGCTGCATTGATCCATGCACAATCGACTTTCGATCATACCAAAGGAATGGTGATGGGCGTGCAACCAACCCCGGGCATTAGGGCCCGGGGTTGAGTCGCCGAGGTCAGGCGGCCAGCGTCGCCAGGGCGAGGCGTTTGTCCTGGATGCAGAATTTCTCCAGCAACTTCAGCGAGCCGCCGAAAATCAGCGCACCGGAGTAGCTGATATCGGTCAGGACAAAGGCATCCGGTTCACTGAATGGCCATTTGACTTGGTTCGCCGCCACTTTGACCATGGGGGCTATGGATGGAATGTTGTTGGTTACGCCACCCGCCACCACGCGCTCGATGATCACGTGGATGACGATGCTGACAATGGCCACCACCAGTGCCGCGATGATGCCGACGATCAACGCCATCACCTTTCCGCCCACGCCACCGGCCACGGCGGTGGCCACGGCGGCAATCGCGCCCAGAATGGCTTCGGTGACGATCACCCAGGTGGCGATGTCGGTGGTGTTTTGCACATCCGGGTCTCCGACCATGGCATACACCATCACCTGTTCGCCCTTGTCGTTGACGCCCAGCTGCAACGTCTGCTTGGTGACGATACGGGTGTAGGCCACGATACCGGGCGAGATGTCGGTGCGCACCTTGCACTCGGTACGGATATAGGACTCGTCGAAGTTGATATCGAATTTTTCAGCCACGGGATGATAAGTGATGGCCCCGTACTTGACGCTGTCGAGCTTCAGATCGTTGGCAGTGATGGACGTGCCTGCCGCATCCAGGGTGAAGTTGGCCTCGGTGGTGCCGTCGAAGATGTACGGCAATGCCGCCAGCAACTGATACTTGACGAAGATCTCCCGGCTGATGAGGAAGTT
The DNA here is from genome assembly GCF_048068035.1 of Pseudomonas sp. NY11955. Taxonomy (NCBI): domain Bacteria; kingdom Pseudomonadati; phylum Pseudomonadota; class Gammaproteobacteria; order Pseudomonadales; family Pseudomonadaceae; genus Pseudomonas; species Pseudomonas sp. NY11955. The sequence goes on from NZ_JBLUPS010000007.1 coordinate 45,142, forward strand.
GGCATTGTTGTCAGCCGCCAGCAGCACGGCGGGCAACTGGTTTGGCAACCCAGTGGAGTCACGTTCGTTGGTCATGGCCAGCACCCCGAAGATGCTGCTTTCCTCACTGTTCTTGTCGGTGTAGGCGTAGCTCATCGAGGTCGCTCGCAACCATTTGAAATCCTCGCTTTCCTTGCCCATGTTGTTGATCAGCACGGTACTGAACAGCGTGTCGAACTTCTTCAGGTTCTCGGGCCGGTTCAGCCAATCTTCGATGACGCCGCGCATCACACTCTGGTCGATGCTGCTCAGGACGTTGTTCGGGTCCCTGAGCGCAATCACTGCCGCGATCGGGTCATCAGGGTCCGTTGCCTGGGTGTTGACTTGCAGTTCGTATTTGCCATCAGAGGCCGATACCGGATTGGGCGCCGGGAAGTAACTGAGTTTGACGTAGACATCCGCGGACATCCCCTGGACCTGATAGGTCTTGCCGCCCAGGCCCTTGTATGTCCCTGAGCCAAAGGGGATGCGCACCTTGACGTTGCGTCCGTCGCCACCGGTGGTAATCGACCAGGCATCGAAGTCGGCCTTGAGCGAGAAACTGTCGACTCCGGCGTCGATGTTGGCGGGGTAGGTTTTCTCCAGTGCTATGCGCTGGTTCAGCGCACTGACCCTGCAGATGCTCACGGTATCCCAGCCATTGGTCGTGACCGGGCTGGCCAGTGTTGCGGCATTGGTCAGCAATTGCGCGGCCTGCAAGGCGTCTTCGGAACTGTGTACCAGCGCCGCGTTGCGGTACAGGGGCGATTCGCGCAGGGTCTGGCGCGCGGTTTCGTTGAGGTGATCGAGGCGCAGCGAGATGGGTTGGGCAAACCCGGACAGCATGACCTTGCTTTCATTGCTCATGATACGGCTCCTTGTGGTGGTGGGGTCACACGTAGTTGATGACGAGGGCTTCGGCGAGGTAGCTCGACGAAGCGGTGTGCGTGTCGTTGCTCCAGGACACGCAATCGATGGTATCGGCCTTGACCGAGCCGCCACGCGCGGCGATGGCGCTGATCAAGTCATCGGAGATCACAGCGGTAACGATGTGGGTGATCAGGCTGACAATGGGTGAGAGCCAGGCCAGGTACCAAGGAATATGCACCTCCTTCCTGAAGTCGGACGACTGCTTGACGAAATGGATGGTGCTGCCATCGAGTACCAGCTTCATCCTCAGCCAGCCGTTCCACTTCATGTCGATACCGGCGTGAAGGTCGCAGTCACCCTGATAATCGATGGTGATGAAGTCACCCAGCATGCGGGCAGGGTTGCAGCCGGCGAAAACAACCGGGGTGTACCAGATCGCCCCTGACTTGATGGCCTTCATGCGCAAGGTCGGAATATTGACCATTTGCGTATTGTCCAGGCGGTAGTCCTGCGCCGTGGCACCCTGATAAAGCTGCAGCAGCCCGGGCAGTATCAGGTGCTCCAGTACCAGCCGTGGCGACAGCACATAGCTCGACTGCCCGCCCTGGCTAATACCCGACACATCGATATCCAATGGCAGCCCACTGATATCGCGTTCGGTACAGACCGCCATGATGGCCAGGAAGCCCGAATCGAGGTAGGCATAGGTGCATTTGCGTGGCCTGGCCCATTCCGGGGCGGTGGTCTTGCTGAAGTTGATGGTGGCGAAGGTATGGGTGAACTGCCCGGGCTGTTCGACCAGGTAATTGCAGATGCAGTCCAGCACCACGCTGGCGAAAGGGCCGAGGGTACCGTCAGGGTCTTGCAGCGTGATGCCCCGCAGCCAGCCACCTTCTTCCCCTGACAGTTGTCCAGTGGACTCGGCCTTGTGCAGGAAAGCGGACTTCAATTGCAATAGACCGTCGCCTTGTGGCAGCAGCGACAAGGTGACCTCGATGATGGCCACTGCGCCGGCCAGCGAGCGGCTGGTGCCGCTCGCCTCGAAAAAGCCGGAACGTATTGGCATGCGCAGGCGCAGTAGGCGACCGCCACCACCGTTGATCACCGACCAGCAGTCGAACACCCCGTGGCAGGCATAGCCTTCGCCCGAGGTGTAGGAAAATTCGTGGTCAAGGGTTTTCCAACTGGCTGCCAGGTCACTGTTCACGCTGTCCTGGCGAACGATACTGATGGTGTCCCATCCTTTTGTCTGCATGAGCGAACCCTCCGGGCGCACGGGGTAGGCGCCACGTTCCCTGGGTGGATGATTGACGTGCTTGAAGAGTCTGGCAGAGCCGCGTTGCCTGGCAAATGCACGGGGAGACCGTTTGGCGATCAAGCCAGGCGGCTTTTATAGCGCTCAAGTCATTGAGCCGTGCTGCTGCTTGGGCTCGCCATTGGTGTTCATATTGATCATTAACTTGTAATTTTTGATCATTGAGCTAATTCAAACGGCTGTTTAATGTCGCTGACAGACAAACGACGGGCCCCGCCGACCGGTGAGGTGCCTGCATACCGTGATCACGCCACCTGGGGACCTTTCCATGGCCGCCGACCGCTACCCGCACCTGCTTGCCCCGCTGGACCTGGGCTTCACCACCTTGCGCAACCGCACCCTGATGGGCTCGATGCACACCGGCCTCGAAGAGCGCCCAGGCGGTTTCGAGCGCATGGCCGCGTACTTTGCCGAGCGCGCCCGGGGTGGCGTCGGCCTGATGGTCACCGGCGGCATTGCGCCCAACGATGAAGGCGGGGTGTATTCCGGCGCGGCCAAGCTCAGCACCGAGGAAGAGGCCGACAAGCACCGTATCGTCACCGAGGCGGTGCATGCCGCCGGTGGCAAGATCTGCCTGCAGATTCTGCATGCCGGGCGCTACGCCTACAGCCCACGTCAGGTGGCGCCCAGCGCGATTCAAGCGCCGATCAACCCGTTCAAGCCCAAGGAGCTGGACGAGGCGGGCATCGAGAAACAGATCGCCGACTTCGTCAATTGCGCGGCACTGGCCCAGCGCGCCGGTTACGACGGCGTCGAGATCATGGGTTCGGAAGGCTACTTCATCAACCAGTTCCTCGCCGCCCACACCAACCACCGCACCGACCGCTGGGGTGGCAGCTATGAAAACCGCATGCGCCTGGCAGTGGAAATCGTCAGCCGGGTGCGCGGCGCTGTCGGGCCGAATTTCATCATCATCTTCCGCCTGTCGATGCTCGATCTGGTCGAGGGGGGCAGCACCTGGGACGAGATCGAGCTGCTGGCCAAGGCCATCGAGCAGGCGGGCGCCACGTTGATCAACACTGGCATTGGCTGGCACGAAGCGCGTATTCCTACGATTGCCACCAAGGTGCCGCGTGCGGCATTCAGCAAGGTCACTGCCAAGTTGCGTGGGGTGGTGAACATTCCGCTGATCACCACCAACCGTATCAACACCCCGGAAGTGGCCGAGGCGGTGCTGGCCGAGGGTGATGCCGACATGGTCTCGATGGCCCGGCCCTTCCTCGCCGACCCGGATTTCGTCAACAAGGCCGCCGCTGGCCGCGCCGACGAAATCAACACCTGCATTGGCTGCAACCAGGCCTGCCTCGACCACACCTTCGGTGGCAAGCTGACCAGCTGCCTGGTCAACCCGCGTGCCTGCCACGAAACCGAACTCAACTACCTGCCCGTGCGTGTGGTGAAGCGCATTGCCGTGGTCGGCGCCGGCCCGGCTGGCCTGGCGGCGGCCACCGTGGCGGCCGAGCGGGGCCACGCGGTGACCCTGTTTGACGCGGCCAGCGAAATCGGTGGCCAGTTCAACGTGGCCAAACGGGTGCCGGGCAAGGAAGAGTTCTTTGAAACGCTGCGCTACTTCCGCAACAAGGTCAAAAGCACAGGTGTGGACTTGCGCCTGAACACCCGCGTCGACGTACAGGCGCTGGTGGATGGCGGCTTCGATGAAATCATCCTGGCCACCGGTATCGCCCCGCGTACCCCGGCCATTGCGGGCGTGGAACATGCCAAGGTGCTCAGCTACCTGGACGTGCTGCTCGAGCGCAAGCCGGTGGGCAAGGCTGTCGCGGTGATTGGCGCGGGTGGTATCGGCTTCGATGTGTCCGAGTACCTGGTGCACCAGGGCGTGGCCAGCAGCCAGGACCGTGACGCCTTCTGGAAAGAGTGGGGTATCGATACCGACCTTGAGGCTCGCGGTGGCGTGGCGGGGATCAAGGCCGAGCCGCATGCCCCGGCGCGGCAGGTGTACCTGTTGCAGCGCAAGCAGTCCAAGGTGGGGGATGGCCTGGGCAAGACGACCGGCTGGATTCACCGCACCGGGTTGAAGAACAAGCGGGTGCAGATGCTTAACAGTGTCGAATACCTGGGCATCGACGATGCCGGCCTGCACATTCGTGTGGGGGATGGCGAGCCGCAGGTGCTGGCGGTGGACAACGTGGTGATCTGCGCCGGCCAGGAGCCGCTGCGTGAGTTGCAGGACGGTTTGGTGGCGGCGGGGCAGTCGGTGCACCTGATTGGTGGTGCCGATGTGGCGGCCGAGCTGGATGCCAAGCGAGCGATCAATCAAGGCTCAAGACTAGCGGCTGAGCTCTGAGATTTCCTGTAGGAGCAGCCTTGTGCTGCGAAGAGGCCATTGCAGCCGAAGATGGCCTCTAGCCGTACCGGCCTCTTCGCAGCACAAGGCTGCTCCTACAGGCTCCGTGCATGGAGGTGTTTCACGGTAAACTCGCACCATGCATTTCGACCTCCCCCAAGCCCCGCTGCAACCCCTGATCCTGCCCTGGCTGCAACAAGCCCAGGTCGAAGCCGCCATCCTGCGCCTGGACCTGATCGACCCGCTGATCAGCGGCAACAAGTGGTTCAAGTTGCGCCATCACTTGCAACAGGCCAGCGCCAGCAATGCCCCGGGCCTGATCAGCCTCGGTGGCAACCATTCCAACCACCTGCACGCCCTGGCCGCTGCCGGCAAACGCTTCGGTTTCGCCACCGCCGGCCTGCTGCGCGGCCAGCCCCAGGACACACCAACCGTTCGCGACCTCCAGGCGCTGGGCATGGAACTGCACTGGCTGGGCTATGGCGGCTATCGCGCACGCAACGAAGCGGGTTTCTGGGCGCCCTGGCAAGCACGTTACCCGAGCTGGCACTGCATCCCCGAAGGCGGCGGCGGGCTGGCCGGTGCGCAGGGCTGCGCGCTGATCATGCAGCAGGCGCGCGCACAAATCGCGACACTGGGCTGGTCTGACCATGACGCCTGGTGGTTGGCTGCCGGAACAGGTACTACCCTGGCCGGCCTGGTACTGGCCGAGGCGGGTGCACATGTTGTGCATGGCGCATTGGCTGTGCCCAGGGATCATGGTGTGCCGGAGGCGGTCGCGGCACTGGCTGGCACCCATGGCTACCGGCTACATGACGCTTGTCGGGGTGGTTTCGGCAAGTTCGACGATGAGCTGCTGGCCTTCATCGTCGACTGCGAGCAGCACACTGGCGTGCCGCTTGAAGCCCTCTACACGGGCAAGGCCCTGATGGCCCTGCGTGATCAGGTCGAGGCCGGGCTGTTCGCGCCCGGCACCCGCCTGATCGTTGTGCACACCGGCGGCCTGCAGGGCCGGCGTGGTTACTTGTAGGGCAGCATGCGCAGCAGCGTGTTGTCGCGTTGCACGTAGTGGTGGTACAGCCCGGCCAGGGCATGCAGGCCGATCAACCAGTAGCCCCAGCTGCCAATGCGTTCATGCCAGCCTTTGATGAACTTGGCCTGGTCCGGGTTCGGTCCGATCAGGTGCGGCAGCTCCAGGCCGAAGAATGGCACCGGTTTATCAGCGGCGCTGAGGATCAGCCAGCCGGCCAGCGGCAGGCCGATCATCAGCAGGTACAGCGCAAGGTGCATCAAGTGCGCAAGGCCGGTCTGCCAGGCCGGCGGCTTGGGCACGATGGGCGGTGTCGGGCGGCTCAGGCGGATGGCCAGGCGCAGCCAGACCAGCACGAACACACTGAGCCCCAGCATGAAGTGCAAGTCTTTCATCAGGTTGCGTTCGACGCTGTCCTTGGGGAACAGGCCACGTAACTCGATAAGGGCGTAGACAGCGGCCAGCAGCACCAGCATCAGCCAATGCAGGGCGATGGACAGGCGTGCGTAATGGGTCGCGGGGGTGGATGAAACCATGATCGGTCCTCGTCATCAGGTCGGAATGGCGCTCTTGCTGGCGCTCAGGTACCACTGTAAGGGTTACCAGGAACAAATCTTTGCGCTGGGTCTGTGAAAATTGTGTTGCCTGTGCCGGCCGTTTCGCAGCACAAGGCTGCTCCTACAGTAAAATGCGGCCCCTGGTAGGAGCAGCCTTGTGCTGCGAAGAGGCCGACACAGGCAACATCATGCCTCGGCTGAAAATGGCCAACCGTCAGCCACCAGAAACACCCGCTCCACCTCCTGCCAAGCGCCGTCAGCCTCCTGCTCCAACCTCACCAGCAACTGCGCCGGCGCCTGCCGCTCCAGCACATGCAACCAGGCCGCGAACTGCTCCAGCGCCCAGCATTCGCCTGCCTCGACCCGTGCCGGTGCCAGCCAGGCATGCCGTTGCAGCGGTTGCCACCGCTCACCTTCAGCCATGTCCCAGTCACGCCGCCGCACCCAGCGCCCACGCAAGTGCTGCGGGTTGGCGCCCGCCGGCGCCTCGGCATGCCCAGGCCACGGGTAGAACAGATAGCCGCCGAGCCACACATGAGCCTGCACCTGTTCGATTTCCAACGTCGCCAGCACCTCGCGGCTGTGCGGCCCCTTGGACATGGGCAACTGGTGCCCCGCCAGGTGCGCAAGCTTGATCCCCAGCCGGTCATGACAGCCTGGCCCAAGCCAGGTATAGGGATCCAGCCCGCCACTTTCAGGGCCTAGGTACAGCTTGATCGCCAGTTCCAGGTGGTGCACGCCGTCGCGGTCGCGCAGCACCACGTCCAGCTCGCCCAGGGTGCGCCCCGCGTCGCGAATCGCCAGGTTGGCTGCCAGCAGTTCGATGCCTGGCGCGTGGGCCAGGGCGAATTGCCACAGGCGCTCGTAGTAATGCCCCAGGCGCCGACTGCCCAGTTGCGCCAGCCACTCGCGCAGCGGGCGGTCATCGTCATCCAGGGCCCGCAACCACTGCTCAAGGCGTTGCGGCTGCTGCGCCCACAGGCTGCCTGCCAGCGGGTGGCGTTGGGGGCAGGGCGGGGCACTGAGCATGGGCGGCGACAGCAGGGCCCAGGCCAAGTCACGCACCGCAGGGTGGCGCAGTTGCCGGGGCAGGTCGTGGAGTAGGGTGAATGGCATCATCCAGCGAGCATAGCCGGTTTGCCGCTAACCGGTGCTTTCGCCCATAATCGGCCCATCGTCACCCGCCGCAGAGCCTCGCAGGAGCCCCATGGAGCAATTTCGCAATATCGGTATCATCGGTCGCCTTGGCAGCTCGCAGGTGCTCGACACCATTCGCCGACTGAAAAAATTCCTCCTCGATCGCCACCTGCATGTGATCCTCGAGGACACCATCGCCGAAGTGCTGCCCGGCCATGGCCTGCAAACGTCCACCCGCAAGCTGCTGGGTGAGGTCTGCGACCTGGTCATCGTGGTCGGCGGCGACGGCAGCCTGCTGGGCGCCGCCCGCGCCTTGGCCCGGCACAACATCCCGGTACTGGGCATCAACCGTGGCAACCTGGGCTTTCTCACCGACATCCGCCCCGACGAGCTGGAAGAAAAGGTCGCCGAGGTGCTCGACGGTCACTACCTGGTGGAAAACCGCTTTCTGCTGCAGGCCGAGGTGCGCCGCCACCACGAAGCCATCGGCCAGGGCGATGCACTGAACGATGTGGTGCTGCACCCAGGCAAGTCCACGCGCATGATCGAATTCGAGATCTACATCGACGGCCAGTTCGTCTGCAGCCAGAAGGCCGACGGCCTGATCGTCGCCACCCCCACCGGCTCCACCGCCTATGCGCTGTCCGCCGGCGGCCCGATCATGCACCCCAAGCTCGACGCCATCGTCATCGTGCCGATGTATCCGCACACCTTGTCGGGGCGGCCGATCGTGGTCGATGGCAACAGCGAGCTGAAGATCGTGGTGTCCAAGGACCTGCAGATCTACCCGCAGGTATCCTGTGACGGCCAGAACCACTTCACCTGTGCCCCTGGCGACACCATCACGGTCAGCAAGAAACCGCAGAAGCTGCGCCTGATCCACCCGTTGGACCACAACTACTACGAAGTCTGCCGCACCAAGCTGGGATGGGGCAGCCGCCTGGGGAGCAGGGACGACTGATGTTCGATCCGGCGCGAAGTTTCGACATCATCGGTGACGTGCACGGCTGTGCGCTGACCCTTGAACGCCTGCTCGATACCCTCGGATACAAGCGCGTGGCCGGCGTGTGGCGTCATCCGCGCCGCCAGGCGCTGTTCCTGGGCGATATCGTCGACCGCGGGCCACGTATCCGTGAGGCGCTGCACATCGTCCACGACATGGTCGAAGCCGGGCAGGCGTTCTGCATCATGGGCAACCACGAGTACAACGCCCTGGGCTGGGTGACCCCGGCGCTGCCCGGCAGCGGCAAGGCCTATGTCCGTGAACACACGCCGCGCCATGCCCGGCTGATCGACGAAACCCTGACCCAGTTCGCCCACCACCCCGGCGACTGGCACGACTTCGTCAACTGGTTCTACCAACTGCCGCTGTTCATTGACGCCGGGCGCTTCCGCCTGGTGCACGCCTGCTGGGACCCGCGGCTGATCGAGCCGCTGCGCCAGCAATACCCCGACGGACGCATCGATGAACACTTCATCCAGGCCTCGGCGGTCAGTGGCAGTTTTGCCGACACGGTGTGCAACCGCCTGTTGCGCGGCACCGACATGCGCCTGCCGGATGGCTTGACCCTGACCGGCGGTGACGGCCTGACCCGCGCGTTCTTCCGCACCAAGTTCTGGGAAGAAGACCCGCAAACCTACGGCGACATCGTGTTTCAGCCCGATGCCCTGCCCGAGGCGGTGGCCAGCACCCCGCTCAGCCACAGCCAGAAGAACGCCTTGCTGCGCTATGACGAAGACGAGCCGCTGCTGTTCGTCGGCCATTACTGGCGCAGCGGCCGCCCAGCGCCGATCCGCGCCAACCTGGCCTGCCTGGACTACAGCGCCGTGCTCTACGGCAAGCTGGCCGCCTACCGGCTGGATGATGAAACCCGCATCGACCCGCACAAGTTCGTCTGGGTCGACGTCGACCGCCCGCAGGCCAACCAATGAACATTATTGAAGTGATGCGCCTGCCGCTGTCGGTCGACCTCAGCGGCTTCGTTCACCTGTTGCAGCGCCTGCAAGTGCCGCACCGGGTGAGCGAAGAGGGCGATGCCCAAGTCCTCTGGGCCCCCGACACCCTCGCACAAGACGTGCTGCAACTCTACCAGCGCTACCCCGACGGCAACGCCGACCTCGAACTTGCGCAGGACCCTGTGGGAGCGGGCTTGTCGGGGCGCCGAACCGCCGCGAATAGCCCCACACAGCCCTCCCTGCTAGAACAAGCCAAAGCCTGCAAGGTCACCACCCTTACTCTGCTGCTGTGCTTCATCGTCGCCGGCCTCACCAGCCTGGGCGACAACTTCACCACCATCAGCTGGTTCACCTTCCTCGACTTCCGCGTCCAGGGCGACTACCTGTACTTCAGCCCGCTGGCGCAAAGCCTGGACCAAGGCCAGTGGTGGCGCCTGGTATCGCCCATGCTGCTGCACTTCGGCGTGCTGCACCTGGCCATGAACAGCCTGTGGTATTGGGAGCTGGGCAAACGCATCGAACTGCGCCAAGGCCCCTGGATGCTGCTGGGCCTGACCCTGTTGTTCAGCCTGGTGTCCAACCTGGCCCAGCACTACACCAGCGGGCCAAGCCTGTTCGGCGGCCTGTCCGGCGTGCTGTACGGCCTGCTCGGGCATGTGTGGCTGTTCCAGTGGCTGGCGCCCAACCGTTTCTTCAACTTGCCCAAGGGCGTGCTGGTGATGATGCTGATCTGGCTGGTGGTGTGCCTGACCGGTGTGGTCGGCACCCTCGGCCTTGGCCAAATCGCCAACGCCGCCCACGTCGGCGGGCTGCTCATCGGATGCCTGACCGGGCTCTTGGGTGGGGCGCTGGCCCGGCGTAAACTGTCGGCTTGAATCAGGAGACACTATGTCCACTTTCGCGCAAATGATTGAAAACATCACCCCGGAAATCTACGAAAGCCTGAAACTGGCCGTGGAAATCGGCAAATGGTCGGATGGCCGCAAGCTCACTGCCGAGCAGAAAGAGCTGTCGCTGCAGGCGGTCATCGCCTGGGAGATGAAAAACCTGCCAGAAGACCAGCGCACCGGCTACATGGGCCCGCAGGAATGCGCATCGAAGTCCGCGCCGATCGCCAACATTCTGTTCAAGTCGGACTCGGTACATTGATCGAACTCGCTCGTGGCTCGTTGAGCAAAATGGCGGTAAGCCTGCAGGCACCGGTGGTGCAATACAGCTTCCGCCTGGATGACACGCAGGTGCCGGTCAACCCGCTGATCGGCCAGCGCCTGCGCCTGGAATACCTCGGCGCCATTCACTGCAGCCATTGCGGCAAGCGCACCAAGACCAGCTTCAGCCAGGGTTATTGCTACCCGTGCATGACCAAGCTGGCCCAGTGCGACGTGTGCATCATGGCCCCGGAAAAATGCCACTACGACGCCGGCACCTGCCGCGAGCCGTCGTGGGGTGAACAGTTCTGCATGACCGACCACGTGGTCTACCTGGCCAACTCGTCGGGGATCAAGGTCGGCATCACCCGCGCCACCCAGTTGCCCACCCGTTGGCTCGACCAGGGTGCCAGCCAGGCATTGCCGATCATGCGCGTGGCCACCCGTCAGCAATCGGGCCTGGTCGAAGACGTGCTGCGCAGCCAGGTGCCGGACCGCACCAACTGGCGTGCGCTGCTAAAGGGCGATGCCGAAGTGCTCGACTTGCCGGCCATTCGCGAGCAGATCTTCGACGCCTGCGCCGAAGGTTTGCGCGAGCTGCAGGGGCGCTTTGGTCTGCAGGCCATTCAGCCGCTGCCTGACGCCGAGGTGGTACAGATGAACTACCCGGTCGAGGCTTACCCGAAGAAGATCGTCAGCTTCAACCTCGACAAGGACCCGGTGGCCGAAGGCACGCTGCTGGGCATCAAGGGCCAGTACCTGATCTTCGACACCGGTGTGATCAATATTCGCAAGTACACGGCCTACCAGTTGGCCGTGCTCCAGTAAAAAGGACCTGCACATGCGTACCGAACAACCGCAAGTGATCTACCTCAAGGATTACCAGGCGCCCGAGTACCTGATCGACGAGACGCACCTGACCTTCGAGCTGTTCGAGGACCACACCCTGGTTCACGCGCAACTGGTCATGCGCCGCAACCCGGCACGTGGTGCCGGCCTGCCGCCACTGGTGCTCGATGGCCAGCAGCTGGAGCTGCTGCGTGCCTCGCTGGACGACCAGGAGCTGCACGCAGCTGACTACCAGCTGGACGTCGACAGCCTGACCGTGCACCCCAAGACCGAACGCTTCACCCTCGACACCAGCGTGAAGATTCACCCGGAAAGCAATACCGCACTGGAAGGCCTGTACAAGTCGGGCAAGATGTTCTGCACGCAGTGCGAGGCCGAGGGCTTCCGTAAAATTACCTACTACCTCGACCGCCCGGACGTGATGAGCACTTTCACCACCACGGTGATCGCCGAGCAGCATCGCTACCCGGTGCTGTTGTCGAACGGTAACCCGATTGGCAGCGGGCCGGCCGAAGACGGCCGTCACTGGGCGACCTGGGAAGACCCGTTCATGAAGCCGGCCTATCTGTTCGCCCTGGTGGCCGGTGACCTGTGGTGCGTTGAAGACACCTTCACCCGCCAGTCCGGCCGGGATGTGACCCTGCGCATCTACGTCGAGCCCGAGAACATCGACAAGTGCGACCACGCCATGGTCAGCCTGAAGAAGTCCATGCGCTGGGACGAAGAGGTCTATGGTCGCGAGTACGACCTGGACATCTTCATGATCGTCGCGGTCAACGACTTCAACATGGGCGCCATGGAAAACAAGGGCCTGAACATCTTCAACTCCAGCTGTGTGCTGGCCCGTGCCGAAACCGCCACCGATGCCGCGCACCAGCGCGTCGAAGGCGTGGTCGCCCACGAGTACTTCCACAACTGGTCGGGCAACCGTGTCACCTGCCGTGACTGGTTCCAGCTGTCGCTCAAGGAAGGTTTCACGGTGTTCCGCGATGCCGAGTTCAGCGCCGACATGAACTCGCGCACGGTCAAGCGCATCGAAGACGTCGCTTACCTGCGCACCCACCAGTTCGCCGAAGACGCCGGCCCCATGGCCCACCCGGTGCGCCCGGACAGCTTCATCGAAATCTCCAACTTCTACACCCTGACCGTGTACGAGAAGGGCGCCGAAGTGGTGCGCATGGTCCGTACCCTGCTGGGCGCAGAGGGCTTCCGCAAGGGCAGCGACCTGTACTTCGAACGCCACGATGGCCAGGCGGTGACCACCGACGACTTCATCAAGGCCATGGAAGACGCCAATGGCGTCGATTTCACCCAGTTCAAGCGCTGGTACATCCAGGCCGGCACCCCGCGCCTGGACGTCAGCGAGGCCTATGACGCGGCTGCGAAAACCTACAGCCTGACCTTCCGCCAGAGCTGCCCGCAGACCCCGGACAAGGCTGAAAAACTGCCGTTCGTGATCCCGGTGGAGCTGGGCCTGCTGGACGCCGCAGGCAACGACCTGCCGCTGCAACTGGCCGGTGAAGCGACGGCGCAGGGCACCAGCCGCGTGCTGTCGGTGACCGAAGCCGAGCAGACTTTCACCTTCCAGGGCATCCAGGCCAAGCCGCTGCCGTCGCTGCTGCGCGGCTTCAGCGCTCCGGTCAAGCTGAGCTTCCCGTATGACCGCGACCAGCTGATGTTCCTGATGCAGCACGACAGCGACGGCTTCAACCGCTGGGAAGCAGGCCAGCAGTTGTCGGTGCAGGTGTTGCAGGAGCTGATCGGCCAGCATCAGCGCGGCGAAGCGCTGAAGCTCGACCAGCGCCTGATCACCGCCCTGGGCACCGTGCTCGGCAACGAGTCGCTGGACCCGGCCATGGTTGCCGAAATGCTCTCGCTGCCGGGTGAGGCCTACCTCACCGAGATCAGCCAGGTGGCCGATGTGGACGCCATCCACGCCGCCCGCGAGTTCGCCCGCCAGCAGATCGCCGAGCAGCTGTTCGACGCCCTGTGGGCGCGCTATCAGGCCAACCGAGAAGTGTCGCGCAGCACCGCTTATGTGGCTTCTGCCGAACACTTTGCCCGCCGCAGCTTGCAGAACATCGCCCTGTCGTACCTGATGCAGAGCGGCAAGCCGCAGGTGCTGGAAGCGACCCTGGAGCAGTTCGAGCACTGCGACAACATGACCGAGCGCCTGACCGCGCTGGCAGTATTGGTCAACTCGCCGTTCGAAGCCGAACGCGCGAAAGCGCTGGAAGCCTTTGCCGAGCACTTCAAGGACAACCCGCTGGTCATGGACCAGTGGTTCAGCGTGCAGGCGGCAAGCGCCTTGCCGGGCGGGCTGGCGCGGGTCAAGGCGCTGATGCAGCACCCGGCGTTCACCTTGAAGAACCCGAACAAGGTGCGTGCGTTGATCGGCGCCTTTGCCGGACAGAACCTGGTCAACTTCCATGCGGCTGATGGCTCGGGGTATCGCTTCCTGGCGGACCTGGTGATCGAGCTGAATGCACTGAACCCACAGATTGCCTCGCGGCAACTGGCGCCGCTGACCCGCTGGCGCAAGTATGACGCTGCGCGCCAGGGCCTGATGAAGGGCGAGCTGGAGCGGATTCTGGCTTCGGGCGAGCTGTCCAGTGACGTGTATGAAGTGGTGAGCAAGAGCCTGGCGTAAGCCTGGTTTATCCTGGGGCTGCTGTGCAGCCCTTCGCGGGCACGCCCGCTCCCACAGGAAATCGCATGACCCCTGTGGGAGCGGGCGTGCCCGCGAAGGGTCGCACAGCGGCCCCAGCTGTTCAAAGCCGACAACAAAACATAACACCCCGCCCGTTGTAATCGCGCAAACATCCCCGCTACGATCCCCTCAAGCTATTGCAGGCCTCTAGATCAGGCTTCTCGCAGTGCCTGCAGTGCATTGACCCACCAACAAGAACACAACAGGGGGCAGTCATGAGGGAACAGCTACAGGCGCCAGCCAGGCGCGGTGCCTGGCCATGGGCGGCCAGCGCAGTGCTGGCATTGGCATTGGGGGTGTGGGCCGACAGTGCCCAGGCCGCCGCGGCCGATGAGTATTCCACCGAATCGGCCAAGGCCAGCCAAAGCCTGTTGATCGGCGCCACCCATGCCGGCAAGCGCCTGGTGGTGGTGGGTGATCGCGGCCATATCCTGTTTTCCGACGACCAGGGCAGCACCTGGACCCAGGCCCGGGTGCCTACCCGGCAACTGCTCACGGCGGTGTTCTTCCTCGACGACAAGCGTGGCTGGGCCGTCGGCCATGACGCGCAGGTCCTCACCAGCAGCGACGGCGGCGCAACCTGGAGCAAGCAATACGAAGACCTCGCCCGTGAAGCCCCGTTGCTCGATATCACCTTCCTCGACGCCCAGCACGGTTTTGCCGTGGGGGCCTACGGCGCCCTGCTGGAGACCACCGATGGCGGCCAGCACTGGCAAGACGTGGCCGAGCGGCTCGACAACCCCGATCAGCTGCACCTGAACGGTATCGCCCGGGTGCGTGATGCTGGCCTGTTCATCGTCGGCGAGCAGGGCGGCATGTTCCGCTCCGCCGACAATGGCCAGACCTGGGCCAAGGTCCAGGGCCCCTACGAGGGCTCGCTGTTCGGCGTGATCGGCACTGCCAAAGCGCAAACCCTGCTGGCCTACGGCCTGCGCGGCAACCTGTTCCGCTCCAGCGACTTCGGTGACAGCTGGCAGCCGATCGAACTCAAGGCCGCGCGCGGCAACCTCGAATTCGGCCTGGCAGGCGCTACGCTTGTCGAAGATGGCAGCCTGGTGCTGGTTGGCAATGGCGGCAGCGTGCTGCGCAGCACCGATGATGGGCAAACCTTCAGCGTGTACAACCGTGCCGACCGTATCGCCCTGGCCGGCGTCAGTGGCTTGGCCAACGGCGGCCTGCTGCTGGTGGGGCAGGGTGGTGTGCACCTGGCCAGCGCCGAAGGGGCTGATCAGGTTGCCGGGGAGGTGCGTCCATGACCAGCAGGGAGAGCATCACCATGCACCCGCATCACCAGGACAAGGCCACGCTGCTCGAACGCCTGATCTTCAACAACCGCCCCGTGGTCATCGCCCTGTGCGTGCTGGTGAGCATTTTCCTGTTCTGGCAGGCCACGCAGATTCGCCCGTCCACCAGCTTCGAGAAGATGATCCCGCTGCAGCACCCGTTCATCGAACAGATGATGGAGCACCGCAACGACCTGGCCAACCTGGGCAATACCGTGCGCATTTCGGTGGAGGCGGTGAACGGCGACATCTTCGACAAGGACTACATGGAGACCCTGCGCCAAGTCCATGACGAAGTGTTCTACATCCCCGGCGTCGACCGTGCCGGGCTGAAGTCGCTGTGGAGCCCCAGCGTGCGCTGGAGCGAGGTCACCGAAGAGGGCTTTTCCGGTGGCGAGGTCATTCCCAACACCTACAACGGCTCGCAGGACAGCCTCGACACCCTGCGCGACAACGTGCTCAAGTCCGGCCAGGTGGGGCGCCTGGTGGGCAACAACTTCAAGTCCAGCATCGTCGATGTACCGCTGCTGGAGAGTTACCCCGACCCGCAAGACCCAGGCAAGCAGGTGAAGCTGGACTACCAGCAGTTCTCGCACCTGCTCGAAGAAAAGATCCGCGACAAGTTCCAGGCGCAGAACCCCAATGTGAAAATCCACATTGTCGGTTTCGCCAAGAAGGTCGGTGACCTGATCGACGGCCTGGTGATGGTGGCGATGTTCTTTGGCGTCGCCCTGGCGATTACCTGGGTGCTGTTGTACTGGTTCACCTGGTGCATCCGCAGCACCATCGCCGTGCTCATCACCACCTTGGTGGCGGTGGTCTGGCAGTTGGGGCTGATGCATGCGGTGGGCTTTGGTCTGGACCCGTACTCGATGCTGGTGCCGTTCCTGATCTTCGCCATTGGTATTTCCCACGGGGTGCAGAAGATCAACGGCATCGCCTTGCAGTCCAGTGATGCCGACAACGCCCTCACCGCTGCGCGGCGCACCTTCCGGCAACTGTTCCTGCCGGGGATGATCGCCATCCTGGCCGACGCGGTGGGTTTCATCACCCTGCTGATCATCGACATCGGGGTAATTCGCGAGCTGGCCATCGGCGCTTCCATCGGCGTGGCGGTGATCGTGTTCACCAACCTGATCCTGTTGCCGGTGGCCATCTCCTACGTCGGCATCAGCAAGAAGGCCATCGAGCGCAGCAAGAAGGACGCGACCCGCGAGCACCCGTTCTGGCGCCTGCTGTCGAACTTCGCCAGTGCCAAGGTGGCGCCGGTGTCGGTGGCGCTGGCGCTGGTCGCCTTTGCCGGCGGCCTGTGGTACAGCCAGAACCTGAAGATCGGCGACCTCGACCAGGGTGCGCCGGAGCTGCGCCCTGACTCACGCTACAACCAGGACAACAACTTCATCATCAGCAACTACTCGACCAGTTCCGATGTACTGGTGATCATGGTCAAGACCCCGTCGGAGCAATGCTCGATCCACTCGACCATGGCGCCGATCGACGAGCTGATGTGGACCATGCAGAACACCCCGGGCGTGCAGTCGGCGATTTCCCTGGTGACGGTGTCCAAGCAGGTGATCAAGGGCATGAACGAGGGCAGCCTGAAATGGGAAACCCTGTCGCGCAACCCGGACATCCTCAACAACTCCATCGCCCGGGCCGATGGCCTGTACAACGGCGACTGCTCGCTGGCGCCGGTGCTGGTGTTCCTCAACGACCACAAGGCGGAAACCCTGGAGCGGGTTACCGCCGTGGCCAAGGCGTTTGCCGATAGCCACAACAAGGAGGGCTTGCAGTTCCTGCTGGCGGCGGGCAACGCCGGAATCGAAGCGGCGACCAACGAAGTGATCAAGTCGGCCGAGTTGACCATCCTGATCCTGGTGTACATCTGCGTGGCGGTGATGTGCCTGATCACCTTCCGCTCGTTTGCCGCCACCCTGTGCATCGTGCTGCCGCTGGTGCTGACTTCGGTGTTGGGCAACGCGCTGATGGCCTACATGGGTATCGGCGTGAAGGTGGCGACTTTGCCGGTGGTGGCGCTGGGTGTGGGGATTGGCGTGGACTACGGCATCTACATCTACAGCCGCCTGGAAAGCTTCCTGCGCGCCGGCTTGCCGTTGCAGGAGGCGTATTACCAGACCCTGCGCTCGACCGGCAAGGCGGTGCTGTTCACCGGGTTGTGCCTGGCCATTGGCGTATGCACCTGGATCTTCTCGGCGATCAAGTTCCAGGCTGACATGGGGTTGATGCTGACCTTTATGCTGCTGTGGAACATGTTCGGCGCGTTGTGGCTGCTGCCGGCGCTGGCGCGGTTCCTGATCAAGCCGGAAAAAATGGTGGGCAAGGAGGGGGGCTCGATTTTCGCCCATTGAATCGCAGGGGGCCGCGTTGCGGCCCATTCGCAGCACAAGGCTGCTCCTACAGGGGACCGCGCACGCCCTGTAGGAGCAGCCTTGTGCTGCGAATGGGCTGCAAAGCAGCCCCAGGGTTATAATGGCGCCACATCTTCAACAGGTCCCCCCATGTCTCCCCTAACCACCGCCCTGCAAACCTGCGACATGCTCCTGATCGATGGCCTGCACGCCTTCGATTTCACCGCCAATGAATCCGGCCTTACCGTCGAATGCATGGACGGCCGCCAACTGCGCCGCTGGTCCTTCACCCCCGAGCAAGTCGCCGCCGCCATCGCCAGCGGTGATGAGTGGCAACTCAGCGATGCCAACGGTGAGCATCGGCTAGTCTGTATGAGTGCCTTTCGCGCCCCGGATGATGACCAAGATGAACCGGACCTGGACGAGCCTGCTGACCGCTAGCCTGATGAGCCTGACACTCCATGCCCACGCCGCCACGTTGCTGGTGGGCAGCTACACCGATGGCGCCAGCCAGGGTATCTACCGCTACCAGTTCGACGAAAAGACCGGCCATATCGACCCCACGCCACAACAAGTGGTGAAGAGCATCAGCCCTTCGTGGCTGGTGCTGTCGGCCGACCAACGCCTGCTGTTCGCGGTCAATGAAACCCCAGCTGGCCATGCCAGCAGCTTCAGCGTCAGCGCCAAAGGTGAGATCAAGCCACTCAACCAGGCGGCCAGCCAAGGTGACGAGCCGACCCACGCCAGCCTCAGCCGTGACCAGCGATACCTGTTCGTGGCCAACTACGCGGTCAAGCCCGACCCCGGCGGTAGCCTGGTGGTTATCCCGGTGGCCAAGGACGGCAAGCTCAAGGCCGTGGTGCAGCAGGCCCGGCACAAGGCGAGTGGGGTCAACCCCGAGCGCCAGGCCGGTGCCCATGTGCATTCACTGGTACTGTCGCACGATGGCCAGCATGTGTATGCCTGCGACCTGGGTGCAGACAAAGTGTTCATCTACCGCTACGACGGCGCCAGTGTGGACAAGCCGTTGAGCCCGGCCATCCCGGCCTCGGTAGACTTGCCGCCAGGCAGCGGGCCCCGCCATCTGCTGTTCGACGCCAAGGGCCGGCATGCCTACCTGACGCTGGAGATGAGCGGCGAAGTGGTGATGTTCGATGTCAAGGACGATGCTTTGCTCGAGCGCCAGCGCCTGCCGTTGACCGAACAGCAAGGCCCTGCTGCCAGGGCGGCGGGAGGCTTGCACCTGTCGGCGGACGGGCGCTTCCTGTACGTGAGCAACCGCGGCACCGCCAACGAAATCGTGGTGTTCAGCGTGGGCAAGGACGATGGCCAGTTGGCGTTTCTGCAACGCCGCTCGGTGGAAGGCGATCACCCTCGGGAGTTCGCCCTGGACCCCAGTGACAACTTCCTGCTGGTGGCCAACCAGAAGAGCAACCAGATCGTGGTGATGCGCCGCGACCCGCGCAGCGGCAAGCTGCTGGAGACGGTGCAGACGCTGAAGCAGGATGCACCTTCGGACCTGAAGTTCATCGAGTGATATCGATCAGCGTGATAATCGATACTGCCGCAATGAATTTTTGCGTTCGGCCTTGGCGGCGTAAGTTTGACCCAAGGCCCAAACGGGCCAACGTCAAACCACCGCCGTCGAGGTCAGCCCAGATGAACTTCAATCTCTTCCCGGTCATTGCCGCATCCGCCATTTCCGCATCGGTCGTACTGCCGGCACATGCCCATGCCGACAGCAGCGCCAAGGCCTCCGCTACCCATAGCTACACCGAGCAGTACTTGCGCCAGAGTGCCAACTTCCATGCCGCCCTGAGTGGCAAACAGCACCACTGAGTCCTGTACTGGCTCATTTGGCCATTACCGACTTGAACAGGTCCGAAGCCAGCCATCCCTCCAGCCAGCTCCGCACGCGCGGATAAGCCGCCTCGGCGAACCACTGCGGTTCGACCCCGGCAAACTGGCGCATCAGGGGTAGCAATGCGGCATCGGCAAGGCTCGGGTGATCGGCCAGCAGGTAAGGCCGGCCTTCGAGCAGGCCTTCCAGCTCTGCCAGCCAGGCTTCGGCCTGCTGGCGGTAATGCTCGCGGGTATGCTCCGGGTAACGCTCGGCATACTTGTACAGGTTCACCTGCGCCTTGAACGTGCTGTCGTTGCGCGCAATCAGGGTTTCAGCATGCTGCGCGGCCTCAGGGTCGGCCTGTAGCCGCCAGTCCTGCGGGTCGTTTTGCGCCAGCGCCCAGCGCATGATGTCCAGGCTCTCTTCCAGCACCCCGGCACCGGTATCCAGCACCGGCACCGTGCCCTTGGGCGACAAGGCCAGCAACGCTGCCGGCTTGTTCTTCATCGCCACCTCGCAGATTTCCACCGCGCAACCGGCATAGCGCAGGGCCAGGCGCGCGCGCATGGCCCAGGGGCAGCGGCGGAACGAGTAGAGGATCACCCACACACCTCCACGTCACTCAGGCCATTGCCCTGGCGCCGCACCTGGATTTGCACCGGGATGCGCTCGTGCATTTCCTGCACGTGGGAAATCACCGCCACCTTGCGGCCCTGGGCCTGCAAGCCGTCGAGGGCATCCATGGCCAGTTGCAGCGATTCGGGGTCGAGGCTGCCGAAGCCTTCGTCGATGAACAGCGATTCGATGCGCAGGGTGCTGGAGGCCATTGATGCCAGGCCCAGGGCCAAGGCCAGCGATACCAGGAAGGTTTCCCCGCCCGACAACGAGTGCACCGAGCGCAGTTCGTCGCCCATCTCGGTGTCCAGCACCAGCAGGCCCAGGGCACTGCCGCCGCGTTTGAGGCGGTAGCGGCGGGCCAGCTGGCGCAGCTGGGCGTTGGCGTGGTGCAGGAGCAAGTCGAGGTTGTAGCCCTGGGCGATCTTGCGGAACACATCGCCCGAAGCCGAACCGATCAGGTCATTCAGGCGGCCCCAGCGTTGCCATTGCTGGCGAGCCTGATCGATTTCTGTCGCCAGTGCCTGGTGGGCCTGCTGCCGGCGCTGGTCGTCGGCCTGCTGCGCGCGCAATTCTGCGCACTGTTGTTCGTGCTGGGCCAGGCGTTCGCGCAGCTCGGTCAGGGCTTGCTCCAGGGCTTCGACCGAGGTGTCCACGGTCATTTGCGCGGCGTGCTGCTGCAGGCGCTGCTCACGTTCCTGCAGCAGCACGCGGCCTTGTTCGATGGCCTTTTCGGCGCTTTGCAGGCGCTGGCGCAGTTCATTCACCTGGGCATCATCCATCCCCAGCAAACGATCAAGCCCGGCGTCATCCAGCTCTGGATGCTCGCTGCGCCATTGGGCGATCTGGCCCTGCAGCTGTTGGCACTCGCTGTCCAGCGCCTGTTGCTGCTGGACGTTGGCCTTGAGCTCGCTGGCCAGTTGTACGCCTTGGGTGCGCAGCTCCTGCAGACGCTGGGCGGTGTCGGCGTCCAGGGCGCGGGCTTGTTCCAGCGCCGTGTCCATGTGTTGTTGCCAGGCTTCGGCGCTGGCATGTTCGCCGAGCAGCTCGCCGAGCGAGCCCTGGGCTTGCTGGCGTAGCTGGTCGAGCGCAGCCAGTTTCTGTTGCAACTGCTGCTGGCCTTGCACGCGCGCCTGTTGCTGGTCGCGCAACTTGTCCAACTGGGCTTGGCGGGCTTGCTGTTCTTCCAGTTCGTCCTTGCGTTGCTCCAGTTGCTGCAGACGTTGAGCAATCTGCTGGTCGAGGGCGAGGAAGGCATTGGCCGGGTCTTCGTTGAGGGCCTTGAGGGCTTGCTCGGGCAATACGCCGGCCAGGTCGCTCAGGCCTTGCTGCAACTGCTGCTCGTCGTTGGCCAGGGCTTGGTGTTGTTGCTCCAGATGGCGCTGGGCCTGCTGCTGCGCGTCGTAGGCAGCCTGCAATTGCTGGTTGAGGCGGGCGGCGTCTTTTTGCAGGGCGAGCAGGGCGCTCTGGCGCTTTTCGTCCTGGCCGATTTCTACGTCCAGGCGCCGCAGTTGGCTGTCGAGCCAGGTGCCACGGGCCTTGTCGTCCTGCGGCGCGAGCGCCGGCCACAGGCTGTGCGCCTGGACCTGGGCCACCAGCGGTTGCAGCTGTTCGCCCAGTTGTTGCAGGTGCTGTTGGTAGTCCTTGAGCTGGGCATTGACCACACCCAGCTGGGTGCGCAGTTCCACCAGCTTGCTGTTGAGGGTTTCGACCTGCTTCTGTGCGGCGTCTTCTTCGGCCTGGTCATGGCGACCCAGGCTTTGCAGCAACGCTTCGGGTTGATGGAACGGGTGCTCGGCGCTGCCGCACACGGGGCAGGGTTCGCCATCGCGTAACTGGCCGCGCAGTTCTTCGACGCTGGTATTACGCGCCAGCCGCTGGCGTTCAAGCAGCTGGCGGGTGAGGTTCAGCGCTTGCTCGGCAGTTTCCAGCTCGGCCTTGGCGGCGGTGCCTTCGGTAATCAATTGCTGGCGTTGCTGCATGGCCTGCTGCTGGCGTTCGCGCACGGTATCCAGTTGCTGGCGCAGCTCCAGTTCACGGCCATGCAGGCGCGACAGCTCTTCGACGGCGCGCTGCTGCTTGCGGTTGTCTTGCAGCATGCCGCCCAGCAGGTCGATCTGCTCCGCCAGCGCCTGGGGTTCGGCCTTGGCTTCGCGGAACAGCAGGTCGTAGGCGTCGCGCTCGGCCTGCAAGTGCGCATTGGCCTGGCTGGCCAGGGCCTGCAGGCCGGGCAGTTCATCACGGCCTTTGGCCAGGCGGCCACCGATCAGCATGACCTGCTTGAGCTGCGGCAGGTAGGCGTGCCAGGCATTGGCCAAGCCCGCCAGGTGCTGGCTGTCGGCCAGCGCGGTGTCGATCTGGGCCAGTTGCTGCAGGCTGCGCTGCTGGTTGTCTTCCAGCTGCTGCACCTGCTGCTGGCCGTCGGCGACTTGCTGTTCAGCCTGTTGGCCGGTGCTGCGTTGTGCGGCCAGTTCCTGGTCCAGGCGGGCCAGGTTGTCCTGGGCGGCAAAGGCCTGACGCAGGCGCGGTGTGTTTTCGCCATGCTGGGCCTGGCTGTCGGCCAGCGCTTGGCGTGCAGAGTCCAGCACCTGTTCAAGTTCGCGGGTACGCACCTGCAGGTCGGCTTGTTGCTGTTGCTGTTCAGCGATTCTCGCTGCCACTGGCGCCCGTTGTGTGGTCAGTGTCTGTTGGCGGTGGAACTGGTGGCGCTGTGGGGCCAGGCGCTCAAGGCGTACCAGGTCCAGGCGCGGTTCGGCTAGCTGTTGCCAATCCTGTTCGGCGGCCTGCAGGGCAGTGCCGGCTTCGGCGTGCTGGGCTTGCAGCTGGCGTTGTTCGTTCAGCCAGTTGCGTTGCTGTTCCAACTGGCGTTCGCCGGCCTGGTCGGCCTTGAACTGCTGCTGCGCCTGCTCCAGGCGCTGGTCGAGCTCGGCGCGAGCTTCGGCGGCCATCGGCAGCAGATGGCTGGCGCGGTCTTTCAGGGCGTTATGCACCTCGCCGGCTTCGCGCGCCTTGCTGAACGCGCGCTGGCCCAGGCGGGTGTAGATGGCCGTGTTGGTGAGCTTTTCCAGCAGCTCGCTGCGCTCTTTGTCGTCGGCCTTGAGGAAGGCGCCGAACTCGCTCTGGGCCAGCATCACCGCGCGGGTGAACTGCTCGAAGTTAAGGCCCAGGCGGGTTTCGACCAGCTGCTTGTATTCGTTCTTGCCGCTGCCCAGCACCTGCTCGCTGTCCAGGTCGTAGAAGCTCTGGCGGCTGAGTTGCAGCTTGCCATTGGCCTTGTCGCGGGCGCGATTGGCTTCCCAGCGGGCACGGTAGCGGCGGCCATCGATGCCGATGAAATCAACCTCGGCAAAACCGCTGCCGGTACCACGGCGCAGCAGGTTGCGTGGGTCTGACGTGGGGATTTCGCCGTCGGCGTCCGGCACCTTGGCCTCTCGGCCAATGTCATTGAGCCGCGGTACAGTGCCAAACAATGCCAGGCACAGGGCGTCGAGCAGGGTGCTCTTGCCAGCGCCGGTAGGGCCGGTGATAGCGAACAGGCCAGCGCTGGCCAAAGGCTCTGCGGTGAAGTCGATGTCGATCGGACCGGCCAGGGATGCCAGGTTCTTCAGGCGGATGGCGAGAATTTTCATGGCTGTTCCTCTTCCTGCTGCACGTCCTGCAACAGCAGGGCGAAGTCGGCCAGCACCTGTTCGTCGGCGGGGTTGCCGTAGGCTTGCTCCCAAGCACGGCTGAACAGGTCTTGCGGGGTCATCTGGGCCAGTTCGACAAAGGCCAGGTCATCGTCTTCGGCGTTATTGCGGCCAGCGTATTCGGCGCTGATGCGGATCAGCCGCACGGCCTTGCCTTGCAGTGCAGTTTCAATCTGCTGGCGCAGGTCGGGTTGCGGCTCGTCCAGTATCACCCGCACCTCCAGCCAAGGCTGGCGGTTGGGGTCTTCGAGCAGGTCGATCACCGGCAGGTCGGCCAGTTGCTGCAGCAGTTCGCCCAGCGGCGCCGGGCCGACCCGTTGCAGGGCCACGGCGCGCGGTACCGGGCGTGGTTCGACGCTGACCAGGCCGGTGCCGTCCAGCTCTACTTCCAGCACCTGGTGCGGGTAGTTGATTTCGGCGAATGACAGCGGGATCGGCGAGCCGCTGTAACGGATGCGCTCTTCGCGATTGACCTTTTGCGGCTTGTGCAGGTGGCCCAGGGCGACGTAGCTGATGGCCTTGTCGAACAGCTTGGCCGGCAGCGCTTCGGCGTTGCCGATGATCAGGCTGCGCTCGGAGTCCTCCGACACCGAGCCACCGGCCATGTGCGCATGGCTGATGGCGATCAGCGCCTGGTCTTTCTTGCGCTTCTTCTGCGCGGCGGCGATCAGTTGCTGGTGCACTTGGGTGATGCCTTGCAGGTAGTCGTCACCCAGTTGCGGGCCGGTCACCTCGGCCGGGCGCAGGAACGGCAGGGCCAGGCACCAGGCGGCGACCTTGCCACGGCCGTTGGTGAGCGGGATCAACAGGCGATCGGCGTCCAGCTGGCCTTCGTCCAGCCAGTGCACCCGGCCCAGGGCATGGGTGCGCAGGCGGCGCATCAGTGCGGCGGGCAACTCGATGCGCGAACCGGAGTCGTGGTTGCCGGCGATCATCACGATGTCCAGCTTGGGCTGCTGCTCGTGGGCCTGGACGATGAAGTCGTAGAGGCGCTCCTGGGCTTTGACCGGCGGGTTGACCGTGTCGAAGATATCGCCGGCGATCAGCAGCGCATCGGGCTGGCGCAGGCGCAGTTGGCCGAGCAACCAGTCGAGGAAGCAGGCGTGTTCGAAGTCGCGTTCCTGGCCGTGCAGGCTTTGGCCCAGGTGCCAGTCGGAGGTATGAAACAGACGCATGGATGACCTGTTGGTGTCGAGTCGGGCAAGCGGGGGAAGGGCGGTATGGTAACTCAAGCATGAGGGCGCTGTGCGGCCCAATCGCGACACAAGGCCGCTCCCACACGGGCTGCGCTCGCCTGACATTTTTGTCAGTTGCCGTGCCATTGTTTTCGGTTCAAGAATTGTGCTGGAGCAGACTGCAACTGGCTCACTTGAATGAGGCTGGGCGATGGCAACCCTGACGCAGATCTATACGGCATACGGGTACGCCGATTGGCCATCGAATAGCACAGTACTTGGCTTCAATGGTGAGCGTCTGGCCGTCGAGCTGGCAAGCTACCTGTTGGGCAATGGGTATCGAACGTTCAGCCCGGTTCTGATGCGCTTCCGGTCGCCGGACAGCTTCAGCCCGTTCGGTGAGGGCGGGTTCAATAGCTATGCGTATTGTTCGAATGACCCAATCAACAGGTGCGATCCAAGCGGGCGTACAGGCGATGCATTCATTAGAGGTGCCCCTACAAGGCGTGCTTTCCGAAAACCGTTAAACCCCGCGTGGACAAGTCAGGCACTGAAGGTTGAGTTCAATAAGCTAGGGGAGCGGATGACTAGAAGAAAAATTGCGAGCGATGTTCAAGCGAACAACAGTTTGCACAACAAGCAATTAGCCATCGTAGAAGTTTTAGCGGCTACTGAATTTCAACATCCTATCAAAGCGAATAAGCGGGTTCTGGATCTGTCGGTTGCATCGGACACACCGATGATCAAGGCATTGTTGAATACGACTGATCCTTTTCCGCCAATGCTGCGTAGTTCCACGACTGTCACACAATCAGTTGTCGAGTTGGGTGTGGAGTTGCGCGAAAGTAGCAACCTTCAGCCTCGCTAGAGCGATGCGCTGTTCACTTTAGGAGCGGCCTTGTGTCGCGAAAGGGCCGCCAAGCGGCCCCGGCGATTTGGCAGTGATGCGAAGATCCTGGGGGCGCTTCGCGCCCCTATCGCGACACAAGGCCGCTCCCACGGGGGTCGTGCAAATAGCGCATTACTTGGGATAAAGCGGCGGCAAGCTGCCGTTCTCACCCGCCGGTAGCAACACCTGCTCGGCCGGCGGAATGGTGCCGATTGCCCGCCACAAATCCTCCCCTTGCCAAAACTGCCCACTCTCGCTGTACAACGCCCCATTCAACCCATCCAGCGCATCCGACAACGGCACGAAGCGCGCCGCCATCTCGGCCAGGGTTTCGGGCTGTTGCCGGGCCCAGGCATCCAGCGCCTGGCGCGTGGCCTGGGGGTCGTTGGCCTGGCACGCGCGCTTGAGGTCATCCAGCAGCGTGCGCGGGCTTGGCCCGTTTTGCGCCGCGCGCAGTACCGCAGGCCGCGAGCGGGCGCGCCACCACAGGGCAAAGCCCAGCACGGTGGTCAGGGCGAACAGCAGTGTGGCCAGTTGCCAAGGCCACAGCAGGGTGCTGGCGCTGCTGTTGTCGCCGGCCGGGGTGTCAGCGCTCAGCGCCGGGTTGTCCTGCACGTTCAGCGTGCGCGCCGGCAGGCTGCTGTGTTCCAGGTGGTCCTCGCGGGTGTTCCACCAGGCCACTTCCAGCGCTGGTAGGGCCAGCGTGCCGGCGTGGGTTGGCACCAGGGCCTCGCGCTCTTCGCGGTTGGCGGTCATGCCGCGTTCGCTGGTTTCGTTGCGCAGCAGCGGCTGGTCGGGGTAGCGGCGCAAGCCAATGATCTCGGTGGCTGGCAGCGGCGGCAACTGGGTGCTGGAAAGGCCTTCGGCACGCAAGGTGATATTGCGCGTCAGCGAGTCGCCAATCTGCACCTGCTGGCTGCTGGGGTCGGGGTTCCAGTGCTCCTCCAGGGTCAGGCTGCGGGCGGGCAACCACGGTAGGCCAGCCGGCCAGGCCGCCGGAATCGGCCGTACGGTGAGGCGCAAGGGCAGCGAGCTGACCTGTACCTGGCGGCCGGCGCGGGCGCTGCCGTTAGCCTGCGGGCCTTCATCGTTACTGGCGGCGGCCGTGGCGGTGAACGTCAGTGGCGGGATGTCGAGGGTGCCGCTTTGCTGGGCAAACAGCGCATAGCGGGTTTCGATCACGCCGTGACGCACGCCATTGATTTCCTTTTCATAGGTGCGCGATTCTCCCAGCGGCTCGACCTTGGCGTTCTCCAACTGCAGCGGGCTGAGGCTGCTGTCGTCGTACAGCGCGACCGAGTGGTAGATGCGCAGGGTCAGCACAGCCTGGGCCTGCACATAGACGTCGGTGCTGTCGAGGGTGGCCTCGATGAATACCTGAGAGGCACTGTCCGGCCGGCTGGCATCGGCCTGCAGCACTTGCAGTTCGATGGCCTGGCTATGCGACTGGCCCAGTTGCAGCTCGGGAATGCGCAGGCTGCCACTGCGCCGTGGCAGCAGGGTGATGATCCAGCGGGTGCTGGCGCGGGTTTCG
Organism: Pseudomonas sp. NY11955; assembly: GCF_048068035.1. Lineage (NCBI taxonomy): Bacteria > Pseudomonadati > Pseudomonadota > Gammaproteobacteria > Pseudomonadales > Pseudomonadaceae > Pseudomonas > Pseudomonas sp. NY11955. The sequence continues at coordinate 72,434 of NZ_JBLUPS010000007.1, forward strand.
CCGTCGAGGGTGTGCAGGCTGTTCAGCTGGCGCGTGCCGCGCACTTCGAAGTCACCTTCCAGGGCGCGCAAGTCGGGCTTGCCGAATTGAGTGACGTCCTGGCTTTCCAGGGTCAGTTCCAGGCTTTCGCCAGCTTCCAGGCGGGTGCGGTCGACGCTGGCTTGCAGCAGCGGTTCGGCTTGAGCCAGTACGGCCCACAGCAGGGTGAAGAGAAAGACGCCGAAGCGACTCATCGTGGGTTTTCCTGATGCAATTGCTGTTCATACCAAAATTTGCGCCGCAGCAATTCTGCCGGGTTGTCGGGGATCTCCCGCAGCCATTGTTCCAGGGCCTGGCGCTGTTCGGTGTCGAGGCTGGTCGACACCGGGCGCTGGGGCGGCTGGATCACGCTGTCGTCACCCCCGGCTTGGTTGCCGGGTGCGGCCTGGCTGTTGCTGCTGCTTTCGCCGGGTTGTTCGGCGCTGGCTTGTGGGTCATTGCCGGGTGTGCCTTGGGCTGGGCTGCTGGCCGAGCTGCTGTTGCCTTCGGTTTCGTTGCCGGGCGTGCCTTGGGCATCGCTGCTGGGCGGTTGTTCCTCGGCCTTGGCTTCACGCTGCTGCAGCATTTGTTGCACCAGTGCCTGGTTGTCCAGTGCGGCTTGCAGGTCGGGCTGGCGCTCCAGGGCTTGTTCGTAGGCATCCAGCGCGGCTTCCAGCTCGCCGCTGTGGGCCAGGGCATTGCCTCGATTGTAGTGGGCTGCGGCGGTGTCGCCTTGGGAAAATGCCTCGGCGGCACCGGCATAGTCGCCGGCTTGGTACAGGGCCATGCCGCGCCACTGCGGGTTCTGGAAGTGGCGAGCGGCGCTGGCTGGGCGGTTTTGTTCCAGCAGGCGCTGGCCTTGCTGGTCGGGACGCAGCCACAGGTCGTTGAACTCGAAGGCCTGGCTTGGCTGTGGCAGGGCCAACAGCAGCGGCAGGCAGAACAGCCAGCCACGACGGCCGGCGCAGGCGGCCAGCAGCAACAACGGAATCAGCAGCCAGTAACCCTGGTCGGCCCAACTGTCCAGTTGCAGAGTCTGGCCGTCATTGCGCGCGGTGCGCGGGTTGTCGAACAGGCCCAGGCCGCGCAGGTCGAGGTCGTCGATGCGGGCATGCCGGTAGCGTCCGCCGGTGCCACTGATGAAGCCCTTGAGGCTGGCGCTGTCCAGCCGTGGCAGCAGGATGCCGCCTTGGTCGTCCTTGAGGTACTCGCCGCTGGTCTGGCGCACCGGCGCACCTTCGCGGCTGCCGATGCCCAGCATCAGCAGGCTCGGGCCCTGGCGGCCAAGGGCCTGGCTGATACCTTGACGTTCCGGGGCGCTGAGCGACGAACCGATCAGCAGCAAGCGGCCTTGGCCCAGGCCACTCTGGGCCAGCAGGGCCAGGCCCTTTTGCACGGCCAAATCGGCGCGTTGGCCGGGTTTTGGCATGATCGACGGGTCAATCGCTTCCAGCAGGTTGCGGGTGGTGGCCAGGTCATCGGACAGCGGCACCAGGGTGTGCGCCGAGCCGGCATACACCACCAGCGCCGTCTGGCTGTCGCGGCGGTGTTCGAGCAGGTCGAGGATCTTGCGTCGGGCCTGTTCCAGGCGGTTGGGCGGGCTGTCTTCGGCGAGCATCTGTGGGGTCAGCTCCAACAGGATCACCAGCGGGTCGGCCGGCCGTTGGCGGCTTTCTTCCACACGCTGCCAGCTGGGCCCGAGCAGGGCCAGGATCACCAGCGTCCAGGCCAGGCCCAGGGCTATCCACGGCAACTTGCTGGTGCTGCCGCTGCCGCCGCCCAGCAATACGCCATGGAAGGCAGGCGGCAAGATCATCTGCCAGCGCCCGGCGCGTTTGCGTCGGTGCCACAGCTTGTACAGCAGCCAGCCGAGCAGGGGCACCGCCAGCAGCCAGAGCGGGCGCAGCCATTGGGGCCACAAGTCGATCATCGCCGTCTCCTCAGGCGCAGGCGCTTCAAGCGCTGGCGCCATTCCGGGTGCGGCTGCAGGAAGCGTGGCTTGCGCAGCAGGCGTTGCAGCAGGTTGTCGGGCCATTGCACGGCCACCACCAGCAGCACGCTGAGCAGCAATGCCAGGGCCAATGGCCAGGCGTACAGGGCCTGGGCTGTACGGGCTTGGGTCGGTTGCTGAGCCACCGGCTCCAGCTGATCGAGGGTGTCGCCGATGGCGTCCAGCTCGGCGCCGTCATGGGCGCGGAAATAGGCACCGTGGGTGATGTCGGCAATTTCCTTGAGTGCGGCTTCGTCCAGGTCAAGGCTCGGGTTGAGGCCGAGCAGGCCGGGCGTGCCGCTGGCTTCGGGGTTGGCGCCGATACCAATGGTATAGATGCGCACGCCTTCCTGGGCAGCCAGGCGGGCGGCGGTCAGTGGGTGGATCTGTCCGCCATTGTTGGCTCCGTCGGTGATCAGTACCAGCACCCGGCTTTGTGCCGGGCGTTGGCGCAGACGCTTGACTGCCAGGCCAATGGCGTCACCGATGGCGGTGTTCTTGCCGGCGATGCCAATCTGCGCTTCATCGAGGAAGGTGCGCACGGTGCGCCGGTCGAAGGTGAGCGGCGCCTGCAGGTACGCCTGGCTGCCGAACAGGATCAGCCCCACGCGGTCGCCTTCACGGTCCTGCAGGAAGTCGCCCATCAGCGCCTTGACCAGGTCGAGGCGGCTGATGTCTTCGTTGTTCCACTGCATGTCGGGGAAGTCCATCGACCCGGACACGTCCACCGCCACCAGCAGGTCGCGGCCGCTGGCGGCCACCGGCACCGGTTCGCCAAGCCATTGCGGGCGAGCGGCGGCGCACAGCAGCAACAGCCAGATGACGACGAATGGCGCCTGCTGGCGCCAGGTTGGCAGGTTCAGCCGCGCGCGGCGCCCGGCCAGGCCTTCCAGCTCGTCGAGGAAGCCCACTTTGAGCACCGGCTCGCCGCTGTCGGCGGCGGGCAGCAGCAGGCGCGCCAGCCAGGGCAGCGGCAACAGGGCGAAGACCCACGGCCAGGCCAGTTCAAACATGCTTGCGAATCCAGGTTTCGACGGCTTGGCTGAGCCCGGCGATGGCCTTGTCGTCGAGCTTGCACTCGGGTTTGTAGGCGCCTTCCACCAGTACCATCCAGCGGGTCAGGCCGGCGGCCGGGCAGCGGTTGTCGAGAAATGCCAGCCACTGCCGGCCGTTGAGAGTGTGGCTGTTGGCGCCTGGGTAGTGGTTGCGGCACAGGCGTTTGAGCAGGGCGTTGATTTGTTGCAGCCAGGCGCCGGCCGGGGCACCGTCGTATGGGCGTGGCAGGCGGGCGAGCTCGGCCAGGGCCGCCACGCGCACCGGGTCCAGGGGTTGTTCGGCGCGCACGATGCGGCGCTTGCCTGGGCGCCAGCGGCGCAGCCGCCACAGGCCCCAGCCCAGCAGCGGCAGCACGGCCAGCAGCAGCCACCAGCCCGGTGCCGGTGGCCACAGGCTGATCGGTGCCGGGTCGATCAGTGGGTGCAATTGGTCGAGCGGGTTCATGACGCGCTCCGTGGCCGCTGAGCGTTCAGGTACTCGCGCAGTTGCTCGATCATTTCGCTTTGTGTGCTCAGCGGCATCAGGATCACGCGCAGCTTCTGCGCCATCAGTTCCCAGCGTTCGATGCGGGCTTCGGCCTGCTGGCGGTAGGCCTGGCGCAGGTTGGCGTCGAGGGTGTCGAGTTCCAGCTGGGCGCTGCGCTGGGCGAAGCGCAGCAGGCCGGCGGCGGGCAGGGCATGGTCGAGCGGGTCGGACACCGGCAGCAACAGCAGGTCGCAGTGCCGCGAAAGCATGGCCAGGTGCTGCTCCACCTGGGCGCTGAGCGAGCGTTCATCGCAGATCACGATGGCCAGGCTGCCGGGGCGCAGCACTTCGCGGGCCCGGCGCAGGGCCAGGCCGAGGCTGTCGGCGCCGGGGGTGGCTTCGGTGTGCAGCGACTGGTTGACCTTGGCCAGGCGATTGAGCAGTTGCAGCAGGCTCTGTTTGCTGCGCCGGGGTTTGATTTCGTGGTGTTCGTTGTCGCCGAACACCAGGCCACCGATGCGGTCGTTATGGCCCAGCGCGGCCCAGCCGAACAGCGCTGCGGCCTGGGCCGCCAGCACGGACTTGAACATCAGCCCCGAGCCGAAGAACAGCCGCTGGCTTTGCTCGACGAGGATGAAAATGGGGCGCTCGCGTTCTTCATGGAACAGCTTGGTGTGCGGCTCCTGGGTACGCGCAGTGACCCGCCAGTCGATGTTGCGCACATCGTCGCCGGCCTGGTACACGCGCACCTGGTCGAAGTCCACGCCACGCCCCCGCAGCTTGGAATGGTGCAGGCCCACCAGCGGGCTGCGCTGGCCGGGCTTGGAAAACAGCTGGATTTCGCGCACGCGGTGGCGCATGTCGATCAGCTCGGCAAGGCCGATGCGGATGCCAGGTTCGGTCAGCTGCGCAGTGGGCATGGGCTCAGGCAACGGCGACGACGTCGAGGATGCGCTGGACCACGCGGTCCTGGTCGATCCCCGCCGCCTCGGCCTCGAACGAGAGGATGATGCGGTGGCGCAGCACGTCGAACAGCACGGCCTGGATGTCTTCGGGGCTGACGAAGTCGCGCCCGGCCAACCAGGCGTGGGCACGCGCGCAGCGGTCCAGCGAGATGGAGCCGCGCGGGCTGGCGCCGTAGGCGATCCAGTCGGCCAGCTCGGTGTCGAACTTGGCCGGGGTGCGGGTGGCCATCACCAACTGCACCAGGTATTCCTCCACCGCGTCGGCCATGTACAGGCCGAGGATTTCCTTGCGCGCGGCAAAGATGGCCTGCTGGCTGACCCGGCGCTCAGGCTTGGTCTCGCCGCCCAGGGCCTCGCCGCGGGCTTGCGCCAGGATGCGCCGCTCCACCGCTGCGTCGGGGAAGCCGATTTTTACGTGCATCAGGAAGCGGTCGAGCTGGGCTTCGGGCAGCGGGTAGGTGCCTTCCTGTTCGATCGGGTTCTGCGTGGCCATGACCAGGAACAGCGGCGACAGGTCGTAGGTGCTGCGGCCCACGCTGACCTGGCGCTCGGCCATGGCTTCGAGCAGCGCCGACTGCACCTTGGCCGGGGCGCGGTTGATTTCGTCGGCCAGTACCAGGTTGTGGAAGATCGGCCCCTGCTGGAACACGAAGCTGCCGGTTTCCGGGCGGTAGATTTCGGTACCGGTGATGTCGGCCGGGAGCAGGTCGGGGGTGAACTGGATGCGATGGAACTGCGCCTCGATGCCTTCGGCGAGTTCTTTGATGGCCTTGGTCTTGGCCAGGCCCGGGGCACCTTCGACCAGCATATGGCCGTCGGCCAGCAGCACGATCAACAGCCGTTCGACCAGTTTTTCCTGGCCTAGGATCTGGGAAGAAAGAAAGGTGCGCAGCGCGATCAGCGCTTCACGGTGTTCCATCGGTGGCGGTTCCTGGTATGGGGCCTGAGGCGTCTGAAGGCGGCCGCCCTGGCAAGGGTTGATACTTTAATCCATCCGGGGGGGCGGCGACCAATGGCGGCGGGTAAATTTATCGTTGTGCTGGGGCATGCGGCTACAGAAATGTCCTACCTATAGCTAGCTATTGTCTGATGTTCCGTGACGGCGTGTTGGCGCCTGCTTGTGCTTTTTGCGCAAGCAGGAGGCACGATGATGAAAATGAGCAGCGCCAGCACGCCAATCCCCACGCCAATCACCTTGCGTTTTGGTGTGTTCTTCGATGGCACCGGTAACAACCAGCACAATGCCTCGGCGATGGATGAGCAGCGAAGCGAGGGCGGCAGTTATGGCAATGCTTTGAGCAATGTGGCCCTGTTGCATGCGCTGTATCCGACGGACGTGGTTAATACCGATGGGCCACAGGCGTTTCTGAAACGCTATGTGGAGGGCGTGGGCACCCTGGCCGGTGAAACCGACCATGTCTACGCGTCGGCCACCGGGCGTGGCCGCACTGGGGCCGAGGCACGGGTTGCCGAAGCTTTGCAGGGCATGGCCGAGCAACTGCAGGCGTGGCGCCGGGGGCATCCGCAGGCATTGCTGCAACGGGTCGAGTTTGATCTGTTTGGTTTCAGCCGTGGTGCGGCGGCGGTGCGGCACCTGGCCAACCTGCTGCACGATGGCGCAGGTGACCTGTTGCCGGTGGCGTGTGACACCTCGATCAATTTCATTGGCCTGTTTGACACCGTGGCGGCGATCATCGCGCCGTTGCAGGGTGACTTCGACCCTGCTGACGAACGCCATGGCAGCCTGCGCCTAGGGCTGGGGCCGGGTATTGCCGGGCAGGTAGTGCAGCTGGTGGCGGGGGACGAGCGGCGGCATAACTTCCCACTGGTGTGCAGTGGTCACGATATCGTGCTGCCGGGCGTGCACTCGAATATTGGCGGTGGCTACCCGGAAACGACGTGGGAGCAGGTGCTGCTGTGCAAGCCGCAGTCCCAGCGTGTGCCGGTGGGCATGCGTGCCGAGCAAAGCCGCGTGCATGCCACGGTGAGTGCCTTGCTGGCTTCGGCGTTTGCCGACAGGGGCGAACCCAGGCCGCAAGTTTTGACTTGGGAGCAGCCGATTACCGGCGGCCGGCCGGATGAGGCGCAAAAGCAGGTGTATGCAGCGGTGTACCACGAGCGGCAAGTGGCGGGGCATTTGTCCCGGGTTTACTTGAGCGTGATGCGGGCGCTGGCGGTACGGGCTGGCGTGCCGTTTGCGCCGTTGGGAGGGCAGGCTGAGCATCGGCTGCCGGACGAATTGCTGGCAATCAGCTGCAAGTTGCATGCGTTTGCCCTTGGCGAAACTGACCGGCCTGGATTGAACCAGGAAGAATTGCAGCTGTTGCGCGACAAGTACGTCCATGCGTCGGCGAACTGGAATGCATTGAAGGGCTTGCGCAACAGTGTGCTGGATGTGCTGTTCGTCAATCGGCCAGGGGCCGGCGGGCGAACGGTGCATGCGAACCCGTCTGAATGATTGAGCGCGACCTGCAAAGGCCATTACAGGAGGCGCGCCAGCTGTTCTGTTGTGCGTCTCCTGGTTGAATACGCCTCCTGCGTCAGGGTCAGCAGCACCGTCAGTAGCATGAACACGACCGATGCCATGAAAACCCCGTTGGGCAGGTGTTGGTCGAGCATCCAGCCGAACGCCACCGGCCCGATGGCGCCGCCGATGTTGAACCCGGTCGACACCAGCCCGAAGGCTTTACCCTCGGCCCCAGGCGGCGCCGCCGCCTTGACCAGCATGTCCCGCGACGGGGCGATGATCCCGGTCAGCAGGCCAATGGCACCCAGTACAACCACCAGTGTCCAGCCCTGCAACAGCCCCAGGGCCACCAGCGTAGTCAGCGCTGCCGCCAGCGCGAAGGCCAGTGCAGCCACCAGGCCATGGCGCCGGGTACGGTCGGCCAAGGCGCCACCGCACAGCACACCGGCAGCGCTGCACAGCAAAAAGGCGGTGAGCGCCGTGTTGGCCCAGGCCAGGTTCAAGCCTTGGCCCTGGACCAGGGCGGCTACGGAGAACTTCTCGATGGCACTGGTGCTCAGGTTGAGCAGGATGAACAGCACCGTCAGCACGCCGATCATGGGAGTGAACACGCGCAGGCGGCCTGTAGCTGGCGCTGAGCCTGCGCCTCCTTTGTCGCAAGGCCCGGCAGCCTGGTACACACCACTGCCCGGTATCGATATCAGCAGCAGTGCAGCTACCCCGAAAACCGCGCCCACCACCAGGGCTGCCGGTGTGCCAAACACGCTGGCGATGCCAAGGAAAAGTGCCGGCGTAACCGCCGAGCCAAGGAAACCGGCAAAGGTATGAACAGAGAACGACCGGCCCAGGCGCGCTGGCTCGATGCCGTTGGCCAGCAGCGCATAGTCGGCGGGGTGGTACACACCATTGGCCAGGCCGGCCATGGCCATTGCCACCAGCAGTACCGCGTGACTGGGGCTGACCGCCAGCAGCAGGAAGCTGAGGCTGCCCAGCAACAGCCCGGCCTTGAGCACTTTACGTGCGCCATAGCGGTCGACGGCGTAACCCAGCGGGGCCTGTACCAGGGCTGAGACGATGTTGAACACCGCCAGGGCTACGCCGAGCTCGACGAAGCCCACCCCCAGCAGGCCAGGCAGCACGGGCAGTAGCGCCGGGATCAGCATGATGTGCACATGGCTGACGAAGTGCACGGCAGCAATTTGAGTGAGCAGCTTGGGGCCAGCTTGGGGCATGTCGATACCTGTGGGAAATTCGCTGGGTGCTGTGGTTTTTCGTCACGCTTGCGCGGTGCGGGTGGCCCAGAGCTCTTCTGCCAGATTGTCGAGGAAAACGTACAGCTTCTGGTTCATCTGGTCCCAGTCGTTGGCCCGCAACGTGGCGGGCTGTTGCACGAAGCGGCGGTCGCTGAGCGTCGCCAATTCAGCTTCGCAAGCGGCAATCAGCCGTTCGATTACTTCGCTGGTGAACTCCATGTGGCACTGGAATCCGTATACCAGCGGGGTGTACTCAACGATCTGGCGTGGGCAACCTTCGCTGGTGGCCAGGACTTTTGCGTCTGCCGTCAGGCCCGGCATGTCGTTGTGCCAATGGCCGACGTGCAGCGTTTCGCCAAAGTGGCTGACTTTGTCATTGGTCTTGCCTTCGTGTGTCAGGCGGATGGGGAACTTGCCAATCTCTTTTTCCGGGCTGTGATCGAAGCTGGCACCCAGTGCTTCGCCGATCAGCTGGGAGCCCAGGCACACGCCGACGACGGCTTTGCCGGCAGTGATGGCTTGCCGTATCAGCCGGCATTCGGCGGCGGCATCGAAGTGTGGGCATTGCTCGACGGTGGTGGCCGGATCTTGCGGCCCGCCGAGCACGACCAGCAAGTCGAAGTGGCTGGCATCCGTAGGCAAGGCTTGGTTGGCATAGACACGGGAGTAACTAGCCTCATGGCCTCGCGCGTTGACCCAGGTTTCGTATGCCCCAGGCGCTTCGAACGATTCGTGGACGATAAAGTGGACTTTCATTGCAGTTCTCTAGACTGAGGGGGCAGTAGGCACTACCCGACAGCGAGGAGCTGCCGGGCAGGTGACGAGGTTGTCAGTGGCTTGCGCCCAGCGCATTCAACAAGCCCTTCAGGTAGCTACTGCCTTGCTCATCCAGCGGCTGCAGGGGCAGGCGTGGCGCGCCGACACACTGGCCGAGCATGCTCAGGCCGGCCTTGATGGTGGTGGGCAGGCCACGGCGGGTGATGTACTCCAGCAGCTCGTACTGGCGGTAGAACAGCGCGCGGGCTTCGGCCAGCTCGCCTTGCTGTACGGCGTCCCACAGCGCCAGGTTGAGTGCCGGGATCAGGTTGGGCGCGGCGGTACACCAACCGGTGGCACCGGCCACCAGGGCTTCCAGGGTCAGCGGGTTGCAACCGTTGTAGAACGCCACCTGGCCATCGGTGGCCTTGAACAGGCGGTGCATGCGCTGAATGTCACCGGTGCTTTCCTTGACCATGGTCACATTGGGCACTTCGCCGAGGATGCGCAGGATCAGTTCCACCGACAGGTCGGTGCCGCTGGTGCCGGGGTTGTTGTAAAGCATGATCGGGATGTCGATGGCCGTACCGACGGCCTTGTAGTGGGCGACCACTTCGGCTTCGGTGAGCTTCCAATACGAGATGGGGAGCACCATCACGGCCGTGGCGCCGCAGGCCTGTGCCAGGCGGGCACGCTGCACGGTGCGGGCGGTGGTCAAGTCGGAGACGCTGACCACGCTAGGGACGCGCCCGGCAATGCGTGCCTGGCTAAAGCGCACCACGGTTTCCCATTCGTCGTCGGACAGGTAGGCCCCTTCGCCGGTGCTGCCCAGCGGTGCGATGGCGTGCACGCCGCCCGCAATCAGGCTGTCGATGGAGGTGCCCAGGGCATCCAGGTCGAGCGTGCCGTCGGTTGTGAAGGGAGTGATGGTGTAGCCGATAACGCCGCGAATAACAGGTGTAGACATGACCAGGCACCTTTGCCGTTGTTGAGGAAAGAGTACAGCTTCGTTCAGCCCAGGCAGTCGCCATGGGCACGCAAGGCGCGGCGTGCGTAGTAGCTGAACGCGGCGCCATGACGTTTTGGGGTGGAGATCCAGTCGTGGGCTTCTTTGCCCAGTGCTTCGGGGATGGGTCGGATATCACCGGCGCCCATGGCCAGCAGCTGCATCTTTGCCGCGCGCTCGAACAGCAGTGCGAGCACGCAGGCTTCTTCGATCGAACCACCGGCAATCAGCAGGCCGTGATGGGAAAGCAGGATCGCGCGCTTGTCGCCAATCGCCTTCGCGATGATTTCGCCTTCTTCGTTGCCCACCGGCACGCCCGGCCACTCCTTGAGGAATGCGCAGTCGTCGAACAACGGGCACAGGTCCATGTGCGAGATGGCCAACGGCACCTCCAGCATCGACAGGGCAGCGCTGTGCAGCGGGTGGGTGTGGATGATGCAATTGACGTCGGGGCGGGCGCGGTACAGCCAACTGTGGAAGCGGTTGGCCGGGTTGGCCATGCCGCGGCCTTGCAGCACGGTCAGGTCTTCATCCACCAGCAACAGGTTGGAGGCGGCGATTTCGTCGAAGCCCAGGCCCAGTTGCTGGGTGTAGTAGGTGCCAGGTTCCTGCGCCCGTGCAGTGATCTGCCCAGCCAGGCCAGAGTCGTGGCCGCCGTCGAAGAGGATGCGGCAGGTGAGGGCGAGCTTTTGCCGGGCGCTGTAGGTGTTGTCTGTCAGTGCCGTCAGCATCTGCTGCTGGGCGAGTTTGACCAGTTGGTCCTTGGGTGTGTGCATGGTGGTTGTCATGGGCGGTACCTGCTTGAGAAAAGGCTGAGTGACGTGGGGCGTCACCAGGACACTTTTCGATAGTAATGACACTTGGTGTCATTATCAAGCTGTGCGTGACACAAATGCGTGGCGGCGTTCTTGCCCTTTCGCTCACGCCCATTTGCGCCTTGCACGTGTGCGCCGCGACATGCAAGGCTTGGCCTCCCGCTCCAATACCGCAACAAGGTGAAACGCAATGACCCAAGCGACCGACCAGGCTTTTTATGACCGCGCCGATGCACATATCGAACTGGCGAACCAGCAGATCGAAAAGTTCGAGGACCTGGGCAAGGTCAGCGCCTCGCTGACCTTCGGTGCAGCACGCTTCAGTGCCTGGATGAGCGCCCGCAGCTTCAAGAGTGGCGCTGAGCTTGGCGCCGCGCGGGAAGAAATTCTGAAGTACTTCTGCGAGCAGTACCGGATGATGCTCGAGGACAACCTCGACGAGCATATCGAGCATTTTGACCAATACATGCTGGGCAAGAACGAGTGACACCGCGCGTCCAGCGCGCGCCACTCCCCTAAATCTGCAGCGCCTAACGCGCCTTTTTCTCCAGGATCCGCGCCCCTGAACCCTCCTTGCCCAGCACATCCTCCGGGTTGCGCAGCGGGCAGTCCTCCAGTGACAGGCAGCCGCAACCAATGCAGTTGTCGAGGCTATCGCGCAATGCCTCCAGGGTGCGAATGCGGGCGTTCAGGTCTTCGCGCCAGGCCGTGGACATCTCGCCCCATTGCGCTGCCGTGAGCTTGCTGTTGGGCGCATAGCGGCTGAACGCTTGCTTTATGTTTTCCAGCGGAATGCCTGTGCGCTGCGCCACCTTGATGATCGCCAATGTACGCAGCACCAGCGAGGGAAAGCGGCGCTGGTTGCCTGCGGTACGGACGCTGGCGATCAGCCCTTTGCTCTCGTAGAAATGCAGCGCAGACACCGCTACGCCGCTGCGCTTGGCCACTTCACCCACTGTGAGCATCCGCGTGTTGTCCGCTGCCATGTCTGTTGACCTCAAGTTAAGTTGAGCTCTTATAGTCCTGCCCGATCTTCCCTGCAACCGCTTTCCCTATGATCGGAGCTGTGCATGAACAAACGGACGTTACTGGCCTGGGCTGGCGCTGTTGCCGGTGTGTTGGCCGCAGCCTATGCGCTGGTGGGGAGCGGTTCGGCTCCACCCGCTGCGGCGGCGTGGCCGGCGACCAAGGTGGCGCTGGCCACGGCCGAGCAGGTGCAGTTGGCGCGGCAAAACATTGCCTCGGGGGAACTGGAGGCGGTCAACCAGGTGCAGGTCGCCGCCGAGATGGCGGGGCGCATTACCCGAATTGCCTTCGAGTCGGGGCAGACGGTAACGGCCGGGCAGTTGCTGGTGCAGCTCAACGATGCGCCGGAGCAGGCTCAGCGGGTGCAGTTGCGGGCCAAGCTGCGTAACGCCGAAGTGGTGCTGCAGCGCAGCCGCAAGTTGCGAGCGATGAATGCCGTGTCGCAAGAACTGCTGGACAACGCCGCCACTGCCGTGGACGTGGCCAGTGGCGAACTGCAGCACGTCGAGGCATTGATCGCGCAGAAGGCCATTCGCGCACCCTTTGCCGGTAAGCTCGGCATCCGCCGGGTACATCAGGGCCAGTACCTGAGCGCTGGCGAGGCTATCGTCAGCCTGGCCGACATCAGCCAGTTGCATGTGAATTTTGCGCTGGGTGAGCAGGCTGCCCCCGAAGTACAGGTCGGGCAAGTGCTGGAGCTGACGGTGGATGCGCTGCGCGGGCGAAGCGTTCAGGCACGGGTGGTGGCGATCGATCCGGTGGTCAGCCAGGCACGCCTGGTGCAAGTGCAGGCGGCCTTGGCGAACCCGGACGGGCAGTTGCAGCCGGGCATGTACGCTGGCGTGCGCCTGGCTGCCGCGCAGTCATCGACCGTGCTGGCCGTACCGGAAACCGCCATCACCTACACCGCTTACGGCCAGACAGTGTTCGTCGCTACCCAGGACCCGGCGCATGGTACCCGGGTCGGCCGGGTGCGGGTAAGCACCGGAGAGCGCTGGCAGGGGCGGGTGGAGGTTACCTCCGGCCTGGCGCCCGGGGACCGAGTGGTGGTTTCCGGCCAGTTGAAGCTGAGCGATGGCATGTCGGTCGAGCCTGTGATGCAGGACAGCCTGCAGGCCAGCCAGGGAGGGCTGCAGCCGTGAAGTTTACCGATGTCTTCGTGCGCCGCCCGGTGCTGGCGCTGGTGGTCAGCAGCCTGATCATCCTGATGGGGCTGTTTGCCATGGGCAAGTTGCCGATCCGTCAGTACCCCTTGCTGGAAAGCTCGACCATTACCATCAGCACCGAGTACCCCGGCGCCTCCGCCGAACTGATGCAGGGTTTCGTGACCCAGCCGATCACCCAGGCGGTGTCGTCGGTCGAGGGCATCGACTACCTGTCGTCGTCATCGCAGCAGGGTCGCAGCCTGATCACCTTGCGCATGGTGCTCAACCGCGATTCGACCCAGGCGCTGGCCGAGACCATGGCCAAGGTCAACCAGGTGCGCTATCGCCTGCCGGAAAAGGCCTACGACCCAGTGGTAGAGCTGTCGGCTGGCGACTCCACGGCGGTCGCCTACGTGGGCTTTGCCAGCGACAGCCTGTCGATACCGGAGCTGAGCGATTACCTGTCGCGGGTGGTGGAGCCGCAGTTCTCCGGCATCGACGGCGTGGCCAAGGTGCAGTCGTTCGGCGGGCAGCGCCTGGCCATGCGCCTGTGGCTGGACAGCGAACAGATGGCCGGGCGTGGGGTGACCGCAGCGGACGTGGCGCAGGCGGTGCGTGCCAACAACTATCAGGCGACGCCAGGCCAGGTGCGCGGGCAGTACGTGCTGGCCGACATCCAGGTGGACACCGACCTGACCCGGGTCGAGGACTTCCGTGAGCTGATCATCCGCAACGATGGCACCGACCTGGTGCGCTTGCGCGATGTCGGCACCGTCGAACTGAGTGCGGCGGCCACCCAGACCAGCGCTACCATGGACGGCAAGCCTGCCGTGCACCTGGGGCTGTTCCCCACACCGACCGGCAACCCGCTGGTGATCGTCGAGGGCATTCGCCAACTGCTGCCGCAGATCCAGCAGACCTTGCCTCCCGGCGTGACGGTGGCGCTGGCCTACGAGACCGCGCGCTTCATCGATGCGTCGATCCATGAAGTGCTGCGCACCTTGGTGGAAGCGATGCTGATCGTGGTGCTGGTGATCTGGCTGTGCCTGGGTTCGCTGCGCAGCGTGTTGATTGCGGTGGTGGCCATCCCGCTGTCGATGCTCGGTGCCGCGGGCCTGATGTGGCTGTTCGGCTTCAGCCTCAACCTGCTGACCTTGCTGGCGATGGTGTTGGCCATCGGCTTGGTGGTGGACGATGCCATTGTGGTGGTGGAGAACGTGCACCGCCATATCGAAGAGGGCAGGTCGCCGGTCGCTGCAGCATTGATCGGGGCACGGGAAATCGCCGGGCCGGTGATCGCCATGACCCTGACCCTGGCGGCGGTGTATGCGCCGATCGGGTTGATGGGCGGGCTGACCGGCACGCTGTTCCGTGAATTCGCCCTGACCTTGGCGGGAGCGGTGATCGTTTCGGGCATCGTGGCGCTGACCTTGTCGCCGGTGATGAGCTCACTGCTGCTGCAACCCGGACAGCAGCATGGCGCGATGGCCAACATGGCCGATCGGTTGTTCGCGGCGTTGACGGGTGCTTATGGGCGGGTGTTGGCCTACACCCTCGCACATCGCTGGATCAGTGGCGGCGTGGCGCTGCTGGTGTGCCTGAGCCTGCCCTGGCTGTACTTGCTGCCCCAGCGCGAGCTGGCCCCGCCCGAGGACCAGGCGGCGGTGCTGACCGCCATCAAGTCGCCGCAGCATGCCAGCCTCGACTATGCGGAACGCTTTGCGCTGAAGCTCGACCAGGTGATGAAGTCCATCGGCGAAACCACCGATACCTGGATCATCAACGGCACCGACGGCCCGGCCGCCAGTTTCGGTGGTATCAACCTCAGCGCCTGGCAGGCACGCGAGCGTTCCGCCGCGCAGGTGCAGGCACAGTTGCAGCAGGCTGTGGCGGATATCGAAGGCAGCAGCATCTTCGCCTTCCAGGTCGCTTCGCTGCCGGGCTCCAGTGGTGGCCTGCCGGTGCAGATGGTGCTGCGCAGCGCCCAGGACTATCCCGAGCTGTACCAGACCATGGAAGTGCTCAAGCAGCGTGCCCGCGACAGCGGCCTGTTTGCCGTGGTGGACAGCGACCTCGACTACAACAACCCGGTGGTCAAGGTGCGCGTCGACCGCGCCAAGGCCGCTAGCCTGGGCATCAGCATGCAGGCCATTGGCGAGTCGCTGGGTGTGTTGGTGGGCGAGCAGTACCTCAATCGCTTCGCCCTGTACGGGCGTTCCTACGACGTGATCCCGCAGAGCACTCGGGACCTGCGCCTGACGCCTGCGGCGCTCAATCGTCAATATGTGCGCGCCGAAAACGGCAGCCTGGTGCCGCTGGCTACGCTGGTGCACCTGGATATCGAAGTGGCGCCCAACCGCCTGTTGCAGTTCGATCAACAGAACGCCAGTACCCTGCAGGCCATCCCCGCGCCGGGGGTGTCGATGGGCAACGCCGTGGCATTTCTCGAACAGCTCACCCGCGAACTGCCGCCGGGCTTCAGCCACGACTGGCAATCGGAATCGCGCCAGTATGTGCAGGAGGGGTTTGCCTTGATGTGGGCGTTTCTCGCGGCCCTGGTGGTGATCTACCTGGTGCTGGCGGCGCAGTACGAAAGCCTGGTCGACCCGCTGATCATCCTGGTGACGGTGCCGCTGTCGATCTGCGGTGCGCTGTTGCCGCTGGCGCTGGGCTGGGCCACGTTGAACATCTACACGCAGATCGGCCTGGTGACGCTGATCGGCTTGATCAGCAAGCACGGCATCCTGATGGTCGAGTTCGCCAACGAGATCCAGGTGCGCGACAACCTCGACCGTGCTGCCGCCATTGTCCGTGCTGCGCAAATACGCCTGCGGCCGGTGCTGATGACCACCGCGGCGATGACCTTCGGCGTGCTGCCGCTGCTGTTCGCCAGCGGCGCGGGGGCCAATAGCCGCTTCGGGTTGGGGGTGGTGATTGTGTGCGGGATGCTGGTGGGGACGTTGTTTACCCTGTTCGTGCTACCGACGATCTATGGGTGGCTGGCGCGGGATCATCGGGTGACCACATTGCGTTCTCAGCAGTTGATTGAGGCCGAAAGGCAGCTGGAGGCCCTGTAGGAGCGGCCTTGTGCCGCGAAAGGGCCGCAATGCGGCCCCAGGGATCGTGTACGCCTTTGCAGTCAGGTGGGCGAACGATCCCGGCGCATCTGGGTGACCAGGGTAAAGCGGTCATCCGGGTGCACGGTCTCGGAAACCGCCATCAGATCACCGTTTTCCTCACGGTAATGGCGGATGATCTTCAGCCCCGGTGAACCCACCTCGGCCTCCAGCGCGCGGGCCATTTCAGCGCTCAGCAACACTGCCCGCACCTGCTGGTCGACCACCGCGATCGCCCGGGCATAGTGCTGCTCGATCAGCCCGGCAATCAGCTGGTCGGGGTGCTCGCGCGCCAGTTCGATAACGTCCACATAGTCGCGCTGCGCATACACATCGGTCCAGCACAGCGGCGCGGCATTGTGCAGGCGGTCGACGCGGATGCTCGATACGCAGAAGTAACGCTCCCCCGGAACCAACCCCAGCCGCGCGGCCTCGTTCAGGTCGGCGACGAAATGGCGCACGTCCTGGATTTCCCGCTGCTGGGTGTCGGCCAGGTGCGCAAGGTCGGCCACGCTGGCCAGTGATTGCGAATAGCCGCCGCGCGGGCTGCTGGCCTCGACCCGGGTGCCCACGCGCTTGCGCCGCGACACCAGCCCCTGGTTGAGCAACTGGTCGATCGCTGCGCGCACCGTATGCCGGCTCACACCGTAAAGGTCGCACAGCTCGAACTCGGTCGGCAGCAGGCTGCCGACCGGGTAGCGGCCGCTGGCGATGCCTTCCATCAAGTCCTTTGCCACGAGGGTGTAGCGCGTCGGGTTCATACCTTCGGTCTGTCTCGCAAATTTCATCGGCTGACAGTTTAACAGCGGCTCCCCATCTGCTTGCTGGTCACTGCTGGGCAGGCAAGCTCAAGTGCAGCAACGGGAACGGGCGGCCTTCGCCATCCAGCGGCGAGCGGCCGGTCTGCACAAAGCCGTAGTGGCGGTAGAACCCTGTTGCCTGCGGGTTCTGCTCGTTGACGTCGACGCTCAGGGTGCTGCGCGACTGGCGGCCGAAATCCAGCAGTGCACGGCCAATGCCCTGGCCGTGGCGCTGCGGCTCGACGAAGAGCATTTCCACGTGGTTTTCATTGAAGCCGATGAAGCCCAGTGGTTGGCCATCGGTGCTTGTCGCAACCCACAGCTCGACGGCCGGGAAGTACAGGTCACGCAGCTGTGGCAGTAGTGCGTCGATGTCGCTGGGCTGTAGAAAATGGTGCGTCGCGCGTACGGCGCGCAGCCAGATGTCGAGCAGCTGCGGGTAGTCTGCAGCGATGCCTTGGCGAATGATCATGGGGTCATCCTGAGTGTATTGATGGCGGATAGGCGCGCCAACAGGTGGCGGCCATGCAAGTGTCGGCATCATGAATGACCGCTTCGCGAGTTAACGCCTGGGCGGTGCACGGCAGGGGAGGCCGGAAGGGAGGAGTGCGCAAGGTTACCCGGATTGTGCCGCGTGGGACAGTGGTGATGCGTGGTCTGTGTCGGCCCTGTCACCGACCTTTGAGCCTGGTGCTGTTCTTGTTATGGGAGCGGGCGTGCCCGCGAACAATCCAACGCCGTGAATGGCACCGGCTTCGCCGGTGTTCGCACAGGCTTTGGGGCAGCCGCAAAGGGTTCGCTGCAGGTTTTGACTCGACTAGGCTGCTTGTCGGTGCTGGAATTGAACCCGCACAACAAGAACGGGCCGGGAGCGCCAATGAACCGCAACGAACTGCGCAAAGCCGATATCAACCTGATGGTGGTGTTCGAAGCACTGATGCAGGAGCGCAACCTCACCCGTGCCGCGGAAAAGCTGTTCGTCGCCCAACCCACGGTCAGCGCCGCGCTGGCCAGGTTGCGTGCGATGTTCAACGACCCGTTGCTGGTCCGTGTGGGCAACCGCATGGAGCCCTCCGCCAGAGCGCAAGAGGTGATCAAGTACCTTACCCCGGCCCTGGATGCGATGTCCGTCGCCCTCAGCCTGACCCACGATTTCGACCCGCTGACCAGCACGATGACCTTCCGCATCGGTTTGTCCGATGACGTCGAGTCCGGGCTGTTGCCGCCGTTGTTGCGGGCGTTGCGGGTGGAGGCACCGAATGTGGTGGTGGTCGTGCAGCATGTGGATTACTGGCGCATCCCCGACTTGCTGGCAGCGGGCGATGTAACGGTCGGCATCAGCCAGACCAAGGGGCTGCCGGCCAATGCCAAGCGCAAGGTACTGCGCACGATGCAGGGCAGGGTAGTGCGCGCCGACAAGTCGGCCACGCCACTGACACTGGATGAGTTCTGTGCCCGCCCGCACGTTCAGGTTTCACCCACCGCCAACACCCAGGGTGTGGTCGACGACTGGCTGAAAGAGATTGGCCGCGAGCGCAAGGTGGTGTTGTCGGTGCCGCAGTTCAGTTCGCTGCCGGCGATTCTGGCTGGCACCGACCTGTTGGCCTGTTGCCCGGACTATGCCGCACAGGGCATGGAGCGCTGGGGCAACTTGCAGGCAGAGCCGCTGCCGTTCGAAACCACGGCGCTGGAGTTGGCCATGGTCTGGTTGAGTACCACCGACAGCGACCCCGCCGAGCGCTGGCTGCGCAGCCGCTTGGAGCACTACATGAGCGGCGTTCGGGAACCGTTCATGGGGTGATGGCCGGAGCGGCTGTCGCCCTTTGTAGGAGCAGCCTTGTGCTGCGAAGAGGCCAGTGCCGGCGACACATTTTTGAAATGTGCACCGGCCTCTTCGCAGCACAAGGCTGCTCCTACACAAATGGCGGCGTGCGTTGGATGGGCGGTGGTGGGCCTTAGAACGCCCCTTGCAAGGTCACCATGAAGTTACGCGGTTCGCCATAGAAGTTACCCCAGGCCGGCGCCCCGATGGTGGCGTAGTACTTTTTGTCGAACAGGTTGTTGCCGTTGAGGGCGACGGTCCAGTTCTGGTCCAGGCGGTATTGCACGCGGCCGTTCCACACGGTGTAGCCCGCCTGCTCGACGCGGGTGTTGCGGGTGGTGCGGAAGTTCTCGCTCTGGCTGTTCAGGCCGGCGCCGAGGGTCCAGCGCTCCAGGGCACCGCCCAACTGGTAGTCACCCCACACTTTGAGCATGTGCCGTGGGATGAAGCTGGAGGTGAAGGTCAGCTCGGTGGGGTCGCTGTCCTCGATGGTCTTCAGGTATTTGGTCTGGGTGTAGGTGTAGCCCGCCAACAGTTGCAGGCGCTCGACGGGCGAGCCGCTGATCTCGGCCTCGAAGCCCTGCGCACGCACCTTGCCGCTGTCGGTGTAGCAATACCCGTCGCCTGAAGGGCAGGTCTCGATGTAGTCGCTTTCCGCGCGGTGATTCTCCACGGTGCGGAACAGGTTGAACGAGGTGTTCAGCGCGCCGCCAAGCAGCTCGCCCTTGATACCGATCTCGTAGTTGGCACCGGTCTTGGGCTGAAGTGGCTGCCGCTCGGCGTTCACCTTGTCGCTCTGTGGCTGGAAGATGTCGGCGTAGCTGGCGTAGGCGGTCCACTCGTCATTGAGGTCGTACAACAGGGCGGCGAACGGTGTGACCTGGCCGTTTTCCTGGCTGCGGTTGTTGACCCAATACTCATAGCGCTGGGTGTAGGAGTCGCTCTTGTTACGGTACCAACTGACCCGCGCGCCAAGCACCAGGGTCAGCGGTTCTGCCAGTTTCAGGCGCAGGTTGGCGTAGGTGCCGTATTGGGTCGTAGTGGAGTCGGTGGGAATACTACCGCCGCGTAGCGGGGCGACCAGGTAATCAGCCTTGGACGGATGCGGGAAATCAGCAGATGGGTCGAACGGGTTCTGGCCGCCGCTCAGCCCCATCAGGGCAAAGTAGTCATGGGTCTTTTGCCGGCTGGCGTTGGCGCCGATGATCAGCTCGTGCTCCAGGCCGAAAGCTTCGAATTTGCCATCGACGTAGCTATCGAAGCCGTAGTCGTCCTGGTCGTAATCGAAGCGGCCGGCATAGCGGCCCATGCTGGCGCTGGTGGCGCCGACCGGTATCGAACCTTCGGAATAGCCGTACTCGATGTTCTGGTTGTTGTGGGTGTAGACCGAGGCAAAGTTCAATGTCCAGTCATCGTTGAAGCGGTGCTTGAGGTCGGCAAAGCCGGTGATGCGCTGGCTTTGCAGGTCGTTCCAGCTGGCTCCCAGGCAGGTGGAACGTGATAGCTTCAGGTCGCTGCCATCGGCGTAGCGCGGCAGGCCGTGGTAGCACGGCGTGGCATCGACATCTTCATAGGCTAGGCCAAAGCCCAGAGTGGTGTCAGCGGTGACGTCCCAGTCGAGGGCGCCGTACAGTATCTGGTCCTGGCGCTTGGCCGTGTCATAGAAATACTGGCGGTCCTGCAGCGCTGCCACAGCGCGGCCCCGCACGGTGCCCGAGTCGTTCAGCGGGCCGCCTACGTCGACTTGGCCGCGGTAGTTGTCCCAGCTGCCGGCGGACAGGGTGACAGTGGTCGTGGCCTTGTCCTGACCACGCTTGCGCACGAAGTTGACGCCGCCGGCAGAGGAGCCGGAGCCCTTCATCATCCCGGCCGCGCCTTTGAGGATTTCGACGCGGTCGTAGAACGCCATGTCGCTGGAAAAGCTGTTGGCCTGCACGTAGTTGCCACCCACGTCCAGCGGCACACCGTCGTACTGGTACTGGCCGTCCAGGTTGAAACCACGGGAATAGAAGTACTTGCCGCCCATGGGCGAGTCGTACACGGTGATGCCCGGGGTCTTGTCCAGCACCTGCTCCAGGGTGTTCAGGTTCTGGTCGTCGAGCATCTTGCGGGTCATCACGGTGACCGACTGCGGGGTTTCCTTCAGGGTGTGCACGCCCTTGCCGATGGTCACGGCGCGGGCGGTGTAGGACTGGGTGCCCTCGCTGGTCGCATCCAGTCGGTTGGCGTCGATGTTCAGCGGCCCCAGCACCATGGCCGAGCCGTTGTCCGCAGGCACCAGCACATAGCCACCGTTGCCCTGGCGCTGTGCCTGCAAGCCACTGTTGCCCAGCAGGCGCACCAGCCCTTCCTCGACGCTGAAGCTGCCTTGCAGGCCTGCACTGCTCAGGTTGCGGGTCTGTTCGGTGTCGAACGAAATGGTCACGCCTGCCTGCACGCCAAACTGGGTGATGGCATTGCCCAACGGGCCAGCGGGAACATGGTAGGCGATCTGGCGCTGGGCCATGGCCTGGGCCGGCATCAGCAGCAGGGCCGGCGCGCTGGCCAGGGACATGCCGAACAGCACCAGGCGCACAGCCTGGCTCAGCTTGGTTGCGGGGGTGGGGTGCAGGTGGGGCATTACGTGATCCTTCCGAGTCATGGCAGAAAGTCGCTGTCGTCGCGGCTTGTGTCAGGGACGGACGAGAATCGAAATCAGCAAGATTTCGCTGAAAGTTTTTTCACCCTCGTTCAGGCTGGCTCCACGTTCACCCAGTAGCGGCTGAGGTAGCGCACCCGTACAGGCAGGGTTTTCGGCAGGTTGGCCAGGGCGATATCGGTATCATCGATGCGGAATGCACCGGAGATGCTCATGGCCCGGATCGATGAGGCGCAGCGCAGCACGCCTGGACGGTAGCGCCCCAGTTCTTCGATGAAGTCGCCCAGGCGCCAGTCGTTCACGCTCAGCATGCCCTGCAGCCAGGCCGTGGAATCGGCGGGCAGGGCATGGGCGGCGGCGAAGTCATCCTGGTCAAAACTCACTTGTTGACCCGCTTGCAGTTGCAGCCGCCGATCAAGGTGACGCTGCGGACGTACCTCGACGCTGCCCTGGAGCGCGCCCACGCGGGTCTGCTGCGCAAGCTTGCGGATGCTGAACTCGGTGCTGCGGGCAAGCACGCTGCCGTCATCGGTGTGCACGATGAATGGGCGCTGCTGAAGATCGCTGACCGGGCGAACCAGTATTTCCCCTTGATACAGCGCGATCGCCCGCACTTTCGCGTCATAGCGCACATCCAGCGCGGTGCCCACGTTCAGCTCCAGCTGCGAGCCGTCCGCCAGTTGCAGGGTGCTGCGTTCACGGCTGCCGGTACGTTGTTGGGCCAGTAGGGCGCGATAGGGCACCTGCTCGGTTGCCAGCCAACCACCGCCGCCCATCGCCAGCAGCAGGCTCAGCACCTTCAGCACATCGCGCCGCTGCGCCTGAGCCGCGCCGAGGCTGGACAGCGCCGCCTGCGGTGGCACCATGGCCCATTGCTGCTGCAGCTTTTCTACCCGTGCCCAGGCGGCAGCGTGTTGCGGGCTGGCCCGCAACCACTGCTGCCAGGCTTGGGTGCGGGCTTCGCTGTGGGTGCCGTCGTTGAGCTGTACATACCAGGTGGCAGCGGCTTCGAGTGTCTTGAGCTCCATCGCCTCAGCCTTCGACTGCCAGCAGGCAGCGGGTCATGGCCTTGATCAGGTGATTCTTCACGGTGGTCACCGATACGCCGAAGCGCTCGGCCGCGGCACCGTAGGTCAGGCCTTCCAGTTGCACCGCTAGAAAGATGGCGCGGGTCTTGGCCCCGAGTTCGTCGAGCAGGCTGTCCACGGCTACCAGCATTTCGATGATGGACAAGCGCACCTCGGGCGATACCTCCACTGGTTCCGGGCGCAGGGCCAGCGCTTGCAGATAGGCTTGTTCGATGGTGCGGCGGCGGACCTTGTCGATCAGCAGCGCACGGGCGATGGCACTGAGGTAGCTGCGCGGCTCGCGGATCGGCCACTGAGTGCGCGCGGTCATCACCCGCAGGAAGGTGTCGTGCGCCAGGTCGCAGGCATCGGCGGAGTTGCCCAGGCGGGCGCGTAGCCAGCCCTTCAGCCAGCCGTTGTTTTCGCTGTAGAGCTGGTGCAGGGCCTGATGGTCGAGCGTCGACATGGCGTCAAATTCGCAATATGAATAGGAATTGATCGCATTGTCGCGGTGAGCCATGGCGATTGCAAGGGGGCATTGGGGCCGCCCTGCGGCCCCATTGATGCGGTGGTTAGAAACCCGCTTCCAGGTCCAGGAGGTCCTGCACGGTTTGCCGCCGGCGAATCATTCGCAGCGCCCCGCCTTCGATCAGAAACTCCGGCAGCAGCGGCCGGCTGTTGTAGTTCGACGACATCGACGCGCCATAGGCCCCGGCATCGTGAATCACCAGCAGGTCACCCACCTGTGCCTGGGGCAGGTCCTGTGGGGTCAGTTCCTGGTCATCCTGGGTGAACACGTCACCCGACTCGCAGAGCGGCCCGGCCACCACGGTCGGCTGGCGTGGGCGGTCCACTGGCTGGCCGTTGGCATCGAGCAGGGTCATGCCGTGGTAGGCGCCGTACATCGCCGGACGCATCAAGTCGTTGAAGCCGGCGTCGATCATGACGAATGTATTGCGGCCCACTTGCTTGACGGCACGCACTTCGGCCACCAAGTAGCCAGACTCCGCCACCAGGAAGCGCCCAGGTTCGATCTCCATGCGTACGGGGTGGCCGAGCATCGCTTCGATTTCCTTGCGTGCCACCGCCCAGGTCTGGGCATAGCGCTGCAGGTCGACCGGCTTGTCGGTGTTGCGGTACGGGGTGGAGAGCCCGCCGCCGATGGAGAACGCCTCGATGTCCACGCCCAGGCGGCCGATCAACTCGATCATCGAGCGGGCCACCTGTTCCAGGTGCTGGTAGTCCACCCCGGAACCAATGTGCATGTGCACGCCCACCAGGTGCAGGCCATGGGCCTTGATGCACGCCAGCGCCTCGTCCAGCTCTTCGTGCCAGATACCATGCTTGCTGTTTTCGCCGCCGGTGTTGGTCTTGCGGCTGTGACCATGGCCGAAGCCTGGGTTGATGCGGATCCACACGCGGTGGCCGGGCGAGCGTTCACCCAGTTGGCGCAGCATGTCGATGGAGCCGGCGTTGACTTCGATCTTCGAGGCCACCACGCGTTCCAGGGTGGGCCGGTCCAGTGCGTCGCAGGTCAGCACCACGCCGGCCGGGTCACCGTCCACGCTGGCACCCGCGGCGAAGGCCCGCTCCATTTCGCCCAGCGACACGGCATCGAGCACCAGCCCATGGGCCCGCATCAGGCGCAGCACATGCAGGTTGGGGTTGGCCTTCTGGGCGAAGCGCACGGTGTCGAACACCTTCAGCTGCTCTACACGTTCGGCGATGGTGCCGGTGTCGTATGCCCACAGCGGCGAGCCGTGCTGGCGGACAGCCTCGGCCAGGAGAGTGAAGGGTGCGGTCATGGTGGCGCTACTCATATAAGGAAGGCCACGAGGATGAGCCAAAGCGAGGATTCAGAAAAATAGCTTTTTTTCTGCTAGCCATTCATATCTGATATGCCAACTGTCGACTCACCGGGTGTTGCCGTGAAACTGTCCATCCGCCACATCGAAGTGTTCCGCGCCATCATGGCCGCAGGCAGTGTCACCGGGGCGGCTCGGCTGCTGTTCACCTCACAGCCCACCGTCAGCCGTGAGCTGGCGCGGCTGGAGCAGGTGACCGGGCTGAATTTGTTCGAGCGCGAGGGTGGGCGCCTGGTAGCGACGGCCCAGGCGCTGCTGTTGATCGAGGAGGTCGAGCGAGCCTACGTCGGGCTGGAGCGCATCGATCGCTTTGCCCAGGCTATCCGCAATTTCGAGCAAGGGCGGCTGGCCATCACCTGCCTGCCGCTGTTCTCCCAGACTTTGCTGCCCAAGGCCTGCCAGCGTTTTCACCAACAGCACCGTGGCGTGAGCGTGAGCATACTGGCGCAGGAATCGCCGTTGCTGGAGGAGTCACTGGTTGCCCAGCAGCATGATCTTGGCCTGACCGAGGTCGAACAGATTCCGCGCGGCGCTTATGGCGAACTGCTGTTCAGCGCCAACATGGTGTGCGTGTTGCCCGAGCATCACCCGCTGCTGGCCAAGGCCGAGCTGGAGCTGAGCGACTTTCACGAGGTCGATTTTATCAACCTGGCCAGCCTGGACACCTACCGCCAGCGCCTGGACCAGCACTTTCGTGCGGCGGGGGTGAACCGCCGCACGGTGATCGAGACCACCAGTGCCGCCTCGGTGTGCGCCATGGTCAGGCAAGGCCTGGGGGTGGCGATCATCAACCCGTTGAGCGGGCTGGAAGCGGCCCAGGGTGGGCTGCCGATCCGCAGGCTACGCGTGTCGGTGCCGTACCAGGTGATGCTGATACGCCCGGACCACCGGCCGGCTTCGGCGGCGGTGGAGCCGTTTTGCCAGGCGTTGCGGCTACAGGCTAAAGAAATGCAGCAAGCATTGGCCTAGCCCATCCAGGCAATTTCGGCGGCTGCACTGAACCTTGTAGGAGCAGCCTTGTGCTGCGAAGGGGCCGGTGCAAGCGACACATTCGTAAAATGTTGCACCGGCCTCTTCGCAGCACAAGGCTGCTCCTACAGGGGATCGCGCAAAATTTCAGGATCTAGAGCTCGCAGACGAAGGTGCCGGTGCCGGCCAGGATGTTCTCCAGGGTTTCCTTCACTTCATCCATGTCGCTCAGCGCGCTGGTCAGGTTGATTTCCAGCACGTCATCCCCCTTCAACGCATCGCGGTCGCCGGCCGCCACTTCGATCAGCAGGCGCTTGGCGCTCAGGGTCACTTTCAGCCCATCCAACGTCGACGGCTCGTCATCCAAGGTCAGGTCGACGGTGTCTTCGTCCGGGTAGCGGGTAAGCAGGAACATCTGACCCTTGTCGCTGTGGCAGCACAGGGTCGCCATGTTGTCTTCCTCGTCATCGCAAGGGGTGGCGAACAGCAGGGCGGTGTTGATTTGCATGAGCAGGCTCGGATCAAAGGAAACGGAAGGGAATTCTGACAGTCTTGGGTACAGGCATAAACGTAAAGTTACCCCCCTTTGACCGAAATTGTCGCAGCGCTGCAAGCGTAGATGACCGATCAGTCGTTAAGCTTCGGCGAGCCCTGGGCGTGCCTGCGCACGTTCAACGTCT
This sequence comes from Pseudomonas sp. NY11955, assembly GCF_048068035.1. Taxonomy (NCBI): domain Bacteria; kingdom Pseudomonadati; phylum Pseudomonadota; class Gammaproteobacteria; order Pseudomonadales; family Pseudomonadaceae; genus Pseudomonas; species Pseudomonas sp. NY11955. The sequence goes on from NZ_JBLUPS010000007.1 coordinate 98,353, forward strand.
GGTTTTTACCGTCCGCCATGCCACGGGTTGGCTATCGTTGATCCGTACACGGCGCACGCAGCGACGCTTCAACTATTACAAAGCCCAAGCGGAGTACCACAGATGGCGTTCTTCACCGCAGCCAGCAAAGCCGACTTCCAGCATCAACTGCAAGCGGCCCTGGCGCAGCACATCAGCGAACAGTCCCTGCCACAAGTGGCGCTGTTCGCCGAGCAGTTCTTCGGCATCATCTCTCTGGACGAACTCACCCAGCGCAGGCTTTCCGACCTGGCCGGCTGCACCCTGTCAGCCTGGCGCATCATCGAGCGTTTCGACCCCGAATACCCGCAAGTGCGGGTGTACAACCCAGATTACGAGCGCAATGGCTGGCAGTCGACCCACACCGTGGTCGAAGTGCTGCACCACGACCTGCCGTTCCTGGTCGACTCGGTGCGCACCGAGCTCAACCGCCGTGGCTACAGCATCCACACCCTGCAAACCACCGTGCTCAGCGTGCGCCGTGGTGCCAAGGGCGAGCTGCTGGAACTGCTGCCCAAGGGTACCCAGGGCGAGGGCGTGCGCCACGAGTCGCTGATGTACCTGGAAATCGACCGCTGCGCCAACGCCGCCGAGTTGACCGTGCTGGCCCGCGAAATCGAGCAGGTGCTGGCCGAGGTACGGGTGGCGGTCGCCGACTTCGAGCCGATGAAGGCCAAGCTGCGCGAAGTGGTGGCGCAGGTGGAGCAGACCGCCTTCGGCCCGGCGCAGCACGAAAAGGGCGAGGTCAAGGCCTTCCTCGAATGGCTGCTGGACAACCACTTCACCTTCCTGGGCTATGAAGAATTCACCGTCAAGGGCGACGCCGATGGCGGCCAGATGGTCTACGACGAGCAGTCGTTCCTCGGCCTGCCGCGCCGGCTGCGCGTGGGCCTGACCGCAGAAGAACTGCGCATCGAAGATTACGCCGTGGCCTATCTGAACGAGCCGCTGCTGCTGTCGTTCGCCAAGGCGGCGCTGCCCAGCCGCGTTCACCGCCCGGCCTATCCGGACTACGTCTCGATCCGCCAGTTGGACGCCGACGGCAAGGTGGTCAAGGAACACCGCTTCATGGGCCTGTACACCTCGTCGGTGTATGGCGAAAGCGTGCATGCCATTCCGTACATCCGCGTGAAGGTGGCCGAAGTCGAGCGCCGCTCGGGCTTCGACCCCAAGGCCCACCTCGGCAAGGAGCTGGCCCAGGTACTGGAAGTGCTGCCGCGCGACGACCTGTTCCAGACGCCGATCGACGAGCTGTTCAGCACGGTCATGGCGATCGTGCAGATCCAGGAACGCAACAAGATCCGCGTGTTCCTGCGCAAAGACCCGTATGGCCGCTTCTGCTACTGCCTGGCCTACGTCCCGCGGGAAATCTACTCCACCGAAGTGCGGCAGAAGATCCAGCAGGTGCTGATGGAGCGCCTGAAGGCCAGCGATTGCGAGTTCTGGACCTTCTTCTCCGAATCGGTACTGGCCCGAGTGCAACTGATTCTGCGGGTCGACCCGAAGAACCGCATCGACATCGACCCGCAGCAGCTGGAGCGCGAAGTCATCCAGGCTTGCCGCTCGTGGCATGATGACTATTCGGCACTGGTGGTGGAGAACTTCGGCGAAGCCCAGGGCACCAACATCCTTGCCGACTTCCCCAAAGGCTTCCCGGCCGGTTACCGCGAGCGCTTCGCCGCGCACTCGGCCGTGGTCGACCTGCAGCACGTGCTGAACCTGTCGGAAAGCAAGCCGCTGGCGATGAGCTTCTACCAGCCGCTGACCCAGGTTGGCGAACGCATCCTGCATTGCAAGCTGTACCACGCCGACACCCCGCTGGCGCTGTCCGATGTGTTGCCGATCCTGGAAAACCTTGGCTTGCGCGTGCTTGGCGAGTTCCCCTACCGCCTGCGCCATGCCAATGGCCGTGGCTACTGGATCCACGACTTCGCCTTTACCTACAGCGAAGGCCTGAGCCTGGATATCCAGCAGCTCAACGACACCCTGCAAGACGCCTTCATCCACATCGTCCGTGGTGACGCCGAGAACGACGCCTTCAACCGCCTGGTGCTGACTGCCGGCCTGCCATGGCGCGACGTGGCGCTGCTGCGTGCTTATGCCCGTTACCTGAAGCAGATCCGCCTGGGCTTCGACCTGGGTTACATCGCCAGCACCCTGAACAACCACACCGACATCGCCCGTGAGCTGACCCGGTTGTTCAAGACCCGCTTCTACCTGGCGCGCAAGCTCACCCAGGACGACCTGGACGATAAGCAGCAGCGCCTGGAGCAGGCCATCCTGACCGCGCTGGATGACGTGCAGGTGCTCAACGAAGACCGCATCCTGCGCCGTTACCTGGACCTGATCAAAGCCACCCTGCGCACCAACTTCTACCAGCCGGACGCCAACGGCCAGAACAAGTCGTACTTCAGCTTCAAGTTCAACCCCAAGCTGATCCCGGAACTGCCCAAGCCGGTGCCCAAGTTCGAGATCTTCGTCTACTCGCCGCGCGTCGAGGGCGTGCACCTGCGCTTTGGCAACGTCGCCCGTGGCGGCCTGCGCTGGTCCGATCGCGAAGAGGACTTCCGCACCGAAGTGCTGGGCCTGGTCAAAGCCCAGCAAGTGAAGAACTCGGTCATCGTGCCGGTCGGTGCCAAGGGCGGCTTCCTGCCGCGCCGCCTGCCGCTCGGCGGCGGCCGTGACGAGATCGCCGCCGAGGGCGTGGCGTGCTACCGCATCTTCATCTCCGGCCTGCTGGACATCACCGACAACCTCAAGGACGGTGGCGTGGTGCCGCCGGCCAACGTGGTACGTCATGACGATGACGACCCGTACCTGGTGGTGGCGGCGGACAAGGGCACCGCGACCTTCTCCGACATCGCCAACGGCATTGCCATCGACTACGGCTTCTGGCTGGGTGACGCCTTCGCCTCGGGCGGCTCGGCCGGTTACGACCACAAGAAGATGGGCATTACCGCGCGCGGCGCCTGGGTGGGCGTGCAGCGCCACTTCCGCGAGCGCGGCATCAACGTGCAGGAAGACCCGATTACCGTCATCGGCGTGGGCGACATGGCCGGCGACGTGTTCGGCAACGGCCTGCTGATGTCCGACAAGCTGCAACTGGTGGCGGCGTTCAACCACCTGCACATCTTCATCGACCCGAACCCTGAGCCGGCGTCCAGCTTTGCCGAGCGCAAGCGCCTGTTCGACCTGCCGCGTTCGGCCTGGAGCGACTACGACACCAGCATCATGTCCGAAGGCGGCGGGATCTTCCCGCGCAGTGCCAAGAGCATCGCCATCAGCCCGCAGATGAAAGAGCGCTTCGCCATCGAAGCAGACCGCCTGACACCGACCGAGCTGCTCAACGCGCTGCTCAAGGCCCCGGTGGACTTGCTCTGGAACGGCGGTATCGGTACCTACGTGAAGGCCAGCAGCGAAAGCCACGCCGATGTCGGCGACAAGGCCAACGATGCGCTGCGGGTCAACGGCAACGAACTGCGCTGCAAGGTGGTGGGCGAGGGCGGCAACCTGGGCATGACCCAGCTCGGTCGGGTCGAGTTCGGCCTGAACGGCGGTGCCACCAACACCGACTTCATCGACAACGCCGGCGGCGTGGACTGCTCCGACCACGAGGTCAACATCAAGATCCTGCTCAACGAAGTGGTGCAGGGTGGCGACATGACCGAGAAGCAGCGCAACCAGCTGTTGGGCAGCATGACCGATGAGGTGGCCGGCCTGGTGCTGGGCAACAACTACAAGCAGACCCAGGCGCTATCGCTGGCGGCACGCCGCGCCCGTGAGCGGATTGCCGAGTACAAGCGCTTGATGGCTGACCTGGAAGCGCGTGGCAAGCTGGACCGCGCCATCGAGTTCCTGCCGTCCGAAGAGCAGTTGGCCGAACGCCTGGCCGCCGGCCAGGGCCTGACCAGGGCTGAGCTGTCGGTGCTGATTTCGTACAGCAAGATCGACCTCAAGGAGCAACTGCTCAAGTCGCTGGTGCCGGACGACGACTACCTGACCCGCGACATGGAAACCGCCTTCCCGCCGTCGCTGGTCAGCAAGTTCGCCGAGGCCATGCGCCGCCACCGCCTGAAGCGCGAAATCGTCAGCACCCAGATCGCCAACGACCTGGTCAACAACATGGGCATCACCTTCGTCCAGCGCCTGAAGGAGTCGACCGGCATGAGCCCGGCCAACGTCGCCGGGGCCTATGTGATCGTGCGCGACATCTTCCACCTGCCGCACTGGTTCCGCCAGATCGAGGCACTGGACTACCAGGTGCCGGCAGAAATCCAGCTCACCCTGATGGACGAGCTGATGCGCCTGGGCCGCCGTGCTACCCGTTGGTTCCTGCGTAGCCGCCGCAACGAACAGGACGCCGGGCGAGACACCGCGCACTTCGGGCCGAAGATCGCGCAATTGGGCCTGAAGCTTGACGAACTGCTCGAAGGCCCGACCCGCGAACGCTGGATGGTGCGCTACCAGGGCTTTGTCGAGGCCGGTGTACCGGAGTTGCTGGCGCGTATGGTGGCGGGCACCAGCCACCTGTATACCCTGCTGCCGATCATTGAAGCGGCTGACGTCACCGGCCATGACCCGGCGCAGGTGGCCAAGGCGTTCTTCGCCGTGGGCAGTGCGCTAGACCTGACCTGGTACCTGCAGGAAATCAGCAACCTGCCGGTGGAAAACAACTGGCAGGCGCTGGCCCGCGAGGCGTTCCGCGACGACATCGACCTGCAGCAGCGGGCGATCACCATCTCGGTACTGCAGATGGCCGATGCACCGGAAGACATGGACGCCCGCGTGGCACTGTGGGCCGAGCAGCACCGGGTGATGGTGGAACGCTGGCGTGCCATGCTGGACGACCTGCGCAATGCCACCGGCACCGACTATGCGATGTACGCGGTGGCCAACCGCGAGCTGGTCGACCTGGCCATGAGCGGACAGGCGGCGGTAGTGCCGTCCTGATCATCAGGCTGAAATGAAAAAGCCCCGGCAGTGATGCCGGGGCTTTTTTTCTCAGTACCGGCCTCTTCGCGGGACAAGCCCGCTCCCACAGGTACCCCGCTGAGCCTGAGGGCAGTGGTGAACCTGTGGGAGCGGGCTTGCCCCGCGAAGGGGCTGGTACAGGCTTACTTGAACCTGCGCTCCACGCCTTTCTCGACCAGGATCTTCGCCGAAATCTCCTCCACCGAGAAATGCGTGGAGTTGATGTTGGGGATGTTCTCCCGGCGGAACAGGTTCTCCACTTCACGCACTTCGAACTCGCACTGGGCAAAGCTGGAATAGCGGCTGTTGGGCTTGCGCTCGTGGCGGATGGCCGTAAGGCGGTCGGGGTCGATGGTCAGGCCGAACAGCTTGTTGTGGTGCTTTTTCAGCACCGCCGGCAGCTGCAGGCGCTCCATGTCATCTTCGGTCAGCGGGTAGTTGGCGGCGCGAATACCGAACTGCATGGCCATGTACAGGCAGGTCGGGGTCTTGCCGCAGCGCGATACGCCCACCAGGATCAGGTCGGCCTTGTCGTAGTAGTGGGTGCGCGCGCCATCGTCGTTGTCCAGGGCGAAATTGACCGCCTCGATGCGCTCCATGTAGTTGGAATTGCCGCCGATTGAGTGCGATTTGCCCACGGAATACGACGAATGGGCGGTCAATTCTTGCTCAAGTGGGGATAAAAACGAAGAAAAGATGTCGATCATGAAGCCATTGGACGTCGCCAGGATCTCGCGGATGTCCTGGTTGACGATGGTGTCGAAGATGATCGGGCGGACCCCGTCACGCTCGGCAGCGGCGTTGATTTGCTGGACCATGGTCCGCGCCTTGTCGGGCGAATCGATGTAGGGACGGGTGAATTTGTTGAACGGAATGCTTTCGAATTGTGCCAGCAGACTCTGGCCCAGGGTTTCGGCAGTGATACCGGTGCCGTCGGAGATGAAGAACGCGGTTCGTTTCATTTGCGATCTGGGCCTTAAGCTGATGACGATTCTTGGATATGATAAGTTCGGTTTGCCGAATGCGGCTGTCGACATTCTGCCACATTTGCAGAGCCTATTTTCCAGGTACAGGCCACAAACGCCCGGCCAAGTCACAGAAGACAGGCGGGCGCCTTTTGAGCTTTTCCAACACAGTTAGTGGAGAGATCACCTTGGTAGAGTACGTAGTTTCCCTCGATAAGCTCGGCGTCCATGATGTGGAGCATGTGGGGGGCAAGAACGCATCCCTGGGCGAGATGATCAGCAACCTTGCCGGTGCTGGTGTATCGGTGCCGGGCGGCTTTGCCACTACGGCGCAGGCGTACCGCGATTTTCTCGAACAGAGTGGTCTGAACGACAAGATTCACGCCGCGCTCGACGCACTGGACGTGGATGACATCAACGCCCTGACCAAGACCGGCGCGCAGATTCGCCAGTGGGTCATGGAAGCCGAATTCCCGCCACGCCTGGATTCGGAAATCCGTACGGCCTTCGCCGAAATGGCGGCTGGCAACGACAACATGGCCGTTGCCGTGCGCTCTTCGGCCACTGCCGAAGACCTGCCGGACGCCTCGTTCGCCGGCCAGCAGGAAACCTTCCTCAACATCCGCGGCGTCGACAACGTGATCCGCGCGGCCAAGGAAGTGTTCGCTTCGCTGTTCAACGACCGCGCCATCGCCTACCGCGTGCACCAGGGCTTCGACCATAAGCTGGTCGCCCTGTCTGCCGGTGTGCAGCGCATGGTCCGCTCCGAAACCGGCACCGCCGGCGTCATGTTCACCCTCGACACCGAGTCGGGCTTCCGCGATGTGGTGTTCATCACTGGCGCCTACGGCCTGGGCGAAACCGTGGTGCAGGGTGCGGTCAACCCTGACGAATTCTACGTGCACAAGAACACCCTGCAGGCTGGCCGCCCGGCTATCCTGCGCCGCAACCTGGGCAGCAAGGCGATCAAGATGGTCTATGGCGAAGAAGCCAAGGCCGGCCGTTCGGTGAAAACCGTCGAAGTCGACCGCGCCGAGCGCGCACGCTTCTGCCTGACCGATGCCGAGGTCAGCGAGCTGGCCAAGCAGGCCATGATCATCGAGCAGCACTACCAGCGCCCAATGGACATCGAGTGGGCCAAGGACGGTGACGACGGCAAGCTGTACATCGTCCAGGCCCGCCCTGAGACGGTGAAGAGCCGCTCCAGCGCCAATGTCATGGAACGCTACCTGCTGAAAGAAAAAGGCACCGTGCTGGTCGAAGGCCGTGCCATCGGCCAGCGCATCGGCGCCGGCAAGGTTCGCGTGATCAACGACGTCTCGGAAATGGACAAGGTGCAGCCGGGCGACGTGCTGGTCTCCGACATGACCGACCCGGACTGGGAACCGGTGATGAAGCGCGCCAGCGCCATCGTCACCAACCGCGGTGGCCGTACCTGCCACGCGGCGATCATCGCCCGTGAGCTGGGTATTCCGGCGGTAGTCGGTTGCGGCAACGCCACCCAGGTACTCAAGGACGGCCAGGGCGTGACCGTTTCCTGTGCCGAAGGCGACACCGGCTTCATCTTCGAAGGTGAGCTGGGCTTCGACGTGAAGCAGAACTCGGTCGATGCCATGCCGGAGCTGCCGTTCAAGATCATGATGAACGTCGGCAACCCGGACCGTGCCTTCGACTTCGCCCAGCTGCCCAACGCCGGTGTTGGCCTGGCGCGCCTGGAGTTCATCATCAACCGCATGATCGGTGTGCACCCCAAGGCGCTGCTGAACTATGCGGGCCTGCCTGCCGACCTGAAAGACAGCGTCGACAAGCGCATCGCCGGCTATAACGACCCGGTCGGCTTCTATGTCGAGAAGCTGGTCGAGGGCATCAGCACCCTGGCTGCGGCCTTCTACCCGAAAAAGGTCATCGTGCGCCTGTCGGACTTCAAGTCCAACGAGTACGCCAACCTGATCGGCGGCAAGCTGTACGAGCCGGAAGAAGAAAACCCGATGCTGGGCTTCCGCGGTGCTTCGCGTTACATCAGCGAATCGTTCCGTGACTGCTTCGAGCTCGAGTGCCGTGCGCTGAAGCGTGTGCGCAACGAGATGGGGCTGACCAACGTCGAAATCATGGTGCCGTTCGTGCGTACCCTGGGCGAAGCCAGCCAGGTCGTAGACCTGCTCGCTGAAAATGGCCTGGCCCGTGGCGACAACGGCCTGCGCGTGATCATGATGTGCGAACTGCCGTCCAACGCCATCCTCGCCGAAGAGTTCCTGGAGTACTTCGATGGCTTCTCGATCGGCTCCAACGACCTGACCCAGCTGACCTTGGGCCTGGACCGCGACTCGGGCATCATTGCCCACCTGTTCGACGAGCGTAACCCTGCGGTGAAGAAGCTGCTGGCCAACGCCATCGCCGCGTGCAACAAGGCCGGCAAGTACATCGGCATCTGCGGCCAAGGCCCATCGGACCACCCGGACCTGGCCAAGTGGCTGATGGAGCAGGGCATCGAAAGCGTGTCGCTGAACCCGGATTCGGTCCTCGAAACCTGGTTCTTCCTGGCTGAAGGCCAGGGCGCGGCCTGATGCGGTAAAACGCGGGGGGACGTCTGGCGTTCCCCCGCCTGGTTTTTTCCAGGGCGAGCTCCAGCAATGGATCCCGCCCTTTTTTGTGCACCAAGCAACCTTATGCAAAGCAGCAGCACTCTATTTCCCGTGGCCCTGCTCAGTGCCGAGCGCCGCGGCGACCTCAGCGAAGACGTGTACCGGATCAAGGCCGGCAACGGCCCGGACCCCAGCGTCGAGCTGGCTGTGACCCGCCTGGGGCTGGCCGATCAGGGCCAGGCCCAGGGCGTGCCGGTCATTCTCCTGCACGGCAGTTTCTCCAATCGGCGCTTCTGGTATTCGCCCAAAGGTATTGGCCTGGGGGCCTATCTTGCGCGCGCCGGTTTCGATGTGTGGATCCCGGAAATGCGCGGCCACGGCCTGTCGCCGCGTAACCAGGCGTGGAAGCACAACAGTGTTGCCGCCTACGCCCGCGATGACCTGCCGCTGATCAACGCGTTCGTGCGCGAGCAATCGGGCCAGGCGCCACATTGGCTTGGCCACTCCCTGGGTGGTACCACCCTGGTGGCCGCACTGGGCGGTGGTTTTCTGGCTGCCGACCAAGTGGCCAGCGTGGCATTGTTCGGCACTCAGATCAGCCGCGTCTATTGGCCGTTGAAAGTGCCTCCGTTGGCCTGGGGCGCGAAACTGCTGCTCAAGCGCTGGGGGCAGATATCTGGCCCGCGCTTCAAGCGTGGCCCGGAAGACGAGCCGGTTGGCCTGGCCCTGGAAAGCATGCGTTGGCATGGCCTGTTCGGGCGTTTTGGCGACAAGAAGCACGATTGGTGGGCGGGGCTGGCTGAGGTGGATGTACCTTTGCTGGCGGTGGCCGGGGCGGGGGACTTCCAGGACCCGGTGTGGGCCTGCCGCAAGCTGTTCGAGCAGTTGGGGGGCGAGCGCAAGCAGTTCCTGCGGCTGGGGCGTGAGGAGGGCTTCGAGGCGTTCGGGCATGTCGACATGCTGGTAAGCAAAGCCGCGCAGGTGCAGGTGTGGCCGCTGGTGGAACGCTGGTTGCGCAACCCGCTGTTGCCGGTACAGGATGAATACAAATGACTGCCCGGTCCCGGATGACTGCGACAGCCTCCAAGGTGTAGCCTTGGCCGATACCCGCTTTCGTTGTGACTGACAGGAGCTTCCCATGCAGCATTACGTAACGCCCGACCTGTGTGACGCCTACCCGGACCTGGTACAAGTGCTGGAGCCGATGTTCAGCAATTTTGGCGGCCGCGATTCGTTCGGCGGCCAAATCGTCACTATCAAGTGCTTCGAGGACAACTCGCTGGTCAAGGAGCAGGTCGAACTCGACGGCAAGGGCAAGGTGCTGGTGGTCGATGGCGGTGGTTCGCTGCGCCGTGCGCTGCTCGGCGACATGCTCGCCGAAAAGGCCGCCAAGAACGGTTGGGAAGGCCTGGTGATCTACGGCTGCGTGCGTGACGTCGACGTGCTGATCCAGACCGATGTTGGCGTGCAGGCCCTGGCCAGCCACCCCATGAAGACCGACAAGCGTGGCATCGGCGACCTCAACGTGGTGGTGACCTTCGCCGGGGTAACCTTCCGTCCGGGCGAGTATGTGTATGCCGACAACAATGGCGTGCTGGTTTCGCCAAGCCCGCTGAAAATGCCGGAGTGATGCGCCGCACGCGCTGATGGAGCTTTGATGTTCGAGGAAGACAACGCGCAGTGGGGGCTGGTGCATGCCCTGGTGCTCGATGGCAAAGGCGGCGCGCGCTCGATTGCCCGTACCGAACTGGACGACCTGCAGCTGCAACCGGAGCAGAGCCTGTGGCTGCACTGGGACCGCAGCCATCCGCAAACCCGCACCTGGCTGCTGCATGACAGTGGTCTGAGCGAGTTTGCCTGCGAACTGCTGCTGGAAGAAAACACCCGGCCACGCCTGCTGCCCATGGCGGACGAACAGCTGTTGCTGTTTCTGCGTGGGGTCAACCTCAACCCCGGTGCCGAGCCCGAGGACATGGTGTCGGTACGTATCTTTGCCGAGGCGCAGCGGGTGATCTCGCTGCGGCTGCGGCCGTTGCGTGCCAGCGATGAAATTCTCCAACTGCTGGAGCAGGGGAGGGGGCCGAAATCGGCCTCTGAACTGTTGCTGTTGATGGGTGAACTGCTGACTGAAAAGGTCCAGGGCCTGGTCAGTGACCTTTCCGAACTGGTCGACCTGGAGGAAGAAAAGGTCGAATCCGACGAGCGGTATACCCCAGAGCAGGGCAGCCTGCAGCAAATTCGCCGCCGTGCCGCCGGCTTGCGCCGCTTCCTTGCCCCTCAGCGGGAGATCTACGCCCAGTTGTCGCGCAGCAAATGGAGCTGGTTCGCCGATGCCGATGCCGATTACTGGAACGAGCTGAACAACAGCCTGATCCGCTACCTCGAAGAACTGGAACTGACCCGCGAGCGTGCTGCGCTGGTGCTGGAAAGCGAAGACCGCCGGCGTAGCGAGCGGATGAACCGCACCATGTACCGCTTTGGCATCATCACCTGCATCTTCCTGCCCATGAGCTTCATCACCGGGCTGCTGGGCATCAATGTCGGCGGTATCCCCGGGGCGGAGAACCCGTTGGGCTTTTTGTTCGCCTGCATCGTCGTGCTGGGGCTGGCGGTGGGGCAGTGGTGGCTGTTTCGGCGGTTGCGGTGGGTATAGCCGTGCACTGCCTGCACCGGCCTCTTCGCGGGCACGCCCGCTCCCATCGGGAGAACGCAAGGCTTCCTGTGGGAGCGGGCGTGCCCGCGAAGCATCCACCGCGCGTGCATTTTGAAACATTCGTCCCAATGGGATGTGTGACCCATTGCCTGGCCATCTCGTCTCTTGCTGACACTGCGCGAGGTGCCTATGCACGATCCGTTTGAAGAATCCCTGCGCGACCTGCTCAAGGCGTCCCCCTCCGGCAATGACCGGGATGACCAGGACGACGCTGCCTGCCTGGGTCGCGTGCTGAAAACCGCCAACCGTCAGGTTGGTGCGGGTGATCTGTTCAGCCTGCTTGGCCGCTGGAGCCAGGCGCTGCTGATTGCCGTCAATAATGGCTCGGCGCATGTCGCGCCGGTGCGTCGACACTCTTCCCGCAACGCTGCCACCGGCAGCAAAGCAGATAAGGCCGATTGAATATGGAACTCGATCTCTGGACCCAGAGCCTGGTCACCGCGATGACCGCCCTTTGGACCAAGGTGGCGAACTTCATCCCCAACCTGTTCGGCGCGCTGGTCGTGGTGCTGCTCGGTTTCGTGGTGGCCAAGCTGCTCGACACGCTGTTGTCCAAACTGTTGGCCAAGTTTGGCCTCGACCGCCTGATGGCCGGCACCGGCCTCACCAAGATGCTCGGCCGGGTTGGCATCCAAGTACCGATCTCGACCTTGATCGGCAAGATCGTCTACTGGTTCGTGCTGCTCATCTTCCTGGTATCGGCCGCCGAGTCGTTGGGCCTGGAGCGGGTCTCGGCTACCCTCGACATGCTCGCCCTGTACCTGCCCAAGGTGTTTGGCGCGGCCCTGGTGCTGCTGGCTGGCGTGCTGCTGGCACAAGTGGCCAACGGCCTGGTGCGTGGCGCCGCCGAAGGCATCGGCCTGGAATATTCGGCGGGCCTTGGGCGCATTACCCAGGGCTTGGTGATCATCATCAGCATCTCGGTGGCCATCAGCCAGCTGGAGGTGAAAACCGACCTGCTGAACCACGTCATCGTCATCGGGTTGATTACCGTTGGTCTGGCCGTTGCCCTGGCCATGGGCCTTGGCAGCCGTGAAATCGCAGGGCAGATCCTGGCCGGTATTTACGTACGCGAGTTGTACCAGGTGGGCCAGCAGGTGCGGATTGGTGAGGTTGAAGGGCATATCGAGGAGATCGGTACGGTGAAGACGACACTGCTGACCGATGGTGGCGAACTGGTGTCGCTGTCCAACCGCGAGCTGCTCGAACAGCGCGTCAATAGCCGCTAACCGCACAAAAGCTGTTAATGTATGCCGCCGCGAAATTCGACCCAAGGGGTCGCGCGGCGACATTGACCTGACTGTCGGCCAGATCCGTTTTGAATAAAGTGCATTCGCCGCCCATGCGTTATGACCCCCGCGAGCTCACCGACGAAGAGTTGGTGGCGCGTTCGCATGAGGAGCTGTACCACGTTACCCGCGCCTATGAGGAGCTCATGCGGCGCTACCAGCGGACCCTGTTCAACGTCTGTGCGCGTTATCTGGGGAACGACCGTGACGCGGACGATGTCTGTCAGGAAGTGATGCTCAAAGTGCTGTACGGGCTGAAAAACTTCGAGGGTAAGTCGAAGTTCAAGACCTGGCTCTACAGCATCACCTACAACGAGTGCATTACCCAGTACCGCAAGGAGCGCCGTAAACGCCGGTTGATGGATGCCTTGAGTCTGGACCCTGTTGAAGAGGCGTCCGAAGACAAGGCCCCGAAGCCGGAAGAAAAAGGCGGGCTGGACAAATGGCTGGTGCATGTGAACCCGATTGACCGGGAAATTCTGGTGCTACGATTTGTCGCAGAACTGGAATTTCAGGAAATTGCCGACATCATGCACATGGGCCTGAGCGCGACGAAAATGCGTTACAAGCGCGCGCTAGACAAGCTTCGGGAGAAATTTGCCGGCCTCGATGAAACTTAGTGGCGTGCAAATATCTCTAACGAACCGGCGAGTTCTGCTAGACTTGCCGTCGAGTTGTCCCCCGTGTTTGTGGTGGGACTGCTTAACTATCACCAGATGGGGATTTAACGGATGAAATTGAAAAACACCTTGGGCTTGGCCATTGGTTCGCTCGTAGCCGCCACTTCGATTGGCGCTATGGCACAAGGTCAAGGCGCCGTCGAGACCGAAGTTTTCTACAAAAAAGAATTCTTCGACAGCCAGCGCGACTTCAAGAACGACGGCAACCTGTTCGGCGGCTCGATCGGTTACTTCCTGACCGACGACGTTGAACTGCGTCTGGGCTACGACGAAGTGCACAACGCTCGTGGCGAAGACGGCAAGAACATCAAGGGCTCGAACACCGCCCTGGACGCCGTTTACCACTTCAACAACCCGTACGACGCCATCCGTCCGTACGTTTCCGCTGGTTTCTCGCACCAGTCGCTGGGCCAGACCGGCCGTGGCGGTCGTGACCACTCCACCTTCGCCAACGTTGGCGCTGGCGCCAAGTGGTACATCACCGACATGTTCTACGCCCGTGCCGGCGTAGAAGCTCAGTACAACATCGACCAGGGCGACACCGAGTGGGCCCCGAGCGTTGGCGTTGGCCTGAACTTCGGCGGTAGCCCGAAGCAAGCTGAAGTCGCTCCGGCACCAGTTGCTGAAGTCTGCTCCGACTCCGACAACGACGGCGTTTGCGACAACGTCGACAAGTGCCCAGACACCCCGGCCAACGTTACCGTTGACGCCGACGGCTGCCCGGCTGTTGCCGAAGTCGTTCGCGTTGAGCTGGACGTCAAGTTCGACTTCGACAAGTCGGTCGTCAAGCCTAACAGCTACGGCGACATCAAGAACCTGGCTGACTTCATGAAGCAGTACCCACAAACCACCACCGTGGTTGAAGGTCACACTGACTCCGTGGGTCCAGACGCTTACAACCAGAAGCTGTCCGAGCGTCGTGCCAACGCTGTCAAGCAAGTGCTGACCCAGCAGTACGGCGTAGAATCCAGCCGTGTTGACTCGGTTGGCTACGGCGAAACCCGTCCGGTTGCTGACAACGCCACCGAAGAAGGCCGTGCTATCAACCGTCGCGTTGAAGCTCAGGTAGAAGCTCAGTCCAAGTAATTGGCCTGATGTTTCATGAAAAACCCGGCTTCGGCCGGGTTTTTCTTTGCCTGGGATTTATCCGGTCTGTAGGAGCGTTCAGCCCGCGATTGCGTCGAGTCGCAGAACCCGCTGCTCGCCAACCACCTGCCCAATCACCAGCACCGCCGGGCTGCGCAAGCCAAACCTGCGCGCATCTTCAGTCATCCCCCGCACATCGCTCCTGCACTCTCGCTGTTGCGGCAGCGAGGCATTCTCGATCATCGCCACCGGCATCTCCGGTGCCATGCCTCCCGCCAGCAACCCCTGGCGCACCTGCTCCAACCGTGCCACCCCCATGTACACCACCAGCGTTGTCCCGCCCTGGGCCAAGGCCGCCCAGTTCAGCTCGCTGTCATCCTGGGTATGCGCCGTCACCAGCGTCACGCCTCGGCTCACACCCCGTGACGTCAGGGAAATCCCGCACTGTGTGGCCCCGGCCAACCCGGCGGTGATGCCATTTACCAACTCCACCTCGATACCTTGCCCTCGCAGCCACGATGCCTCTTCACCACCTCGACCAAAGATGCACGGGTCGCCGCCCTTGAGCCGTACCACGCAGCGACCCTGTCGCGCATGGCGCAGCATCAGGCGCTGGATGAACGCTTGCGGTGTAGAGCGGCAGCCGCCGCGCTTGCCCACGGCAATTACCCGGGCCTGCGGGCAATGCTCCAGCAGCGCAGGGTTGACCAGATCGTCGATCATGACCACGGCGGCTTGCTGCAAGGCGCGCACGGCCTTGAGAGTGAGCAGTTCAGGGTCACCTGGGCCGGCACCGACCAGCCACACTTTCGCATTCATCAGGGTTTCCTCATCGGCAAGGTGTGCTCAACCCTTGAGCAGGGCGAGCAGCAGTATCAGATTGGTCAGCAGCGACAGCAGGGCCAGGGTGCGCCATACCTTCAGCGGTTCGCGCTCCAACAGTGGCCGTGGCCGGCTGGGCAGTTCCTGGCGGTCGCCGCGCTCAAGCAGCAATAGCCAATGTTCGGCGGTTTCGAAGCGCTGCGCCGGGTCGACCGCCACCGCTTGCTGCAGGTTGTGTTGCAACCATTCCGGCAGATCGGGGCGGTAGCGCGCAGGGTTGACCGGTTGGCCGAAGCGCGGACGCTGGAAGGCTTCTACTTCACCGTACGGGTAGTGCCCGGTCAGCAGGTGATACAGCGTCACGCCCGCTGCATAGAGGTCTTGGCGCGGGCTGGGTTGCTGGCCGTCGAATGCTTCCGGAGCAATGTACGAAGGCGTGCCAGGCAGCTCGTGCAGTGGGTCTTCGGACAGGCCGGGGCAATAGGCCAGGCCGAAGTCCAGCAGACGCAGCTGGCCATCGCGGCCCAAGTGCAGGTTGTCTGGCTTGATGTCGCGGTGCAGCAGGTTGCGCCGATGCAGCACGCCGACTGCCTGCAGCAGTTGCCGGGCGATCTCCAGCCATTGCGTCAGCGGCAGTGGGCCGTGCTCGGCCAGCAGTGCCGCCAGGCTTTGGCCAGGGTATTGGCGCATCACGTAGTACAGGTGCTGGCGCTGGCTGGCGGCATGCAGTTCGGGGAAGTGCCGGCCCGCGATACGGCGCAGGAACCACTCTTCCAGCAACAACCCTTGCGCAGCCCCCGGCTCCTGTTCGCGCGCAGTGGGCAGGGTTTTGAGTAGCCACGGTTGGTCCTGGCTATCGCGTACTCGATACAGCAGGGACTGGCGGCTCTGCGCATGCAGTGTTTCAACCCGCCATCCGTCGATCACCTGGCCTTCGCGTAGCGGGCCGGGCACTGGCCATTGTTGCAACTGTGCCAAGGTATCGCCCAGGTTGGCCGTGCCCAGTTGCTCGACGTGTACCAGCAAGGCGCTGGCGTTGTCCTGGCTGCCGTTGAGGTGCGCGCTGGCAACCAAGGTGTCAGCGGCCAGTTGCAGGTCAGGTTGCTCGCGCAGCACAGCTTGGATGTGCTGCTCGCCCAGGCTGGCCCACACCCCGTCGCTGAGCAGCAAGAAACACTCGCCTTGTTGCAGCTCACCTTCCAGGTAGTCCACCAGCAGGTGCTGGTCCAGGCCCAGCGCGCGTTTGAGCACGTGGTGCATGCCCGGCTGGTCCCATACATGGTCTTCGCTCAGGCATTGCAGTTTCCCGTCGTGCCAGCGGTACACCCGGCAGTCGCCAACATGAGCCAGGGTAAAACGCCGGCCACGCAACACCAGCGCGCTAAGCGTGGTCAGCAGCGGCTGGCCGCTGCCCTGGGCGCGCAGCCAGCGGTTTTGCGCCAACAACAGGCGGTCGAGGGCCTGGGCCACGCTCCAGGTCGCCGGGGTGGCGTAGTAATCCAGGGCCAGCGCCTGCAGGGTGGCCCGCGCCGCCAGGCCACCGTCGGCACATTGGCTGACGCCGTCGGCCAGGGCGAACAGGTAGCCTTTGCTGGCGGCAAGCTCCGGCGCTGGGGTTACCAGGCGCAGGGCATCCTGGTTTTCCGCGCGCGGCCCGATGGCGCTGGCTTGGGCAAAGCTCAGTTGCAGGCTCATCGGTGTGCCTCAGACTCGCGCCGCAGTGACTGCAGCCGAGCCCCAGGTGGTGCGCCAGCGCTGTTTCACACCATGCAGGCCGAACCAGGCAAGTAGGCCCAGGCTGGCGAACAGCCACAGCCCTAGCTGGTAATCGCCGGTGTGCTGCTTGATGGTGCCAAGCCCTGCCGCCAGCAGGAAGCCGCCGATGCCACCGGCCATGCCGATCAGCCCGGTCATTACCCCGATCTCCTGACGGAAGCGTTGCGGTACCAGTTGGAACACTGCGCCATTGCCAGCGCCCAGGCCGAGCATGGCGCTGACGAACAGCGCCAGTGCGGCCGCGGCAGAGGGCAGGTTGAAACCGACCGTGGCAATGCAGATAGCGGCCACGCCATACATGCCCAGCAGGGTGCGGATGCCGCCAAAACGGTCAGCCAGGGCGCCACCGAGCGGGCGCATCAGGCTGCCGGCGAACACGCAGGCGGCGGTGTAGTAGCCAGCGGTGACCGGGCTCAGGCCATACTGGTCGCTGAAGTAGCCGGGCAGGGCGCTGGCCAGGCCGATGAAGCCGCCGAAGGTGACGCTGTAGAAAAACATGAACCACCAGCTATCGCGGTCGCCCAGAGCCTTGAGGTAATCGGCCATGGCTTTTGCCTTGGGCCGTTGCGGGGCGTTGCGCGCCAGCAGGGCGAACACCACCAGCGCCAGTGACAGGGGGATCAGCGCAAAGCCGAACACATTGTTCCAGCCAAAGCCTGCCGCCAGGGCCGGCGCCAGCAGGGCTGCGAACACCGTGCCGGAGTTGCCGGCGCCGGCGATGCCCATGGCCTTGCCTTGGTGTTGTGGCGGGTACCACTGGGAGGCCAGTGGTAGCGAGACGGCGAACGAGGCACCGGCGAACCCGAGGAACACGCCTAGCAGCAGCGCCTGTTCATAGCTGTGCACGCCCAGGTGCCAGGCGGCGGCCAGCGCGACGATAACCACCACCTGGCCGATCAGGCCGGCGGTCTTGGGCGACAGGCGATCGACCAGCACGCCCATGGCAAAGCGCAGGATCGCCCCGGCTAGGATCGGCACGGCCACCATCAGGCCCCGCTGCTGTGGGCTAAGTTGCAGGTCGGCAGCAATCTGCACGGCCAGCGGGCCCAGCAGGTACCACACCATGAAGCTGAGGTCGAAGTACAGGAACGCGGCGAACAGCGTGGGCACATGCCCGGATTTCCAGAAGCTGGTACTCATCGAACACCTCACTCGGCAATGCAACGGAACGAAAAAGACGCCGCTACCCGCTCCACGGGGGTGGAGGGGAGAGCGACGTCTTTGTCGGGATTTAGGTGGGGCAACCGCCGTTGGCTACCGGTGATGTTTGTTCAGCAAGAGATGGGCCAACTGTTGGTCTGGCTTTAGATTTTCAGCGCCTGTGAGATCGAGCGCCGCCCGCGCGGCGCATCGCGAGCGAAGCTCGCTCCTACGTTTGTTTCGGGCCAGTAACGCCTGTGCCAGGCGCGCGCGACCGCCTGGTCTGTACGACGCAATACCCAGTCATGCGCCCAGGCGTTCGCGCGCAAATCCCACTGGCGTAATTGGCCCGAAACAAACGTAGGAGCGAGCTTCGCTCGCGATGCGCCGCGCGGGCGGCGCTCGGTCTCACAGGCGCTGTAAATCTCATGCCAGGCGCATCACCCCAGCATCTCGTGCATGGCAATGATCTGTTCGGCCACCTGGATCAGCTTCTGCTGGCGGCTCATGGCCTGGCGACGCATCAAGGTATAGGCCTGCTCTTCGTTGCAATCCTTCATCTTCATCAGCAAGCCCTTGGCCTGTTCGATGCGTTTGCGTTCAGCCAGTTGCTGATCGCGCGCCAGCAGTTGCGCCTTCAGTGCCTGATCACTTTCAAACCGGGCCATGGCCACATCCAGAATCGGCTGCAAACGCGCCGCATGGATGCCCTCGACGATATAGGCGCTAACGCCGGCCTGGATCGCCTGGCGCATCACCCCAGGGTCATGCTCGTCAGTAAACAGCACGATGGGCCGTGGCTGGTCACGGCTGACCAGCACCACCTGCTCCATCACATCGCGGTCCGGCGAGTCGGTATCGATCAGCACCACATCCGGGCGCACCGTTTCGACGCAGGCGGGCAGGTCGATGGTCAGGTCTGGGGCTTCGATGACTTCGAAGCCTGCCTCGCTCAATGCTGCCTTGAGGCGGCCGAGTTTGCTCTGGGTGTCGTCGATCAGCAGGATGCGCAACATGCTGGTCCCTCTCACAGGCCGACACGGGCATTGGGCTGGTCGCCCAAGGCGTGCAGGCTGAAACTGCGGGCATAGCCGTAGGGGTCGCTGCCGTCCCAGCGGGTGCCGTCGATCAGCAGGCTGCTGCGCATCGGCAGCTCCAGGCAGGCGATGCCCAGGCTTTGCGCGGCCTCGTTGTACAACCGCAGCTGCTGGACCTGGCGGGCCACATCGAGGTAGTCGGGGTCTTCGCGCAGCAGCCCCCAGCGGCGGAATTGGGTCATGAACCACATACCGTCGGACAAGTACGGCAGGTTGGCCCGCCCCTGGTCGAACAGGCGCAAGGCGTGCGGGTCTTGCCAGTGGTTACCCAAGCCGTCCTGATAGTGGCCGAGCAGGCGGGGTTCTATGCTGTCCAGCGCGGTGTCCAGGTAGGCGCTGCCACTGAGCAGTTGCGCGGTACTACGGCGGTTCTCCGGGCTTTGTTCGATGAACCGGCTGGCGGCGAGGATCGCCTTGATCAGCGCGCGGGCGCTGTTGGGGTATTGCTCGGCGAAGGCGCGCGCGCAGGCCAGGACCTTTTCCGGGTGGTCCGGCCAGATCGACTGGCTGGTGGCCAAGGTGAAGCCTTGGCCTTTGGCCACAGCGTCGGCGGCCCAAGGCTCACCCGCGCAGAAACCGTCAATGCGCCCGGCCTGGATGTGTGCGGCCATCTGCGCCGGGGGCACCACTACGCTGTCGACGTCGCGCAGCGGGTGGATGCCCTGACTGGCCAGCCAGTAATACAGCCACATGGCGTGGGTGCCGGTGGGAAAGGTCTGGGCGAACGTCAGGCGTGCGCCATGCTGGTGCACCAGGCGCGCCAGTGCTTCAGGGTTGGTCACGCCCCTGCGCTGCAGGGTCGGGGACAGGTTGATAGCCTGGGCGTTCTGGTTCAGCCCCATGAGCACAGCCATGTCGTTGGCGGGCACGCCACCAATGCCCAGGTGCACGGCGTAGACCAGCCCGTACAGGCAATGGGCGGCGTCCAGTTCTCCGCTGACCAGCTTGTCGCGTAGCCCGGCCCATGAGCCCTGGCGCTTGAGATTGAGGGTAAGGCCGTGCTGCTGGGCGAAACCTTGCGTGGCGGCGACCACGACCGACGCGCAGTCGGTCAGGGCCATGTAGCCGATGTTCAGGCTGGGCTTTTCCGGCGCGTCGCTGCCGTTGACCCAGGCCAGGGGCGTTGCTCGGGGTGCGGTGTTCACAAGGGTCCTCGCCGGTACTGATAAGGCTGTGGGCCAAACCGGTGCAACCCATGTGCCAAGCGCGCCTACGATTTACTGTCCTGCAACGCCGGTGCTGGCTATAATCGCACCCTCACTCACCCTGAGCCTTGCCCGCCCATGTATACCCTGGCCCGCCAGCTGCTGTTCAAGCTTTCTCCGGAAACTTCCCACGACTTGTCCCTGGACCTGATCGGCGCCGGTGGCCGTCTCGGCCTCAACGGCATGCTGTGCAAGCAACCGGCGGCATTGCCGGTTTCGGTCATGGGCTTGAACTTCGCCAACCCAGTGGGGCTGGCGGCCGGCCTGGACAAGAACGGCGCGGCCATCGACGGTTTCGCCCAATTGGGCTTCGGCTTCGTCGAAATTGGCACCGTCACTCCGCGTCCGCAGCCGGGTAACCCCAAGCCGCGGCTGTTCCGTTTGCCAGAAGCCACGGCCATCATCAACCGCATGGGCTTCAACAACCTGGGCGTCGATCACTTGCTCGAGCGCGTACGTGCCTCGCGCTACAAGGGCGTGCTGGGCATCAACATCGGCAAGAACTTCGACACGCCAGTCGAGCGTGCCGTGGATGATTACCTGATCTGCCTGGACAAGGTGTACACCGCCGCCAGCTACATTACGGTCAACGTCAGTTCGCCCAATACCCCGGGCTTGCGCAGCCTGCAGTTCGGCGATTCGCTCAAGCAGTTGCTCGATGCCTTGGCCGAGCGTCGCGAGCAGTTGGCCACCACGCATGGCAAGCGCGTGCCGTTGGCGATCAAGATTGCCCCGGACATGAGCGACGAAGAAACCGCATTGGTGGCCGCCGCGTTGATGGCATCGGGCATGGATGCGGTGATCGCCACCAACACCACGCTGGGCCGTGAAGGTGTCGAAACGCTGCCGTACGGTGGCGAGGCGGGCGGCCTGTCGGGTGCGCCGGTGCTGGAGAAGAGCACCCACATCGTCAAGGTGCTGGCAGGCGAGCTGGGCGGCAAGTTGCCGATCATTGCCGCCGGCGGCATTACCGAAGGCCGTCACGCTGCCGAGAAAATCGCCGCTGGGGCGAGCCTGGTGCAGATCTACTCGGGCTTCATTTACAAGGGGCCTGCGCTGATCCGCGAGGCGGTGGACGCTATTGCGGCGATGCCTCGGGCATGATCGAGGGGTGAAAAAAAGGGCCCCATCAAGGGGCCCCTGGGCCTTCGCCCGCCGCCCGGATGGGGCGTGCATGGTGAATCGAATTCAGTGTCCTCGTTCAGCCAACGGCGTGATTTTCGTTGAGTCTATGGATGCCAGCGGTGCCAGTCATTCCGTCCCAGTTATCACCGCGACCTTCACGCCAGCCGTTGATCCAGGCTTGGCGAACAGAAGGAAGATTGAAGGGGCAAAGTTCGCGGGATTTGCCGGTGACCCCGTATTGGTAGCCACGTGAATATGCTCTCTCCAACGGATCACGCTTAAGTCTTCTCATAGGGTGTTGCCCTCACTTGTTGACTGTAATGTCCCGTCGGCCTCTCCGAGGCCGGGCAGAGTCTTTCTGCCGGTTTGCGCTCGCTGCCGGCGTGGCGAGCTGAAGGTGCCGCCTCGTTGCGAAGCGGCCTGAGACCAGTTCTATCGAATGCGAGTCACGGTGTGAATGATCGATTTGTCATAAGCACGTAATCTTTCTAGTGGTGAGGGGATAAGTAAATAAATGCGACTCAACCTTGTTTAGCGTTGAGCCCGCTATGATCGGGGTTTGCCGATCATTGACGTCATTTGGCCAGCGTTGCTCGCGGATGACAGAAATAATTTGAAATGCGACGAAGGGTCACATTGGCTCGGCGATCGCCAGAATTTCTCGTACTGCCTGATGATCTAAGCTGTCTTTGCCACTTGGCCAAGCGCAAATCGATCAGGTGGCCCGGCCTCCAGTGGCACGCTTGTGTGCCAGCAAAGGTCACCCGCACGCCTGCTGGAAAGGCATGCGGGCAAACATCGCGGGGCGATGCGTTGCCTCGTCAGTCATATAGCCCAAGGCTCTGGAATACTCATGTCGGACCGTTTCGAACTCTATCTCACCTGCCCCAAAGGCCTTGAAGGCCTGCTTGCCGATGAGGCCAAGGGCCTTGGCCTTGAAGACGTGCGCGAGCACACCTCGGCCATTCGCGGCGCCGCCGACATGGAAACCGCCTACCGCCTGTGCGTATGGTCTCGTCTGGCCAACCGGGTACTGCTGGTACTCAAGCGCTTCAGCATGAAGAACGCCGACGACCTGTACGACGGCGTCAATGCAGTCGACTGGGCCGATCACCTGGCGGCTGACGGCACCCTGGCGGTGGAGTTCAGCGGCCATGGCTCGGGCATCGACAATACCCACTTCGGTGCGCTGAAGGTCAAGGACGCGATCGTCGACAAGCTGCGCAACCGTGAAGGCCTGCGCCCGTCGGTGGAAAAGATCGACCCTGACGTGCGCGTGCACCTGCGCCTGGATCGCGGCGAGGCCATTCTCTCCCTCGACCTGTCCGGGCACAGCCTGCATCAGCGTGGCTATCGCCTGCAGCAAGGCGCCGCGCCACTGAAGGAGAACCTGGCGGCAGCGGTGCTGATCCGTGCTGGCTGGCCGCGCATTGCCGCCGAAGGTGGCGCGCTGGCCGACCCTATGTGCGGTGTGGGTACCTTCCTGGTGGAAGCCGCGATGATCGCTGCCGATATCGCCCCCAACCTCAAGCGTGAACGCTGGGGCTTCAGTGCCTGGCTGGGCCATGTGCCGGCCCTGTGGCGCAAAGTACATGACGAAGCGCAGGCGCGCGCGCAAGCCGGCCTGGCCAAGCCACCGTTGTGGATCCGTGGCTACGAGGCCGACCCGCGGCTGATTCAGCCAGGGCGCAACAACGTAGAGCGTGCCGGCCTGGGCGACTGGGTGAAGATCTACCAGGGCGAAGTCAGCACCTTCGAGCCACGTCCGGACCAGAACCAAAAAGGCCTGGTCATCAGCAACCCGCCCTACGGCGAGCGTTTGGGTGACGAGGCGAGCCTGCTGTACCTCTACCAGAACCTTGGCGAGCGTCTGCGCCAGGCCTGCATGGGCTGGGAGGCAGCGGTATTCACCGGTGCGCCGCAACTGGGCAAGCGCATGGGCATTCGTAGCCACAAACAGTACGCGTTCTGGAACGGTGCATTGCCGTGCAAGTTGCTGCTGTTCAAGGTGCAGCCGGACCAGTTCGTCACGGGTGAACGCCGCGAATCGCAGCCTGAAGCCACGCAAGCTCGCCAGCAGGCTCCGCAGGCCATCGAGCCGGCGCGGTTGTCGGAAGGGGCACAGATGTTTGCCAATCGCCTGCAGAAAAACCTCAAGCAACTGGGCAAGTGGGCCCGACGCGAGCAGGTCGATTGCTACCGCCTGTACGATGCCGACATGCCCGAATATGCCCTGGCGGTCGACCTGTACCAGGACTGGGTACATGTGCAGGAGTACGCCGCGCCACGTTCGATCGACCCGGACAAAGCCCAGGCGCGCCTGCTCGATGCGTTGGCGGCTATCCCGCAGGCGCTGGGCATTTCGCCACAGCGTGTAGTACTCAAGCGTCGCGAACGCCAGAGCGGCACACGCCAGTACGAACGCCAGGCAACCGAGGGCCGGTTCCAGGAGGTGAACGAAGGGGGCGTCAAGCTGCTGGTCAACCTCACCGACTACCTCGACACCGGGTTGTTCCTCGACCACCGCCCGATGCGTATGCGCATCCAGCGCGAGGCCGCTGGCAAGCGCTTCCTCAACCTGTTCTGCTACACCGCCACGGCCACCGTGCATGCGGCCAAAGGGGGTGCGCGCAGCACCACCAGCGTTGACCTGTCGAAAACCTACCTGGACTGGGCGCGGCGCAACCTGGCACTCAATGGCTACTCCGAGCGCAATCGCCTGGAGCAGAGCGATGTGATGGCCTGGTTGGAAGGCAACCGTGACAGCTACGACCTGATCTTCATCGACCCGCCAACCTTCTCCAACTCCAAGCGCATGGAAGGCGTGTTCGACGTGCAGCGTGACCATGTGCAACTGCTGGACCTGGCCATGGCCCGCCTGGCACCGGGTGGCGTGCTGTATTTCTCCAACAACTTCCGCAAGTTCCAGCTCGATGAGCACCTGATGGCACGTTATGCCGTGGAAGAAATCAGCGCCCAGACCCTGGACCCGGACTTCGCCCGCAATAACCGTATCCATCGCGCCTGGCGTTTGCAGCTTCGTTGAACCGACGAGGTACATTGCGCGGCTAATGGCCAATAGCTATAACTGAGGGCAGGGCAAGATAATCCGCAGGACGCTGACGTGACGAGATGGGTGTATGTCAAAGTATGGCGTGCGTGCGCGGTTATTTGGCCTGTGCACAGAAGCGGTGTCCGCCTGGGTGGTGGCGCTGGTGGCGTTGGTGGCGGGCGGCCTGTTGACGGCTGCCCTGGCGCTTGCCGCGCAGACGTTCTACAAGCAGCAGCTGCGCCAGCGTTTCGAGTTGCTGGCCAGCGAACGCTCCAGCCGCATTGCCGAGCGTTTTGACGAGCAGCAGCAGCGCCTGGACGGCCTACGGCGATTCTTCAGCTTTTCCAACGAAGTAACCCTGGTCGAATTCGACGGTTACGCCCGGCCGTTGCTGCAGCGCACCTTGGCCTACGCTTGGGCGCCCCGCGTCGAAGCCGCGCAGCGCGCCGAGTTCGAGCGCCATGCCAGCGAGCATTCCGGCCCGGGCTATGTGATCCGTGACCAGGACGCACAGGGCCAGTGGCGGCCTGCGCCGCTGCGCGATCATTACTTCCCTGTGCTGTATACCCAATCCGGTGACATGCCCGGGCTGCCCTATGGGCTGGATCTCGCCGGCCAGGGTGCGGCCCAGTCAGCCCTGGCGCGTGCGCTCGGGCCTGGCAGCATAGCGGTGTCCGAACCCTTGGCCATGTACGATATTCCTTCTTATGCGCGTGGCCTGCTGATGGTGGCGCCCGTGTTTTCCGATGCCAATCCTCACGGCGCGGCAGCGGGCTATGTGATGGCCTTGTTGAGTATGCGTGAACTGGTCAGCGACGGTCGGCCGGTAGCGGCCGATGACAACCTGGTCGTGCGCATCACCGACCCGTCCGGGTTGCAAGGCCCCGAACTGATGTTCGATTCGCAGAACCCGGTTGCCCCTCTGGCGCTGGCCAGCAACCAGCTGCTGCACCTGGCCGATCACCATTTTCAGCTGAGCATCCAGCCGAGCGAGGCGTTCGTGCGGGCCAACCGCTCCTCGGCGGTGCTGGCGGTCAGTTTTCTGGGTGGGTTGTTGAGCCTGCTGCTCAGCGCGCTGCTCTACAGCCTGTTCAGCCAGCGTCAGCGCGCGCTGGCTTTGGTCGAGCAGCGTACTGCCGAGCTGCAGGTCAGTGAGCAGTCGTTGCGGGGTACCCACAACCAGCTGCGCAGTGTGCTGGATGCCGCGACCCAGGTGGCGATCGTCGCCACCAACCTCAAGGGAGTGATCAGCACCTTCAATGCCGGTGCCGAGAGGATGCTTGGTTACTCGGCCAGCGAAGCGATCGGCCTATTGCGCCTTGAAGACCTGGTGCTGCCCGAGGAACTGAGCCTGCGTGCCCATGCCTTGAGCTTGCGCTTTGGTCGGCCGATTGCCGGCGGCCAGGCGATGTTCGCCGAAACGGTGCAGGAGCATGGCGCCGAGCCTGGCGAGTGGACCTTGTTGCGCGCCGATGGCAGCCAGCTGATAGCCAACATGTTGGTTACCGCCATGCTCGATGAACAGGGTTTGTGGGTTGGTTACCTGGCCATCTGCATTGATGTCACCGAGCGGCGTAGGGTGCATGAGGCGCTGGAGGCCCGTGACCGCTTGCTGGAAAAGCTCAGCGCCGAGGTGCCGGGCGGTATCTACCAGTATCGCCTGGACGCGAACGGCCATTCGTGCTTTCCGTATGCCAGCATGGGCCTGTATGACATCTACGAGGTCGACCTGCAGCAATTGCGCGAGGATGCCTCGGTGGTGTTCGAGCGCATCCATCCCGATGACCTGGAGCGTGTGCGACGTTCAGTGCGCTACTCGGCCGAACACCTGTCACCTTGGCGAGAAGAGTATCGGGTCTGCCTGCCGCGGGCCGGATTGCGTTGGGTACGTGGCGAGGCGACGCCGGAAGTGGGCGAGCAGGGCTGTACCCTGTGGCACGGGTATCTGACGGACATCTCTGACCTCAAGGGCGTGGAGGAAGAGTTGCGGGCGCTGTCGGTTACCGATTCGCTGACGGGTATCCACAACCGTCGCTACTTTCAAGAGCGGCTCAAGGTCGAACTGGAACGGGCCCAGCGCGATGGCCTGGCGCTGGCGGTGATCATGCTCGATATCGATCACTTCAAGCGCATCAACGACCGTTTCGGCCATGCCGTCGGTGATCGCGTGCTGCGTAGCCTGTGCCAGCGTATCGGCCAACGGTTGCGGCGTACTGACGTGTTCTGCCGCTTGGGCGGGGAGGAGTTCATGGTGCTGTGCCCAGGCAGCGATGCCGAGCAGGCGCGGCTGTTGGCGCTGGAGTTGTGGCAAGGCGTACGCAATGTGCCGGTGGAGGGCGTGGGCAGGGTAACCGCGAGTTTTGGTGTGGCGGGCTGGCGCCCAGGGGAGGGCGCCGATGCCTTGTTGCTGCGGGCTGACGCAGGCGTCTATACAGCCAAGCAGGCCGGGCGGGACCGGGTGGAGGGGGAGTCGGCCTGATGGTCACCCTGTCAGTACTGGCCTCTTCGCGGGCATGCGAGAGCGGGCTTGCCCGCGAAGAGCCCGGTACTGCCTGACCGATCAGTTGGCTGCCGTGCTACCGGTCAACTTCGGCTGGCGATACAGGTCCAGCAGCACCTGGTCCAGCACCTGCGAGGCACCCCACGGTTTCGGGTCATTGAGGATCGCCGCCACCGCCCAGGTATGGCCGTTGCTGTCGCGGCTGAAGCCGGCAATTGCACGCACGGTGTTCAGCGTACCGGTCTTGATGTGCCCTTCACCGGTCATGGCGGTGCGCTTCAGGCGCTTGCGCATGGTGCCGTCCATGCCCACCAGTGGCATCGAACTCATGAACTCGGCCGCGTAAGGGCTCTTCCACGCGGCCTGCAGCATTGCGGCCATTTCTCGGGTACTCACCCGTTCGGCACGCGACAGCCCTGAGCCGTTTTCCATCACCAGGTGCGGCGCGGTAATACCCTTCTTGGCCAGCCATTGGCGCACCACGCGCTGGGCAGCGCGGGCATCGTCGCCATCGGCGTCGGTGCGGAACTGCGCGCCAAGGCTCAGGAACAGCTGCTGGGCCATGGTGTTGTTGCTGTACTTGTTGATGTCGCGGATCACTTCCACCAGGTTTGGCGAGAAGGCGCGCGCCAGCAGGCGAGCACTTTTGGGTACATTTTCGATGCGGTCGCCCCCCTGAATGCTACCGCCCAGTTCGTTCCAGATCGCGCGCACGGCACCGGCGGCGTAGGTTGGGTGGTCGAGCAGCGACAGGTAAGTCTGCGAGTTGCAGCCGTCACCCAGCTGACCGCTCACTGTCACGCTGATGCCGTCTGCCTGAGGTACCGGGTTGTAACGCACGTCGCCGGTGCACTGTTTCGACGCCACCGCCTTGACTTGGTTGTCGATGCGGATGCTGGCAATTGGTGGTTCGACCGCGATGGTGACTTTGCCGCCGTCGTTACGGGCCACGAAGCGCAGGGCCTTGAGGTTGACCAGCAGCGAGTCGGGCTTGACCAGGAACGGCTTGTTTTCATCGCCGCCGTCGTCGTTGAACTGCGGCAGGTTAGGTTGCACGAAGTGACTGCGGTCAAGCACCAGGTCACCGGTGATAGTGCGCACGCCGTTGGCGCGCAGGTCACGCATCAGCAGCCAGAGCTTTTCCATGTTCAGCTTGGGGTCACCGCCACCTTTGAGGTAGAGGTTACCGTTGAGCACGCCGTTGCTCAGGGTGCCGTCGGTATAGAACTCGGTTTTCCACTGAAAGGTCGGGCCAAGCAGTTCGAGGGCGGCGTAGGTGGTGACCAGTTTCATGGTCGAGGCCGGGTTCACCGAAACATCGGCATTGAACACGGTCGGGGTGCCGGGGCCGTCCAGCGGCAGCATCACCAGCGACAGCGCCGTGTCCTGCAGCTTGTTGGCCTTGAGCGCCTGCTGCACTTTGGCAGGCAGGGTGGTATTGACGGCGGCGGCGTGGCTGGGCAAGGCAAGTGGCAACAGCAAGCCTGCAAAAACAAGGGGACGAAGCGTTTTGATCATAGTGATTAAATACCCTGCGGCGAGGGAAAAGGGCTTTGGGGCTGTAAGAAATGATAACCCCACGACGTAAAGAGTACGCATTATGCCCCAAGCGCAGCGTCGATGCGCCACGTTCGACGGAAAAGCATCGCCAATAAAAAGGCCACCCCAAGGGGTGGCCTTTTCAACAATCAACCTTTCAGCGCGAAGCCGACAAGTCTTACTCAGCCTTGTTGATCGGCTTTTCCGGGTACCAGGCGTCCAGCAGCGGGCTGACTTCGATCTTGGTCAGTTCGCTACGGCCTTTGAGCCAGGCTTCAACGGCTGCACGCTGTTCTTCGCTGACCGAGCCACGTTTGACCGAGCACACCAGGCCGAAATCGTCACCGCCTACATAATCCAGGCCGTTGGCGTCCATGGCTTCTTCCAGGAACGCGTCGAGGAAAGCATCGATTGCCTGGTCATCCAGATCTTCCTTGAATTCCAGGTTCAGCTCGAAGCCCAATTCCTGAAACTCGTCGACACACAGCTTCTTGCGCAGACGACGGGAGCGGTTTGTGGCCATGAAACAATCCTCTTAGGTAATAACGCCGCGCAGTCTACCAGTTAACACGCCTGGCTGCCTGCCTGAGTATCTGTGCTTTGGGCCAATTCCTTGGCCAGGGCACGTTCCACTCGGCACATATGCCGTGCCAGTGCCTGGCGTCGCAGACGCACCTGGGCAGTGGGCAAGCCGTCGGCTTCAAGCGCTTCGCAGGCCGCCATCAGGTAGGGGGCTGCCAGCATGCGTGCGGCGCTGAGCACTTTGTGGGCCTGCTCGGCAATGGCGCCGCTGTCATGTTGCGGATGCAGCATCATCAAGCTGGCCAGGTCGGCCTGCAGGCTCTGCTGCAAGGCCTGCAGGAAGCGCTGGCGGTCGCGCGGGTCAGGCCCGACCACTGCGGCCAGGCCGTCCAGTTGGTACAGCTTGCGCCGGGGGCGTTGCTGGCGGCGTGGGCGAATGCCAGCCAGGTGCTGGCTGAGGGTGCTCAGGCTGATGGGCTTGAGCAGGCAATCATCCATGCCTGCGCTCAGGCACTTGCGGCGTACTTCCGGCTGCGCGTTGGCGGTATAGCCAAGGATGGTGCAGCGTGGCCGCTTGCCATGGCGTTCTTCGGTGCGCACGGCAGCCGCCAGTTGGTAGCCGTTCATGTGCGGCATGTTGCAGTCGAGTACCAGCACATCGAAGTCTCCTGCCCGCCAGGTGGTCAGGCCTTCGCGGCTATCGCGGGCGCTGGTGTGTTCCAGGCCCAGGTAGCCAAGCTGTTGCTCCATCAGTTGCAGGTTGGCCGGGTGATCATCGATCACCAGCACGTTAAGCCGAGGGTCGGGTACATCGAGGTGCTCGGGCAACGGTGCCGGCTGCGCCGCGCCATTGACCCGTTGCACTGGCATCTTCAGGCGTACCTGGGTGCCCACATCTTCCAGGCTCTTGATGGACAGGCTGCCACCCATCATTTCGCAGAGATTGCGGCAGATGGCCAGGCCCAGGCCGGTACCTGCGCGGGCGCCCTGGCTGTGCGGGTTGGCTTGGATGAACGGGTTGAACAGGCGTTGCAGGTCGTCAGCGTGAATGCCAATACCACTGTCGCGCACTTCCAGCTCCAATACCGCAGGCATACCGGTGTCTCCATCCAGCAGGCTGACACCGATGCGCACCTGGCCGTGCTCGGTGAACTTGATGGCGTTGCTCACCAGGTTGGACAGCACCTGCTTGAAGCGCAGTGGATCGAGCAGGACGTGGTTGCGTGCGGCGGGGGCGATCATCACCTCCAGGGCCAGGCCTTTTTCTCGCGCCTGCCCCTCGAAAATGCGCCCCACCGATTCGATCAGGTCCGCAAGGTCGACCACTTCAGGCGCTAGCGACAAGTGCCCGGACTCGATGCGCACGATGTCGAGGATATCGCCGATCAGCCCCAGCAGGTCCTTGGCCGAATGGTGCGCCAGTTCCAGCGCACCGCGGTCCACTCGGCCCTGATCGGCGCGTTTGACAGCCAGTTCGAGCATACCGATGACGGCGTTCATCGGTGTACGGATTTCGTGGCTGATGGTGGCCAGGAACGTGCTTTTGGCGCGGTTGGCATCGTCGGCCTGCTGCTTGGCCTGGCGCAGTTCCATGACCAGCTGGCGGCGATCACTGATGTCGATCCAGCCACCGATGATCCCCTGTACTTCGCCCAGGGAGTCGCGGTACGGCAAGATCCAGTGGTAGATGGTCAGTTCACGGCCTTTGATCCGCAGCGGACGGTCCTTGATCAGCGGTGAGCCCGCGGCCATGACTTTCAGGTAATCAGCCTGGATCTGCCGAGTCTGCTCGCCATCGGCGAACAAGCTGCCGTCCAGTTGCTTGCCGATAACCTGATCGGAACGGGCCTGCACAGCTTCGAGGTAGCTGTAGTTGCAACTTTTCAGGCAGCCCTCGCGGTCGCGTACATACATCGGGTGGGGCGTGCCATTGAGCAGGGCGCGCATGAACGCCAGTTGGTCGTTCAGCGCGCGTTCGGCATGCTGGCGCTGGCGAATCCGCAGGCGCAGGCGGGCGTTCCACAGCAAGGCCAGCAGCAGAAGCAGAGCCGTACCCAGCACGACCTGCAGGGCAAGGCGGCTGTAGCCCTTGGCGCTGCTATCCGCGTGCCGGCCAAAGCCGCGCCAGCGGTTGTTGATCACCCCCAGTTCCTCTGGCGAGATGCTCAGCAGTGCCTTGTCGAGGATCGACACCAGCGCCGGTGAGGGGGCGGTGGTGGCCATGGCGAAGTTGACCGGTTCGCTGCCGACCGAGCTGCGGATCACCAGGTCGGGGTTGCTGGCCAGGATGTGGTTGGCATCGATCAGGGTGGTGATCACCGCGTCCACGGCGCCGCTGTTGAGCAATGCCGTGGAGTAGAACGCACTTTCGGTCTCGACCCAGCCGACGTGTGGATGGTACCGCGACAGCATGGTGTCCATGGCGCTGTAGCGGGTAATGGCGATGCGATGTCCTTGCAGCTGTTCCAGCGAACTGGACGCAGGGTTGTCCTTGCGACTGACCAGCACATAGGTACTTTCCAGGTAGGGCCGGCTTAATTGCAGGTTGTCCTTGGCCACCTCCGTGGTAGCCAGTGCAGCGATCACATCTGCACGGCCATCCTTCAAGCGGGCAATCATGTCGGCAATGCCGCTGGCGCGCTGCACTTCGAAACGCAAACCGGTGCGCAGGCGAATAAGCTCCAGCAGGTCGGCGGTGATGCCGCGAAAATGCCCGGCGTCGTCGAAATAGGATAACGGGGCTGCTGTGTCGTCGATGACCACACGCATCACCGGGTGATCCCGCAACCATTGCGCCTCGGTTTCGCTCAGTTGCAGGTTACGCTCGCTCAACAGCAGGTCGCTGCCTGCGCTCCAGCGCTTGAAAATGCTGGCACGCAGGGCGGGGGTCTGGCTGTCGAGGATGGCGTTCACCATCTCCATCAGCAGGGTGTCTTGCTGGCGCAGGGCAAAGCTGAAGCCGATGGCTTTGTGCTTGCCGAAGTTGGCCATGCGCAGACGCGGCAGATGGCCGCGGTTGAGCAGGTAGTGCGTAGAGATGGTGTCGCCGATGAATACGTCGGCCTGGCCGAACGCCACGGCGTTCAGTGCCTGGCTGGACGATCCGAAGGCCAACAGCTCGGCCTGGGGGTAGGCGCTGAGCACTTCCTGTCGGGGCAAATAGTGGTAGAGCATGCCCAGGCGCATGCCGGTCAAGTCCAGGTCCTGCGCCCGGTTTTCGTCTTCACGCGTTACCAGTACCGGTTGATCGATGGCATAAGGCTGGGAAAGCGCCACGCCGTCGTTGTTCGCTTCGTAACCATTGGCGCTGCCCAGCAGGTCGATATCGCCGTTCCTGAGCGCCTCCACCGCTGCCTGTCGGCTGGCGAATCGCAGTACCCGTACAGGCAATTGCAAGGCCTTGCCGATGAGGCTTGCATAGTCGGCGGTCAGGCCCTGGTAATCGCGGCCGCCACTGGTGATGTCGAAGGGTGGGTAGTCGGGTGCCGACGTCCCAAGCACCAGTTCCTGGCGGCTTTGCAGCCATTGCCGTTGTTCGGCCGTGAGCAGGGGCTGGGCTGGAGGGGCCGATGAGCGTGCCAGCAACGTAAAGGACGAGGCTTCGAGAAAGGTAGCCTGTGCCGCGCTGCTGAACAGCAGCAGAGCGAGCAGCAGGCGGGCGAGAGGACGGGCCATCACCACCTTCAGACCAGTGCGTTGCGCTTGGCCATCTCGATCAGGTCGACCAGCGTATCGACCTGTAGTTTGTGCATCAGGCGTTTCTTGTAGGTGCTGACAGTCTTGCTGCTGAGGAACATGCCGCTGGCAATTTCCTTGTTACTGCGGCCTTGGGCGAAGAGCTGCAGTACCATCAGTTCGCGATCATTTACCTGGCGGAAAAGTTGCAGGTCGGTATCGATCGCCTGGTTGTGCTTGATGGCCTGGCTGGGGAAATAGTTATAACCGGCCAGTACGGCCTTGATAGCACTGAGCAACTCGCTCAGGTCTTCCTGCTTGCACACGTAACCTGCGGCACCCGAATGCATGCAGCGTACGGCAAACAATGCCGGGGACTGTGCTGTCAACACCAGCACCTTCGTGGGAAGTGCCATGGCCTGAAAGCGGGCAAGCACCTCCAGGCCGTCTAGCTTGGGAATGCTGATGTCGAGGATGACCAGGTCGGGGTTGCTCTCGCGGATCATTTGCATGGCATCTACGCCGTTGTCCGTCTCGCCGACAATCTTGTAATTCTGGTTTTCCAGCAGCATACGGACGGCCAGGCGAATGACCGGATGGTCGTCAACAATAAAGATGGAGTGCATGTTCAACTTCCCTGCGATCGATTGAGGGTGACAGGTGGCACCTTATCGCAGTTAGAAGTCGTCGGGCATGGAAAGAAGGGCTGTTAGCGCTATATGGGAAACGGCTTACAAGATAAAACAAAACGGGCTACGAAGTCGGCGTGTTTAACGCAGTGCCGAAGCACGGTTTGCAACTTTCCAGTGATATCTACACGTGTTGTTTAGACTGCCGTCAGTATATGTAGGAAGTTTCCTGCAATCCGCAGTGCAGCGCTGGGCCGAGCCCAGGCTGCACCGGTGAGGTTCAAGTCGGGCTGGAGCGCCCGGTCATTTCCCGGGCCATTTCGCTGGCATAGCTGTCGGTCATGCCGGCGATGAAGTCGATCATGCGCAGGAAAGCGCTGTGCAAGGAGGCGTGAGGGTCTGGCGCATTGTTGCCGATCAGGTCCAGCACCCGGCGGCTCTTGAACGATGGTGTGCGCCCGCCGTGCTGCTCGAGTGCCGCACCGCAGAAGGTATTCAGCAGAATCTCCAGGGTGGTGTAGGCGCCAATTTCGTGCAGGGTCTTGCGCTTGTCCTGGAAGATCTTGTTGCGTGCCATGTCCTTGGCCTGCAACACACAGCGTTTGGCCGGGCCGTGCATGTGCTCGACCAGGTCACCCGCCAGTTGCCCGGCCAGCAATGCCTGCTGCTGTTCGACGAAAGCGTGGGCGGCGGCGTTGGTCAGGTGTTCGATGGCCTTGCCACGCAGGATTGCCAGTTTGCGCCTGCGCGAGTCGCGTGGGCCGAGCTGGCGGTACGTTTCCGGCAAGTCCTCGCCGACCAGGTCGAGCAACAGCGCTTCGACTTCGGCGTATTGCAGCAGCTCCATTTCCAACCCGTCTTCCAGGTCGATCAGCGCGTAGCAGATGTCATCGGCGGCTTCCATCAGGTACACCAATGGGTGGCGCGCCCAACGCTGGTGCTCCAGTTGCGGCAGGCCGAGCTTGCGGGCAATCTGCTCTAGCAGGGGTAGCTCGCTCTGGTAGCTGCCGAACTTGTGCTTCTTGTAGCCCAGGGCATCGGCATGGCGGGCGCTCCAGGGGTACTTGAGGTAGGTGCCAAGGGTGGCATAGGTCAGCCGGGTACCACCGTCGAACTGGTGGTACTCCAGTTGGGTCAGCACGCGAAAGCCCTGGGCATTGCCTTCGAAGTTGAGGAAGTCGGCCCGCTCGTCGTCGCTCATGTCATCCAGCCAGCCACGCCCGGCGGCCTGCTGGAACCAGTGGCGAATGGCGTCTTCGCCGGAGTGGCCGAATGGCGGGTTGCCGATGTCGTGGGCCAGGCAGGCCGACTGCACGATCATCCCCAGGTCACTGGGGGCGCACCAGTTCGGCAGGCTGTCGCGCAGGGTTTCGCCGACGCGCATGCCCAGCGAGCGACCGACGCAGCTGACCTCCAGCGAATGGGTCAGGCGCGTGTGGATATGGTCATTGCTGGAAACCGGGTGCACCTGGGTCTTGCGCCCGAGGCGGCGGAAGGCACCGGAGAAGATGATGCGATCGTGGTCTTTGTGGAAGGGGCTGCGACCGAGTTCATCGGCGCTGTACAGGGCTTTGCCCAGGCGTTCGCGGGTAAGCAGGGTATGCCAGTCCAAGGCGCGGTCTCCTGTAATTCGAAGGCACCAGCATACCCTGTATTCAGGGGCGGCGGCTGCCTTGCAGGTACAGGCGTACCAGTGGCAACAGGCTGGTGCCCAACCGTACCAGGCGCGCCAGGTTGCCGCTGCGTACGCCCTTGCCGGTGAGGAAACCCAGCGCCACCACGGCACCTATGCCCCACAGGGGCGCATGCTTGATCCCCAGGCCTTCGTGCAGCGAGCTGCCCATGCCACGCACGCGGCGCAGCGGTTCGAGCAACTGCCCGGATTCGTGGCGAATTTGCTGGCGGTGCATCTCCATGCGCAGGCGCAGCAGCGCCTTGCGCAGTTCACGCGGGTTCCGCGTATTCGGCAGTTCAGGCAGGCTCATGGCAACAGGCGCTCCCGGTCCTTGGCAAGTTCTTCGAGGGTGGCGCCAAAGGGCGATGACTCGTCGAACACCGCCGCCTTAAGGCGCACACCGCAATACAGGGCGGCAATGCCATAGAACACGCACAGGCCGATGATGCCAGCCAGTCGATAGCTGTCCCACAGCAGCACCAGCAGCAGCCCGGAAAGTGCCGTCAGCAGCAGCAGGGCGAACACCAGCGCCAGCCCGGCGAACAGCAGCAGGCTCAGGGTTCGGCCTTTCTGCTCCTGCAACTCGATGCCGAACAGCTCGATATGACTGTGCAGCAGCCCCAGAATGGCCGCGCCCAGGCGCCTGCCCGAGGCGCCTGTGGCGTTGGCTTCGTTCTCCATGGGAACCCCTTAGCGCCGGTTGGCCAGCAGGCCGATCAACAGGCCGACGCCGGCCGCGATGCCGATTGCCTGCCACGGGTTTTCCTGTACGTACTGCTCGGCACTGCCCAGCGCCGCCTGGCCGCGTTCACGCACCGAGTCCTGGGTCAGTTGCAAGGTTTCACGGGCTTGGGCCAGGCGGTCGTGAATCTGTTCGCGCAATTCGTCGGCCTGGTCACCGGCCAGATTGGCAGTGTCGGCCAGCAGCTTCTCGGTGTCGCGCACCAAGGCCTGGAAGTCAGCCATCAATATCTCTTGTGCAGTCTTTGCCGATTTGCTGGCCATGGGTCTCTCCCTGTGGATGTGTGTTGGTAATTCGAGTGACAGCACGCGCGGAAGGTTCAAGTGTTGGTGCTGGTATGGGCCTTGCTATGTCTTTGCCACGTTGCAGGGCGCCTCTGGCGGCTCATGCGCCTATTCAGGGCGTCAACGCAGCGAATACCGATAAACCTTAACCCAATCCACGACAAACCGAAGAAAAAACCACGCAGGCTTCGCCCGGCTCACCGAAGCAGGGCAGGGGGCTGGCACCGATTCGGTGCAGGGATGCAGGTTTTTGAACTGTCCTGGTGCCTTTTTCAGCAGGTCTGCCTATTTCATGGAAAACATGCACAGCGCGATGGACTCCCTGGTCCACGGTTCCAATACCCTGTTCATCCTCATGGGCGCCATTTTGGTGCTGGCCATGCACGCCGGCTTCGCGTTCCTCGAAGTGGGCACGGTGCGCCACAAGAACCAGGTCAACGCCTTGTCGAAGATCCTCAGCGACTTTGCCGTTTCGGCGCTGGTGTACTTCTTTATAGGCTACTGGATCGCCTATGGGGTCAACTTCTTCCAACCTGCGGCAACGCTGGCTGCCGACCATGGCTATGCGCTGGTCAAGTGCTTTTTCCTGCTGACCTTCGCGGCGGCGATCCCGGCGATCATTTCCGGGGGTATTGCCGAGCGGGCGCGCTTCGTTCCGCAACTGTGTGCCACGGCGTTGATCGTGGCGTTCGTCTACCCGTTCTTCGAGGGTGTGGTGTGGAACGGCAACTTGGGCGTGCAGGCTTGGCTGCAGGCCCGTTTTGGTGCGCCGTTCCATGACTTTGCCGGGTCCGTGGTGGTGCATGCCATGGGCGGCTGGCTGGCGCTGGCGGCGGTGCTGTTGCTGGGCGCGCGCCGTGGGCGCTACCGCGATGGCCGGCTGGTGGCGTTTGCGCCATCGAGCATTCCCTTCCTGGCACTGGGGTCGTGGATCCTGATCATTGGCTGGTTCGGCTTCAACGTCATGAGCGCCCAGACCTTGCAGGGCGTCAGCGGCCTGGTGGCGATCAACTCGCTGATGGCCATGGCCGGTGGCACCCTGTCGGCCTTGCTGGCCGGGCGCAACGACCCCGGCTTCTTGCATAACGGGCCGCTGGCCGGGCTGGTGGCGATTTGTGCCGGCTCCGACCTGATGCACCCGATTGGCGCACTGGCCACCGGCCTGGTGGCGGGTGCGTTGTTTGTCTGGACCTTTACCGCGGCGCAGAACCGCTGGAAGATCGACGACGTACTCGGCGTATGGCCACTGCACGGCTTGTGCGGTGTATGGGGCGGCATTGCCTGCGGTATCTTCGGCCAGGTGGCGCTGGGCGGCATGGGCGGTGTCAGCCTGGTCAGCCAGCTGCTGGGTAGCCTGATGGGCGTGCTGGTAGCCTTGGCTGGTGGCTTTGCCGTCTACGGCACAATCCGGACGCTGCACGGTTTGCGCTTGAGCCACGAGCAGGAGTTCCAGGGTGCGGACCTGTCGCTGCACCGTATTGGCGCCACTAGCCAGGATTGAGCCAGGTCAGGTGCATGACGCGGGCGACGGACCTAGAATAGGTTTCTCTGCATGCCAACCCGGGACCTGCCCCATGCTGCCTGAATGCCAATTGTTCGGCACCCTCGGCTGCCACCTGTGCGAAGTGGCCGAAGCTGTGCTGATGCCTTTCGTCGATCACGGCTTGCTGGTGGAGCTGGTCGACATCGCCGAGAGCGAGCCCTTGTTCGAGCGTTATGGCCTGATCATCCCGGTGCTGCGGCGCTGCGACAACGGCGCCGAGCTGCACTGGCCGTTCGATGCTGAACAGGTGGTGGCCTTTCTTGGGCAATGAGGGCAACGGAGGAGTTGCAACCCTGCTCCATGGCCAGTGAAGCGAGCTGATGATCAGGTGCCGGTGCACGGGCGCCGGTAACCATCACCATCATCGGAATAGCTCGCCATGTTGATTACTCCCCATTTCACGTTCGATGAAATGACCGTCTCCCAGCTCGCCGCCAGGGACGGACTCGCCAACACCCCGCCCCCTGAAGCCAGGGCCAACCTGCAATTGTTGTGTTGTGCGCTGGAGCAGGTCCGCGCCTTGTTCGACGCGCCCATCATCGTCAGCAGTGGATATCGCAGTGAAAAGATCAACCGGCTGATCGGTGGCTCATCGAACAGCCAGCATGTGCAGGGGCTGGCGGCGGACTTCACGGTAATCGAGATCAGCCCGCGCGAGACTGTGCGGCGGATCAGCGAAAGTACCGTACCCTTCGACCAACTCATCCTGGAGTTCGACAGCTGGGTGCATCTGTCGGTGACCCGGGGCGCGCCGCGTAGGCAGGTGCTGACCATACGCAAAGGCAGTGGCTACATGGCGGGGCTGCAATGAAGCGCATTGACGGCGCCAAGGGGATATTCGTATGCTGTATATAAATACAGTATCGAGGTAAAGCCATGCTCAACGTCGAGCAACTCAAGTACAGCGTTAACCGCATGCCCGTGGAGCGGGTGGCCGACGCCGTTCTGGAACTGCGCCTCGAAGGCCTGGTGACTGACGACCGCACACCGTTCGGCAAAGTCCACTTCAATACCTGCTTCGCCGAGATCGAGGCCTTGTTCCAGCGTGCCGGTTACCACCGCGGGCTGGATGTGGTGGGCTATCAGGGGTTGCTCTATGCCCTCTATGACCCTGGCCGCTGGGAGCCGGTGCAGGTGTTGCGCTGGCTGAAGGAACGCAGCGAGGCGACAGCCCAGGCTGGTTGAGGGCGCGGGCTTGGGCGATAATGCGCGGCCGTGAACGTTTCGAGCCCTGCCATGACCGCGCCCTTCGACCCCGCCCGCCAGCAAGCCAGCACGGTGTGCCTGCCACCCGGTAACTGGGCGACGGTACTCGATTGCTTGTGTGACCATTTCAAGGCCATTGATCGCGCCCAGTGGCTTGACCGCTTTGCCCGTGGCCGGGTGCTGAATGCCGAGGGGCAGGCGGTTGGCGCCGAGCTACCTTACAAGCGTGGCATGCGTTTGCACTATTTCCGTGAAGTGCCGAACGAACGGCCGATCCCGGTGCAGGAAGTGGTGCTGCATGTGGACGAGCACCTGGTGGTGGCGGACAAACCGCATTTTTTGCCGGTGACGCCGACGGGTGAATACGTCGAGCAGACCTTGTTGCGCCGCTTGATCCGTCGCCTTGGCAACCCGCACCTGGTGCCGTTGCACCGCATCGACCGGCACACCGCCGGCCTTGTGCTGTTTTCCGCCAACCCGGACAGCCGCAGCGCCTATCAGCGCTTGTTCCCCGAACGGCGTATCGACAAGCGCTACCAGGCCATTGCCGCCGCCATGCCACAGCATGAATTCCCATTGGTGCACAAAAGCCGCCTGGTGCATGGCGAGCCGTTTTTCCGCATGCATGAGGTGGAGGGCGAGGCTAACAGCGAAACCCTGGCCGAAGTACTGGAGAAGAACGGTGGGCTGTGGCGATATGGGCTGTCGCCGGTAACTGGCAAGACCCATCAGTTGCGCGTGCACATGGCGGCCTTGGGGGCGGGGATCAGCAATGACCCGTTCTATCCGCAGCTACTCAACCAAGAAGATGACTATCAGCGGCCGCTGAAACTGCTGGCGCAGAGCTTGAGTTTCGAGGACCCGCTGAGCGGTGAAACGCGTTATTTCGAAAGCCGCTTGCGGTTGGACTGGTAACGCTGTAACTCGGATTCACTCGGTCGCTGTAGGAGCAGCCTTGTGCTGCGAAGAGGCCGGTAAGGCCAAAGAATGTCTTTGCCAGTTACGGCCTCTTCGCAGCACAAGGCTGCTCCTACAGGGTGATGCGGTGGCCTGAGCAGGGTAAGCCCGTTAGCGGTTGAACCGCTCCACCAGCGAATACTGGCTGCCCGCCGTGCTGGTCAGTTCTTCGCTCAGCAGTGCCGAGTGCTGCGCTTGTTCGGCGGTCTGGTCAGCCAGTTCGGCAATGGTGCTGATGTTGCGGCTGATCTCGTCAGCCACAGCGGTCTGCTCCTCGGTCGCTGCAGCAATCTGCGTGGCCATGTCGGTGATGTTGGCGACCGCTTCGCTGATTCCCACCAGCGCCTCGTCAGCCTGCATTACCCGATCGACGCCTTCCTGCGCCTGGCGGTGGCCGGTTTCCATGGTCAGCACGGCGTTGCTGGCGGTTTGTTGCAGCTTGGCGATCAGGCCGTGGATCTGCCCGGTGGATTCGGCGGTACGCTGGGCCAGCTGACGCACTTCATCGGCCACCACGGCAAAGCCACGGCCCATTTCACCGGCACGCGCGGCTTCAATGGCGGCATTGAGCGCCAGCAGGTTGGTCTGGTCGGCGATGCCTTTGATCACATCGACCACGCCACCAATCTCGTCGCTGTCCTTGGCCAGTTGGGTAACCGTCTGGCCGGTCTCGCCCACTGCCGCCGACAGGCGTTCGATGGCTTCGCGGGTTTCCCCGGCAATCTGCCGGCCCTGACTGGTCAGGCGGTTGGCTTCCTGGGTGGCATCGGCAGTGCGTTGCACGTGGTTGGCCACTTCCTGGGTGGTGGCGGCCATCTGGTTTACCGCGGCGGCGACCTGCTCGGTCTCCACCCGCTGGCGCTCCAGCCCCGAGGAACTCTTGTGCGCCAGGGCATCGGACTGGCGCGCTTGGTCGCTGAGGTGCTCGGCACTGTCCTGCAGGCGGGTCAGGCAGGTTTTCATGCGCGCGTCCTGGCTGAGCATGGCCATTTCCAGGCGCGCCTGCACGCCACGGCTGTCGGTGAACATCTGCGCGATCAGCGGGTCGGAGGTGGTTTGTTCGGCCAGGCGCAGCAGGCGCTTGAGTCCGCGCTGCTGCCAGCTCAGGCCGAGCAGGCCCAGCGGTACGGACAGCCCGGCGGCCAGGGCGAAGCCCCAGGAATGCCCCAACCAGTTGCCGATCAGGAAACCCACCTGGCTGATCAGGATGAACGGCAGCCAGTCCTGCAGTACCGGCAGCCACTTGTCGCGGCGCGGCACTGGCGGCTTGCCCTGGTTGATGCGCTGGTACAGGGCTTCGGCGCGGCGAATTTGCTCGGCGGTGGGCTTGACCCGCACTGACTCGAAGCCGACAACCTGGTTGTTGTCGAAGATGGGCGTGACGTAGGCGTTGACCCAGTAATGGTCGCCGGACTTGCAGCGGTTCTTGACGATACCCATCCATGGCTGGCCCTGCTTGAGGGTTTGCCACATGTGGGCAAACACGGCAGGCGGAACGTCGGGGTGGCGTACCAGGTTGTGCGGCGCGCCCGTCAGCTCCTCGCGGGTGAAACCACTGATCTCGATGAAGGCATCGTTGCAGTAGGTGATCACACCCTTGGCATTGGTGGTGGAGATCAACCGCTGCTGGGCAGGGAAAGTCCGTTCTCTCTGGGTAATCGGCTGGTTGTTACGCATGGGTTGATAGTCCGCAGGGCTTTCGACCGTTATCGGCAAGCTGCGGGTTTTATTGAATGATTAATTAATTTGCCTGGGTTTGGGGTTCGTCGTTGGCGCCATGGTGCCTGTGAAATCGAGCGCCGGCCCGGGCGGCGCTCGATTACAAGGACGCTGCAAAATCTCAGCCGGGCACCTCAGCCAGCAATCAGTTGGCGCAATACATAATGCAGAATCCCCCCGGCCTTGAAGTACTCCA
Source organism: Pseudomonas sp. NY11955 (assembly GCF_048068035.1). Taxonomy (NCBI): domain Bacteria; kingdom Pseudomonadati; phylum Pseudomonadota; class Gammaproteobacteria; order Pseudomonadales; family Pseudomonadaceae; genus Pseudomonas; species Pseudomonas sp. NY11955. The sequence goes on from NZ_JBLUPS010000007.1 coordinate 140,061, forward strand.
CCTCATTTAGGGTGTCGATCCGGCACAGCACTTCGATCTGTTCCTGCTGGCCATCCTCGTGGGTAATGCGCAAGGGCAGGCTCATGCCCGGGCGAATCTGCGCGCCGTTCAAACCCAGCACATCGATTTGCTCCTTGCCGGTCAGCGCCAATTGCTTGCGGTTGTGCCCGGCCTTGAACTGCAACGGCAGCACGCCCATGCCCACCAGGTTGGAGCGGTGAATACGCTCGAAGCTTTCTGCCAGCACGGCCTTGACCCCCAGCAGGTTAGTACCCTTGGCTGCCCAGTCGCGGCTCGAACCGGTGCCGTATTCCTGGCCGGCAATCACCACCAGGGGTGTGCCTTCCTGCTGGTAGCGCATGGCCGCCTCAAATATCGACAGCTTCTCGCCAGTGGGCACGTGCAAGGTGTTGCCACCTTCTTCACCTCCCAGCATTTCGTTGCGGATACGGATATTGGCGAAGGTGCCGCGCATCATCACTTCGTGGTTGCCACGCCGCGAGCCGTAGGAGTTGAAGTCGCGTGGCTCCACACCTTGCTCGCGCAGGTAGCGCCCGGCCGGGCTGTCGGCTTTGATGTTGCCGGCAGGGGAGATGTGGTCGGTGGTCACCGAGTCGCCCAGCAGCGCCAGCACCCGCGCGCCGTGGATGTCGGCGATTGCTGGAGGCGGCCCGCCGATGCCGTCGAAGAACGGTGGATGTTGGATATAGGTGGAGTCAGCCTGCCACACGTAGGTGGCGGCCTGTGGCACCTCGATGGCCTGCCACTGCGCATCACCGGCAAACACTTCGGCGTATTCCTTGTGGAACATCGCCGTATCGACCTTGGCCACGGCCTCGGCAATTTCCTGTTGGCTCGGCCAGATATCACGCAGGTACACCGGTTGGCCGTCCTTGCCAAAGCCCAGTGGGTCGCGGGTCAGGTCCACGCGCACGCTGCCGGCCAGGGCATAGGCCACCACCAGCGGCGGTGAGGCCAGCCAGTTGGTCTTGACCAGTGGGTGCACGCGGCCTTCGAAGTTGCGGTTGCCCGAAAGCACCGAAGCCACGGTGAGGTCGGCGCTGCCGATGGCTTGCTCGATCGCTTCGTCCAGCGGGCCTGAGTTGCCGATGCAGGTGGTGCAGCCATAACCGACCAGATCGAAGCCAAGCTGGTCGAGGTAGGGCGTGAGCCCGGCTGCCTTGAAGTAGTCGGTGACCACCTTGGAGCCTGGCGCCAGCGAGCTCTTGACCCAGGGCTTGCGTTGCAGGCCTTTTTCCAGCGCTTTTTTTGCCACCAGCCCGGCAGCCATCATCACGCTGGGGTTTGAGGTGTTGGTGCACGAGGTGATCGCGGCAATCACCACGGCGCCATCGCGCAGGGTGTGGGTTTGGCCCTGATGGTTGTAGTCGATCTCGCCGGCCTGGTCGGCGTTGCCCACCGCCACACCACCGCCGCCTTCGCTTTCCAGGCGGCCAACCTCTTTGGCCAGCGGTTTGGGTTGCAGCTCGATGAAGTGGTCGAAGGCCTGGCTGACCTGGCCCAGCGCTACGCGGTCTTGCGGGCGTTTTGGCCCGGCCAGGCTGGCTTCGACCTCGTGCATGTCCAGTGCCAGCGTGTCGCTGAACAGCGGCTCCTGGCCGGGCAGGCGCCACATGCCCTGGGCCTTGCAGTACTGCTCGACCAGTTGCACGGTCGCTTCGGGGCGGCCCGACAGGCGCAGGTAGTCCAGGGTGACCTGATCGACCGGGAAGAAACCACAGGTGGCGCCGTATTCCGGGGCCATGTTGGCGATGGTGGCGCGGTCGGCCAGCGGCAGTTCGGCCAGGCCATCGCCGTAGAATTCGACGAACTTGCCCACCACGCCTTTCTTGCGCAGCATCTGCGTTACGGTCAGCACCAGGTCGGTGGCAGTGATGCCCTCGCGCAGCTTGCCGGTCAGCTTGAAGCCGATCACTTCGGGGATCAGCATCGACACCGGCTGGCCGAGCATGGCCGCCTCCGCTTCGATGCCACCGACACCCCAGCCGAGCACGCCCAGGCCGTTGATCATGGTGGTGTGCGAATCGGTGCCGACCAGGGTGTCGGGGAAGGCATAGGTGCGGCCATCGGCCTCACGGGTCCACACCGTACGGCCCAGGTACTCCAGGTTGACCTGGTGGCAAATGCCGGTGCCCGGTGGCACCACGCGGAAGTTGTCGAAGGCGCTCTGGCCCCAGCGCAGGAAGGCGTAGCGCTCACCATTGCGCTGCATTTCGATGTCGACGTTTTCGCTGAAGGCTTGCGGCGTGCCGTAGCGGTCGACCATCACCGAGTGGTCGATCACCAGGTCGACCGGTGACAGCGGGTTGATGCGTTGCGGGTCACCACCGGCCTTGGCCATGGCGGCGCGCATGGCGGCCAGGTCGACCACGGCCGGTACGCCGGTGAAGTCCTGCATCAGCACCCGCGCCGGGCGGTACTGGATTTCGCGGTCGGAACGCCGTTCGCGCAGCCACTGGGCAAGGGCGCGCAGGTCGTCGCCGGTGACGGTATTGCCGTCCTCCCAACGCAGCTGGTTTTCCAGCAGCACCTTCAGCGACATGGGCAGGTGCTGCAGGTCACCCAACTGGCGGGCAGCCTCGGTGAGGCTAAAGTAGTGGTAGGTCTGGTCGCCTACCTTGAGGGGCTTGAGGGTGTTCAGGCTATCGAGCGAGGGCATTGCCAACTCCTTCTGCACCGGTGCCCGGCAACGATTCACGGTGTTGCCGGTGGCACCGCTCTGTATCGGCCCGCACGGTACGGACCTGGCTGAATGGTCAGGTTAGACCGGTTTAGGCCAACTGACCCTTTTCTGGACCGGCGGGGCGTGTCGCAGGTTCCGAACTTCCTTTATCATCGCCGCCCTGCCGGCGCCTGTGGTGCGCCAGCCGTAGTGGAGTGAGAGATGAATACCCTGTTCATGCATTGCCGGCCCGGTTTCGAGGGTGAGGTTTGCGCCGAAATCAGCGAACATGCCGCCCGCCTGGGTGTTGCCGGCTATGCCAAAGGCAAGCCGCAAAGTGCCAGCGCCGAGTTTGTCTGCAGCGAGGAGGGCGGTGCCGAGCGGTTGATGGGGGAGCTGCGCTTCAATCAGCTGATTTTCCCGCGGCAGTGGGCCCGTGGTGGTTTTATCGAGCTGCCGGAAACTGACCGCATCAGTGTGTTGTTGGCGCAACTGGCCGATTTCCCGGTGTTCGGCAGTCTGTGGCTGGAAGTGCTGGACAGCAACGAAGGCAAGGAGTTGTCCACCTTTTGCCGCAAGTTCGAAGTGCCGCTGCGCAAGGCGCTGGAGAAGGCCGGCCGCCTGGTCGACGACGCCAGCCGCCCACGCTTGCTGCTCAGCTTCATCAGTGGCCGGCGGGTATTTGCCGGGGTTGCTGCAGCCAACAACAGTGCGTTGTGGCCCATGGGCATCCCACGCCTGAAGTTCCCCCGCGAGGCGCCTAGCCGTTCGACCCTCAAGCTGGAAGAAGCCTGGCACCAGTTCATCCCACGTGAGCAGTGGGAGCAGCGCTTGGGTGATGACATGACCGGCGTCGACCTGGGGGCTTCACCGGGTGGCTGGACTTACCAACTGGTGCGCCGCGGCATGCTGGTGACGGCGATCGACAACGGGCCGATGGCCGAGAGCCTGATGGATACCGGGCTGGTTCAGCACCTGATGGCCGATGGGTTTACCTGGCAGCCGAAGCAGCCGGTGGACTGGATGGTGTGCGACATCGTCGAGAAGCCGGCGCGCACTACCTCGCTGATCGAAACCTGGCTGGGTGAGGGGCTGTGCCGCGAGGCGGTGGTCAACTTGAAATTGCCGATGAAGCAGCGTTATGCCGAGGTACGGCGGTTGCTTGATCGCATGGAGGCGACGTTCAAGGCGCGCAAGATTCGGGTGTCGATTGCCTGCAAGCAGCTGTATCACGACCGGGAGGAAGTGACTTGTCACCTGCGTCGGCTTGATTTGAAGCCGCGCTGAGTGCTATGTGCATGCCTTGAGATTTCGGATTGTGTTGAGATCGAGCGCCGCCCGCGCGGCGCATCGCGAGCGAAGCTCGCTCCTACGTTTGTTTCGGGCCAATTATGCCTGTGGCAAGGGCGCGCGACCCTTTGGCGCATGGCGCGATATCGCGTCGTACGAACAAGGCGGTCGCACGCTACCGCCACAGGCGATACTGGCCCGAAACAAATGTAGGAGCGAGCTTCGCTCGCGATGCGCCGCGCGGGCGGCGCTCGATCTCAATGCACACGCAACCCTACATTGCAGCCCCTTGGTCGAAACGGCGCTATGCGCGACAATAGCGATCATTTGCGGAGCCCCCCATGACCGATTTCACCCCCGACGCCGTCCTCGACGCCACCGGCCTGAACTGCCCAGAACCAGTAATGATGCTGCACCAACACGTGCGTAACCTGGCCGCCGGCGGCCTGCTCAAAGTCATCGCCACCGACCCGTCCACCCGCCGTGACATTCCCAAGTTCTGCAACTTCCTTGGCCACGAGCTGCTACAGCAGCAAGAAGACGCCGGCACTTTCCTGTACTGGATCCGCAAAAAAGCCGACTGAATCGCTCTGGATCAAGCCCAGCGTAGCGCCTACACTGCGTTCCCCAGACAGGAGAGCGCCATGCTGATAGTTGCCGACGAGAACATCCCGCTGCTCGATGCCTTCTTCCAGGGCTTCGGTGAAATTCGCCGTTACCCCGGCCGAAGCCTCGATGCCGCCAGCGTCAGGGATGCCGACATCCTGCTGGTGCGCTCGGTGACCAAAGTCGACCGTCAGTTGCTCGAAGGCAGCCGTGTACGCTTTGTCGGCACTTGCACCATCGGCACCGATCACCTGGACCTGGACTACTTTGCCGAAGCCGGCATCCACTGGAGCAGCGCGCCGGGCTGCAATGCCCGCGGTGTGGTCGATTACGTGCTGGGCAGCCTGCTGACCTTGGCCGAGCTGGACGGTGTGGCGCTGCCCGAACGTGTCTACGGCGTTGTTGGCGCAGGAGAGGTGGGTGGCCGCCTGGTGCGGGTGCTGCACGGCTTGGGCTGGAAGGTGCTGGTGTGCGACCCGCTGCGCCAGGCCGCCGAGGGCGGCGACTACGTCAGCCTCGAAACCATCGTGCAACAGTGCGATGTGATCAGCCTGCACACCCCGTTGCAGCGCGGCGGCGATTACCCGACCTGGCACCTGCTGGGGCAGGCGCAGCTCGCACAGTTGCGCCCGGGGGCCTGGTTGGTCAATGCCAGCCGTGGCCCGGTGGTGGACAACGTGGCCCTGCGCGAGCTGCTGCTGGACCGCGAAGACGTGCATGCGGTGCTGGACGTGTGGGAGGGCGAGCCGCAGGTCGATGTGCAGTTGGCCGACCTGTGCACCCTGGCTTCGCCACACATTGCCGGCTACAGCCTGGATGGCCGTCAGCGTGGCACGGCGCAGATCTACCAGGCGCTGTGCCGCTTCCTGCGGGTGGACGAGCAGGTGCAACTGGCCGACCTGCTGCCCCGACCACCGCTGGCGCAGATCGAACTGGATGCCAGTAGCGACCCTGCCTGGGCCTTGGCCACGCTGTGCCGCGCCGTGTACGACCCGCGCCGCGACGATGCCGATTTCCGCCGTAGCTTGAGCGATGACCCGCAGCTACAGCGAGCGGCGTTCGACCAGTTGCGCAAGCACTACCCGCCACGGCGCGAGATCGAGGGGTTGGCCGTGCGCTTGCGCGGGGAGTCGCCGCAGTTGGCGCAACTGGTCAGCGCCTTGGGTGGGGTGTTGGTCTGATTGGACTTTTGCGGCTTTGCTGGCTTCTTCGCGGGCATGCCCGCTCCCACAAGCCCCCACTGAGCTCAAGAGCTGTGCAGTCCCTGTGGGAGCGGGCGCGCCCGCGAAGAAGCCAGCGCTGATTTGCCAGGGTATCCCTGCGCCGGGTTGCAAAAAATCGCCGATCAACCTTTGGCTACGCGCTTGCCCCGGCTTTCTTCCAAGGCCTTGCAGGCCTGTTGGATCATCTGCTCGGTGATCGGCACTTCGCGCCCCTTGGCGTCGATGATCGAACCGCACACCTGTGGTTGCGGGGCGGTCTGAGGCTTCGGGTTGTCACTGCCATGCTGCACACTCATGCACTGTCTCCTCTTCAGGTTCAAGGTCAGGGTAGCCCTGGGCCGTGACTGGCCTGTGACAGCTTCTGTGTCACGGCAGCAACAGTCCAACAGAAACCCCGAGAAAGCTCCATGATCTGTTTAGACCGATGCGTTATAGCACCCTGCAAGCATTCCCCGGGTCGAGATGAGTGTTAGGCTGCGGTTTCCCCACCTTTTGTGGTCGTCACGCCATGCCCGAATCGGTTTCTCCACGTCAACGCCGCGCCTTGCGTCTGGCTTGGCAGTTCGTTCGTCCCTATCGCCGGCAGGTGCTGCTGGCCTTGCTGGCGCTGGTGGTCACCGCCGCCATCACGTTGTCCATGGGCCAGGGCATCCGCTTGCTGGTGGACCAGGGCTTCATGACGCGTTCCGCGCACCAACTCAACCAGACCATCGGGCTGTTCCTGCTGCTGGTGCTGGCCCTGGCGGTGGGCACCTTCAGCCGCTTCTACCTGGTGTCGTGGATTGGCGAGCGTTGCGTGGCCGATATCCGTCGTGCCGTGTTCGATCACCTGATCGGCCTGCACCCAGGCTTTTTCGAAGACAACCGCAGCTCCGAAATCCAGTCACGGCTGACAGCGGACACCACCTTGCTGCAATCGGTCATCGGTTCATCGCTGTCAATGTTCCTGCGCAACGCGCTGATGGTTATCGGCGGCGTGGTGCTGCTGTTCATCACCAACCCCAAGCTCACCAGCATCGTGGTGGTGGCCCTGCCACTGGTGCTGGCACCGATTCTGCTGTTCGGCCGGCGGGTCCGCAGCCTGTCGCGGCAGAGCCAGGACCGGGTCGCCGATGTGGGCAGCTACGTGGCCGAGACGCTGGGGCAGATCAAGACCGTGCAGGCCTACAACCACCAGGCCCACGACCGCGAGTTGTTCGCCGGCACGGTCGAGGCAGCGTTTACCGTGGCCCGCAAGCGCATTGCCCAGCGCGCCTGGCTGATCACCTTGGTGATCGTGCTGGTGTTGGGGGCGGTGGGTGTGATGCTGTGGGTCGGCGGCATGGATGTGATCGCCGGGCGAATTTCCGCAGGCGAGCTGGCTGCATTTGTGTTCTACAGCCTGATCGTCGGCAGCGCCTTCGGTACGCTCAGTGAGGTGATTGGCGAGCTGCAGCGTGCGGCCGGTGCCGCCGAGCGCATTGCCGAGCTGTTGGCCGCGCACAGTGCGATTCTGCCGCCCAGCGCGGCGCAGATGCTGCCACAGCAGCGGGCCAGCGGGCGTATCGAGCTGCAACAGGTGGTGTTCGCCTACCCGTCACGGCCAACGGTGGCGGCCGTCGATGGCCTGAGCTTAACCATCGAGCCCGGGCAGACCGTAGCGCTGGTAGGCCCCTCGGGAGCAGGCAAGTCGACCCTGTTCGATTTACTGCTGCGCTTCTACGACCCTCAGCAAGGACGCATCCTGCTCGACGGCCAGGCGCTTACCGCGTTCGATCCTGACCAGCTACGCCGGCAATTCGCCCTGGTGGCGCAAAACCCCTCGCTGTTCCGTGGCACGGTGGAGGCCAACATTCGCTATGGCCGGCCCGAGGCGACCCTGGCCGAAGTCGAAGCTGCAGCCCGCGGTGCCCATGCCGACGAATTCATTCGGCAACTGCCGCAGGGCTACCAGACATCGCTGGGGGAGGGCGGCATAGGCCTTTCCGGCGGGCAGCGCCAGCGCCTGGCAATAGCCCGGGCATTGCTTGTGGATGCGCCGATCCTGTTGCTGGACGAAGCCACCAGCGCCCTCGACGCGCAAAGCGAGCACTTGATTCAGCAAGCGCTGCCTAGCCTGATGGCAGGGCGTACCACGCTGGTGATCGCCCATCGTTTGGCCACGGTGCAGCATGCCGAGCGCATTGCCGTCATCGACAAGGGCCGGCTGGTGGCGGTGGGCACTCATCGCCAGTTGATCGAAGAAAGCCCGCTGTATGCACGGCTGGCGGCGCTGCAGTTCACCACCGGATAGCTTGTCTTGGCTTTGTAACATTTTTGTAGTGATTGCCTGAGAGAATCTGTTCCAACTGTTGCGTAAGTGCTCGACCTGGCTGCCATCGCTTGATGGCAGCTTTTTTTTGGCCTGCCAGTAATGGGGCCATACAACGGCCTCAGCCTACCCCCTCTGGTTCCGAGACCCTCGATGTTGCGTAAATCCCTCAGAGTGCAAATTCTCTCGCTGCTTGGCGGTAGCGTGGTGGCGATGCTGCTGATTGCCCTGGTGTGCTTCCAGTTCCTGTCGTCCAGCGTACGCGGCTACGCCGAGCTGGTCGACGGGCCGCTGCGGGCCTCGCAATTGATTGACGAAGCCAACCTGCAGTTCAAGGTCCAGGTACAGGAATGGAAGAACGTGCTGCTGCGCGGACGCCAGCCTGCGGAAATGGACAAGTACTGGCAGCAGTTCCAGGCCCGCGAACAGCAGGTGCAACAACTGCTCGGGCAACTGATCGATAACAGCGATGGCAAGCTCAAGGCGCCGCTGCAGCAATTGCGCGACAGCCACCGCCAGTTGGGCCAGGCCTATGCGCAGGGGCGCCAGGCCTTCCTTGCCGCAGGTGGCGACCCGGTGGTGGGCGACCAGGCGGTCAAAGGCGTGGACCGCGCCGCCAGCGAGCAGATGAGTGAGTTGGTCGAGCAACTGCGCGCCGATGCCCGCCAGCGTGCAGACCACATCAACACCCGTGCCGAGCGCACGGTATGGCTGGGCCTGTTGGTGATGCTGGCTTCTGCAGTGTTGGTGGGGCTGCTTAGCCTGTGGTTGGTCAACCGTAGCCTGATCGAGCCGATCCGTCAGTTGATCGAGTATGTGGCGCAGCTCAGTCAGGGCCGCTTTGCCGCCCAGGTCGACAGCCGCCGTGAAGACGAACTAGGGCGGCTGGCGCGGGCGGCCAACACCCTGCGCGACTTCCTTGCCGATACGGTTGGCCGGCTGCAGGACAACGCCCAGGAGCTGGAAGGCGCCAGTGGCCAGCTGCGCAGTATTGCCGGCGACATGGCCCGTGGTACCCATGACCAGTTCCAGCGTACCGATCAGGTGGCCACGGCCATGCACGAGATGTCCGCCACCGCCCAGGAAGTCGCCCGCCACGCCGCCGAGGCTGCCCGCGCGGCGGATGATGCCGACCACAGCGCCCAGGCGGGCGAGCAGGTGATGCAGCAGACCATCGATATCATTGGCGTGGTCAACCGCGAAATCGCTGGCACCGCAGCGGTGATCCGCGACCTGGAGCATGACAGCACGCGCATTGGCAAAGTGCTGGAAGTGATCCGCGGCATTGCCGAACAGACCAACCTGCTGGCGCTCAACGCGGCCATCGAAGCGGCCCGTGCTGGCGAAGCCGGGCGTGGTTTTGCGGTGGTCGCCGATGAGGTGCGCAGCCTGGCTCAGCGCACGGCGGCGTCGATTGCCGAGATTCACCAGATCATCGAAGCGGTACAGTCCGGGGCGGTGGAAGCGGTCAAGGCCATCGAAAGCGGCCAGCAACGTAGCCAGGAAGGGGCCGAACAGGTCGAGCAGGCCGGGCAGATGCTGCAACGTATCACCCAGGCGGTGGAAGCGATCCGCGACATGAACCGGCAGATCGCCACCGCGGCTGAAGAGCAGACCAGCGTGGCCGAAGACATCTCGCGCAACCTGATCGAAATTACCCGCATTGCCACGGCCAACCAGGAAGCGGTACAGCATACCGAGCAAGCGGGGCAACGCCTGCATGGGCTGTCGGGGCAACTGGGCGAAGTCACCTCACGCCTGACTGCCTGACCTTTCAAGAGGGCCGCTGTGCGGCCCTTTGGGGGGAAACCCGCCATCCGATGGGTACGAAACATTGCCCTGTGGCGGATTATCGCCATGCAACCCTTCGATTTACCCCCTATTCATTGCCCCCACCCCAGTTGGCACAATCCCTGCTCCAGGCGGCGCGCGTGCACACAACAACTGGATAACATCAATGAAGAAATTTCTGCTGACGTTCCTCTGCCTGGGCGTCATCGGCTGCTCCAAACCTGCCGAGCCGGAAAAGACCGTCGACGTGCTGTTGATCGGTGGCGGCATCATGAGTGCCAGCCTGGGCACTTACCTCACCGAACTGGAACCGTCCTGGAAGGTCGACGTCTACGAGCGCATGGACCAGGTGGCCGAAGAAAGCTCCAATGCCTGGAACAACGCCGGCACCGGCCACTCCGCATTCTGCGAGCTGAACTACACCAGCGTCGGCAAGGATGGCAGCATCGACATCAGCAAGGCCGTGGGGGTGAACGAGCAGTTCGAAGTGTCCAAGCAGTTCTGGGCCTACCAGGTCGAGCAGGGCGTGCTGAGCAATCCGAAGTCGTTCATCAACAATGTGCCGCACATGAGTTTCGTCTGGGGAGACGAAAACATCGCCTTCCTGCACAAGCGGGTAGAAGCGCTGCAACACAGCTCGCTGTTCCGCGGCATGGAAATCTCCGAGGACCACGAGCAGATTCGCCAGTGGGCGCCGTTGGTGATGGAGGGCCGTGACCCGGGGCAGAAGATCGCTGCCACGCGCATGGCCATCGGCACCGACGTGAACTTTGGCGAAATCACTCGCCAGCTGTTCGCTGCAATGGTTCGCAACCCCAATGTGTCGCTGAATCTGCGCCATGAAGTGCGTGACATCGTGCGCAACGAGGATGGCACCTGGCATGTGGTAGTGGCCGACCTGGCCAAGGGTGGCCAGGAGAAGGCGGTCAACGCCCGCTTCGTCTTCATTGGTGCCGGTGGCGGCGCACTGAAGCTGTTGCAGAAATCGGGCATCCCCGAGGCCGAAGGCTATGCCGGCTTCCCGGTGGGTGGCCAGTTCCTGATGACCGACAACCCTGACCTGGTCGCCCGTCACCAGGCCAAGCTGTATGGCAAGGCCTCGGTCGGCGCACCGCCCATGTCGGTGCCGCACCTGGACACGCGAATGATCGATGGCAAGCAAGTGCTGTTGTTCGGCCCATTCGCCACCTTCTCCACCAAGTACCTCAAGCACGGTTCGCTGCTGGACATGTTCGCCTCGCTGAACAGCCACAACCTGTTGCCCATGCTCAACGCCGGTATCGACAACATCGACCTCAGCACCTACCTGATGGGGCAGTTGATGCTCAGCTTCGATGACCGCATGAACGCGCTGCGCGAGTACTTCCCCAACGCCAAGAACGAAGACTGGAAGCTGTTGCAGGCTGGCCAGCGGGTGCAGGTGATCAAGAAGGACCCAGTACTGGGAGGCGTGCTGCAGTTTGGTACTGAAGTGGTGGCGGCGCAGGACGGCAGCATCGCCGCGCTGCTGGGCGCCTCGCCTGGCGCCTCGACCGCCGCGCCGATCATGCTGACCGTGCTGGAAAAGACCTTCAAGGACCGCATCCAGACGCCGGCGTGGCAGGCCAGGCTCAAGGAGATTGTGCCGAGCTATGGCCAGAAGCTGAACAACGACCTGGCGCTGACCAACCAGACCCGTGCGTGGAGCAGCGAGCGTTTGCAGTTGCTGCACGTGCCGGTAGAGGCTGAAGCCGCGCACTGAGGTTTTCTCGCGCACAACAAAAAGCCCGCATAAAGCGGGCTTTTTCGCAGTATCTGGTCGGAGAGACATCGGCTGAACTCTGACCTACAAGGCGCGTAGCTACTAGCTTCGCTCAATGTGGATCTGTGGAGTTACCACTCTTACTACCACTGGTCGGATCGGCGTGCGGGCTTCGGGGGTGACGCTGGGCGGCACAGGTGATAGCAAATGGGTGGCGCTCTGCTACGCTGAATCTCTACTGCTGTTGGGCCAGAAAACGCGACAGAACATGTCAGGGAACAGTGATGGACACACCATCAAACACACCATCAGCCAGCACGGTCCAAAAGCTCATAAATTTTATTCATGCATTAGCGAATTTAATTAAAAGCTTGGGAGCCATCCTCGGATTTATAACAGCAGCGTATGCTGTAGCTGTTAATTATTTTCCAACAAGCGCCATAGGCGCATTGTTTGCCGGCGCGGGTGACCCATTCGTAGCCACGCAGCGCTTTTCGGAGGGCTTCTTGTACTATGAGGTTGGCAGAAAAGGCGAACAAACGTCTTACGGGAAGTTGGTTGTTCTGCCTGGGGGGGAGTTACCAGATTTTAACACCCTGACTGAAGGTCTTGTTTTACAAGCAACCGACAAGGTTTACCTCAGGCCCAAACCAACAACAGATGAAGATTTTATTCGCGTGCTTGGCAAAGGTCAGTGCTTTACAATACTAAAAATAGACCGAGAACTGGCTGCTGGTGAGCTTCGTAATGCAAAAAATGGCGGTTGGCTCAGAGTCAGAGAAACTACATGCCCACAGTAAAGGTTTACATGTCAGTGCCTTTAAACACCATTTGCTTCGCTCACTGGAATCGCATCAGTTAGCATAAGCGATATCAATGTCTGCAAAGGCCCGTGTGCGGCCCGTCGTCAACGGAGCGGTGCAGGCCCTTGGCGATTCGGGCTGGGGGGCGGCGGACTCGCGGCGGAGGCCTAAGCTGGGCTCCTGCTCTGTCGGCCCGTTGTGGCGGTGGATGGCCGGATCGGCTGTGGGGGCTGGGTCTGCTCACAGTTCAGGCTGGGCGTCGGCGTTGCCTGGGTCGGACGGCGGCTTAATATGTATGGACACTTGAAGGAATTTTATGTTTAACGTTATTGTTTCGTCATAACTAATCACAAGATAATTGCCATCTATGGGCACACCTATTTTCATTCTTTCTGCTGTAGTCTTGGCTTGGTCAAATTTATCTAGCTCCCACCGAAATGCGCCTTTTAAAATTAGCCTGTTCAGCTCTCCGTTATGCCTGTCCACTACGTAATCGACCAGCACCCCGTAATAGAGGATTGGTTTATCGGCGACATTCACTATGGCTGAAATAGTTATAACATTTGCCTCATGCTTTAGGTCGGCGCCCTGTAGCATGTAGTACCAAGGGGCATCCATGCGTAGTAGCCAGCCAAACCAATAATCTTTTCGGTCTAGGCGATGTTTAACGATCATCGTGCGGAGAAATGGAGGGACAAGCCAGCAGAAAAAATACAGGCTTAGGAAGTAAGATGTAATTTTTGCAGTGTCTTTATATACGGCATCGAATAATGAAGCATCATCTTGAGACACTGATGATAGCAGCTTCATTAGTATTTTTATGTCGAGCGTGGAATCAAAAAACCACCATGCTATTATTAGCCATAATACATGCAGCACCAAGGTCCAAAGGAAAGCTTGCCCGACAACTCTACCGAACGGTGAGTAGTCGAAGGTCTCACGTTCCGCTTTTTTGAACTGCGCACGGAAAATAAATCCTGGCGAGACTATGAGAAATATTATAATCGCTGGGAGTGCGATTTCCATTTTCGGTCTTCTTTGTTTTAAAAGGTGGATTAGATAGCTCTAATCCACCTTCTCAAACTTTAGTTCAAAGTTTTGTTTTTCACTGGTGTGCACTGTGATGACTGGGATTTCGGCAGGCTCAGGCTGGGTAGCATCGTCTTGGGCAATAAGGCCGGTCATGAACTCCCGAACGGCTTTAGGGTCCGCCAGCATGAGCTTTGCATTTTCTGACAGTGGGACTTTCATATCAGTCTCCTCTTTATGGATGACACTATAGGTGCTCACCTACGCCGGGGCATCACCGTTGGTCGTTTGAAGGCTACAGCAGATCGCGTCCACGCTTGGTCCGCACCACAGGGGTCGGTTGCTCGGTGCCTTGTTCGCCGGGCGAGCCAGGGTAGGTCGTGATATCACAGATCAATGTGTCCTTGGTCAACTGCCACGCATAATTCTGAGCGGTAGATTGGTAGCCATGACGGTGGCCATCTCGTGGTAACTCCCGAACCGTGGTAATCCTCTACCACTACACTCACAACTGTTTGACCACGGATGCTATCGAGTTTTTTCGGACTAAGCTGGCTAACTGAAGTCGGCGGAAAGGCCCATATTTACTGGGCTAGAGAACGAAAAAGCCCGCACTATGCGGGCTTCTTTATGAGGATTTGGTCGGAGAGACAGGATTCGAACCTGCGGCCTTCTCGTCCCGAACGAGACGCGCTACCTGGCTGCGCTACACTCCGATGAAGAAAATCCTACTGCATCCCGTTTTGGCCCGCAAGCCCTTGTTGTTTATAGGGCCATTGCCGAAACGGGGCCTGGATCAGAGCTCTTTCACAGTGCGAATCTGGTCCTTGTTCAAGCGCGTGCGCTTGCCGTCCAACTGCTCGAACTCGTAGAAGCCGGAGTCTTCATCGTACTTCGGCGTGTCGGTGGCCTGGATTTCGCGACCATCGTTGAGGGTAATGACAGTCGGCGATGCACAGCCGGCAAGAGCGCCCAGGCCCAAGGCGAGCAGGAAGGCGGGAAGGGTCCGTTTGATCATCGTGTTTCTCCAAGTGCGATGGTGCTAGATGACATTTATGACGCAGGACGTTAGTGCAAGTTCACTCCAAGTGCAGCATAGCGACTTATTCGCCCCCTTGATCCAAGGCAAGGCTGATGGGCGCGACGCCGGAAAAGGCGCGCTGTGATATAACTGCGGCCATCTCATCTTGTTGTGACGGACACCCATGAAAGCCAAGGCAGATACCCCCTTCGTGGCGCTGAATATCGCCGTGCTCACGGTCAGCGACACCCGTACCTTCGACACCGACACCTCTGGCCAGCTGTTCGTTGACCGCCTGAGCGCCGCCGGCCACCGCCTGGCCGAACGTGTGCTGCTCAAGGACGACCTGTACAAGATCCGCGCTCAGGTCGCCACCTGGATAGCCGATGACAGCGTGCAAGTGGTGTTGATTACCGGGGGGACCGGTTTTACCGGCCGCGACAGCACCCCTGAGGCGGTGGCTTGCCTGCTGGACAAGCAGGTGGAGGGTTTTGGCGAGCTGTTCCGGCAGATCTCCGTGGCCGACATTGGCACTTCCACCGTGCAGTCGCGTGCCTTGGCGGGGCTTGCCAACGGCACCCTGGTGTGCTGCCTGCCGGGTTCGACCAACGCGGTGCGCACCGGTTGGGATGGTATCCTCGCCGAGCAGCTCGATGCCCGTCATCGCCCATGCAATTTCGTAGCGCATCTGAAGCAGGCAGCGGCCTGTGACAGCCGTGGCTGAGGTCAGTCAGGCCCGGCCACTGATGCCGGTGGAACAGGCTTTGGAGCAGTTGCTGGCATTGGCCGAGGCGGCGCCGATCCGCGAGACCGAACACCTGCCACTGGCCGAGGCTGAAGGCCGCGTGTTGGCCACCGACCTGGTGGCTGCGCTCGATCTACCGCCCTGGCCCAACAGCGCCATGGACGGTTATGCCTTGCGTAAAGCCGACTGGCAGGGCCAGCCGCTGCCGGTCAGCCAGCGTATTTTCGCTGGCCACGCGCCACAGCCGCTGCAACCGGGCACCTGCGCGCGGATCTTCACCGGTGCGCCGGTACCGGAAGGGGCCGATTGCGTCGAGATGCAGGAAAACACCGAAGTACTCGAAGATGGCCGGGTACGTTTTCTCGAAGCATTGCAAACTGAGCAGAACATACGCCCTCAGGGCCAGGAAACCCGCAAGGGTGAGCAGGTAATGAGCGCTGGCACCCGCCTTGGGCCGATCGAGCTTGGCCTGGCGGCGACCCTGGGATACGGCCGCCTGGACGTGGTGCGCAAGGTGAAAGTGGCGGTGCTGTCCACCGGTGACGAACTGGTCGAGCCCGGCCTGCCTCTGGGGCCCGGGCAAATCTACAACAGCAACCGTAGGTTGCTGGTCAGCTGGTTGCAGCGACTGGGCTGCGAAGTGGTCGATGCCGGGATCTTGCCGGATGACCTGGCGCGTACCCGCACCTGCCTGGCAGCCCTGGGAGGCGTAGACCTGATCCTGTCCACCGGTGGTGTCTCGGTGGGCGAGGCCGACTACCTCGGTGCTGCCCTGCGCGAAGCCGGCGAGCTGGCATTGTGGAAGCTGGCGATCAAGCCGGGCAAGCCGCTGACGTTTGGCCACTTCCAGGGCGTGCCGGTGATCGGTCTGCCAGGCAACCCGGCCTCGACCCTGGTCACCTTTGGCCTGTTGACCCGGCCCTATCTGCTGCGGCGCCAGGGTGTGGCCGACATTACGCCATTGCGCTTCGACATGCCGGCGGGCTTTGACTGGCCCAAGCCCGGCACGCGCCGCGAGTACCTGCGTGCGCGCATCGAACAGGGTCAAGTGCGTATCTACAAGAACCAGAGCTCGGGTGTGCTGCGTAGTGCGGCCTGGGCCGAGGGGTTGGTGGAGGTGCGCGAAGGCAGTACACCGAAGCACGGTGACAGCGTGCCGTTCATCCCTTTCAGCGAGCTACTTGGCTGAGCGGCCCAGCCAGGCATTGGCGGGCGGTGCTGCCTCTGCCGGCACCGCCTGGGTCAGGCGCATGTGCACGTTCTCCAGTTGCTGGGCGACCACGCCCCAGTCGTGGCGTTGGCGGGCGAACTGGCGCCCGGCCGCGCTCAACTGGCTCATGCGCCAGGGCTGGTTGAGCAGTTGGGTGATCAGCAGGGCCAGTTGATCACCGTCATCACTGCCCAGGTAGTGCTCACCGTTATTCGCGGCCAGGCCTGAAACGCCCTTGCCGGTGGTGATCACTGGCAAACCGGCGGCCATCGCTTCGAGGATTTTCACCTTCGAACCACCGGCATAGCGCAGTGGTGCGAAGAACAGCGCCGAGCGCCGCTGCAGTTCACGCAGGTCGGGGCGGTAGCCGAACCATTCGATGCGTGGGTCGTTCCAGTGCAGTTTCCAGTTGGCCGGCATGGCATGCCCGGCAATGGCCAAACGCACTGCTGGGTTGCTCATCCATACCTGCGGCATGATGTCTTCCAGCGCCCATTCGATGGCCTCCAGGTTGGCGCCATACTCGAAGTTGCCGACGAACAGCAGGCGCTGGCTGTGCAGCGCTGGTTGCACCTGCTGGTAGAAGTCACAATCCACACCATTGACCACCACGTTCACCGGGCGCCCGCTGATTTGCGCGATCAGCTCGGCATCGTGGGCGCTGACCGCCACCAGCTCGGTAGGTTGGCGCAGCACACGCTGTTCCCAGCGCCGGTAGCGCCAACGGTCGAAGGCGTTGAGCGGGCGTAGCCACAGCGGCAGGCGGTCGTGGCAGGCGCCGCCCATTACCGATTCCAGGGTGTGCTCGCTGAGCATGTAGGGCAGCCCACGGGCCTGCAGGGCTTTTTCGAATGGCTGGAAACTGTAGCTGTGCTCGATCTGGATCACGTCCCAAGGTTCGTCCAGCAACTGCTCGAAGCGGTGCCGCAGGCACGAGGAAAGGCCATTGATGATTGCCCGCATGGGGTAGTCGATGATGGGTGAGGCCAGCAGGTTCAGCGGGCTGTGCAGTGGCCGGCGGGGCAGTACGATCAGGCGTTCGAGCAGTGGTTCCAGGGCATCGCGAGCGGTATCGCTGAGGGGGATCTTCGACTGGACCAGCAGGGTAATCCGGTGGCCGCGTTCGGCCAGTGCGCGCAGCAAGTGGTATTGCCGGGTCTTGTGGCCGCTGGTGGTAGGCCAGGGCAGGTAGGGCAGTGTCCAGAGAATGCGCATCACCCGGGATCCTCGCGAAGGCTGCAGATAGCAAGGCGCGCCCCTTTTCAGCCGTGGTGAAACCACCGCCGGGGCGCGTCCATGGCTGAAGGTGTATTTGCTGAGCATAGCCGCGCATTTCCAGGTGTGGGGGAATTGGCCGGGCAACGCGATTTTTTTGCGGGCATGCAACGATCCGGGCTTGCCGGTGGTCGAGATTTGGGTTGGCCAACTTTAGGGAGACGCGCACATGCATGGGCGCAAGGCAATGCTGGTGCTGCATGGCAAGCAGGCGATGAACGAAGAGGTGCGCGGCGCTGTGCGCGAGCTGCGCGATAGCGGTTGGATGCTGGATGTGCGGGTCACCTGGGAGGCGGGGGACGCCCAGCGGCTGGTCGCCGAGGCGCTGGCGGCGGGCTACAGCCATATCGTTGCCGGTGGCGGGGATGGCACGTTGCGCGATGTAGCCGAGGCGATGGGGCAGGCGGCCACCAACGCTAGCCTGGCCTTGTTGCCACTGGGCACGGCCAACGATTTTGCCAAGGCCGCTGGCATCCCAGTGGAGCCAGCGGCGGCGCTGGCCCTGCTGAATGTCGAGCCACAGCCCATAGATTTGGGGCAAGCTGGCGAGCAACTGTTCCTCAACATGGCTACCGGCGGCTTTGGCAGCCAGGTCACGGCCAATACCTCGGAAGACCTCAAGAAAGTCCTTGGCGCGGCGGCCTACCTGTTCACCGGGTTGTCCCGCTTCAGTGAGCTGCAGGCGGCATCGGTGGAGTTGCAGGGGCCGGGCTTTCACTGGCAAGGGGATTTGCTCGCGCTGGGTATCGGCAATGGCCGTCAGGCTGGGGGCGGGCAGGCGCTTTGTCCCGACGCCGTGGTCAATGACGGTTTGCTCGATATCGCCATCCTGCCTGCGCCACAGGAAGTGGTAGGCGCCCTGCGAGATCTGTTTGCCGGTGACGGCCTGTTCGTTCGCGCCAGGTTGCCGTGGGTCGAGATCAAGAGTTCGCAGGGGCTGGACATCAACCTCGATGGCGAGCCATTGCAGGCTGCCAACCTGCGCTTTCAGGCCAAGCCTGCAGCGTTGCGCCTGCACCTGCCGGCCGGGTCGCCGTTGCTCAATCGTCCAGGCTGATGATTTTCTCGCGCACGGCGAACAGCACCAGCCCGGCCACGTCGTGAATCTGCAGGCGCTTCATGATTTGCGAGCGGTGGGTTTCCACGGTCTTGATCGACAGGCCCAGGCCTGTAGCGATTTCCCGGGTGGACTTGCCACGCACGATCAGGCGCAGGATCTCCAGCTGCCGAGCCGTCAGGTTATGCCGTTCGCCAGCGCCTTGCTTGCCATGTTTGGCGTGGCGCAGTGCCTGGTTGATGACGGTGTGGGCGATGGCCGGGCTGAGGTAACGTTCGCCGTTGCGCACTGCGGCCAAGGCCTGTTCCAGCTCGGTGGCGCTGGTGTCCTTGAGTAAATAGCCATGGGCGCCGCCTTCCAGGGCCCGCATGATCAGGTCCGGGTCGGTGTGCATCGACAGGATCAGCACCTTGCAGGTACTGGTGCTGGCCCGCAGCTGGGTAAGGGCGTCCAGACCGCTGGTCGAACGCATGGAGATGTCCAGCAAGACGATATCGGGGGCCAGTGTGCGTACCTGTTCGAGCAGTTGGTTGCCATCGTCGGCTTCGCCGATCACAGCATAGCCGGGGATGTCGCAGACCAGCGCACGTACACCGGCACGGATCAGCGAGTGGTCATCTACCAGCAGCAGTCTACAGGTCATGGGGGGCAGTACTCCTGGCACGCTGCTGGGTGCGCGGCGGCCACGGGAAGGTGGCCTTGATGTGCGTGCCCAGACCAAGTTGGCTGGTGATGTCGAGGCTACCCTGCAGTGCGGTGACCCGCTCCTGCATGCCGGCCAGGCCGCGCTGGCCAGCCACGGCCGGGTGCCGTGCGGGTACGAAACCTTGGCCGTCGTCGTGGATCGACAGCGTCAGCCCCTCGGGGGTGCGCTGCAGGCGGATGACCAGGTTGTGTGCCTGGGCGTGACGCAGCATGTTGGTCACCGCTTCTTGGGTAATACGGAACACTGCCATGGCTACGGTTTCGTCGATGCCGCCAAGGCGCTGGTTGCATGCCAGGCTCCAGTGCACGCCGCCGCTGGCCAGGGTACGTACCAGATGTGCGCGCAGGCTGGCTTCCAGGCCCAGGCTGGCCAACTGCCGCGGGTTGAGCAGGGCAGACACATCGCGCACGTTGCCCAAGGTGTCATCCAGCGTGCTGCGCAGGGCGTCGCAGTGGTTCTGCAGGTCGTCGGGCATGCGCCGCTGCAGCCACTGCAATTGCAGTTTGGCGGCGGTGAGCAGTTGACCGATGTCGTCGTGCAGTTCCCGGCTCAGGTGCTGACGCTCGTCTTCCTGCACCTTGAGCATGCGCTCGGCCAGTTCAGCCGGGCGCAGGCTGATCGATCTGGCGCCCAGGCCCAACTGCGCGACGGCGCACAGCGTGGCGGCCAGTTGCAATGTCAGCAGGCCGGAGGAGATTGCCTGGTTGTTCAGGTACAGCGCCAGGTTGGCAACCAGAGAAGCCACGCACAGCCCGACCGTTGCCCAACGCAGCAGGGCAGCGCGGGAGCGGCAACGCAGAGAAGTCTTGATGCGTGGGAACATAGATAGGGAAGCCACTGAAGTATTGCTGATGGAGGCCTTGCACAATGCTGGTCAGAGGCTTTGGCGCAGTACTTTCGATGTTTTTTTCAACACGTGATCTTGCAACCTTTCTTCCGGCAGCAAGCGTTTGTGGGGGCGCATATTACCACTTCACAGTGCATCGGTCGCGGCTGGGTAACGCTTTGAAACGCCTGCTGGTCGGGCGGTTTCGAGTAGCAAATTGCCATCTCCTTGATCGCGTCGTATGCACTTGTGTTGCAACTAGCGCGGCCATGTTTCAACGTAGCCCTGGAAAACTCGAAGCACTTTTCAAGTTCGACCATGGTGGCGCTTGAATAAGGGGCTTAGTTGCACTTTGCGTAAGGTCAATGCGTGGGAGTAGAGCGGCTGGGAGGCGTGCCGGCAGCCACGTGACTGCGCGGGTGAATGCATACGCTGCCTTGTTCATTGCAGGGCGCGCAGGCTGGCTCAGCGGGCTGTTGCACGGCCTTGGCCAGCTCACCCAATAGTACCAACTGCTCGCCGATGTCCAGGTTCAACCGCCCGGTCCGGGTGTCGACCAGCTCCAGTTGCCAGTCCAGCAGGGTCAGGCATGCCCCTATCGCGGGTAGGGCCGTACGTTGCAGGCAACCCTCGTGACAGGCTGGGGCGAGCAACTGTTGCAGGGCAGCGGTGTAGTGGGCAACTTCACGCAGCCCCAGCTGTGCGGCCTGTCGGGCGAGGCTGTCGAGGGCATTGTCCAGGCAGCGGCAGGCATCCAGGTCATTGTCGAACAGTTCCAGGTGCTGCAGGCATTCCTGGGCTTGGGTCAGCAGCACTTGGGCATCCAGCAGGAACCCCTGCAGGGCGCCATCGAACGATAAGGCAGTGTCCATCATCAGGTCCCCGTGCGTGGGGTAGGCGCAAGGGGCGGGCACGCCAAAACGATAGCTAGCAAAAGCCTGACTCCATTCATGCAATGAGAATGACGTCACATTAATGGCTAAAGGATATCGCGAACATCAGGTTGCACCCGATTGCTGCTAAGGGTTTCCCTGATGTGCAACTAAGGTGGGGAACTTTTGCAGCGCCCTTGATTTGATCCACAATGCCCGCAGTAAAGCATGATGGCATGGTGATATCAATTGCCCTGGCGGCATTTTCCCGCAGGGGTCAAGGTGTGTGGGGTGCCGCCGATACAGGGTAGATGATTTTACTTTTTCCGACTTGAGCCTGGGGGTTTTCCAATGGCTGGCATTCTCGACACGGTAGACCAACGCACGCAACTGGTGGGTGAGAACCGCCTGGAAATTCTGATGTTTCGACTGGCCGGTCGCCAGCTGTTCGCGATCAACGTGTTCAAGGTGCAGGAAGTGCTGCAGCTGCCCAAGTTGACGCTGATGCCCCAGCGCCATGCCTTCGTCTGCGGTGTGGTCAACCTGCGCGGGCAGACCCTGCCTGTGATCGACCTGTCCCAGGCGATTGGCATGCGCCCGCTGCAGCCAGGGCCGGACAGCACCATCATCGTCACCGAGTACAACCGCTCGGTGCAGGCTTTTCTGGTGGGCGGTGTCGACCGCATCGTCAACATGAACTGGGAATCGATCATGCCGCCGCCTACCAGCGCCGGTCGCCAGCACTACCTGACAGCTATCACCAAGGTCGATGACAAGCTGGTGGAGGTGATCGACGTGGAGAAGGTGCTGGCCGAGATCGTGCCGTACAACGCTCGGGTCTCTGGCGATAAACTCGCCGACCCGGTCCTGGCCCGGGCCCGAGGCCGCGAGGTGCTGCTGGTGGACGACTCCAGTGTGGCCTTGGCGCAATTGCGCGACACCCTGTCCCAATTGGGTATGAAGTTGCATGTGGCCAGTGATGGCCTGAAGGCGCTGCGCCTGCTCAAGGGCTGGGCCGATGCCGGCGAGGACGTGTGCGAGAAGCTGCTGATGGTATTTACCGATGCCGAAATGCCGGAAATGGATGGCTATCGGCTGACCACCGAGATCCGCAGCGATGCGCGCCTGCGCCAGCTTTATGTGGTGCTGCATACCTCGCTGTCGGGCAGTTTCAACGAATCCATGGTGAAGAAGGTGGGCTGCGACAACTTCCTGTCCAAGTTCCAGCCCGATCGGCTGGTCGACGTGGTCAAACAACGTCTGCTACTGGATGTCACCACGGCGTGAACGTTGAGCCGGCCAGGTATAAGCTTGGTTTTTTGGCATGACGCGAGGCGGCAGGGATGTTTCTCAGTGAGTTGTATCGATACCCGGTGAAGTCAGGGCAGGCGCAAAGCCTGCAGGCATCGAATGTGGGGTTGTTGGGCTTGCAGGGCGACCGGCGCTGGATGGTGGTCGAGGAAGAAAACGGACGCTTCCTGACCCAGCGTGCTTGGCCACAACTTGGTCAGATCAACGCCTGCGATGACGACAGCGGCCAGTTGCTGCTGCAGGCCCCTGGGCAGGTGCCGTTGCGGGTGGCTGTGCCGCCTGCCGATGACGCCCTGCGTGGCGTGACCATCTGGCGCGATACCCTGCGCGTGCCGGACGCTGGCGATGCCGCGGCGGCCTGGTTGAGCGAATTGCTGGGCAAGGCCGTGCGCCTGGTGCATTGCCCGGAGCAGCGTGCGCGTTACTTGCCCAATGGTTACGGCTTCAACAGCGACCGCGCGGCGTTTCCAGATGGTTTCCCCTTGCTGCTGATTGGTCAAGGCTCGCTGGACGAGCTCAACCGGCGTATTGGCCGGCCCATGGAGATGCTGCGATTTCGGCCCAACCTGGTGGTGCAGGGGGCGGAGCCTTTTGCCGAGGATGGCTGGAAGCGGGTTCGCATCGGCAGCCTGGAGTTTCGTGTGCTCAAACCCAGTGTGCGCTGCATTTTCACGACTATCGATCCGGCTACCGGGGAGCGCAGTGCCGACCGCGAGCCGATGGCGACGCTCAAAACCTTTCGCGAGAAGGAGGGGGATGTGTTGTTTGGGCAGAACCTGGCGGTGGATGGCGATGGGTGGCTGGAAGTCGGGATGGAAGTCGAAATCCTGGAATAACGGCGTTGCCTGTACCGACCTCTTGGCGGGTGAGCCCGCTCCTGGTAGGAGCAGCCTTGCGCTGCGAAGAGGCCTGTACGGCGGTACAACTTCTTGGCCCCTTCGCAGCACAAGGCTGCTCCTACACGGGAGCGCTGCCAGTGTGGGCTCAGTAACCCTTACATGTCATCGAAATACCGCTCGTGCCAATCCACCAGCGGCTGTGGCGAATTCAGCTTTTGCCCATAGATCACCGAATACGACAGCACGTTCTGTACATACTGGCGTGTTTCGTCGAACGGGATCGATTCCACCCACACATCGAAACTCAGGTGCTTGGCGCCTTTGAGCCATTGGCGCACGCGCCCGGGGCCGGCGTTGTAAGCGGCCGAAGCCAGCACCCGGTTACCGTTGAACTGGCTGTGTACCTGGCTCAAGTAGGCCGCACCCAGCTGGATATTCTTGTCCGGGTTCAGCACCTGCGCCGGTGACGCCAGCGGGATGCTGAACTTGCGCGCGGTCTCTTTGGCGGTGGCCGGCATCAGCTGCATCAGGCCGCTGGCGCCCACCGGCGAGCGTGCGTCCTCCATGAAGGCACTTTCCTGGCGGGTGATGGCGAATACCCAGCTTGAATGCAGGCCGCGAACCTTGGCCTCGCGCACCAGGGTGTCGCGGTGGGCCATCGGGAAGCGGATGTCCAGGTCGTCCCAGTACTGCGCCTGGCTGATGGTACGGATGGCCGGGAAGTACCAGCGCAGCTCGTAGCCCAGGCGTGCCTGGGCAACCATTTCGTCGCGGGTGAAGTGACGGCTGACGTGGTACCACTCGCGGCGGCCTTCGACGATCTGGCCGCGGGCGTGGAATTCCAGTGCGCGCTGGATGCCGGGTGTGTTGCGGACTTTCTTGACCAGTTGCGGGCTCAGCAGCAAGGGCTTGTTGTTCAACTGATACGGTGTCTGTGCCCGGTCGGCGGCGAGGAAGCCATAGAAGTCGCGCTCACGTGCCACGGTCTTGTACAGCAGCGGGATCTGCGGGTTGTTTGGTTGTGCCAGCTCCAGGCTGCGAGCCTGCCAGTACTTCCAGCGGCTGCTGCTGGCCAGGTCCTGGGGCAGGCGCTTGGTCAGCTCGTAGGCGTCCTCCCAGCGGCCCAGGCGCAGCAGCAGGCGCAGGCGCCATTCGCTGACGGTGTTGTCACGCAGTTCAGGGTCGTAGCGGGTCATCAGGTCGAGCGCGCGCGGGTCATAGCGGCGCGCCAGGGTCAGGCCGATTTCGCGGGCGATGGCCACCTTTTCGTCGCGCGAGAAGTGCATGCGCTGGGCATAGTCGTCGAGCAGTGCCATGGCCCGCTCCGGGTCCTGACGGGCCAGGCGGCGCAGGCCGAGGCTGACCACGTCGGACATGGCCTCGTTGACCGGGGTGAAGCGCGAGGGCTGGTTGAGCAGCTCGGGCTTCTGCGCCACGTCGACCAGCAGGCGCCCCTGCGGGGCGAGGGTGGTGAGGGTTTTGACCAGGTTGTTGGCCAGGCCATAGTTGCGTGCCTGGGCCGCCAGCTTGGTACGTTCCCAGCGCTTGGCCTCGGTCAGCTGGCCTTCGGCTGCCCACATGCCGAACAGCGTGTCGCAGGCGGCAGGTTGCGACTTGCCGACGTTCCACAGTTTGTCGGCGGTGGCGTAGCCTTCGGCGCGCAGGCCGTGGCTGAGCTGGTATTGGCCGTTGAGGCAGTCCAGTTCGGTGAAGTTGAGCTTGGGGTCGTAGTACTTGACGAAGGTGTCCCACTCGCCGCGTTCGGCCAGCCAGCGCAACCAGCGCAGCTTCATCCAGTTGGCCTGGGGCAGGTCGCCATGCTTGGCGAGGAAACTTTCGATTTCCTGGTTGCTGGCGCTTTTCAGGCGGGCGGTGAGCTCGTCGTAGGCCAGGTAGGGCGTCAGCGGGTAGTCGCTCAGGGCCTGGGCATAGCGCAGGTACGGGCCTTTGTCGCCTTTGGCCAGCGCACGCTTGGCCTCGTCGTAGTACTGGCGTTGCAGGGTCAGGTCGGTAGCCTGCGCCGCGCAGGTGGCAGCGGTGAGCAGCAGGCAGGATGCAATATGTAACAGGCGGCTGCGCATGATACGTCCGGGCAGTTGAACCATGGGAAAGTGACGGCGGAGCCAGCACTGTTGGAAGCTATTGCCTTAGCTTAGCCGTTTGCCGGCAGCGGGTGAAAGCACTGTGCTTGTATCGGGATATTAAGTTCGACCAGCTGTCACTGGTTGGTCTGGCGGGTGCCGTCGGGGGCCAAGTCAGGTAGAATGCGCGCCCGATTTATGGAGACCAACATGACCCTGCTCAAATTCAGCGATGTGTCCCTCGCATTCGGCGCCATGCCGCTGCTGGACAAAGTGTCCTGGCAGATCGCTCGTGGCGAGCGGGTGTGCATCATCGGCCGCAATGGCACCGGTAAGTCGAGCATGCTGCGCCTGGTCAAGGGCGAGCAGAAGGGCGACGACGGTGAAATCTGGCGTGCCCCAGGCCTGAAGATCGGCGAGCTGCCACAGGAGCTGCCGGTGGCCGACGCGCGCACCGTGTTCGACGTGGTGGCCGCTGGCCTGGACGGCGTGGGCGAGTTGCTGGCGCAGTTCCATCACCTGAGCATGAACATCCAGGGCGACGAAGACCTGGAAAAACTCATGCACGTCCAACACGAGTTGGAAGCCCGCGACGGCTGGCGACTGCAGCAGGTGGTGGAAAGCACCCTCAGCCGCCTGCAACTGCCGGCCGACAAGACCCTGGCCGAGCTGTCCGGCGGCTGGCGCCGCCGCGTGTTGCTGGCCCAGGCCCTGGTGTCCGAACCCGACCTGCTGCTGCTCGACGAGCCGACCAACCACCTGGACATCGGTGCCATCGCCTGGCTTGAAGAGGCGCTGCGCGGCTTCAACGGCGCGGTACTGTTCATCACGCACGACCGTTCCTTCCTGCAGAACCTGGCCACCCGCATCCTTGAGCTGGACCGCGGCGGCCTGATCGACTGGAACGGCGATTATGCGAGCTTCCTGGTGCACAAGGAGGCCGCATTGGCCGCCGAGGAAACCGCCAACGCGCTGTTCGACAAGCGCCTGGCCCAGGAAGAAGTGTGGATCCGCCAGGGCATCAAGGCCCGGCGTACCCGCAACGAAGGCCGCGTGCGTGCATTGAAGGCCCTGCGTGTGGAGCGTGGCGAGCGCCGCGAACGCCAAGGCAAGGCCAACATCCAGATCGAAGCGGCGGAAAAGTCCGGCAAGCAGGTGATGGTGCTGGAGAACGTCAGCTTCCATCACGCGGGCGGGCCGATGCTGGTCAAGGACTTCTCCATGGTCCTGCAGCGTGAGGACCGCATCGGCCTGTTGGGCGCCAACGGCACGGGCAAGACCACCTTGCTCAAGCTGATGCTCGGCGACCTGGAGCCGACTTCGGGCAAGGTCGAGCGCGGCACCAAGCTGGAAGTGGCCTATTTCGATCAGATGCGCCACCAGCTCGAGCTGGAAAAGACCGTGATCGACAACCTGGCCGAAGGCCGCGACTTCATCGAGATCGATGGCCAGAACCGGCACGTGCTGAGCTACCTGGGCGACTTCCTGTTCAGCCCCCAGCGTGCACGTACGCCGGTCAAGGCGCTGTCCGGTGGTGAGCGTGCGCGCCTGCTGTTGGCCAAGCTGTTCAGCAAACCGGCCAACCTGCTGGTGCTCGACGAACCGACCAACGACCTGGATGTGGAAACCCTCGAGCTGCTTGAAGAGGTGCTGTCCAACTACAAAGGTACCGTGCTGATGGTCAGCCACGACCGGGCCTTCCTCGACAACGTCGTTACCAGCACCCTGGTGTTCGAAGGCGAGGGCAAGGTGCGTGAATACGTGGGCGGCTATGAGGACTGGATTCGCCAGGGTGGTTCGCCGAAGCTGCTGGGCGTGACCGAGAGCAAGGGCGGCAAGTCCGAGCTGAATAGTGCCGTGGTGGAGAAGGTCGAAACCAAGCCTGCACCGGTGGCCGCACCGGTGGCGGAAGAGGCTTCGAAGAAGAAGCTCAGCTACAAGCTGCAGCGGGAACTGGAGATGCTGCCGGGGCAGATCGACGAAGTCGAACAGCGCATGGCTGAGGTTCAGGAAGAAGTGAATGCGGCGGGCTTCTATCAGCGGCCGATCGCGGAAACCTCGGCAGTGCTGGCCAAGATCGAGAAGCTGCAAGGTGAGCTGGATGCGTTGGTAGAGCGCTGGGCTGAGCTGGAAGGCTGATAGGCGCTAGCCTGGCCCGGCCTCTTCGCGGGCTTGCCCGCTCCCACAGGATCACCACAGTTTTCAAGGGCTGTGGAGAGCCTGTGGGAGCGGGCAAGCCCGCGAAGAGGCCGGGTCGGGTTAAATCATTCCTTCTTCAGCAAGCGCACCGCCAGCACATCGCACGGCGCGCCATGCAGCACGTCATTGGCGGTTGAGCCCAGCAGCAATGCCAGGCCGTGGCGGCCATGGCTGCCGACCACGATCAGGTCGCACTTCTGGTCCTTGGCCAGTTGGTGGATTTCCTGGCGCGGTTGGCCGTAGGTCAGGTGCGAGTCGCCGCGGTGGATGTCCGGGTACTTGTTGAACAGGCGGTCCATGCGCTCCTTGGCCTGGTCGAACTGCTGTTGTTGCAGTTGCGACAGGTCCATTGGCACGTCACCGCCAAATGCCATGGCCATAGGCTCGACGATATGCACCAGTGAAACCTTGGCATTCGACGGTGCGGCCAGCGCCATGGCGCGCTTGATCACCGGGTCGCATTCTTCGGTCAGGTCGACGGCAACCAGAAGATGTTCGTAGGACATGAGCGGTACTCCTGACAATCGCGATAGAAGAAGTATGGTCGCTTTCGGGCGGGTCTACCGTGAAAAATGGCTAACCAGCTCATTTGCAACGCTTTATGGGAACTACTGATATGACGGTATTGCTGGTGGTGTCAATCCTTGCGCTGATTCTCAGCCCGCTTTCCTGGCTGCGCAGCTCGCGCAAGCAGAGCGAGCAGATGAAGCTGCGCCTGGAGGCTCGGCGCATGGGTCTGGCCATGCAACTCGCGCCGCAGCAGTGGCCTCACTGGCTGGAAAAGGAGCCGCCAAGCCCTTGCCCGCAGTACCATCGAGCCCGGCGGCGTGGGCATGAGGACAGCTTCAGTTTCTGGCAGGTCAGCCCGGGGGTGTGGTGCAACCAGTGGCGCGAACCTTGCGAAGACCCGCGCTTCATGGACGCCTTGGCGCGCTTGCCGGCAAGCGTGTACAAGGTCGAGGCCGATGCGCGGATGATTGCCCTTTACTGGACCGAGCGGGGCGATACGGCGGTATTGCAGGATGTTGCCTACGTCCTCGAAACCCTGGCCTGAACTCATGGGTTAACGGTGTCTGTAGGCGCAGCCTTGTGCTGCGAAGAGGTCGGTATGCCTGATAGAGCATTGCCAGATTTGCCGGCCCTTTCGCAGCGCAAGGCTGCTCCTACAGGTATGGCGTAACCATTAACGGCCTGAAACGACAAAGCGGCGGCTTGGCAGAACCCTGAAGGGGTGGGGTGCCAAGTCGCCGCTTTGCGTTCTGCTGCGCAGAAAAGGCCAGGCAGGCCGGGTATTCATTCAAGCAAGTGCCAGTGTAGCCGCCTGTGCTTGCTGCGCAAGCGCAAAGTTGCAGCACACTGGCAATGCTTGTGGTCAATCGCTGACATGAATGGGCGGCGATCACTGTCATCATGTTTTGTACCCAGCCGATACAAAATGACTGGAAAGTCGCATTTTCGACACGCTCGTGAGCATTTGACAACGCCGATCTTTTCGGAGAATGTGTGCACACCCAAATCAAACGGGCGTATGAATTGAGCGTTTGTATGTCATGACGCCAAGCCATACTTCCGACTAGCGCGCTGACGGGTGTGCCTGGGGCAGGGCAGCTTGGCCTGCTTTTGCTGCAGCGATCGGCGTGTACAGTTCAGCTTCCATATCGTGGAGATCAGTTGATGATTTACGAAGGTAAAGCCATCACGGTTAAGGCTCTTGAAAGTGGCATCGTCGAGCTCAAGTTCGACCTCAAGGGTGAGTCCGTCAACAAGTTCAACCGCCTGACCCTGAACGAGCTGCGCCAGGCCGTCGAAGCCATCCAGGCCGACGCCTCGGTCAAGGGCGTGATCGTCAGCAGTGGCAAGGACGTGTTCATCGTCGGCGCCGACATCACCGAGTTCGTCGACAACTTCAAGCTGCCCGAGG
The DNA here is from genome assembly GCF_048068035.1 of Pseudomonas sp. NY11955. Taxonomy (NCBI): domain Bacteria; kingdom Pseudomonadati; phylum Pseudomonadota; class Gammaproteobacteria; order Pseudomonadales; family Pseudomonadaceae; genus Pseudomonas; species Pseudomonas sp. NY11955. The sequence continues at coordinate 169,580 of NZ_JBLUPS010000007.1, forward strand.
CCGAACTGGTCGCTGGCAACCTGGAAGCCAACCGCATCTTCAACGCCTTCGAAGACCTCGAAGTGCCGACCGTTGCCGCCATCAACGGTATCGCCCTGGGCGGCGGCCTGGAAATGTGCCTGGCGGCCGACTACCGGGTCATGTCCAGCAGCGCCAAGATCGGCCTGCCGGAAGTCAAGCTGGGTATCTACCCAGGCTTCGGTGGCACCGTGCGTCTGCCGCGCCTGATTGGCTCGGACAACGCCATCGAGTGGATTGCCGCCGGCAAGGAAAACCGTGCCGAAGACGCCCTGAAAGTGGGTGCCGTCGACGCCGTGGTCGCCCCTGAGCTGCTGCTGGCCGGCGCTCTCGACCTGATCAAGCGCGCCATCAGTGGCGAGCTGGATTACAAGGCCAAGCGCCAGCCCAAGCTGGAAAAGCTCAAGCTCAATGCCATCGAGCAGATGATGGCCTTCGAAACCGCCAAGGGCTTCGTCGCCGGCCAGGCCGGGCCGAACTACCCGGCCCCGGTTGAAGCCATCAAGTCCATCCAGAAAGCCGCCAACTTTGGCCGCGACAAGGCGCTGGAAGTCGAAGCCGCAGGCTTTGCCAAGCTGGCCAAGACCTCGGTCGCCGAGAGCCTGATCGGCCTGTTCCTGAACGATCAGGAACTCAAGCGCAAGGCCAAGGCGCATGACGAAATCGCCCATGACGTGAAGCAGGCCGCCGTACTTGGCGCCGGTATCATGGGGGGTGGCATCGCCTATCAGTCGGCGGTCAAGGGCACCCCGATCCTGATGAAGGACATCCGCGAAGAAGCCATCCAGCTGGGCCTGAACGAAGCCTCCAAGCTGCTCGGCAACCGCGTCGAGAAGGGCCGCCTGACCCCGGCCAAGATGGCCGAGGCACTCAACGCCATTCGCCCGACCCTGTCCTACGGCGATTTCGCCCATGTCGACATCGTCGTCGAGGCCGTGGTCGAGAACCCGAAAGTCAAGCAGGCGGTACTGGCTGAAGTGGAAGGCCAGGTGAAGGACGACGCGATCCTCGCCTCCAACACCTCGACCATCTCCATCAACCTGTTGGCCAAGGCGCTCAAGCGCCCGGAAAACTTCGTCGGCATGCACTTCTTCAACCCGGTGCACATGATGCCGCTGGTGGAAGTGATCCGTGGCGAGAAGTCCAGTGAAGTGGCGGTTGCCACCACCGTTGCCTATGCCAAGAAAATGGGCAAGAACCCGATCGTGGTCAATGACTGCCCAGGCTTTTTGGTCAACCGCGTGCTGTTCCCTTACTTCGGCGGTTTCGCCAAGCTGGTCAGCGCCGGTGTCGACTTCGTGCGCATCGACAAGGTCATGGAAAAGTTCGGCTGGCCGATGGGCCCGGCCTACCTGATGGACGTGGTCGGCATCGACACCGGCCACCATGGTCGCGACGTGATGGCTGAAGGCTTCCCTGACCGCATGAAGGACGAGCGCCGCTCGGCCGTCGATGCGCTGTACGAGGCCAACCGTCTGGGCCAGAAGAACGGCAAAGGCTTCTACGCCTACGAAACCGACAAGCGCGGCAAGCCGAAGAAGGTCTTCGACGCCACTGTGCTCGATGTGCTCAAGCCTGTGGTGTTCGAGCAGCGTGAAGTCACCGACGAAGACATCATCAACTGGATGATGGTCCCGCTGTGCCTGGAGACTGTGCGTTGCCTGGAAGACGGCATCGTCGAAACCGCTGCCGAAGCTGACATGGGCCTGGTCTACGGCATTGGTTTCCCTCCCTTCCGCGGTGGTGCGTTGCGTTACATCGACTCGATCGGTGTGGCCGAATTCGTCGCCCTGGCCGATCAGTACGCCGACCTGGGGCCGCTGTACCACCCGACCGCCAAGCTGCGTGAAATGGCCAAGAACGGCCAGCGCTTCTTCAACTGAGCGGTCAACGAGCTAGAGCGAGAGATTTGATATGAGCCTGAATCCAAGAGACGTGGTGATTGTCGACTTCGGTCGCACGCCAATGGGCCGCTCCAAGGGTGGCATGCACCGCAATACCCGCGCCGAAGACATGTCGGCGCACCTGATCAGCAAACTGCTGGAACGCAACGGCAAAGTCGACCCGAAAGAAGTCGAGGACGTGATCTGGGGCTGCGTCAACCAGACCCTGGAGCAGGGCTGGAACATCGCCCGCATGGCTTCGCTGATGACCCAGATCCCGCACACCTCCGCGGCGCAGACCGTCAGCCGCCTGTGCGGTTCGTCGATGAGCGCGCTGCACACCGCCGCCCAGGCGATCATGACCGGCAACGGTGATGTGTTCGTGGTCGGTGGTGTGGAGCACATGGGCCACGTCAGCATGATGCACGGCGTCGACCCCAACCCGCACCTGTCCTTGCATGCCGCCAAGGCTTCCGGGATGATGGGCCTGACTGCGGAAATGCTCGGCAAAATGCACGGCATCACCCGTGAGCAGCAGGACCTGTTCGGCCTGCGTTCGCACCAGCTGGCCCACAAGGCCACGGTCGAAGGCAAGTTCAAGGACGAGATCATCCCGATGCAGGGCTATGACGAGAACGGCTTCCTGAAGGTGTTCGATTTCGACGAAACCATTCGCCCGGAAACCACCCTCGAAGGCCTGGCGTCGCTCAAGCCGGCGTTCAACCCGAAAGGGGGCACTGTCACGGCCGGTACTTCGTCGCAGATCACCGACGGTGCGTCGTGCATGATCGTCATGTCCGGCCAGCGTGCCATGGACCTCGGTATCCAGCCATTGGCGGTGATTCGCTCGATGGCGGTGGCTGGTGTCGACCCGGCGATCATGGGCTACGGCCCGGTGCCATCGACCCAGAAAGCCCTCAAGCGTGCCGGCTTGACCATGGCCGACATCGACTTCATCGAGCTCAACGAAGCCTTTGCCGCACAGGCCCTGCCGGTGCTGAAAGACTTGAAAGTGCTCGACAAGATGGATGAGAAGGTTAACCTGCACGGCGGCGCGATTGCCTTGGGCCACCCGTTCGGTTGCTCCGGGGCGCGGATTTCCGGCACCCTGCTCAACGTCATGAAGCAGAATGGCGGTACGCTGGGCGTGGCGACCATGTGCGTCGGCCTGGGCCAAGGTATCACCACTGTCTTCGAACGCGTCTGATCGCGTAGCGGGACAGCAGCCGGGGCCTTGTGCCCCGGTTTTTGTTTTTTTCAGGTTTTATTCAAGAGGGTGTGCAACATGCAGATACAACCAGGCGTATACCGGCATTACAAAGGGCCTGAGTACCGTGTCTTCAGTGTTGCGCGGCACTCCGAAAGCGAAGAGTGGATGGTGTTCTACCAGTGCCTGTATGGTGATTACAGCTTCTGGGTACGCCCCCTTTCGATGTTCCAGGAGTCTGTCGAGGTTGACGGCGAGCAGGTGCCACGCTTTGCTTTGGTCAAGGCCGAAGAGGGGCTGCCTGGGTTGCTGGGCAAGTCGCACGAGTGATCGTCCGAGCTTGACCTCACACTTTTGCCACTATATATAGCGGTGCCGCGTCTGGCACCTGACGCGTTTTTCATCTTCAGATTCAGGAATACTCCGATCCATGGGCAAATCGCTGGTCATTGTGGAATCCCCGGCCAAGGCCAAGACCATCAACAAGTACCTGGGCAACCAGTACGTGGTGAAGTCGAGTATCGGCCATATCCGAGACCTCCCCACCAGCGGTTCGGCCAGCGCGAGCAAAGAGCCGGCCGCCAAGCGTGGCAAGGCCGCGGGTGAGGCGCCGGCGCTTTCGCCGAAAGAAAAGGCTCGCCGCCAGCTGGTGGCTCGCATGGGTGTCGACCCTGATCATGGTTGGAAGGCCAAGTACGAGATCCTGCCTGGCAAGGAAAAGGTGATCGAAGAGCTGCGCCGCCTGGCCAAGGACGCCGACACCATCTATCTCGCAACCGACTTGGACCGCGAGGGGGAAGCCATTGCCTGGCACCTGCGCGAGGCCATCGGCGGCGACGACACCCGCTACAAGCGCGTGGTGTTCAACGAAATTACCAAGAAGGCCATTCAGGAGGCGTTCTCGCAGCCGGGCGAGCTCGACATCGACCGGGTCAACGCCCAACAGGCGCGGCGTTTCCTCGACCGCGTGGTCGGTTACATGGTTTCGCCGCTGCTGTGGGCCAAGATTGCCCGTGGCCTGTCCGCTGGCCGTGTGCAATCGGTAGCGGTAAAGCTGGTGGTTGAGCGCGAGCGTGAAATCCGTGCGTTCATCCCGGAAGAATACTGGGAGATCCACGCCGACCTCGGCACCGCCAAGAACGCCAAGGTACGTTTCGAGGTGGCGCGCGAGAAGGGTGAGGCCTTCAAACCGCTGAACGAAGCCCAGGCCATGGCTGCGCTGGAGAAGCTCAAGGCTTCCAGCTACAGCGTGGTCAAGCGCGAAGACCGCCCGACCAGCAGCAAGCCGTCGGCACCGTTCATTACCTCCACCCTGCAGCAAGCGGCCAGTAACCGTCTGGGCTTTGGCGTGAAGAAAACCATGATGATGGCCCAGCGCTTGTACGAGGCCGGCTACATCACTTACATGCGTACCGACTCGACCAACCTGTCGGCCGATGCGCTGGACATGGCGCGCAGCTACATCGAGCGCGAATTCGGCAAACAGTACTTGCCGGATGCGCCGCTGGTATACGGCAGCAAGGAAGGCGCCCAGGAGGCGCACGAAGCGATTCGTCCTTCTGACGTGAATACCCACCCGACCAAGCTCAGTGGCATGGAGCGTGACGCCGAGCGCCTGTACGAGCTGATCTGGCGCCAGTTCCTGGCTTGCCAGATGCCGCCTGCGCAGTACCTGTCTACCAGCGTTACCGTGGCCGCCGGCGATTTCGAGCTGCGTGCCAAGGGCCGTATCCTCAAGTTCGACGGTTACACCCGTGTGCTGCCACAGCAGAGCAAACCGGGCGAAGATGACGTGCTGCCAGAGATGGTTCAAGGTGAAGCGCTGAAGCTGATCCAGATCGACCCGAGCCAGCACTTCACCAAGCCGCCGGCACGCTTCACCGAAGCCAGCCTGGTCAAGGAAATGGAAAAGCGTGGCATTGGCCGCCCGTCGACCTACGCGGCGATCATTTCCACCATCCAGGACCGTGGCTATGTGACCCTGCACAACCGCCGCTTCTATTCCGAGAAGATGGGCGACATCGTCACCGAACGCCTGTCGGAGAGCTTCTCCAATCTGATGGACTACGGCTTTACCGCCGATATGGAAGAGAACCTCGACGACGTGGCTCAGGGCGAGCGTGACTGGAAGAACGTGCTCGACGAGTTCTACGGCGACTTCAGCAAGAAGCTGCAGACTGCCGAGTCCAACGAAGACGGTATGCGCGCCAACCAGCCGACCATGACCAACATTCCGTGCAAGGAATGCGGCCGGCCGATGATGATTCGCACCGCCTCCACGGGTGTGTTCCTCGGTTGCTCGGGCTACAGCCTGCCGCCGAAAGAGCGCTGCAAGGCAACCGTCAACCTGGTGCCGGGTGACGAGATTGCCGCTGACGACGAGGGCGAGTCGGAATCGCGGGTGCTGTTGGGTAAACACCGTTGCCCGATCTGCGCCACGGCCATGGATGCCTACCTGCTGGACGAAAAGCACAAGCTGCATATCTGCGGTAACAACCCGGATTGTGCGGGTTATGAGATCGAGGAAGGCAACTACCGCATCAAGGGCTACGAAGGGCCGAGCCTGGAGTGCGACAAGTGCGGTAGCGAGATGCAATTGAAGACGGGTCGTTTCGGCAAGTTCTTCGGCTGCACCAACCCGACGTGCAAGAACACCCGCAAGCTGCTCAAGAGCGGCGAGGCGGCGCCACCGAAGATGGACAAGGTGGACATGCCGGAGCTCAAGTGCGAGAAGGTCGACGACACCTACGTGCTGCGCGACGGTGCTTCGGGGCTGTTCCTGGCGGCCAGCCAGTTCCCTAAAAACCGCGAAACCCGTGCGCCGTTGGTGCTGGAGATCGTGCCGCACAAGCATGAGATCGACCCGAAGTATCACTTCTTGTGCGATGCGCCGCAGAAGGACCCAGATGGCCGCCCGGCGGTCATCCGCTACAGCCGCAAGACTAAAGAGCAGTATGTGCAGTCCGAGGTCGATGGCAAGCCGACCGGCTGGAAGGCGTTCTACGACGGTGGTGCGTGGAAGGTTGAAGACAAGCGCTGACTCTTCAGTGCAGTAATTGGGGCCGCTTTGCGGCCCCAATCATTTATGATGCATGTATTCGCCTTGCAGCCTCATGGGAGGGCAATGATATGGCCCAGGAACTCTACACCCGCACCAACCAGAAACTGTTCTTCGCCGGTCTCGCCCTGGAGTCCATGGCCAAGGCCGAACAAAGCCAGGCGATGAACGCTCAGGGCCTGGTCCAGGCTGAACGCGAGTCGTCGCTGTTTCACCTGTATGGCGCACTGCTGGGCCTGTGCCATGAAATCGGCGGCTTCTATCGGCTGCCGGTTGTTGCAACGGTCGAGCAAGCCCTGGCCGACGATGCCTTGAACGGCATCGCCATCCCTGAAGTGGCCGAGTTGCTGGAGCTGGCCCGCCAGCGCGAGACCTGGCTGGCGCAAATGCTGGGTGCATATGCCGATTTGTTCCGACCACCTGTCGCGAAGAAGGCGCCGAAAACTGACGTTACTCAGCCCCTGATCCAAGCCGTCAATCTCGATGAGCCCGAGCATCCTGCGCTGTCCCGTGCCGAGCTGGAAAGCTGGCGCAACAACCTCAAGGGCTTGGTGAGACGTTTCCGCGACGCGTTGAGTGAGTGCTGATAGCCGCAACGGCTGGTACAATAACGGCCTTTCGCGGAGAACTGCCATTTATGTCTACGTCTTTTCTGGAAATTGTCGAGTTGCCTGATGGCCGCATCGAACTGCGTCGCGCCGAGGATGAGGGCTCTCTGGTAACCCTGGATTTCTCGGAAGACGCCAAGGTGTTCCTGCAGGGGCAGCATGTGGAAGTGGCCAAAGCCATGCTCAGTGTGGGCGTGCAGATGGCCGGCCGCCTTATGGATGGCGAGCTCGAACGTGATGAAGGGCCGCGCGTGCTGCACTGAGGGTGCAGCAGCGTATCAGGCTTTTTGAAGTGTCAGGCGAAGCCTGAACATCAGCCAAGGCGGATGTTCAGGCTTTGTGCGTTTCCGGCACTGGCTGCACGTAGAAGTTGTTGGCGTGCAGTGGCATTGACGTTGCCCAACCAGCTGACCACGGTGTGGCTGAGACCCAGGCGCAAAGCCTCGCAGGCCAGTTGCAGCGGGCTTTGATTGCTGCGCGGTTGCAGCAGCAGAATACGTTCACGGTTGAGCCCTGCATCGCGAAGCCAGGCCTGGGTCAGGCTCGACGGTGGGGCGATCAGGGTCAGCCAGCGGGCCTCGTCCTCTTCGCTAAGCTCGCGCAGCACCGGTGCCAGCAGGCTTTGGCAGTGCCCAGGGGCGCCGCGCAGCGACAGCTCGCTGAACAGTTCGGGCTGGTTGCTTTTGCGCGCCAGTTCGCTGGTTTTCAGGCCAGGTAGCACGGGTTGGGCAAGGAATGCTTCGAACAGGGGCAACTGGGCTTGCTCGGGTGCGTGAATGAACTGCTGCATGACGCCTCCTGGATCAGCGGCGAATGACGCCGACGCTCAAGCCCTCGATCACCAGCTCCTGTTCTTTCAGGTCGACTTCGATGGGGGCGAATTCGGGGTTTTCGGCAAGCAGCCAGACCTTGCTGCCTTCGCGCTTGAAGCGTTTGACGGTGACTTCGTCGCCGATGCGCGCCACCACGATCTGGCCGTTGCGGGCTTCGCGGCAGGTGTGTACCGCCAGCAGGTCGCCGTCGAAGATGCCGACGTCCTTCATGCTCATGCCGTGTACGCGCAGCAAATAGTCGGCCTGGGGGTGGAAGAAGGCGGGGTTGATGTTGCAGGATTGCTCGATGTGCTGTTCGGCAAGAATCGGCGCACCGGCAGCGACCCGGCCGATGATTGGCAGGCCGCTTTCTTCGGCCTTGGCTTCAAGGCCAGGGATGCGTATGCCGCGGGAAGCGCCCGGCGTCATTTCGATCGCGCCCTTGCGGGCGAGGGCCTTGAGGTGTTCTTCGGCGGCATTGGGCGACCTGAAGCCCAGCTCCTGAGCGATCTCGGCACGAGTCGGCGGGAAGCCGTTGTCTTCCAGGCAGCGCTTGATGAACGCGAGAATTTCGGCTTGGCGTGGCGTCAGTTTCAACATGGTGAGCGCTCTGTCTTTTTGTACAGTGACTGGAATTATATACAGTACTGGATGCGCTGCAAGCCAAAAGGCGCATCAAACAACAGAAGTGGCGCTTGCAGCCTGTCCTCTGGCACTTTTAAATGGCGACCGCCCGGTCACCGAGCCTTGACAGAAGCAGGGCTGAAACGTATGTTTCAAACACTTGTTTGTCTGGCGGAGTAGTCATGGCCCAATCGGAAACCGTTGAACGCATTCTCGATGCTGCCGAGCAGCTGTTCGCGGAAAGGGGGTTCGCCGAAACCTCGTTGCGGCTGATTACCAGCAAGGCCGGGGTCAACCTGGCGGCCGTCAACTATCATTTCGGCTCCAAGAAGGCACTGATCCAGGCGGTGTTCTCGCGCTTCCTCGGCCCGTTTTGCGCCAGCCTCGAGCGTGAGCTGGAGCGGCGCCAGGCCAAGCCGGAGCACAAGCCGACCCTCGAAGAGCTGCTGGAAATGCTGGTAGAGCAGGCGTTGGCCGTGCAGCCGCGCAGCAACAATGACCTGTCGATCTTCATGCGCCTGCTGGGCCTGGCATTCAGCCAGAGCCAGGGTCACCTGCGGCGCTACCTTGAAGACATGTACGGCAAGGTGTTCCGCCGCTACATGCTGCTGGTCAACGAGGCTGCACCACGCATTCCGCCACTGGAGCTGTTCTGGCGCGTCCACTTCATGCTCGGTGCCGCGGCCTTCAGCATGTCCGGTATCAAGGCCCTGCGGGCGATCGCCGAGACCGACTTTGGCATCAACACCTCGATCGAGCAGGTGATGCGCCTGATGGTGCCGTTCCTGGCGGCAGGCATGCGTGCTGACAGCGGTGTCACCGACGATGCCATGGCCACTGCGCAACTGCGCCCGCGCACCAAGACCAGTACCGCCACGGCGAAGGCCTGAAGGCTGGGCGAGGCAGGGCGCTTCCGCTAAGCTAGCGCCCATGCCCGATCTCGATCTGCTGCACATCTCCCTTGCCGACCAATGCCTGTACGGTTTTGCCCGTGGCCAGCTGCGCGTGCGCCTGCCGGTTTCCACGGCGCGCAACGGTGCTGGTCAGCGCAATGGCTCGGGCTGCACGCCATGTGGCATGCATCAGGTGCGGGCGAAGATCGGCGCGGGCCTGCCGCTGAATGCGGTATTGTCCGGGCGGCGCTGGACTGGCGAGGTGTGGTCGCCGGAGCTGCACGCACGGCATCCCGATCGCGACTGGATCCTCACCCGCATCCTCTGGCTCAGCGGCTGCGAACCCGGCGTCAACCGCCTGGGCGCGGTCGATACGTTTCGCCGCTATATCTACCTGCACGGCACCCCGGACACGGAACCCATGGGCATAGCGTTGTCCCATGGCTGCATACGCCTGCGCAACACCGACTTGCTGAGCCTGTTCGAGCGGGTGCCGGTCCATTGCCCGGTCCGCATCGAACAGGCCGCCTGCCCCCAGTGGGCTTCTCTGAAGTCTTCAATGAAGGATTACCCATGACCGTCAGCCTGCAAGGCTCCCTGATGGTGGACATCGCCGGTAAATGGCTGACCGCCGAAGACCGTCACCTGTTGCGTCAGCCCGAAGTGGCTGGCCTGATCATCTTTGCCCGCAACATCGACAGCCCGCGCCAGGTGCGCGAGCTGTGCGCATCGATCCGTGCTATTCGCCCCGAGCTGATCCTGGCGGTGGACCAGGAAGGCGGCCGCGTGCAGCGCCTGCGCCAGGGCTTTGTGCGCCTGCCAGCCATGCGCGCGCTGGCCGACAATGACAATGCCGAATACCTGGCCGAGCAGTGCGGCTGGCTGATGGCGACCGAGGTGTTGGCGGTTGGCCTGGACCTCAGCTTTGCCCCGGTGCTCGACCTGGATCACCAGCGCAGCGCCGTGGTTGGCAGCCGCGCTTTCGAGGGTGACCCGCTGCGTGCCACGCAATTGGCCGGGGCGTTCATTCGCGGGATGAATGCGGCGGGCATGGCGGCCTGTGGCAAGCACTTCCCGGGGCATGGCTGGGCCGAGGCGGACTCGCATGTGGCCATTCCTACCGACGAGCGCAGCCTGGAGCAATTGCGCCAGGCCGACCTGGTGCCGTTCACCCGTCTGAGTGGGCAGTTGGCGGCGGTGATGCCGGCGCATGTCATCTACCCGCAGGTCGACAACCAACCGGCTGGCTTCTCGCGGCGTTGGCTGCAGGACATCCTGCGTGGTGAGCTGGGCTTTGACGGGGTGATCTTCAGCGATGACCTGTCGATGGCCGGGGCGCATGTGGTGGGTGACGCGGCTAGCCGTATCGAGGCGGCGTTGAGCGCCGGCTGTGACATGGGCCTGGTGTGCAATGACCGGGCAGCGGCGGAGTTGGCGCTGAGTGCGGCGCAGCGCATGAAGGTCAAGCCGTCGCCGCGGATTGCGCGGATGCGTGGGCAAGGGTTTGCGCGAACCGATTATCGCCAGCAGTCGCGCTGGCTGGAGGCGTTGGGTGCGTTGAAGGATGCTCAGCTGGTCGATTGACCGCGCTGGCCTCTTCGCGGGCACGCCCGCTCCCACAGGTACAGGGCATTGGTATCCCTGTGGAAGCGGGCATGCCCGCGAAGAGGCCGGTTCAGGCAGCAGGCTTCAACGCCCGCGCTTTCCAGGCAGTGGCGCAAACAGCGCCTCGATTTCTTCGTCGCCAAGCCGCCACTGCCCGGCCTGGCCGCCGTCCAGCAAGCTGGCCGCCAGCGCTGCCTTCTCCTGCTGCAACACCTGGATTTTCTCTTCCACCGTGCCCCGGGTAATCAGCTTGAACACGAACACCGGCTTGTCCTGGCCAATGCGGTAGGCGCGGTCGGTAGCCTGGTTTTCGCTGGCCGGGTTCCACCAGGGGTCGAAGTGGATCACGGTGTCCGCGGCCGTCAGGTTCAAGCCCACGCCACCCGCCTTGAGGCTGATCAGGAACACTTCGCTGTCTCCCTGCTGGAACTGCTGCACGGGCGTGCGACGGTCGCGGGTGTCACCGGTCAGCAGGCTGTAGCGGATCTTGCGCTTCTCCAGCTCCTGCTCGATCAGCGCCAGCATCGAGGTGAACTGCGAGAACAACAGCACCCGGCGGCCTTCGCTGAGCAGCTCTTCGAGCATTTCCAGCAGTGCGCCCAACTTGCCCTTGTCGGCCTGGTTGCCTTTGCTTTCCACGCCCTTGACCAGGCGCAGGTCGCAGCACACCTGGCGCAGCTTGAGCAGTGCGTCGAGGATCACGATCTGGCTGCGTGCGGCGCCATTGCGGGCGATTTCGTCGCGGACCTTCTGGTCCATGGCCACTCGCACGGCCTCGTAGGTATCGCGCTGGGCATCACTGAGTTCGACCCAGTGCACCATCTCGGTCTTGGCCGGCAACTCGGTAGCCACTTGTTCCTTGGTGCGGCGCAGCAGAAATGGGCGGATGCGTGTGACCAGGTGGGCCAGGCGCTCGGTGTCGCCGTGGCGTTCGATCGGGGTGCGGTAATCCTGGTTGAAGCGCTTCAGGTCGCCCAGCCAACCGGGCATGAGGAAGTGGAAGATCGACCACAGCTCGCCCAGGTTGTTTTCCATCGGCGTGCCGGTCAGGCACAGGCGTTGGCCGGCCTGAAGCTCGCAGGCGGCGAGGGCGGCCTTGCTGGTGCTGCTCTTGATGTTCTGCGCCTCGTCCAGCACCAGTGCGTGCCAGGGCTGGCTGCGCAGGTGTTCGAGGTCGCGCGGCAGCAGGGCATAGGTGGTCAGTACCAGGTCGTATTCATGCAGCTTGGCAAAATGCTTGCTACGCCCCGGGCCTTGCAAGGCCAGCACGCGCAGGTCGGGGGCGAAGCGCTGGGCTTCGTCCAGCCAGTTGGGTATCAGGCTGGTGGGCATCACCGCCAGGGCCGGAGCGCTCAGGCGCCCAGACTCTTTTTCCAGTAACAGGTGGGCCAAGGCCTGCAGGGTCTTGCCCAGGCCCATGTCGTCGCCAAGGATGCCACCGGTGCCCATCTCGCGCAGCGCTTGCAGCCAGTTCAGGCCTTGTTGCTGATAGGGGCGCAAGCTGGCCTGCAGCCCGGTTGGTGGGGCCACTTGCAGGTCGCGGGCATCGCGCAGACGGCGGCCCAGGTCACGTACGTGCTCGCCACCTTCCCAGTGCAGGGGCAGGCCTTCGATGTCGTTCAGGCGTGCAGCGTCGGCACGCTCCATGCGTAGGCTCGGGCCTGCGGTGTCTTCGTGCAGGTACAACTCGCCCAAAGTACCCATGACTGCCTTGATGCGGCCGTAGGGCAGGGCAACGCGCAGGGCCGGGGCGTCCAGGCGACCGCGGTTGAGGTCGATCAGCAGGTGTTCGTCGTCGCTGCGTCGGGCCAGTTCGCTGGGGCGCAGCAGTTCCGGGTTGCTGCGCAGCAGTTGCAGCACGATCGGCAGCAGGCTATGGCGCTGACCATCGACCACGATGCCCAACTCCAGGTCGAACCATTCATGGCCGGGGGCTTCGTCGATGCTGGCGTACCAGTCGTCCACCTCATGCAGATTGAAGGCGAAGTCGCGGTGAACGTCGATGTCCCAACCGGCTTCGCGCAAGCGCGGCAGGCCTTCGCGGGCAAAGCGCAGCCAGGCTTCGTCGTCGGGCAGCTGGTGCATTTCGCCGGCACTGTCGGGCAGGGCCTTGCTCTGCCGGGTGGCGGCCTTGAAACCGAGATCGCGCAGTACCTTGCGAAGCGCCTGCTCGGCCTGCGGCTGACGGCGGATGCGCTGGCTGGTATTGCCGATCAGGCGTGTCAGCGGCTTGTCTTCGTTGCCGGTGGCGCACAGGCCATCGTAGTCGAACGCCAGTGCGGCACGGTGTTGCATCTGCCGCTGCATGCGGCCGGTCTTGGGCATGTAGGCGCTGAATTCGAGGCTGCCAAGGGTCAGCCGCCCTCTTGGCGCGATGTGTTCGATGTGCTCGGTGCTCACGTTGGTGGGCGTGGGGACGTGGCGGTTCAAGGCGTTCAGTCGATGACTCAAGGGGATGATCAGGTGTTCGGGGACAATAGGCGCGCGCGCAAGCTGGCTGGCAATGAAAGGGTCGAGGTCGTGGCGCAGCTTGCCGGTCAAATGCTGCTGTCGGTCGACATAGTGCATGGGTTCGATGGGCACCGCCTGCAACTGTTCGTGGCCATTGTGGTACCAGGCTCCACGGTAGCTGCCATTGTCCAGCCTGACCCAGCGGAATTCGGCATGTAGCTCCGGCCCGGGAGACAGTGGCGCCAAGTCGTCTTCAAATAGCAGGCGGCCAGTGGCCAGGGCATAGCTGTAGAGCTCCCCGCCCTGTTTGCCATCCAGTTGCGCCGTGGGCGCAGTCGTTTCGCTGCGAGCATCGATCAGGCGCAACAGCCGCGCATCGTCCTCTGTGACGTAGCGAGGCGTGTAGTAGAGCATTTCGGGCATTGAGGTGATGCGGCCGGTCTTCAGCGTGTCATCTGCCTGGCGGGTACCTTTGATCGGCTCGATTCGCCAAAGTCCGTGATCCACGTGAATGCGGTAGTAGATTGCCGGACCTTTGCGCGCTGGCCCTTGAGGCGTTGCAGGTTGGGAGGGGGACTCAAGGGCTTCAACCCACAGGTTGAGGTCCGGCGGCAGTGAAAGGGCGGATTGCTCTTGGGGGGCTGTGGCGTCGAGGCCGTCTTGCAGTTGCAGCAGTGCCGCAACGCAGTGTTTGCAGTTGAGTGCAACTGGGCAGGTACAGCGCCCAAACACGCGCAGGTCCCCGTGGTTGACGACCAGTCGGATGTCTTGCTGGTAAGTCTCGCCTCGCGAGCCCTTGCAGATGGCTTCGATCGTTGCGCCATGCTGCGACAGAATGCGTGCCCGCGCTTGCGCAGCATAGCTGCGGCCTCGTGCCATCGTGCCGGCCTCGATGAAGTCGACCCAGCCCGGATAGGCCCTCAGCAGCTGCTGCGCATCGCTGTCGCTCACATCACTGCTCCATCATCTCCGGGTCCATCACCGGCATTTTCGGCGTGCCCGGCGGTGTCACCTTCAGCAGCACGGCCAGGTGACCGCCGTCGAGGAAGGTCAGCTGGCTGCCTTTGACGTTGCTGTTGCTTTGTTTGAACTGCTCGCTTTGCAGCACGTTGCCGTTGCTGTCCAGCTGGTTGACCCAGAAGTTGGCCTCGACCGCGATGAAGCGGCCTTCAGCGATGCTGAGGTTGCCCTCGATAGGGAAGTGGCCGAATTGCTCGGTGCCTTCGCCCAGGGCGATGCGGCTGGGTTCGCTGCCCACCTGTTGTTGCCAGGCCTTGTGCAGCAGCACGGTGTAGTCGGCGGTGGCCTCCAGGCGGGTGGCTTCGTCTTCCAGCGCCAGGCGGCGTTCGGCGTCCTTTTCCAGGCGTGGGGCGCCAGCGCTCCAGTTTTCCGGGGCGAACGGGCTGGTGAAGGCGGGCACGCTGTTCTGCCGCACCAGAATCATTTCTACCTGATAGAGGCCTTCGGCGAAGGCGGCTGGGGCGAACAGCGCCAGCAGCAGGGTCAGGCAACGGATGGCACGCATGGATCTTCCTTAGGCAGGCTGTGGGGTCAGGCGCTCGAACAGCGCCTCCAGGGTGTTGAAGCGTTCGTCGGGGCGTTCCATTGGCACCAGGAAACGGAACTGGGTCGCGCCTTCGAACTTGTAGCGTTTGGGCTGGCCCTGGATCAGCTTGATCAGGGTCAGCGGGTCGACCGGGGTTTCGGCTTCGAACTCGAGCTTGCCGCCATTGGGGCCGGCGTCGACTTTCTTGATGCCGAGCTTTTCTGCAAGCAGCTTGAGCGAAGTCAGGCGCATCAGGTTCTTGGTCGGTTCTGGCAGCAGGCCGAAGCGGTCGATCATCTCGACTTGCAGGTCTTTGAGGCCTTCTTCGTCGGCGGCCGAGGCAATGCGCTTGTACAGGATCAACCGCGCATGCACGTCGGGCAGGTAGTCCTCGGGGATCAGTGCCGGCAGGCGCAGGTTGATCTCCGGGCCGCCGCCCAGTGGCTGTTCGAGGTTTGGCTGGGTGCCTTTGCGAATCGCCTTCACCGCACGTTCGAGCATTTCCATGTACAGCGTGAAGCCCACCGCCTGGATCTGCCCGCTCTGGCCTTCGCCCAGCAGTTCGCCCGCGCCGCGGATTTCCAGGTCGTTGGTGGCCAGCACGAAGCCGGCGCCCAGGTCCTGGGTGTTGGCGATGGCCTCCAGGCGCTTTTCGGCATCGGCGCTGACTTTTTGCCGGGTTGGCGTGAGCAAGTAGGCGTAGGCCTGGTGGTGGCTGCGGCCGACCCGGCCACGCAGCTGGTGCAGCTGCGCCAGGCCGAACTTGTCGGCGCGCTCGATGACGATGGTGTTGGCGCTGGGCACGTCGATGCCGGTTTCAATGATGGTCGAGGCCACCAGCACGTTGAAGCGCTTGTGGTAGAAATCGCTCATCACCTGTTCCAGCTCGCGCTCGCGCATTTGCCCGTGGCCGATGCCGATACGTGCCTCGGGCACCAGTTCGGCCAGGTCGGCGGCGCATTTCTCGATGGTTTTCACATCGTTGTGCAGGTAGTACACCTGGCCGCCGCGCAGCAGTTCGCGCAGCAGTGCCTCCTTGACCGTGCTCTTGTTCTGTTCCATGACGAAGGTGCGTACCGACAGGCGGCGCGCCGGTGGTGTGGCGATGATCGACAGGTCACGCATGCCCGCCACAGCCATGTTCAGTGTGCGCGGAATTGGCGTGGCGGTCAGGGTCAGGATGTCGACTTCGCTGCGCAGCGCTTTCAACTGCTCTTTCTGGCGCACGCCAAAGCGGTGCTCTTCGTCGATGATGGCCAGGCCCAGGTCTTTGAAACGCACATCGTCCTGCAGCAGCTTGTGGGTGCCGATGAGGATGTCGATCTTGCCCTCGGCCAGGTCGGCGGCGGCGGCGGCCACTTCCTTGGCCGACTTGAAGCGGCTCATCACCTCCACGGTTACCGGCCAGTCGGCAAAACGGTCGCGGAAGCTGTTGTAGTGCTGCTGGGCAAGCAGGGTAGTGGGCACCAGCACGGCCACCTGGCGGCCGCTGTGCACGGCGATGAAGGCGGCGCGCATGGCCACTTCGGTCTTGCCGAAGCCCACGTCGCCGCAGACCAGGCGGTCCATCGGCTTGGGCGCCAGCATGTCGGCGCGCACGGCTTCGATGGCGGCCTGTTGGTCCGGGGTTTCCTCGAACGGGAAACCGGCGCTGAAGGTGGCGTAGTCGGCGGATGGGTCGGCAAACGCATAGCCCTTGCGCGCGGCGCGGCGGGCATAGATGTCGAGCAGCTCGGCGGCCACGTCGCGCACCTGTTCGGCGGCCTTGCGCTTGGCCTTCTGCCAGGCCTCCGAGCCCAGCCGGTGCAGCGGTGCCAGGGCGTCGTCGCTGCCGGTGTAGCGGGCGATCAGGTGCAGGTTGGCCACCGGCACGTAGAGCTTGGCGTTCTCGGCGTATTCCAGGGTCAGGAATTCGGCGGCCTGGCCGTCGATTTCCAGCGTGGCCAGGCCCAGGTAGCGGCCAACGCCATGGTCGATGTGCACCACCGGTGCGCCTTCGCGCAGCTCGGTGAGGTTCTTGATGACCGCGTCGTTGGCGGTTTCGCCGCGCTTGTCACGGCGCCGGCGCTGCATCACCCGCTGGCCGAACAGCGGGCTTTCGGCGATCAGGGCCAAGCCTGGGTCGTCCAGCAGCAGGCCGTCGTCCAGCGGGGCGATGGTGATTGCCAGGCGCTCGTTGCCGGTAATGAAATCGTCCCAGCCGTCGACGGTATGCGGGCGCAACTTCAACCGTTCGAGCAGTTCCAGCAGCACTTCACGGCGGCCCGCCGATTCAGCGGTGAACAGCACGCGGCCGGGGAACTGGTCGAGGAAGTTGGCCAGTTCGGCCAACGGCTGGTTGGCCTTGGCCTCGATGGCCAGGTTGGGCAGGGCGCGTGCCGGGAAGCGCTCGCGGCCCACGCCTGGGTCGAGGTCTTCGCTGCTGACCACCACCCGTGGCCACTGTTTGAGCTGGGCAAAGCAGTCTTCCACCGGCAGGAACAGCTCGGCTGGCGGCAGCAGCGGCCGGCTGAGGTCGCCGCGGCGGTCTTCATAGCGCCCGCGCACGTCGTTCCAGAAGTGTTCGGCGGCCTGTTCCACGCCGGGCAGCGAGAACACCTGGGTGTCGGCTGGCAGGTAGTCGAACAGGGTCGAGGTTTCTTCGAAGAACAGCGGCAGGTAATACTCGATGCCAGCGGGAATGATGCCGCTGGCCAGGTCCTGGAAGATCGCGCTGCGGCGGAAGTCGACGTCGAAGCGTTCGCGAAAGCGTGCCTTGAAGCGGGTCACTTCCTCTTTTTGCATCGGGAATTCGCGCGCCGGCAGCAGGCGCACCGAATCCACCTTGTCGATCGAGCGCTGGGTCTCGGGGTCGAAGGTGCGCAGCGTCTCGATCTCGTCATCGAACAGGTCGATGCGGTAGGGCAGCTTGCTGCCCATCGGGAACAGGTCGATCAGCGCGCCGCGCACGGCGAACTCGCCATGCTCGTAGACAGTGTCGACGCAGCGGTAGCCGCTGGCCTCCAGGCGCGTGCGCATCTGTTCCACGTCGATGGTCTGGCCCACATCCAGCACCAGGCTGCTGCCCAGCAGGAAGCGCGTGGGGGCGAGGCGGTGCAGGGCAGTGGTGACCGGCACCACGAGGATGCCGTGGCTCAGCTCCGGCAGGCGGTACAGGCTGGCGATGCGCTGGGAGATGATGTCCTGGTGCGGCGAGAACAGGTCGTAGGGCAGGGTTTCCCAATCGGGGAACGGCAGCACCGGCAGGTCCGGGGCAAAGAAGCGCAGCTCCTGTTCCAGACGGTCGGCGGCCTGGCTGTCGGCCGTCAGCAGCAGGGTGAAGCGGCCAGCGCTGCTGGCGGCCTCGGCGATGGCAAGGCTGAGGGCGGCACCGGGCAGGTTGCCCCAGGTTTGTTTGCCGGCCGTGGCCGACATTTGCGGTAGGCGCAGAACTGACACGGGAGATTGCACTCCAAGCGTTGCGGCAAAGAGACCGATTGTACCGGTGACGGTGCCGGCTGTCAGGCTCGAAAGGGCGTGAACGCTGGCTTGCGTCGCTGCGACAGGCGCTCATTGCCGGTTCCGCGTTGGGGCGTCATAATGTAGCCCCTTTTTTCTGTCCCTACATGTGGAAGGTTCCCGTGACTCAGAAGCCCGACCAGTGTCTTGGTGAGTGGATTGATCGTGAAGCTCTGGCTGAAGCGATGATCCCGCTTATCGGTCAGCTCTACCGCAACAACAACGTGGTGAGCTCGATTTATGGCCGTAGCCTGATCAACCGTTCGGTTATCTCGATCCTCAAGGCGCACCGCTTTGCGCGTCATCGTCAAACCGACGAAACCGAACTGTCCGTCCACGAGACATTCCCCCTGCTCAAGGCCATGAGCGAGCTGAAACTGGGCGCCGCTTCGGTCGACCTGGGCAAGCTGGCCAACAAGTTCAAGCAGGAAGGCAATGGCCGCACTGCCGAGCAGTTCGTGCGTGAAGAACTGGCCGACGTGGTTGGCCAGCAGAACGCTTCGGCGCGCAAAGGCACCGACGTTGTGCTGTACGGTTTCGGCCGCATCGGCCGCCTGCTGGCGCGCATCCTGATCGAGAAGACCGGTGGTGGCGACGGCCTGCGCCTGCGTGCCATCGTCGTGCGCAAAGGCGCCGAGAACGACCTGGTCAAGCGCGCCAGCCTGCTGCGCCGTGACTCGGTGCACGGCCCGTTCGATGGCACCATCACCATCGACGAAGCCAACAACACCATTACCGCCAACGGCAACCTGATCCAGGTTATCTACGCCAAGAGCCCGAGCGAAGTCGACTACACCCAGTACGGCATCGAGAACGCGCTGATCGTCGACAACACCGGCGTATGGCGTGATGCCGACGGCCTGGGCCAGCACCTGGCCTGCCCGGGCGCTGCCCGCGTGATCCTCACCGCACCTGGCAAGGGCGCGCTGAAGAACATCGTGCACGGCATCAACCACGGTGACATCGCTGCCGATGACAAGATCATCTCGGCTGCTTCCTGCACCACCAACGCCATCGTGCCGGTGCTCAAGGCTATCAACGACCAATACGGTATCGTTAACGGCCACGTCGAAACCGTTCACTCGTTCACCAACGACCAGAACTTGATCGACAACTTCCACAAGGGCAGCCGCCGTGGCCGTGCCGCGCCGCTGAACATGGTCATCACCGAAACTGGCGCCGCCACCGCCGCTGCCAAGGCACTGCCAGTGCTCAAGGGCAAGCTGACCGGCAACGCCATTCGCGTACCGACGCCGAACGTTTCGATGGCCATCCTGAACCTGAACCTGGAAAAGGCCACGACTCGCGACGAGATCAACGAGTACCTGCGCCAGACCGCCATGCACTCGGAACTGCACAAGCAGATCGACTACGTGGCTTCGCAGGAAGTGGTTTCGACCGACTTCGTGGGCTCGCGCCACGCCGGTGTGGTTGACGCAGAGGCGACCATCGCCAACGACAACCGCGTTGTCCTGTACGTCTGGTACGACAACGAATTCGGTTACAGCTGCCAGGTGGTTCGCGTGATGGAAGACATGGCCGGTGTGAACCCGCCAGCGTTTCCACGCTGATTCGCTTGTAAGGCAATGAAAAAACGGGAACCTTCGGGTTCCCGTTTTTTTTGCCTGGAGTAAGTTGTGTGGCGCCTGTGAGATCGAGCGCCGCCCGCGCGGCGCATCGCGAGCAAGCTCGCTCCTACATCTGTTTCGGGCCAGTATCGCCTGTGCCTACGCGCGCGACCGCCATTTTTTGTTCCACACAATATCGAGGTGGACGCCAAAAGGCCGCGCGCCTCTGCCTCAGGAATAACTGGCCCGAAACAAATGTAGGAGCGAGCTTGCTCGCGATGCGCCGCGCGGGCGGCGCTCGATATGTGCCACACCAAAAAACTCAAGCCAAGCACCCAGGAACCGAATTTTTGCGCACAGCCTTACTGTTCATCTTCCTGCTGCTGACCGCCTGCAACCAAGGCCCCACCCTGGAGCGCCTGGGCGGCCCGACCATGGGCAGCAGCTACAGCATCCAATACGTCCGCGAGCCCGGCGGCCCGGCACCGGCCCAGGTGCAGGCAGCGGTCGAAGCCATCCTGAGCGACATCGACCAGCACTATTCGACCTATCGCGGCGACTCCGTCGTCAGCCTTTTCAACCAGTTACCGGCCAATCAGTGCCTGGCCCTGCCGCCCGACATGCTCGAACTGGTAGCCCTTGGCCAACAACTGGCCGAGCAGAGCGATGGCGCCTTCGACCTCACCGTCGAGCCGCTGCTCGACTTGTGGGGCTTTGGCCCCCAGGCCCGCCACGAGCAGGTGCCCGACCCGCAAGCCCTGGCCCAGGTACGCCTGCGCGTGGGTTACCAGCACCTGCACGTCAAAGGCCAGTCTCTGTGCAAGGACGCCCCGGTACAGCTCGACTTCAACAGCATCGCCGCCGGCCATGCTGTCGACCTGATCGCCGCACGCCTTCAGGCCATGGGCGTGGTCAGCTTCGTCGCCGAGGCTACCGGCGAATTGAAAGCGGTCGGCCGCAAGCCCGATGGCAGCCCCTGGCGCATTGCCCTGGAGCTGCCCCGCGAAGACCGCCAGATCGCCCGCCAGATCATCCCGGTCAATGGCCTTTCAGTATCGACCTCGGGTGACTATCGGCACTATTTCGAGGAGAATGGCCGGCGCTATTCGCACACCTTCGATGCCCGCCTGGGGCGCCCGGTCGAGCATGACCTGGCGGCCGTTACAGTGCTGAGCGCCTCGGCGCTGCAGGCCGACGGCTATTCGACGCTGCTGTTGATCCTTGGCCCTGAGCGTGGCTGGGATTTTGCCGTGGCGCATGGCTTGGCCGCGGTATTGGTGACTCGAGCCGAGGGTGGCTTCGTCTCCCGAGCTACGCCTGCGTTCGAACGGGCGGTGAAAGGCGAGTGAAAGCACAAGCAGGGATGATTGCCGCCAGGGAATGGGTGAACCATATGTAGTGCGGGCGAAATTGGCCTACGACGCGACCAAGGGTTAATGTGCGCGGCGTTCACGCTTGATTAGACTGCACCCGAATTTTCTCATGACGCCCCGGCGGCATGATCGCGCCCCGCGAGCGACCGTGGCTTGCGGGCCAGTTCTGAAGGAGTACGCATGGCTGTCTACAACTACGACGTAGTGGTGCTGGGTTCCGGCCCGGCCGGTGAAGGCGCGGCAATGAACGCCGCCAAAGCAGGGCGCAAGGTAGCGATGGTCGATGACCGTCGCCAAGTCGGTGGCAACTGCACCCACCTGGGCACCATTCCGTCCAAGGCACTGCGTCACTCGGTGCGGCAGATCATGCAGTTCAACACCAACCCGATGTTCCGGGCCATCGGCGAGCCACGCTGGTTCTCGTTCCCGGACGTGCTGAAAAGCGCCGAGAAGGTCATCGCCAAGCAGGTGGCGTCGCGTACTGGCTACTACGCCCGTAACCGCGTCGACGTGTTCTTCGGCACCGGCAGCTTCGCCGACGAGCAAACCGTGGAAGTGGTGTGCCCCAACGGCGTGGTCGAGAAGCTCAACGCCAAGCACATCATCATCGCCACCGGCTCGCGCCCGTACCGCCCGGCCGATATCGACTTCCACCACCCGCGCGTGTACGACAGCGATACCATCCTCAGCCTCAGCCACACCCCGCGTAAGCTGATCGTTTACGGCGCCGGCGTGATCGGTTGCGAATACGCTTCGATCTTCAGCGGCCTGGGCGTGCTGGTGGAGCTGGTGGACAACCGCGGCCAACTGCTGAGCTTCCTCGACTCGGAAATTTCCCAGGCGCTGAGCTACCACTTCAGCAACAACAACATCACCGTGCGCCACAACGAAGAGTATGAGCGCGTCGAGGGCCTGGACAACGGGGTGATCCTGCACCTGAAGTCGGGCAAGAAGATCAAGGCCGACGCCTTGCTGTGGTGCAACGGCCGTACTGGCAACACCGACAAGCTGGGCCTGGAAAACATCGGCATCAAGGTCAACAGCCGTGGCCAGATCGAGGTCGACGAGGCCTACCGCACCAGCGTGCCGAACATCTACGGTGCCGGTGACGTGATCGGCTGGCCAAGCCTGGCCAGTGCTGCCCATGACCAGGGCCGCTCGGCCGCTGGCAGCATCGTCGACAATGGCAGCTGGCGCTTCGTCAATGACGTGCCAACCGGCATCTACACCATTCCGGAGATCAGCTCGATCGGCAAGAACGAGCAGGAGCTGACTCAGGCCAAGGTGCCGTACGAAGTGGGCAAGGCTTTCTTCAAGGGCATGGCGCGTGCGCAGATCGCCGGCGAGCCGCAAGGCATGCTGAAGATCCTGTTCCACCGCGAAACCCTGGAAATCCTCGGCGTGCACTGCTTCGGCTACCAGGCTTCGGAAATTGTCCACATCGGCCAGGCGATCATGAACCAGCCGGGTGAGCACAACAACCTGAAGTACTTCGTCAACACCACGTTCAACTACCCGACCATGGCCGAAGCCTATCGGGTAGCTGCCTACGACGGCCTGAACCGGCTTTTTTGAGCGGCTCCGACCGGTGGCCTGAGCCGGTCGGAGAGACCGATTTCAACCCTACCCGAGGGTGGTCTTGGCCAAACCGGGAAAGTCTGTAATCAGGCTGTCCGCACCAAAGTCAGCGAGCCGGCGCATCAGTGCCGGTTCGTTGACCGTCCATACCGACACGTGCAAACCCTGGCCCTGTGCTTTGAGCAGGCGCTCGGGGGTGCACAGTGTCCAGTTCAGTGCCAGCAGCTCGCAGCCGTAGTTCTGGGCCACCTTCAGCGGGTCGAGCCAGGCGTATTCGGCCACCAGCCCGCGTTTCACGTCCGGCACCAGTTCCAGGGCGGCGCCCAGTACTTCCCGTGAGCTGGAGGTGATGGTTACCTTGTCCAGCAGGCCATATTGCTGAGCCAGTTCGCGGATCGCCAGCACGGTGGTGGCGGCGCGGGTGCGCGAAGCGCTCTTGACTTCCAGCTGCCAGTGCTCGAACGGGCATTTCTCGAACAGCTCTTCAAGCTTGGGAATGGGGCAGGGCTGTACGTGGCCCGGGCCGCCTTTGCGGGCGTCGATCTTCACCAGGTCGGCGGCCGGGTGCTCGACCACCTTGCCGCGTTTGCCGGTGGTGCGTTTGAGGGTGGGGTCGTGAATCACCATCAGCTCGTTGTCGGCCGACAGGTGCAGGTCCAGCTCGCAACGGTTGACGCCGTGCGACAAGCACTGGCGGAAGCTGGTCAGGGTGTTCTCGGGCGCTTCGCCCTTGGCGCCGCGATGGCCGTAGATCAGGGTCACGTTCGTTCCTTCAAATCAAAGAGAAATGGGCTTAGGAGGCGGGGTCGGTCTGCCCCAGCTGCTGGCGCCGTTGTTGCTGCTGGCGCTGCAGGATATAGCGAGCCAGCAGTTGCCGTTGGGCGTCGGTCATGTCGATGAATTCGGTGCCGACCTCGAAGCCGCCCTCCGGGCGTGGGTCGCAATGGGTCACCCTGGCGCGTAGCAGCAGGCCGTGGGCGCGCGGCATCAGCACCATTTTCACCTTCACCCGGGTGCCGGGGGCAATCTGCGTGGCCTGGGCGAATTCGATGCCGCCTTCCGAAATGACCACCGGCAGCGGCTGGCCGACTTCACCGAGCAAGGTTTGCGCAACCACTGCGCTAAGCAGGTCGAGGCGTTTGTTTTGTGCTCGCAGGAAGGCGGCGAGGGTGCGGTCCTTGTCGCTCAGCTGGCGCAGCAGGTGCTGCGACTCGAAGTCGGACAGGTGCAGCTCGCTGAGCAGGTTGAACAGCGGGGAATCATCTTGCAATACATCTGGGTCAAGGGCTTCGGCCGCGCTGAGGGGGCTGATTTGAAGTGCGATCCGATCTTCGATGCGGTAGTATTCGCGGCGATCTTCTTCGTCTAATGTCGTCATGGCGAACCCAAGGTAGCGGCGGTGGTCCGAGTGTAAAGCCGCCGTAGGCGCCTCGCCACAAGGACGTTCCCTTTCATCCGAACAAGCCCCGACATGTTCAGACCTCTTTTCGCATTCATCGGTACGCGTTACACCCGTGCCAAACGTCGCAATCACTTCGTCTCGTTCATTTCCCTGACCTCGATGATCGGCCTCGCCCTGGGCGTGGTGGTGATGATCGTGGTGCTGTCGGTGATGAACGGTTTCGACCACGAGATGCGCACCCGCGTGTTGGGCATGATCCCCCATGCCACGCTGGAGAGCGGCCAGCCCATTGCCGACTGGCCGGCCCTTGCCCAACAAGTAAAGCAGAATCCGCAGGTGGTGGCGGTAGCGCCGTTCACCCAGATGCAGGGCCTGCTGACCCACGATGGCAAGGTGCAGAAGGTGCTGCTAAACGGCATCGACCCGGCTCGCGAGCGCGAGGTGTCGATCATCGACAACTTCGTCCAGCAAGGCCGCCTGGACCAGCTGGCGCCGGGCGAGTGGGGCATCATGATCGGCGACAAGGCCGCAGCCAAGCTGGGCGTGGCCATCGGCGACAAGCTCACCTTCGTCGCCCCCGAGGTCAGTGTGACCCCCGCCGGCATGTTCCCGCGCATGAAACGCTTCACCGTGGTTGGCACTTTCCACGTTGGCGCGGGTGAGATCGACGGCTACCTGGGCCTGACCAACATCAGCGACCTGTCCCGCCTGCACCGCTGGAAGCCCGACCAGGTGCAGGGCCTGCGCCTGAAGTTCGACGACTTGTTCCAGGCGCCGCGAGTAGCCTGGAGCATCGCCCAGCAGTTGGGCGACCAGGAGTTCTACAGCCGTGACTGGACCCGTACCCACGGCAACCTGTACCAGGCGATCCGCATGGAAAAGGCCATGATCGGCCTGCTGTTGCTGCTGATCGTGGCGGTGGCGGCGTTCAACATCATTTCCACCCTGGTGATGGTGGTCAACGACAAGCGCGGCGACATCGCCATCCTGCGCACGCTGGGGGCCACGCCGGGGCAGATCATGCTCATCTTCATGGTCCAGGGCACGGTGATCGGGGTGATCGGCACCTTGATCGGCGCCGTGGTCGGGATCGTCGCCGCGCTGTACGTGAGCGCGGCGATTGCCGGCATCGAGAAACTGATCGGGCACAAGTTCCTCAATGCCGACGTCTACTTCATCGATTACCTGCCGTCGCAGATCCAGGCCCAGGACGTGTACATGGTCTGCGGCGCGGCACTGGTCCTGAGTTTCTTCGCCACCCTGTACCCGGCCTGGCGTGCGGCCCGCACCCAGCCTGCAGAGGCGCTACGTTATGAGTGAGTCGCGCATGAGTGATAAAGCCGTTCTGAGTTGCCGCAACCTGG
The DNA here is from genome assembly GCF_048068035.1 of Pseudomonas sp. NY11955. NCBI lineage: Bacteria > Pseudomonadati > Pseudomonadota > Gammaproteobacteria > Pseudomonadales > Pseudomonadaceae > Pseudomonas > Pseudomonas sp. NY11955. The sequence continues at coordinate 195,068 of NZ_JBLUPS010000007.1, forward strand.
GCAAGTCCTACGACGAGGGCCCGGAGTCGGTGCAGGTGCTGTCCGGCCTCAACCTGGAGCTGCATGCCGGTGAGCGTATCGCCATCGTCGGTAGCTCGGGCTCTGGCAAGAGCACCTTGCTCAACCTGTTGGGCGGCCTCGACCGGCCGACCCAGGGCAGTGTGTGGCTGGCTGGCGAAGAGCTGTCGGCGCTGGGCGAGCGTGCCCGTGGCCTGCTGCGCAACCGTGAGCTGGGCTTTGTCTACCAGTTCCACCACCTGCTGCCGGAGTTCACCGCCATGGAGAACGTGTGCATGCCGCTGCTGATCGGCCGCACGCCCATTCCCGAGGCCCGTGAGCGGGCCGAGGCGCTGCTCAAGCGTGTGGGCCTGGGCCACCGCTTGAACCACAAACCGGCCGAGCTCTCCGGCGGCGAGCGCCAGCGCGTGGCGATTGCCCGGGCCTTGGTCAACCGCCCTGGCCTGGTGATGCTCGACGAGCCGACGGGCAACCTCGACCACCATACTGCCCAGGGCATCCAGGAGTTGATGCAGGAGCTGTCCAGCGCTTCGCGCACGGCATTCCTGGTGGTCACCCACGACCTCAACCTGGCGCGGCAGATGGACCGTGTATTGAAGCTCGACGACGGCCACCTGGTGGCGATCTGATCGACTGCTCGGGGTGGCTGGTGCCGCCCCGTTTTCCTGTTTTCATTGGGTGATTTAGTACATGTTCAGACCCTTGCCCATCTTTATCGGCGCGCGCTACACCCGAGCCAAGCGCCGCAACCACTTCATCTCGTTCATCTCGATGACCTCGATGATCGGCCTGTCGCTGGGCGTGCTGGCGATGATCGTGGTGCTGTCGGTGATGAACGGCTTCCAGCGCGAAATGAGCTCGCGCATTCTCGGCCTGGTGCCACATGCCGCCATCCTTGGCGTGCAGCCACTGGATGACTGGCACAAGGTGGCCGACGTGGCCATGCAGAACCCGGCGGTGATGGCTGCTGCACCGATCACCGAAATGGAAGGCATGCTGTCGTACAAGGGTGCGATGCAGCCGATTCAGGTGGGTGGTATCGACCCGGCCGAAGAGGGCAAGGTCTCGATCGTTGGCCAGCACATCGTCCAGGGCCGCCTGCAGGACTTGCAGCCAGGTGAGTTCGGCGTGGTCATCGGCGAGCTGACGGCACGCCGTTTTCGCCTGAACACTGGCGACAAGCTGACCTTGATCGTGCCGGAAATCAGCAAGGAGCCGGGTGGCATCACCCCGCGTATGCAGCGCCTGACGGTGGTCGGTATCTTCAAGGTCGGCGCCGAGCTGGATGGTTCGCAGGCCTACATCCACATGGCCGATGCCGCCGAGATGCAACGCTGGGCGCCAGGCCAGGTGCAGGGTGTACGCCTGAAACTGCATGACCTGTATGCTGCGCCGCAGGTGTCCAAGGCAATTGCCGCAGGGCTCGGTGATGCTTACCGCGCCGATGACTGGTCACACACCCAGGGCAGCCTGTTCAGCGCCATGAAGATGGAAAAGACCATGATCGGCCTGCTGCTGATGATGATCATCGCGGTGGCGGCATTCAACATCATCGCCACCTTGGTGATGGTAGTGAACGACAAGGGGCCGGACATTGCTATCCTGCGCACCTTGGGCGCCACGCCGGCGCAGATCATGGGCACGTTCATGGTCCAGGGCAGCCTGATCGGCGTTGTCGGCACGCTGATCGGCGGCGTGCTGGGGGTGATCGCGGCGTTCAATGTCAGCCAGATCGTTGGATGGCTGGAGCGTGTGAGTGGGCAGCACATCTTCACGTCGGATGTGTACTTCATCAGCAGCTTGCCGTCGCAGTTGCAGTGGGGCGATGTGGCGATTATTTGCACGGCCGGCCTGGTGATGAGTTTCCTGGCGACCATCTATCCCGCTTACCGCGCGTCCCAGGTGCAGCCGGCGATCGGCCTGGCGGTTTGATGCTTGCCTGAGATTCCAGGGCGGCGGGCTTGCCCGTGAAGCAAGCACCGCGGTGCATGGCACGGGCTTTGCCCGTGTTCGCGGGCAAGCCCGCTCCTACAGGGATCGGGCCCTGATTTCACCTGTCTTCAGTGAACTCGATCATGAATTGGGTCCACCCATCTTTGCACGCTGCCTGTATGCGTCCGCCATGGGCTTGCACGATCGAGCGGGTAATCGCCAAACCTAACCCCGCATGCTCGCTACTGCCTTCGCGCCGTGCTGGGTCAACCCGGTAGAAGCGGTCGAACAGCCGGGGTAATGCAGCCGGGTCGATAGCCAGCCCGGTATTGGCCACGGTGATTTTCGGCCCCGGCTCCAGCATCACCCTTATCTGCCCACCCGCCGGGGTAAAGCGCAGGGCGTTATCCAGCAGGTTTGACAGCGCCCGGCGCAGCATATGCCGGTCACCGTGCAGCATGGCCTCACCCTCACGCAGCATGTGTACTTCGCCGTCTTCGGCCAGCGGCGCGTAGTACTCCAGCAGTGCATCCACCTCGTCATGCAGCGCCAACGGCGCTTGGCCCGGTACCAGCAGGCCGTGGTCGGCCTTGGCCAGAAACAGCATGTCGTTGATCATCTGCGCCATCCATTGCAGTTCTTCCAGGTTGCCATGCAGCGCCTCGCGGTACTCCTCCAGGCTGCGTGGGCGGGTGAGGGTGACCTGGGTGTGGGTCAACAGGTTGGACAACGGCGTGCGCAGCTCGTGGGCGATATCGGCAGAAAACGCTGACAGGCGTTGGAAAGCATCGTCCAGGCGCTGCAGCATCGCATTCATGCTGCTGGCCAGCTCGGCCAGCTCTTCGGGCATCTGCGCCACTGGCAGGCGGGTGGTGAGCGAGCGGGCTGACACGCTGGCGGCCACCTGGCCCATCTGCCGCAAAGGCCGCAGGCCGCTGCGCACGGCCCAGGCGCCAAGCAGCGCCGTGGCTAGCGCCGACAGGCCGACAGTCAGCCAGATCAACCGTTGCATGCCCTGCAGGAAGTGCTGGTGGTGGGTGATGTCGAGGTACAGGGTCAGCTGTGGCGACTGCACGGTGCCTTGTGCCAGGGGTACAGCCAGGCTGCGGTAGTCGGTGCCTTGCGCATGCAGGGTGGCGAGGCCTGTGGGCAGCGATGCCTGCGGTAGTCCGTTGCGGCTTTCGAACCAGCTGGCGCCGTCGCTGCCGTTGATGCGCAGGGCCAGGTCGGCCTGGTGGCTCAGCTCATCGCGCAGGGCGGGCAGGCGCGCCTGCAGCTCGGTTGGGGTGGAGATGCCGGCCAATTGCGTACGAAACAGCGACAGGCGCGATTCCAGCAGTTGCTGGTCAAGTTCCACGAAGTGCTGCTCGCTGGCGCGGCTGAACAACAGGCCGGCGCCCAGCGAAACGGCGGCGGTGCAGGCGGCGAACAGCAGGGCCAAGCGGCTGCCGAGCGAAACCCGGCGCATCACTCGGCGCGCTCTTCAAGTACGTAACCCATGCCACGTACGGTGTGGATCAGCTTGTTGGAGTGCGGGTCGTCGATCTTCAGGCGCAGCCGGCGGATGGCCACTTCGATCACGTTGGTGTCGCTGTCGAAGTTCATGTCCCACACCTGCGAGGCGATCAGCGACTTAGGCAGCACTTCGCCCTGACGGCGTAGCAGCAGTTCGAGCAGGGCGAACTCCTTGGCGGTCAGGTCGATGCGCTGTCCGGCGCGCTCGGCGCGGCGGCGGATCAGGTCCAGGCGCAGGTCGGCCAGGCTCAGGGTCGTGTCCTGGCTCGGGCTGGCGCCACGGCGCAGCAGGCTGCGTACGCGGGCCAGCAATTCGGAAAAGGCGAACGGTTTGACCAGGTAATCATCGGCGCCCAGCTCCAGGCCATGCACGCGATCCTCGACGGCGTCGCGGGCGGTCAGGAACAGCACGGGTGTGTCCAGGCCGGCGTGGCGCACGGCTTGAAGGATCTGCCAGCCGTCGCGACCGGGCAGCATCACGTCGAGGATCAGCAGGTCGTGGTCGCCGGTCAGGGCGAGGAACTGCCCGGTCTCGCCATCGGTGGCCAGCTCGGTGGCGAAGCCGGCTTCGCTCAGCCCCTGGCTCAGGTATTGGCCGGTGCGGGCCTGGTCTTCGACGATCAGCAGTTTCATGAAGGGGTACAGCTCCGGAGTGTATCGCGCTCCCACAGGGATCGCGCAGGGCTTTGGCGCAAATGATACGTGACGATATGCCGACTCGCCCAAGCTGACAAAGTTGTAATCTTCCTGTCAGGTAGCTGCCAGTCGCCTCTGACTAAGGTGGCCCCATCCTGTTGTGTATTCCCGGAGTCATCATGAAACGCCTGTTTATCGCCGCCACCCTTGCCCTGGTCAGCCTGCCAACCTTTGCTGGCGAGGCGCAAACCTTCGCCTTTGGCGAGCCGGCCCCGGCGGCCAAGGCCAACCGCACGGTCAACGTTGTGCTCAAGGACATTGCTTTCGAGCCCAAGAGCCTGCAGGTAAAAGCCGGTGAGACGGTGCGCTTCGTGCTGGTCAACGAGGGCAAGCTGCCGCACGAGTTCAACCTGGGCGACAAGGCCATGCATACCGAGCACCAGAAGGAAATGGTCGCGATGCAAGGCAAGATGTTCTCCCAGGCCATGAACCACGATGGCATGGACCACGGCCAGATGATGGAGCACGGCGGTGGCCACGGCCACGGTGGCGGCAACACTGTGCTGGTAATGCCCGGCCAGCGCGCCGAGTTGACCTGGACCTTCCGCAAGTCGGCGCCTATCGAGTTTGCCTGCAACGTGCCGGGGCATTACCAGGCCGGCATGGTCGGGCCATTGACCATCGAGTGACTGGCCCTGCAAGGCGGGGTGCAAAACCGGTAGACTAGGAGCAATTTCGAACCTTCAGGTCAGTTTCCATGCATCCCGCTGCCGAACACTCCCCGCTGGGCAAATCCAGCGAATACATCGCCACCTATTCCCCGGAGCAGTTGTTCCCGATTCCGCGTACTGCCAAGTGGGCCGAGCTGGGCGTCACTGCACAGACCTTGCCCTGGCAGGGCGTGGATTACTGGAACTGCTTCGAGTTGAGCTGGCTGCTGCCTTCGGGCAAGCCGGTGGTGGCGATCGGCGAGTTCGCCATCCCGGCCGACTCGCCGAACATCATCGAGTCCAAGTCGTTCAAGCTGTATCTCAACTCACTGAACCAGACGGTGTTCGCCTCGTTGGGCGAGTTGCAGGCCTGCCTGGAGAAAGACCTGTCCGCCGCTGCCGGCAAGCCGGTGGGCGTGAAGGTGCGCACGCTGGCCGAGGTTGAAGCCCAGGGTGTGGTGGCCTTGCCGGGGCTGTGTATCGATGGGCTGGACGTGGCCATCAGCAATTACGAGCAGCCGCAGCCAAAGCTGCTGCGCTGCAACCCGGAGCAGGTGGTGGAAGAAACCTTGCACAGCCATTTGCTCAAGTCCAACTGCCCGGTCACCGGCCAGCCGGACTGGGGTAGCGTGGTGGTCGAGTACAAGGGCAGGGCGCTGGACCACGCCAGCCTGCTCACCTACCTGGTCAGCTTCCGCCAGCATGCCGACTTCCATGAGCAGTGCGTGGAACGGATATACCTGGATTTGAAGAACCTGCTGCAGCCGGAGCACCTGACGGTGTATGCGCGTTATGTGCGCCGAGGGGGGCTGGATATCAACCCGTACCGCAGCACCGGGGCAATCAGCCCGGATAACACGCGGTTGGTTCGGCAGTAAGCGGCACGTTTAGGCGGGGGCCGCTTTGCGGCCCATTCGCAGCACAAGGCTGCTCCTACAGAGGTCATGCGTTCTCTCTGTAGGAGCAGCCTTGTGCTGCGAATGGGCTGCAAAGCAGCCCCCCGCTATTTCAAATCCCCATGCTATGCAGCGAGTTGGCAATGCTGCGCAGGGTGGCGGTGAGGTCGGGGTGGTCGGCCTCGAAGCGTTCGATCGCCAGGTTAACGCCGTCCACCAGGTTGTGGTCCGGCGTGGCTTCCTCAAGTTTCAGTTGCGCCTCGATCTGGCGCGCTTCTTCGTGCAGTGCGGCCAGCTCTTCTTCCGAAAGCGGTACGTTGCGGTCCAGTTGCTCGCGCAAGCTGTTCAGGCGCTCTTGCAATTCGCGGGCAGGCATTGGCATTTCTCCATCAATGGCTTGGCAAGCCATGGACCTCAGCGAAGCGGCAAAGGTTCTGGCCTGCCTTCAGCGTAATCCACCTGCCGCCGATTTGCATGATCCGCGTCAAAGGTGCTGTATCAGGGTTTTTCACCCTTGCGCCGGCGCTGGGCGATGTCCTGCAGGCAGGTGTCCAGTGCTTCCAGGTGGTCGATCACCGAATGCACGCCCAGGCCGAACAGCTCCAGCGTCGCCTTGCCGCGGGCCAGGTCCTGTTCTTGCGAAGTCATGGCTTGCCATTGCTCGGAGCTGCGGTCGCAGAACGGGCTGCAGGCGGCCAGGCCCACCGTCCATAGCCCTGCGTTCAGGCCCGACTGCAGTAAGCGTGGGTCGCCGCTGACCAGTACGCAGCCGTCCAGGCGTTCGCTGTCCAGGGTCATCAGCGCCTGCCAGCAGGCATTTGGCGCAGGCCAGCGCACACCATTGACCGAATGCCCCGGCAGCCACTCGGGAAGCACATGCGCCAGGCGCTTGCTTTGCGTGGTATTGAGGTCGTCCAGCCAGATGCACGGCACCTGGCGCTGGTGCAGGCTGGCGAGGGTGGCCAAGGCGCCGGGGGCGGGCGAGGGGGCGCCATTGGCGGCCTGCACCAGGCAGCCGCGCAAGCCGAACAACACAGCAGTGAAGGCGGGTGCAGCGTCCATGGCAAATTCCCCCAAATAGTCCGCAGGCTAAGCGCTGTTTGTTACCGCCCTGTGACACTGGCCCCTGGCAACAGATGTTCACAAAATATTGAGCAAAAATGTGTAAAGCTGTTTATCAGCCCGCAAGCCTCTATACTGCCGCCTTGATAGCGGCGCGACCCGTTGCGCTTGCGACCGAGAAATTCGATGGAGAAACACCTATGCGTAGGATCGGTGCCAGTGTGATCGAACGAGTCACCCAGGCCTGTGTCTGCGCCAGCATGCTGCTGGCGCCCGTGGCAGCCACCCAGGCCGCCACCGAGGAAGATCCCTGGGAAGCGGTCAACCGCCCGATCTTCCGCTTCAACGACACCCTCGACACTTATGCCCTCAAGCCATTGGCCAAGGGTTACCAGGCAGTCACTCCGCAGTTCCTCGAAGATGGCATCCACAACATCTTCCGCAACCTGGGCGACGTGACCAACCTGGCCAACGACCTGCTGCAGCTCAAGCCCCATGCGGCGGGCGTGGATACTGCGCGGCTGATCGTCAACACCACCTTCGGCCTGGGTGGCTTCTTCGATGTGGGTACCAAGATGGGCCTGCAGCGCAACGACGAGGACTTTGGCCAGACCTTGGGCTACTGGGGCGTGCCGAGCGGCCCGTACGTGGTCATCCCGCTACTGGGCCCAAGCACCGTGCGTGATGGCGTGGCCAAGTACCCGGACACCTATACCGAACCCTACCGTTACATCGACCATGTGCCAACGCGCAACTCGATCTTCGCCCTGGACGTGATCGATACCCGCGCCAGCTTGCTCTCGGCCGAGAAGCTGATTCAGGGTGACAAGTACATCTTCATCCGCAATGCCTACCTGCAGAACCGCGAGTTCAAGGTCAAGGATGGCGAGGTCGAAGACGACTTCTGATGCATGAACAGGGGGCCGCAATGCGGCCCCTGGTTCAATGCATGGCCAGAATCCGCAGCCCGAACTTCTGCTGCCCACCCGGCTGGTCGGCAATCCATACCACTTCGGTGCTGGCATGCAGCCCCTTCAGCGCCGGGTGGTCGGAGTCGATCCGCACCTCGATATGATCCCCTACCAGAAAATGCTGCTGCGCCTGCACCTGCATGCCGCCGCTGGACAGGTCCAGGCACACCGCCGCAATCACCTGGCCTTCGTGCAAAAGGCTGACCTCGGTATCGATGCGCATGCGAATGAAGTCGCGTTTCTCGCTGTGGCTGGAGGGCGTGTGGGGCATGCTGCATCCTTCCCATCGGGTTGCGCTGGTCGACTTTCTTATAACTCCCGGTGATTTGCCCTGTAAAGAGCAGCGAGGTCGACCCTTGCATGCTTGAAACGCTTGGCGGATGGGAGTACCGTCTGCGCCTTACAAGGTAGCTCTCACAGTTGCCGGACAGTTGCCGGGCAGGTGTTCTTGTCCTACAACTCAAAGTAGAGTGTGACCATAAAGAATTCCCGTAGCTGGCCGTCTGCCTTGCCGACACCGCTGCACCAACCCAAATCGGCGCCGTTCGCCCACATGCAGAAAACCAGTGCAACGCTGCTGATCATCGATGACGACGACGTGGTCCGTGCAAGCCTCGCCGCCTACCTTGAAGACAGTGGCTTCAGCGTCCTCCAGGCCGGCAATGGCCAGCAGGGGCTTCAGGTCTTCGAAGAACACCAGCCCGACCTCGTGATCTGCGATCTGCGCATGCCGCAGATGGGCGGCCTCGAACTGATCCGTCAGGTCAGCGAGCGCGCGCCGCAGTTGCCGGTGATCGTGGTGTCGGGAGCCGGCGTCATGAGTGATGCGGTGGAAGCGTTGCGCCTGGGCGCCGCCGACTACCTGATCAAGCCGCTGGAAGACCTGGCCGTACTCGAGCATTCGGTGCGTCGCGCGCTCGATCGCTCGCGGCTGGTGCTGGAAAACCAGCGCTACCGTGACAAGCTCGAAGCTGCCAATCGCGAACTGGAGGCTAGCCTGCACCTGTTGCAGGAGGACCAGACCGCCGGTCGCCAGGTGCAGATGAACATGCTGCCGGAGAGCCCTTGGGCAGCCGGCGAGTTCGCCTTCGAGCACCAAATCATCCCGTCGTTGTACCTGTCGGGTGATTTCGTCGATTACTTCCGCGTGGACGAACGGCGTATTGCCTTCTACCTTGCCGATGTTTCCGGGCATGGCGCGTCGTCGGCCTTTGTTACCGTGCTGTTGAAGTTCATGACCACGCGGCTCATGTTCGAGCTCAAACGCAGCAAGATGCGTGAGTTCAAGCCGTCGGAAGTGCTCAGCCACATCAACCGCGGCCTGATCAATAGCAAGCTGGGCAAACACGTCACCATGGTCGGCGGGGTGATCGACGAAGAGTCGGGGCTGCTGACCTACGCCGTCGGCGGCCACTTGCCGCTGCCAGTGCTGCACACCCCCGAGCACACCCACTACCTGGAAGGCCGTGGCCTGCCGGTGGGGCTGTTCGACGAGGCCACCTACCAGGACCTGGTGGTAGAGCTGCCCCCGCAGTTCAGCCTCAGCTTGATGTCCGATGGCATTCTGGACCTTTTGCCGGGTGATACGCTCAAAGATAAAGAAGCCGCCTTGCCGGAGATCGTCAAGGCAGCAGGTGGCAGCCTGGATGGGCTGCGTCAACGATTTGGATTGGCTACGCTTGGGGAGATGCCGGATGATATCGCCCTATTGGTGTTGAGCAGGAACCTTCAATGAGTACCGGTAGAATCCAGTTCGCCGAGCAGAGCGGTACCTTCGTACTGAAATTCGTCGGTGAAGTGCGCCTGACCCTGTGTTCGGCGCTGGATGCGACGATCGAGAAGATTTTCACCGCGCTGAACTTCTCGGCGATTGTCATCGACCTGACCGAAACCGAAAGTATCGACAGCACCACCCTGGGGCTGCTGGCCAAGCTGTCGATTCTGTCGCGGCAGAAAGTGGGTCTGCTGCCAACCGTGGTCACCACCAACCCGGACATTTCCCGGCTGTTGCAGTCGATGGGCTTCGATCAGGTGTTCAACATCGTCGATCGGCCTATACCTTGCCCTGAATGCCTGACCGACCTGCCGTCGCAGGACCAGAACGAAGACGTGGTGCGCTCCAAGGTGCTGGAGGCGCACAAGATCCTCATGGGGCTGAACGACTCCAACCGCGAAGCCTTCCATGACCTGGTCAATGCGCTGGAGCGCAGCTGACCCTGAGAGTGTGTTGGCCTCTTCTCGGGTAACCACGCGAAGAGGCCGGGGCAGGCAGCAGTAATACCCCTACCGAACTAGTGCCTGCCAACAAACTCGGTTGCCTCGCCCCCGCTCGCATCCAGCTGGTACACCCGCGCCGGCCGCCCTAGTTCATCAAAGAACACCTGCCCCAACCCTGCGCCGTTCCATAACCGCTCGCCAGCCTTGCTATGGCTGGGCGTACGCGGCACCACCTGCATCTCGCGGCGCTTGGTAAACCAGTTGAGCGGTGAGCGTGGCGCATACAGCCAGCGGTTGAGCCGGTCGAGCACATCCAGCAAGCGCCGGGGGAACTCGTTCTTGATCCCGCTGCTGGTCACCTGCCACAGATGTGGGCTGCGTTGGCGATGGCGAATCAGCACCTCGTAGACGAACGAGTAATGCACATCCCCGGACAGCACCACGTAGTGCCCCGGTGTACGCGAGTGGCGGAAGATATTCAGGATGACCTGCGCCGCACCGCGGTGGGCCATCCAGTTCTCGGCATCCACCAGCAGCGGGTAGCCCAGCCAGCTGAACACCTTTTGTACCGTTTCGATTAACTTCACGCCGAAAATCGGCGCAGGCGACACGATGATCGCCGACGGATGGTCGAGCAGCGCGTGCTGCAACTCGCTCAGCGCCTCCCAATCAAGCAGGCCGGAAGGCTTGGCCAGGTTACTTTCGCTGCGCCAGCGGCGGGTGCGGGTGTCCAGTACCAGCAGCGGCGGTTCGGTAGGCAGGCTGAACTGCCAGCCCTGGAAGCGCAGCAGAGCGTCAATCAGTTCATCCGGGTTGTGGCTGGTCGTTGCCTGGCACTGTTCGATCAGTGGTTTGCAGCCGTCCGGGTGGTTACCCCAGGCCTGGCAGAGCAGGTAGCCGAGCAGGGCATTGCCGATGATTCTGCGCGAGAACGGGTGGCCGTAGGCGGTTTCTTCCCACTGCGCGGAGAGGTTCCAGTCATCGGTGATGTCATGGTCGTCGAAGATCATCAGGCAGGGCAGGTGGGCCATCACCCGCGCCACCTGGCCGAGGTTGTCGGCAAACGCCTGGATGTGCGGCAACTCCTGTCGATAGCGGGCTTGCTGCTCGTCGCTGAGCCCGCCGGGCATGTCCATGTTCACCAGTTGCCAGGGCACGGGCGACCACACCAGCAGGTACATGGCCATGACTTCGGCGAAGGTCACCAGGTGGTTGTCGGCATTGCTGGAGGAGAAGATTGGCTTGCGCTTGCCGCCGAAAAAGCGTTCGCGCAGGGTGTCGTTCAGTGCTTGCGCCGGCAGCAGGTCGGCGCGGTGGTAGTAGCTGGCCGGGTGCTGGTAGAGCGCTTGGCTGTCGGCTACCACGGCACCCTCCAGCTGCTCGTCGAACAGGCCCAGGCGCGTGATCAGGCTATGGATGGCCCGCAGCATGGGGCCGGCGACATCATCGGCGTACACCTGGTCGCCGGTCATCAGCAGCACGGCGGGGCGGTCTTCGGGCTTGGCGCAGGCCTGCAGCAGCCGATCGGCGCACAGCAGGCCGTCGGCAGCGGGATGATGCGGTTTGCGGCAGGAGCCGTGCAGCAAGTGGTCGAGGCGCTCGCGTAGCACCAGGTTTGGACGTTGGGTGCCGGGGTAGAGCAGGTGCGCTGCCCAGTCTGCGATGCCTCGGCCGTTGATGAGCAGGTCATAGTCGAGCTGCTGGTTGCACGGCAGAGGGGTGGCGAACTGGATATCCAGCAGGTGGATGAACGCGTGCTGGCCGATCGCGACTACCTGGCAGTCGACCTGGGTTTCGCTGGCCGGGCAAATGAACTCGGGTTGCAGCGGTTGGGTGGCGACCAGCCAGATGGCCAGGCGCTGGGGTTCCAGGCGGCGCAATACCGGGCCGGCGAGAACGAGAGGTAAGGATGCGGAGGAGGTCATCGACAGCTCTGAGGGCCGGTGAAATCAACAAACTGCTAAGGCCGGGCACTTACTGGGTGCCAGACGAAAAACGGGCGGAAAATGCTGAACACTTTCCGCCCGTCGGGCAAACCAGAACTGTATCAGGCCTTTTCAGCCATCAACTTCTCCAGCTTCTCCTGGTCCCGCGCAAACTGGCGGATGCCCTCGGCCAGCTTCTCGGTGCCCATGGCGTCTTCGTTCATCGCCCAGCGGAACTGGCTTTCGTTCAGCTGCTGCTTGGCTTCACCGGCATTGCCTGGCTTCAGCACCTGCGGCAGCTCACCTTGGTCATCGCTGAGCTGCTGCAGCAGTTCCGGGCTGATGGTCAGGCGGTCGCAGCCGGCCAGTTGTTCGATCTGGCCAATATTGCGGAAGCTGGCGCCCATGACCACGGTGTTGTAGCCATTGGCCTTGTAGTAGTTGTAGATGCGCGTGACCGACTGCACGCCTGGGTCCTCGGCGCCTACGTATTCCTGGCCGGTGCTCTTCTTGTACCAGTCGTAGATACGGCCCACGAATGGCGAAATCAGGAACACCCCGGCATCGGCGCAGGCCTGGGCCTGGGCGAAGGAGAACAGCAGGGTGAGGTTGGTCTGGATGCCCTCCTTCTCCAGCTTCTCGGCGGCGCGAATGCCTTCCCAGGTGGAGGCCAGCTTGATCAGTACGCGGTCTTTTGGCACCCCGGCAGCTTCGTACAGGGCGATCAGCTGGCGTGCCTTGTTCAGCAGGGCTGGCTCATCGAACGACAGGCGTGCATCCACCTCGGTCGAGATGCGCCCCGGGATGACCTTGAGAATGCCCGAGCCCACGGCCACCGCAAACTGGTCGCAGGCCAGGTCGACATTACCCTTGGCGTCGGCCTTCACCTGCTTGAGCAAGTCGGCGTAGCCCGGGATGGCGGCGGCCTTGAGCAACAGCGACGGGTTGGTGGTGGCATCGACCGGCTTCAGGCGGGTGATGGCGTCCAGGTCCCCGGTGTCGGCGACCACGGTGGTGAACTGCTTGAGTTGTTCCAGCTTGGAGGTCATGGGCGTGCTCTGTCCTGTGCATTTACTCGACATTACCCGAGCCCCGACAGCCGCTCAAGGGCTGTAGGTACGGGCTTGCCCGCCAAGGGCGGTGCGAAAGGTGATTATTCGAGTCGCAAGCCGCCATGAGGTTCCGTATCTGCTGGCATGGGCCGTTGTGGATGCAGCTGGCTTGCTCAAAATCTAGAAATCCACGCGATCACTGTGGGAGCGGGCGAGCCCGCGAACACCGGCGCAGCCGGTGCCATTCACCGTGTTGGATGCTTCGCGGGCAAGCCCGCTCCCACAGGTATCGCGCAGGCGTTGGCCCATCGCGCCCGCCATGCCAAGTCACCGCCCCTGCAACAGCTCCACCGCTTGGTCGAACACCGCCAACGGTTCAGCCGCCTTGTGAATGTCCGCCGACAGCAACTGGCGGAAGCGCCGTGCCCCCTTGAACCCTTGGGCCAGCCCCAGAATATGCCGGGTAACGTGGTGCATCGCGCCACCAGCTTCCATGTGCGCCACGATATAAGGCCGCAACTGCGCCAGCGCCTCGCTACGGCTGACCACCGGCGCATCGCTGGCAAACAGCTGCTGGTCCACTTCGGCCAGCAGATAAGGGTTGTGATACGCCTCACGCCCCAGCATCACGCCATCGAAGGTTTCAAGGTGCGTCTGGCATTCGTCCAAGGTCTTGATCCCGCCGTTGAGCACGATCTCCAGGTCTGGGAAGTCCGCCTTCAACTGCGCAGCCACGTCGTAGCGCAGGGGGGGGATTTCGCGGTTTTCCTTTGGCGACAACCCTTCCAGAATCGCGATACGCGCATGCACGGTAAAACTCCGGCAGCCGGCCTCGCGCACTTGGCCGACGAAGTCGCACAGTTCGGCGTAGCTGTCGCGGCCATTGATGCCAATGCGGTGCTTCACCGTCACCGGGGTCGACACCGCATCGCGCATGGCCTTCACGCAATCGGCCACCAATGCCGGGTGAGCCATCAGGCAGGCGCCGATCATGTTGTTCTGCACCCGGTCGCTCGGGCAGCCGACGTTGAGGTTGACTTCGTCGTAGCCCGCTTCTTCAGCCAGGCGCGCGCAGGCAGCCAGGTCGGCTGGCACACTGCCGCCCAGCTGCAGCGCCAGCGGGTGCTCGGAGGCATCGTGGCGAAGGAAACGGTGGGCGTCGTTGTGCAGCAGGGCGCCGGTGGTGACCATTTCGGTGTAGAGCAGGGTTTGCTTGGAGAGCAGGCGCAGGAAGAACCGGCAGTGGCGGTCAGTCCAGTCCATCATCGGTGCAACAGAAAACCTCCTAACTACCGTATCGCCTGAGGTTCCGGGGTTTTCCGCTTGTTTCTGTAGCATTTGTGGCTCTCTGTTTGATGCCGCTTTTTTCCGGTTTTTGCTGGTTTTGCTACAAGCGTTGCTACAATGTAGCAAATCAAATCGGTCATGTAGCAAAACCATGGGAACCATCACGCAGCGCAAGCGCAAGGACGGGTCATCCGGCTTTACAGCCCAGATCCGTATCATGATTGAAGGGAAGGCAGTTTATCAGGAAAGCCAGACCTTCGACCGGAAGGCGACGGCGCAGGCCTGGATCAGGAAGCGTGAGGCCGAACTGTACGAGCCGGGTGCCATCGAGAAGGCCAACCGCAAGGGCGTAACGATCAAGCAGATGATCGACAAGTACCTGGTGGAGTACGAGAAGCTGCGGCCGCTGGGCAAGACCAAGCGCGCGACCCTCAAGGCTATTGGTGAAAGCTGGCTTGGAGAATTGGAAGACCAACAGCTGACCAGCCAGAAGCTGGTTGACTACGCCATGGACCGGATCGAAAAGGACGGCATCCAGCCGCAGACGGTCGGCAACGACCTTGCCCACCTCGGCGCTGTGTTGTCCGTGGCCCGGCCGGCTTGGGGCTATGAGGTTGATCCGCAGGCCATGCCTGATGCCCGGCGCGTATTAAAGAAGATGGGCGCTGTCACCAAGAGCGTGGAGCGCAACCGCCGGCCGACCATGGATGAGCTGCAACGCATCATCAAGTACTTCCAGGAGATGCGCGACCGCCGCAAGCAGGAGATCGACATGGTGCGGGTGGTGGTCTTCGCGCTTTTCTCGACCCGGCGCCAGGAAGAGATCACGCGGATCCGCTGGGATGCGCTCAACGACCAGGAGCAGTCGGCTCTCATCACCGACATGAAGAACCCTGGCCAGAAGTATGGCAACGACGTGTGGTGCCATATGCCTGATGAGGCCTGGCGCATCCTGGAGTCAATGCCGCGGGTTGCCGACGAGGTGTTCCCGTACAACTCCAGGTCGATATCGGCGTCCTTTACCAGGGCGTGCCACTTCTTGCAGATCGATGACCTGCACTTCCACGACCTGCGCCACGATGGCGTAAGCCGCTTGTTCGAAAAAGGGTGGGATATTCCGCGCGTGGCCAGCGTGTCGGGCCACCGGGATTGGAACTCGATGCGGCGCTATACGCACCTGCGGGGGAAGGGAGACCCTTATGAAGGGTGGGAGATGCTGGAGGAGGTGGTAACGGGCCCCGTTATCGAGGCCCAGAGGCGAATCAAGAGGCGCGGCGAGAACCCTGGCCCATGAGCTTGTCCTGCTCGGCCTTGGCTTTCGCGTGCTGGCTGTCGATGTAGGAAGCCAGATCGCTCAGGTGCACACCGCGTGCACCCTTCTGGCTCGACTCCATCCAGACCAGCGGCAGGTTGATTTCGCCCTTGGCCACCTTGGCCTTGAGCTTGGTGGGGGTGATGTCGAAGTAGTCTTTGCAGACCAGCTCGATGGGGATGATGGCCTGGCCGTTGTACTGGGCCATCAGCAGGAAGGCGGTATTCATGTTGACCTCTCAGAAAATGTAACGGACAGGGGCAAGGTGTGCGGCCGGCAACCGGGCCAGCACCGGGCCTTCATCGAACTGGTCGCCGGCGGGTGGTGGCGGGTGCTGGTCATCGGCCTGGGTAACGCGCTGGTTGGTGGCGTAGATGGTGAGCACCACGCCGATCAGGAAGGCAAAGGCTGCTGCGGTGAGGCAGGCCCAGAAGACGGTAACTGGTCGCATGGCACCGGCCTCAGTAAGGAACGCACTTGTTGCAGGCTCCGGTCCAACCGGGTGTTCCGCAGCCTGAGCAGGGTTCGGTTTCCGGCGTCCCGCGTTCTTCGGGTCGGCTGGCCAGATCCGGCATGCCACGGTCGCAGTCTTCGCACGGCTCCATGATTGGTGCGTTGCCATCCTCAGCCTGTCCGCTACGGCCCACCATGATCTGGCCGGTGTCGCCACAATGCCGGCACTTGGGCTTCGCCATTGCGGCATCAATGGCGTGATCGAGTGTTTCCTCATTGAGCACCAGGTTGTCCGGAGTCAGGCCTGCGAACACGCCGCCCTTGCTGATCGTTTCCAGATCGCGGGAGCGCAGCCAGCGGTAACGGCCGGCGTCCATGCTCAACGCGTCTATCTGTTGATCCCGCTCCGTCAGGTCGGCCTGCAACTGGTCGCACAGCACGCACTTCATCAGCACAACCTCGCTCGGCCGGGGTTCCGCCAGCAGCGATGCCACCTCTTGCTGGCTCAGCTCCAGGACCTTCGGGTCATAGGTACGCAGCTTGGACTCGGCCTCGATTGCGCGGCGCTTCCAGGTGGCGAGGTCGGTTAGAGCATCAGGGCCAGATCCACAATCCGGGCAGTCCTTGACGCATTCAACAGGACCGTTCTCAAACGCAATGCCATCCAGACCACTGATCTCACCGTCTGGCACAGTACCGAGGCCATTGCAGGTGGCGCATGTCCCCGAAACGGCCATACCGTTCGAGTGGGCGTAACCGGTAGCGTTGCAGTCTTCACAGGGCGACTCGCCCTGTTCGAAGGATTCGGCAGTCTGTCCACGGGTCCATCCGATCACGCCATTGCCTTTGCAGGCTTCGCATTTCGCCGAGCTCGGCTCTGCGCTGGCGGATAGGGCCATCAGGATTCGATGCATTAGATCGCCATCGAACTGCGTGCGAGACTTACCGTTGATTACCGCGCGGAGCAAATCCCGATAATTCAGGTTCTTGCGAAGTCTTTCATCGCGATCAGCAGTGCGCTCGGCCAACTGGGTGCGCAAGTCACTGGCTTCACCCTTTAGGCTCTCCAGCGCCTGCTTCGTCGCG
Organism: Pseudomonas sp. NY11955; assembly: GCF_048068035.1. NCBI lineage: Bacteria > Pseudomonadati > Pseudomonadota > Gammaproteobacteria > Pseudomonadales > Pseudomonadaceae > Pseudomonas > Pseudomonas sp. NY11955. Next base: position 212,140 of record NZ_JBLUPS010000007.1, read on the forward strand.
CGGATGTCGCTTGGATCGGCGTGGTTGTAGAGCGGGCCGAGCTTGGCGACCTCGTCGAGGCAGGCCCTCCAGCCGCCGCGATAGCCTTGGTCCCAGTCGTGGGAATAGCTCAGCTTGGCGTTGCAGACTGGTAGTTCCACCAGCTCGCCATTGTGCTGCTCGGTTGGCAGTCGTGCTGCGCAGGTCTCCAGAAGATCCCGGGCCATCCCTCCTATGCCATGCGGTGCCAGGGCTCCCTTGGCGTCCAGCGCAAGCAGCGCGTTGATACTGATGATCAAGGCCTTGTTGTCGCCTTTGAATAAGATGCTCATTGCTGATACCCATCCTGTTGCATCATGTGGGAGAGATGCTCGTTGGTGATATGGCGCTGCGGCCTCCGGCCTTTAACCGACTGGTGCTCGCCGCAAAACATCGTCCCGTCGACGCGGGGTTGCTGGCATTCCTTGGCAGCACAGGACCGCTCCGGCTCAGCGGGCTCTGATTTGATGGCCAACTTGCCCAGGGCGCGGACCAGCCGTTTGGCTTGACCGAGCTCTGCCCGAGCAGCTTTCCGCGACAGGATCAGGTTCCAGGCCGCAAGGCAGTGTGGGCAGGCGTCTGGATCGTCATCGTCCCAACCAGTGAGCTGGTCGCTTATCTCTTCTTGATCAAGGCGCCGCTCAGAGCAGTAATCGCTGACGGTATTGGTCAGAGCCCTGTGCAGGTGGGTGTTAGGGCGAGTGCCATCCCACAGCAGCGAATGCCCGCGGTCGAAAGACTCCATCCCAGAATCGCTGAAGGCCTCGATGGTGATCGGGCACTTGTCCAGAGCCGCCACGATGGCCCTTTTAATGTTGGTCAGCTCTGCGGCCGCGCGCTCGTACCGGGCAACTGCGGCAACCGCGCGCTCGGCCAGTGGTGGTTTCTTCATTGCCCTTGCTCCAGTAGTTGAATGACGTCCAGGTAACCGGCGATATGGCTGCCGGGCTTGTCGGCGGCGGTGCGCTTGAGGTGTTCCACCACCAGGGCCACGCCGTTGGTGGCGGCCAGCGTGCGGTGCATGGCCAGAACCGTGTCGGTGGCTTCCTTGCGTGCCTGCTGGCGCATGTATTCGTTGATGGGGCCATGTACCACCAGCACCGGGATGGGCTTGGGGCGGATGGCGGTTTCGGTGGAATAGGCTGGAACTGGCGCAGGGGTAGAGCGGCGAGCCCGGTCAAGGGCCGCCTGGGCGGTTGGGTTCATGGTGCTACCTCAGCTGGATAAGTTCAGTGAGTTGGGCTATGACTGGCGTGCTGGCATGGGGCCGGCATATGAGGACCGATGGATGAAGCGACTTTCGAATTTCCTGATGACCAATCCCATTGTTGTGGTGGGTATGTTCGTGCTTACCCTGCTTTCAGCAATCGCTGGCCTTATTCTTGGATGGGAGGTGCTCTATCGAGACTATTTGTCAAAATCGTTAAGCGTCCCCGCGTGGCTCATTGTTCTAATTGTGATTTCTGCTTTTTTTGGGTGGATCTTGTACGGAACTCGAATCAATCGGACTCAAGCAAAAGAGTTGGTTTTGGTGGCAGATAAGACTTTTGGGACTGAGCAGGTCGTAGTCAGCGGTAAGCGTTTTGTAAAATGCAAATTCCACCACAGTGAAATGGTTCTTGATGGCCAAGACCGGTTTGACTTCGATAGCTGTGAATTCCATGACCCACGGTTCACTTTCATTGGTCCAGCTGGTCAGGCCCTGGGCACCCTGACCAGCATGTTTAAAGATCCAGCGTTTAGGCCGGTGGTTGAAGGGCTGTTTTTGAACATTCGGGCAGGCAAGCTGCCCATTGCGGTGGAGCCTTCCGGGGGCAGGTAAATCTACGCCACCGACTGGAAGGCCTGAAGGGCGAAATACACGCGGGCGCAAGCCTCGGCATCTGGGCGGGCGCGGTGCCCGCCGACCAGGTCCTCACCGGTGAAGAATTTCAATGCTTCAGTGACGGTTGGCGGCTTGTGCTGCTTCCCGCGGCCAGCGGCGATCATTTTCTCGGTGGGTGGACACTTCACGATGCTGGTGGTAGAGGTGCAGGTGCAGAACTTCGGGGCTTCGCGGTATGCCTCGGCCACCCATGCATCCTGGAAGCGCTTGAGGCCGATGCGCATGATTCGGTCGTCGAATGACAAGTTGTGCGCCACGCGCAGGCCGGCCTGGTTCCAGATGCTCAAGAAGCCTTCGATGGCCACGGCCTCGGGAATGCCGTGCTCCAGGGCGAGTTCGTTGGTGATGCCGTGGATTACGGCGACTTCGTTGGGGATGCTCCAGCCGTCCGGGCGGACCATGGCTTCGAAGCTGTCGACCAGCTCACCCTCGGGGGTGTAGAGCAGGGCGCAGATATCAACGATGTGGGGCTGGTCCGGGTGGTCGCTGGGGGCTTTGAAGTTCGGGAAGCCAGTTGTTTCGGTGTCGAAGACGCAGATCAGATCGGACATGGCGGGTTTCCTGTAGGCGAAAAGAAGGCGCCCGGAGGCGCCTGTGGTCTTGCTGGGGATGGGGTCAGCCGGCTTGCTGCATCGGCTGGTCTTGCTGGGCGACGCCACCTTCGATCCATACCGCGCTGATCTCGGGCGGCAGCTTGGCGGGCTTGGCCTTGAGGGTGCCCAGCACGATGGCGCTTTCGATCTCGCCAGCCTTGGCCAGGCTGACCAACATGCCGAGCAGTTGGCCGCGCGCCGGCAGGTCCAGAACGTCGAAGCGATCGAGCATCACTAACTTCAAGCCCGAGTGCACAGCGATGGCCAATGCCAGCAGCGTGTCGCAGCGCCACTGTTCCGACTCGCTCAGCAGCTGGTACAGACGGCCGCCGGCGGTGATGTCCATTTCGGTGGACACCTGCACGACCGGCCAACCGGTGAGCTTCGAGGTTCTGGTCAGGCTGGCATTGAAGGGCTGCAGTGCGCCGGCCAGGATCTCGCCAGGGATGCCATCAGGTGCCAGGGCCTTCTCGATCAGCACCCATTCCAGAACGTCGAGGTGGTAGCCGGCGGCCTTCTGGGTATTGGCTTCGGCGTTCTTGGCTTCGGTCGCGGCATCACACAGCGCGTTGTACTGGGCGCGCAGCTCGCCTTCCAACTTGCGCAGGGCGTTCAGCGATTCAATTGACCGGTCGTACTTGGCTTGGTCAAAGGCTTCGGCCTGCTGGCCTTCGAGCTGTTGCAGATCGTTGCGAGCAGCTTCGGCCTTGGCCACCGCCGCCATGTCGTTCTGCAGGGTGCGGCGCAGCATTTCGACGCTCTTCTGCATGTTGGTGATATCGAGCGCCAGTGTGCTGGTGGAAGCGGTGTCCTGCTTGAGGCCCTTGTACAACTCCAGCTTGCTGCCAACGATCTTGAGCCCAACTCCGCAAGCCGGGCATTCGCAACCGCCAGAGCCGGCCTGCTGGTCTTTCAACTGGGCCTGAAGGTCAGGCAGCTGCTGTTCCAGCTTGGCCAGGTCCTGCTCAGTGGTGGTGCGCTTTGCTAAGGCGCGTTCGTAGAGGCCGGCGGCTTCCTCCAGTTCGGCTTTACGCTGGCCAAGGCCTTGCGCTGCTTGGCGCTTGGCGTCCTGTTCACCAATGAAGCGATTGCCGTTGTCGATATCGGCCTGGACCTTCGCGTGCTTCTTGAAGACCTCTTCGCGTGCCGCTTCGTCGGCGATGTTTTCCGGTACCTCTACCGCCCAGTCCTCCGCCTTCTCGCTGCCGTACTGCTCGCCAGTGATGGCTTTCCAAGCGCCACGCGACTCGGCGGCGTAGGCCTTTGCCTGCTCCTGGGCAGCGCCGAAGCCGCTCAACAGCAGCGGCTTGATTTTCTCGACCTTGGCAGCGTTGGCCTTGCGCTTGGCCAGCATGCCCACAACAACGTCGGGCTTGGCGCTGGACTTGGTTAGCTTGAACAGCAGGGCGCGTCGGGCTTTCTCGTCTAGGGCCGCGAAGGCCCCGGGCGTCAGTACGAACGGCAGGTAGTCATCGCCGGGCACGCTGTGGCGCTCGGCTGTGCCCTTGGGCAGGGAAAAGCTGCTTGCCGCGCCGTCGTGGCTCACGATGATCTGGGCTTTCTTCTCACCCTCGGTGACCAGCTTGCCGTAGTCCTTCTTGTGCTGGACGCGGCCCGAGCCGCCCAGGGCGAAGCCAATGGCTTCACGCAAGGACGATTTACCGGCACCGTTGAAGCCGGCCACCAGGGTGATCGGCGTGGCAAGGTCCAGGCTGGCGCTGCGCAGGCCCTGGAAGTTCTCGACGAAGATGTGTTCGAGATGCATGGCGTTACTCCAGGTTGAGGTCGACAGCCTGTTCAAGGGTGCCGACGACGCGGTAGGTGTGTTCGAGCGAAGATTCGCCCTCGGCTTCCAGCTGGATAACGTTGCTTTCCAGCAGGCGCAGCAGCAGCGAGGCGGCGCGGTCACTATCGATGCTCAGGCGGCGCTGCAGCCAGGCGGCGTCGATGACCTGGCCGTGCAGGGAGACGATCTGCGCAGCCTCGCTGTAATCAAAATCACCGAACTCCTTACTTATCTGCTGGCTGTCGCCAGGCCACTCAGCGTCGACAATGTCGCTGTCGTCCTGGGCTGGCGGAAGTTCTTGCCGTTGGGCGATCACCTCACGGCCACCGTTGGAGTTGATGGGGGTAACCACGCCCTCGGCTTCCATCTGCTCGATCATCCGGGTTGCCCGGTTGTAGCCGACCTTCAAGTGGCGCTGGATCGCCGTGGTTGAAGCGCGACGGGTTTCTCGCACGAAGATGATTGCCTCCTGGTAGAGCGGGTCCGGGCCGTCCTGCAGTTCGTCTTCCTCTTGCTGGCGCTCCAGACCCATGCCGGCCACGATCTCGGAAGCGCTCAACGGCAGTTCATGCTGATCGCGCTCTGGTTTTACGAAGTCGGTGCCTTCGTGGTAGTCATCCGGCGCCATCACCAGCAGGCAGAGGTGGCCGGCGCTGTCGATCAGCTCTTTTCGGTTCGGAGCCTTGGCATCAATGATCCCGGTGGCGGTCAGCTTCTTGGCGTCGAACTTGACCTCTTTCATGGTCAGTTCAATGGTGGTGGCGCCACGCGCAGCAATGATGCTCACCGCCGACCGCACCACATCGCTTGCCTTCGTGGTGATGCGGTCGATCACTTCCTGCTGGTCGTCTTCGCCCAGGCGGGTGAAGGGCATCTTGATGTTGCGCAGTTCGAACAGCGCCGCTTCGACCAGGTCGTGCACCATCAGCTCATGTGCCAGGACCATTGGCGAAACGCCGTGCAGATAGGCGCGGTCGATGAACTCTTTGTGTTCAGCTTTCATTGGGGATCCTCAGTACTTGGCGATTTCTTCCAGCTTTTTCTGCTGGGTGAATGTCAGGAGGGTGCGCGGGCCATAGCGCTTGAAGCTGGCCCGCAGGTTTTCGACGAACTCTTGTTCCCAGGCCCCCGACGCGTGGAGATCCGCGGCGGCGAGCAGAGAGGTGAATTCCTCGACCCGGTCGTACAGTTCTTCCACGGTCTGGGCGGCCATGGCGATTTACTCGAACTGCAGGTTGCTGGTATCGCCCGGCTGGGCGTCATCTTCGGCATCCGGTTCAGGGTCGGAAACCTGGTCAGGTTCCTGCTCTCCCCGGACGTTTTCGGCGTTTTCCTTTACAGAATCGGCAGTTTTCTTACCTTTTCTGGGAGTTTCGGTTACCACTTCGCCCTGTTCGTCGACTGGACCGTCATCAACAACCAGGCCGGCATCATCATCACCCTCGATGATCGCCGGCGGTTCAGGTTCCTTGTTTCGCAGGTCATTGATGTCGACCGCGTAGTTGCCGGCGCCGTCAGGCGAAGCGTCGATGTAGTCCTCGACCTCTTCACGGGTTTGCAGGCCCATCAGCAGTTCGGGTGCATACAGTCGGCCCAGCAGGCTGGCGGCTCGGTAACGCAGCATAATCTCGGGCATGGTCAGCCACTTGCTGCCGTTCTTGGTGAGCCAGCCTTCGTCAATCGCCATCTGGATGGACACCAGCGGCCCATCCAAGCGGTCGCCGGTTTCCTTCTCGATCACCCAGGCGCGGCAGGTTTGGTGTCGGATCTTCACCTTGCGCTGCTCTTCCACCTTCTGCTTGTTCTTCCAGACCGTGGCGCTGTAGGTGATCTCCTGCTCTTTGGCTGGCTCGCTGAGGTCGAAGCGCAGCGGGCTGAATCTGCCGCAGCTGTTGATCGAGGCGATGATGAACTGGCTGGACCAGGACGGGCGCCCCTCGATCACGTACAGGTTCTGCATAACCATCAGCGGGTCGGCGCCCATGCGCTGGGCCATGTTGAGCGCGACGATGCAGTTGGGCAGTCCGGCCGGGTTCGGGTTGTGGCCGACGACCTTCCCGTATTCCTTGACCTCGGCGAAGGCGCGGTACTGCACCGGCACCAGGGTGGAAGCCGACAGGGCCTTGGCAACACGCTGGATCTGGTCAAAGCCTTGACCGGTCAGCAGCGACATAGGGGCATCGTTAGGCTTGGCGACAGCGCTGGTCTGCATCTGCGCCAGGTTGGTGGGTTGCGACATGGTGGACCTCATTGGTGGTAAGGGCAGGTGGACCAGCGCGGGCAATACTTCGCGCTGCAAAGGAAGCTCTGGGGGTTTGGCGGGAACAGGCCTGAGCGCAGCATGTCGGCGCCGATCTGGATCAGCCCGGGGAAATCCTCGGTGCCGACCATCATTTGCTTGGCGCCGACGATCTCGCCGATGCCGGTTTCGGGCTTGCCCTTGGTCTTGAGCCCGATGATGTGGGCCGGTGCGGTGCAGGGCTCGCCGGTGGTGTGCTCTTCGAGGATTTCGTAGGTGCCAATCTGGGCCCAGTGGCCTTTGGTCTTGGCGACCCCGTCCACGACGGCAGCGCCGCCGGTCTTCACGTCGGCAATACCCTTGCCGTCACCGGCTTTGCAGATCCGTGACCGGTCGAGCTGACCGGTCAGGCGAATGATGGTGCCCCCACCACAGTCGATCTCCAGCGGCTCGGTGGTTCGTTCAACGGCCACGAACTCGTAACGCGGGCTGATTTCGTTGCAGTAGCGGGTGTGCAAGGGAAGGGCGATGCGCTCGGCCTCGGCCAGGGTCAGCTTGTCGGCTTTCCAGTCGATGTCCTGGTCAGGGTTGCGCAGCGTGTGCACCAGGAGCTCGGCGGTGTCGAAGGCCGACAGGTTGCTGCCGTTCATGCGGGAAACGTCGAAAGCAGCCGTGCTGGCGTGAATGGCTGTGCCCAGATGCGAGCGACCGCTGCTGGGCGACCGGTGCTTGAGGATGTGGATGTATTCCCACTTGTAGGCACAGTCAAACAGCGAGCCCCACGAAGAGGCCCGGATGGTTGTGACGGACATGGCTGTTACCGTGTGATGAGGTCGGCCAGGGCAACCAGCGTCAGCCAGCCTGCCCAACCAAGAAGGGATTGAAAGGCGCCGCGCCAGATCAGGTGGCGGCGCCGGCGTTGGGCGGCGGTCATGGTTGAACAGGCTTTTTCATCAGCTGCTTGTAATCCCAGTGAGCCAGGAAGCCGCTGTCGTAGGTGTGTTGAACGGCCGCATGCTCTTGCGTGTTGAGCATTTGCTTGTCATGCAGAGAGTCGATCCAGTCGTGGAATTCAGCACTTTGGGAGAATGTCTTTCCCATGACCTCTATGGGATATCGCTTTCCGGTACCGGTGCTCATGGAAACCTCACAACCACCATCTCGCCGCGAAAGCGGATCGTGGTGCCCAGTGGCAGATCGCGGAACAAGAAAAAGCCCTGACGGTGCAGGGCTTCGACGATGAGCGGGAAAGTGGGGGCTATGACGCCCCGGCATTTATTGGTCACGCGGCCTCCTTGCGGCGCTCGGCAATGCGCCGGATGCGTTCGCAGTAGTGTTTGAACTCGTCGGAATCGATGGCCAGCAGCGAGAAGTAGGCCACCACCAGGGTTTCGGCCTTGGCGTCTTCGACCGGGCCGGCGCTGGGGAGCAGCATCGTTTCGATGGCTCCCTCAATCGCGCTCACAGCAATGCTGTGCGGGCTCATAGCTCGCGGGCCTCTTCGGATGCGGCCTGAGTGCCTGGCAGAGCGAAGGGCGCCAGGAGGTCGCGGGCCAGCTGCTCGAGCACCGCTGCCGGCTTGGCACAGGCCATGATTTCCTCAGCCGCAGCAGCGGCATCGCCGGGCACCTTGAAAAGTGCGGCGAGCATCAGTCGCCCCAACACCGACTCACTGATGCCAGAGCGACCCAACTCGCTCATAGCGTGTTCGTCCACGGCTTGCGCGAAGCGCTCGTAAGTCACACCGACCAACTTCCCATGGATTGCAAACTGGTAGTCGCGGCGAGCCATCAGCTCGGCCACGCCATTGTCGATCCAGATGCGTTCAGCCTCGGCCTGGCCGTCATCCGGCGCAGGCTCAGCGTTGTCGTACAGGTACTGTGCTTTGCGAAGTGCGCCCATGGCGGCCTCCGTGATTGTGGGTGTGGGATGGGTTCTGCATGGGTCGTGACGCTCTAAGCCGTAAACCTCCCGGACCAGGGGAGGGTGAGCGTCACGACCGATACAGCCTGGCGATGGGGAACCAGGTGCACCGGGCCGTCTTTCCGGCTGTCAGGGAAATCAGTGGCGGCTGATGATTTCCGCATGGCTGCGATGGGCGTTTTCGCCGACGTGTTCGGCAACGCTGTGGATCAGGGCCACGGCCTCGTCCTTGCCGTGGGTGGCTGCCAGCGACAGACCAGCCATGCTGATCAGCTTCAAGGTCAGGCCAAGAACATCGTCCAGATCTCGGGGCTTGCAGGCGTTGATGTAGGCCTCAACCAGCTTGTTGCACATGCGCTCAGCGATCTCAGGAGTGACCATGGCTGTTCTCCTGTCAGAACCAGACGCGGCGATCGAAGATGACCGCGGTGCCGGCGATGAAGCCAAGCTCTTCCGGTTGAATGCCCGGGTTCTGCTTGAGGTAGTGAGCGCGGTAGATGTCAGTGGCCTTGTCGTTGCGGGGCAGGCGCTTTAGCAGGCCTTCTTCGTCGACGAACATGTCCGTGCCCTTGCCGTTGTGCAGCACGCCGACCTGCTCCAGGTCGCCGCCGTCCAGGTGAGGCACGATCAGGCTGCGCAGCGTCTGTAGCGTCGGCGCCGCCGGCAGGTTGATGTTCAGGGTTGTCTCGCTGCCATCCGGGCGGATGACGGTGTAGTTGGTGTTCATGTGGGTGATCCTCGGTCGATTTCCCGCTGCACCCGTCACCAGGTGCAGAAGTGAAATGTTCCGTGGAGCTGGCCGGTGTTACGCGCCACATCCGGCTGGGCGATGACTTGGTTCGGGGGCCCTGTGGGCCCAACAGCCGACCACGCTCTGCATGCTGTCGGCTCTCTTTTATGCGGTGCTCGACGCTGCGCACCCGGGGTGAGGCTTCCCCTGTACCGAATTGGCTTCGGCTCGCTGCCATCCGATTCCTTCCGGTTTCGCTCAGTTAGGTTCGGATGAGGCAAAAATAAGCCATCGCCTAATATCTGTAAATAGGTAATGCCTAACTTTTTTCTTGCAGGCATGAAAAAGCCCGCACGGTGGCGGGCTTGGCAAGAATGAAACTGTTACATCAGGCCTGGGCAATCCCTCTTTGTAACCTCGAAGCGAGTGATGGGTTGCCCGTTCTCGCGCTCGTAGATGTACTGATGGATCATTCCATTTGCGAGCGGTGATTGCTTTTTCGTCCCCTGCTTGCCGCAGACCATGGCGACAATCGACTTCCTAGCAGCTTGGAAGTCGAAGTTTTTTTCGTACGACGAAAAATTCTTAAGGGTGTAGTGCGTGGCCAGGATCTTACCGTCGACTGCCTCAGCCTTAGTCAAGACCGTGATTTCATCAATCTGTTTGGGTGCCTGGGCGTTGATCTGCTGGGCAGCTTTGGTAACGATTTCAGATAGCATTTTCGAGTGATCAGGTTGGGTTGCAATTCCTGCAATCAACTTGCCGACTGCACTGGCTATGCAGACTACGAACAGCATCATGATCCACCACAGAGGTTTTTTGATCCTCAACCAAATGGTCTCGAGCTTCATAGCTTCCTCGCGTTCCATGCCAACAGCACCCGAGCCTGGATGTGAATGCGCTCCAGCTGCTCACCTTCGATGACCATGGCCGGGTAGATCGGGTTGTCGGAGATCATGCGCAGGTTACCACCTGCCATTCTCTGCAGCCTCTTGATGAACAGCTGGCCGTCAAGGGTGAAGACGTAGATGGCATCGGTACGGATCTCGGTGATACCGCGGTCAACCAGCAGAGAGTCGCCATCATTGAAGGTTCCGGCCATGCTGTCGCCGTCGCCCGTGATGATAGCCAGGTTCTCTATCTTGGAGTAAGAGAGGCCTTGCTCGCGCAACCACTCTATGCGGACAGTGATGTCACGGATCGTATCGACATGACCAGGTGCGTCCATGCCAGGTCCCATCGACGCTGCGACATCGAGTTGGGGAATAGTCAGATAGGCATGTGACCTGTGCGCCTCATCAACAATAATCATGTCGTCAATCGACAAGCTCGCCCCTTTTCCGCTAGCGACCTGGGCAGGAGTAGCAGTCAGCCCCCAGTGCTTGGGCCCGACAGTCGATGAGAAATACTCCATCAACTGCATGAGCTTTGCCTTGTCGATTCGCCCATTTTTCACCCATCCCTGGACAGAGGGAGGCGCCACGCCGAAGTCATCGGCGAGTTTCTTTTTTGAGATCCCTTTGGCGATGCGAGCGGCTTCGATCGCTTCGCCTAATTCTTTTCCTGTAAGCATTGCCTAATTAAGCCTATCGACCATTTGAGTAGGCAATGGCTTTACATAAATTAGCCAATGCCTTATTTTTTCTCCGTCACTCAACGGAGAACCCTCGCCATGAACCCTGCAGAGGCCGCCACCAAGGCAGCCGGCATCCTGGGCAACAAGGCCAAGATGGCCAAGCTGCTCGATGTCCGCCCCCCAACCGTGAACCAATGGTGTTCCGGTGTTCGCCCAATTCCCCCGGCGCGAGCCATCCAGATCGAAACCCTGACTAAAGGCCAGGTGAAGCGTGAGGCCCTGTGCCCATCGTTCCCGTGGGCTGGGGCGGCGGCCTGATCATGTCGACGACCCAATTAAGCCCGGAACAGGCTGCAAGGGCCCGCAAGAATCTGCACTTCATCTTGCAGCGCGTGACATCCGTCGGTAATGCGCCGATCGCGCTTGCAATCGGTTGCGATGAGGCGACTGTCAGCCGCATGCGCCCGGAGAAGTTCGAGCAGTTCGCGCAGATCCTTGCGGTGCTCGGCCTCAAGGTCGTGCCCAGCGAGATGCGCTGCTTCAACGAGCGCGACATCGAAATGTTCATCCACGGTTCGAAGCGCTGGATGGAACACGTCCAGGGCCTGGACCAGCTCGAGGAGGGCTGAGCCATGGCCGCTCTGCCGTACATGCAGCTCTATGTCGCTGACTACCTCGCCGACACCATGCACCTCTCGACTGAGGAGCATGGCGCTTACCTGCTGCTGATCTTCAACTACTGGCAAACAGGGAAGCCGATCCCGAAAGTCAGGCTTGCACGTATTGCACGGCTGACCAACGACCGTTGGATTTCCGTTGAAGACTCGTTGAAAGAGTTTTTCAACGACAACGGCACAGAGTGGGAGCACGACCGCATTGACCGCGACCTGGCAGCCGTTCATGCCGCCCAAGAGCAGAAGGCAGCAGCCGGAAAGGCCTCGGCACAGGCGAGAAAGAGGAAAAAACAAACGGAACCTCAACGGGAAGGCAACGACCGTTCAAATTCCGTTGAAGGTTCGTTTGAACAGAATCCAACGATAATAGATACAGATACAGATACAGATCTAAAAGAAACACCACCACCAGCGCGCGAGGACGATTTCGATTCCCGCGTCCGCTTCGCCATGACTGCCGATTGGCAGCCCAGCCAGAAGACCTTCCAAGCCGTGTTGCTCCAGATGGGCATCACGCAGCAGGCGATCGACCAGGACCAGTTCCTGGAATTTCGCTCGTTCTGGTGTGCATCGCCCGATGACCACCGCACCCAGGCCAAGTGGGAACACGCACTGGCCAGCCACCTGAAACGCAATCTTCGCCAGGCGCAAGCCGGGGGGAACACCCATGGATCAGCAAACACCGGCGCAGGTAATCGACCTGGTCGCCAAGCTCCAATGTCAGCCGTCGACCGCGTCAAGGCTGCCATTGCAGACCGAGAAGCCCGAGAAGCTGCCGCAGAAGGGTCTGGACAAGCTCTGGGTGAAGATGACGGAACTCTACGGCCACCGTTGGACGTCGAGTTTCGGCGTATCAGCTGACCCTGATCACTCCTGGGCAACGGTGCTTGGCGGGTTGAACAAGGACCAGCTGGCCCACGGGCTCAATGCCCTGGTAGCGCGTGGTGATGAGTTCGATTGGCCACCGCCTGCTCATGTATTCCGCGCCATGTGCCTGCACGTGCCCGGCCTGCCACCGATTGACCAGGCATGGACCGAGGCCCTGATTGGCAAGTATAGCCACGAAGCGGTGAGGGTCGCAGCCGAAGCCACGAGCACGTTCGACCTGAGATCGGCCAAGCACAGCGACAAGGCCCTGCGTCAGCGATTCGAGCGTAACTACGCCATCGTCCAGCGCCGCGCCCAGAACGCCCAGCCCCTCGGCGGCAAGATCGCCCAGGGCATCGAGCACGACAGCGGCATGAAGGCCCAGCTTGCTCGCTCCCACCAGGAAGCACGCGACCTGGTCACTGCACAGAACATCCCCACTGACGGCAAGGCAGCACGTGAGCTGCTGCTGGCCAAGCTCGGCATTCGGAGGCCGGCATGAACTACGAACCTCAAGTTCGATCGCCACGCGGCGTCGACCCCCAGGTCCGCCACCAGAGCGGGCGCTGCGACGTTTGCAACCGCTCCCGTGCACATCACAAGCACGACAAATGCTCGAAGGCCCGCCAGGCCGCTGGCTTTGTTCGCTGGAAAGAGCCCGAGGGCGACAGGAAGGTCAAGTGCGTGCAGTGCCGTGGCTCATTCCGCATTGACTCGATGATGGGCAACACCTGCAGGGGCTGCCATGTGCTGGTGCTGCAGCAGGCCATTGGTGGAGGCGCTGACGATGTCTGACCTCAAGCCAGTTCAGTTCCTGGTCCCGGGCGAACCCGTGGGGAAGGGCAGGCCACGCGTCAGCACCGTCGGTGGGCACGCACGCATGTTCACCCCGCAGAAGACCGCCAGCTACGAAGGCCTCATCGCGCTGGCCGGTACCGAAGCCATGGCCGGCCGCACGCTGCTGGAAGGCGCCGTCATGGTCGAGATGCGCATCGTCCTGGCCATCCCTCAATCCATGTCGAAAAAGCGGAAGGCCATGGCAATTGCCGGCGAGCTGTTCCCGACCAAGAAGCCCGACATGGACAACGTCATCAAGGCGATCTACGACGGCCTCAACGGTGTTGTCTGGAAAGACGACGTGCAGGTGGTCGACGCATTCGTGCGCAAGCGCTACGGCGAAGTGCCAGGCGTGCACGTGCGCATCGTGGCGCTGGAGGCCGCAGCTTGACCCGTAACACAACGATCTACGCGGAACTACGCAAGGGGGCAGTATGAGACTTGGAAGCGCACGCCTGGCATGGCACGACGCCTACTACACGCCCTGGGACAGCGTCATGCACCACGGCCTGGAGGGGGCAAAGCTCGCCAAGCGCGGGTACGTGGCGAACGAAACCCGGCCAGAGCGCTGGGAGAACACGGGCAAGTGCGCCCACATGGCGATGGCGGGGAAGGTGCAACACGCCATCGCCAGCCTGCCTGAGGACTACCAGCAGTTCGGCCACCACCTGTACGCCCCCGTCATCACGACCGAGGTGTCGAACAACTGGGAGGAAGTGGCGCTGGCCAAGCTGGCCGGCCACGTTCACCTGGAACTTGAGCGGCGAGGGGAGAAGCGCACCTGCAGGCCCTACAGTCGCGAGTGGTGGGTTGCCCGCGGCGTCCTGGTCCGGTACCGGCACATGGTGCAGGGCGGGATGGGCGCCAATCCTGACCCGATGGCTGCCCAGTGGGTGTTCAGGGATTGGCTGGCCAACAACCACGGTGTCGAGCTGGATAGCCGCAACTGGGCCCGGCAGTGGGGCTGGCTGGTGCAGCTGATGTTCGAGCAGGCTGGTATCATCGACGGCATGTGCTTGCGCCCAGTCGGGCGCGTGCTGAGCGAAGAGAGGGAAGCCGCGTGACTCTGGTTGAACTGCTGCATCTGGCCGCTAAGTCGGCCAACATCGATCTGGTGTACCAGAATGGCCAGCCAGGCCGGTACAAGGCCGTTGGCGAGTCCACCGCCTGGGTGCCTTGGACGCCGCACCAGGATGGCAACGACGCAATGTGGCTTGTGGCAGTTCACGGCATGCAGATCAACAGCGGAAAGATTACCTGCCGTGTCGGCACGACTTCGCGGGTGCTGCAGGCCAGCTACCCGGTTAATCCACTGGGCGATACGAGTCCAGAGCAGGTTGCTCAGACCATCTGCATGGCCATTACCGAACTTGCCGCAGACATCGGCTATCACACGCCTTGACAGAAATGTGCGGGTTTCGGCATGATTTCCCCACTGTGACAAGCAGCACCCGAAACACTAAAACCCGCCATTGAGCGGGTTTTTTGTTGCCTGCAAACAATCCTCAGACCCCGCCATCGAGCGGGGTTTCGCGTTTCTGGAGGCCCCATGAAAGCCCCAGTAAGGAGCAACCCAATGTCGAAACCGGAAGGCATCGTTGAAGCAGTCGGCGCCTCGGTGGCAAACAAGGGCATGCTCGTCGGCGCCAGCACCGGCTTTGTCGGCTGGCTGTCCCAGGTGAACTGGGTTGGCTTTGCCGGCGTGGCCATCGCCTTGATCGGCTTCCTGGTCAATACGTACTTCCAGATCCGCAAGGATCGCCGGGAGGCGGCAGAGAGCCAGGCGCGTATCCAAGCCCTGCGCGAGCAATGCCAGCGATGAGCTCCCGCAACCGTGTGGCCGTGGCTCTGCTGACCATGAGTCTTGCCGGCTTCGGCGCCTGGAAGGCCAGCGAGGGCTTTACCGACGTTGCTGTCATCCCCACCAAGGGCGACGTTCCAACCATCGGCCACGGCTCCACCAGGTGGGAAGACGGCAGGCCGGTCAAGATGGGTGACACCATCACCCGCCAGCGTGCCGAGGTCCTGGCCCGCGCTCTCAACAGCCAGGCCGAGAAAGAGTTCGCCGGCAGCCTGCCGGGCGTGAAGCTCCACCAGGAAGAGTTCGATCTCTACATGGACTTCGTCGGCCAGTACGGGATTGGCACCTGGCGATCCGGCTCTCCGCGCCGCGACCTGCTGGCCGGCAACTACGTCCAGGCATGCAACGACCTGCTCAAGTACAAGTTTGCCGCCGGCTACGACTGCTCCACCCCGGGCAACAAGCGTTGCTGGGGCGTATGGCAGCGCCAGCTCGATCGCCACGCCAAGTGCATGGAGGTCCAACGATGACCAACTATCTGGTCGCAGGCCTGCTGGCTTGTGGCGTCGTCATGTACGCCGGGTGGCAGAAGATCGATCGCCAAGCCGCCCAGCTCGATCAGGCGGTAGGCAAGATCGAAACCCTTGAGGCCGCGGCCGAGTCCAGGCGCAACACCATCAAGCTGTTGGCCGACCTCGACACCCAGCACACCCAGGAGCGCGAACGTGCGAACCAGACCAATGCCAGCCTTCGTACTGCTATCGCTAATGGCAAGCGCCGGTTGTCAGTCCTCGCCACCAGCTGCGCCGCAGGATCTGCCTCCGCCGCCGGCCTGGGTCATGCAGAAGCGAGAGCCGAACTTGACCCAGCGGCTGCTGAACGAATTGTCGCCATCGCCAACGACGGTGACGACGCAATCCGCCAACTGAACGCCCTGCAGGACTACGTCCGCACGGCCTGCCCTGGAGCAGCGCAATGAGCCAGTATGAAATCAAAGACCCTGACGGGCAGATCCACCGCATCGAGGCGGTTGGCCATGTGCTCGACTCCAACGGCTTGACCCTGTACGCCACCGGCAGCGCAGTCGTCGCGATCTTCCCCAAGTTCTCTTGGATGCGTCAGGTTGCAGCTGTCGTCGACACCACTGATACCGCCAGCACCGATGCCGGCGAATCAACCACCAGCGGCGAGGTTGTAGCCCCGGCCGCCACCGGCGAGTAATTCCCCATGGCCATGACCGTGAAGCGCCATCGGTTCGTGGCCGAGTATCTGGTTGACCTGAACGCCACCCAGGCGGCGATCAGGGCCGGCTATGCGACGAAGGGGGCCAAGGACCAGGCCTACGCGCTGATGCAGCTGCCGGAGGTTTCAGAGGCCATCAAGGCGGCCATGGGCGACCGCAACAGGCGGCTCAAGGTCGACGCCGACTACGTGCTGCAACGGCTCGTAGAGATCGACCAGCTGGACCTGCTGGACATTCTGGAGGATGACCTTTCCCTCAAGCCGCTCAAGCAGTGGCCCAAGGCCTGGCGCCAGTACCTGGTCGGCTTCGACCTAGCTGAGATGTTCGAAGGCCAGGGTAAGGACCGGGATATGGTCGGCATCCTCAAGAAGATCAAGTGGCCCGACAAGGTCCGCAACCTTGAGCTGCTGGGCAAGCACGTGAACGTGAACGCCTTCAAGGAGCAGGTCGAGGTCAAAGTCACCGGCCTGGCGGACCGGATGGCCAAGGCAAAGGCGCGCGTACGTGAACGCACCGGCCGAGATTGACTACGAGCAGCAGCTCGTTGAGGACATCCTGAGCTTTGCCGATGATCCGCTGGGCTACGTGCTCTATGCGTTCCCCTGGGGTGAGGAAGGCACGGAGCTGGCCAACAAGACCGGCCCACGGGAGTGGCAGTGCCAGGTGCTGGATTCCATCGGCCAGCAGGTCAGGGCTGGTGCCAAGGACCTGGGCGAAGTCATCCGCGAGGCTGTGGCCAGCGGCCACGGTATCGGCAAGTCTGCGCTGGTGTCGTGGATCATCAAATGGGCCCTGGACACCGCCATTGATACACGTGGCGTGGTAACGGCCAACACCGAGAGCCAGCTGCGCACCAAGACGTGGCCCGAGGTGGCCAAGTGGAACCGGCTTTCGATCACTGCCCACTGGTTCAAGCTGACCGGTACCGCGCTGATCAGCACCGACCCAGGCCACGAAAAGAACTGGCGTATCGACGCCGTGCCATGGTCTGACACCAACACCGAGGCGTTCGCCGGCCTGCACAACGAAGGTAAGCGCATCTTGCTCATCTTCGACGAGGCATCGGCCATTGCCGACCTGGTGTGGGAAGTGGCAGAAGGCGCCCTGACCGACGCCGACACAGAAATCATCTGGGCTGCCTTCGGCAACCCAACCCGTAACAGCGGTCGCTTCCGTGAGTGCTTCACGAAGTTCAAGCACCGCTGGCGGCACCGCCAGGTCGACAGCCGCACTGTCGACGGCACCAACAAGACGCAAATCGCCAAGTGGATCGCCGACTACGGCGAGGACAGCGATTTCGTCCGTATCCGCGTACGCGGCATGTTCCCGAGGGCTTCCGACTTGCAGCTGATCCCAACTGACTGGGTGGCCGAGGCCATGCGGCGCGAAGGCGTGTACGGCATGGACGATGCCCTGATCTGTGGAATCGACATTGCCCGCGGCGGCATGGACAACAACGTCATCCGCTTCCGGCGCGGCATGGATGCGAAGAGCATCAAGCCTATCAAGATCCCCGGCAGCGAGACGCGGGATACCACTAAGTTCATCGCCCGAGTGTGCACCGAGGTGGTGGAGCGCAGGCCCGACGCTGTGTTTGTGGACTCCACCGGTGTTGGTGGGCCCGTGGCCGACCAGCTCCGACGCCTGCTGCCTGGCGTGATGATCATCGATGTGAACTTCGCCAGCCAGGCACCGGACCGGCACTACGCCAACATGCGCACCTGGATCTGGTGGCGCATGCGCGAGGCCATCAAGTCTGGGCTGGCGATCGAGAGCGATACCGAGCTGGAAACCGAGCTGACCAGCCCTGAGTACGACCACAACGCCTCTGACCAGATCGCGCTGGAGAAGAAGAAGGACATCAAGAAGCGCCTGGGCATCAGCCCGGACGACGGTGACGCGCTGGCCCTGACCTTCACCATGCCGGTGATGAAGGCCCAGTACCAAGGGAATGGCGGCGTCAACGGCAGTCACCAATCCGATTACGACCCTTTCAACTGAGGACTTCACCCATGGGCGGAGCAATCAAACAGGCGGCCAACGTTGCAACGCTCGGGCTGAGCGATGCCGTGCTCGGCGACAGCTTCGAGACGCCGAAAACCAATACCACCACCGGCGAAGACGTGAAGAACAACGACGTTTCGACCGCAGATGCCGAAGGCAACGCCGCTGATAAGCGCCGCCGGGCCAAGGCTGCCGGCATCACGTCAACCATCCTGGGCGGGGCCAATGCGGCAGCAGCGCCGACCGCCACCAAGACCTTGCTGGGGCAATAACCATGGTCACCGACAGCCCACGCAAGTTGGCCGAGAAGCGGCTGTCAGCGCTGAAGAACGAGCGCGCCTCCTGGGACACCAATGCCAAGGAGATCTCCGACTTCATCCTGCCCATGCGCTCCCGGGTGATGAATGACGACACCAACCGTGGTGATCGCCGCAACAACAAGATCATCAACAACCGGGCCACCATGGCCAGCCGCACCATGGCCGCCGGCATGATGAGCGGCATCACCTCGCCAGCGCGCCCCTGGTTCAACCTGCAGCCAGTGGCTCGGGCGATCATGGAGTTCGGCCCGGTCAAGTCGTGGTTCTACGAGTGCACCCAGCGCATGCGCGACGTGTTCCTGCGCTCGAACCTGTACCAGGTGCTGCCGACTTGCTACCAGGAGATGGGCACCTTCGGCACCGGCTGCATGTGGGTGGATGAGCATCCAGAGACGGTGATCCGCTGCGAAGCCTTCACCTGGGGCGAGTACTTCATTTCGAACGGCGCAGACGGCAAGGCATCTGCCATCTACCGCGAATTCAAGTGGACCGTGAACCAGCTGGTGGAGAAGTTCGGTCTTGAAGCACTGAGCCCGGCATCGAAGGCGCTGTACGAGAACAACAACGGCGACCAGTTCGTCAGCTGTGCCCAGCGGGTAGAGCTCAACCTGAGAGCGAATCCCGACCGGGCCGGAAGCCGCAACCTGCCGTACAGCTCACTGGTCTGGGAGGCTGGCGCCCCGGGCGATATGGTGCTGGAGGATCGCGGCTACCACGAATTCCCGGTGATGGCCGTACGCTGGGAGGCGATGCCAGGCGATGCCTACGGTACCGGCCCTGGCCGCGTATGCCTTGGCGACGTGAAGGCCCTGCAGCTGTACGAGCGCCAGGCGGCCCGCATGACCGAGACCGGGGCCAACCCGCCGCTGCAGGCGCCGGCTGAGCTGCGTGGCCAGCCCAGCAGCACCATCCCGGGCGGCGTGACCTACGTTCCCATGGTGGGCGGCCAGAACCAGATGGCTCCGATCTACCAGCCCAACGCGGCCTGGCTGTCGCCTATCCAGGCGAAGATCCAGGAGCACGAGGGCCGGATCAACGAAGCTTTCTTCGTCGACCTGTTCCTGATGGTCAGCCAGTTGGACACCGTGCGCACCGCTACCGAGATCGCGGCGCGCAAGGAAGAGAAGATGCTGATGCTCGGCCCCGTGCTTGAGCGGATCAACGATGAGCTGCTTGACCCGCTGATCGACCGAACCTTCAACATCATGTTGCGCCAGTCCATGCCGATCTGGGCCGGCATCATAGATGGTGACCCGCTGCTGCCGCCCCCGCCGCAGGAGCTGATCGAATCCAACAGCGAGATCCAGGCCGAGTACGTATCGATCCTGGCTCAGGCGCAGAAATCCCAGAACGTGCTGGGCCTGGAGCGTTTCGCGACTCTGGCCGGCAACCTGTCGGGCGCCTTCCCTGAAGTGCTGGACAAGGTCAACTCCGACCAGCTCATCGAGGAATACGCCGACGCCATTGGCGTGGTGCCAACCGTTGTCCGTGGCGCTGACGAGGTTGCCGCCATCCGCGAGCAGCGCTCCCAGCAGCAACAGGCCCAGCAAGCCCAGCAGGCCATGGGCGCCGCCATCCAAGGCGCCAAGCTCCTGTCCGAAACCGAAGTCACCCCGGACAACGTCCTGGGCCAGATGCTGGGAGCCTAAATGTTCGAAGACGCCGAGATCCTGCAGCAGCGGGAGGACGCCGCACGCCTGGAGCAAGAGCAGGCAGCCCAGGACTTCAAATGGCTGATGGCCGATCCGCGCGGCCGGCGCCTGGTCTGGAAACAGCTTGAGGCCGCCCGCGTGTTCCACCCGGTCTACGACCCGAAACCCATCCCGATGGCCTTTAACGAAGGTCGCCGCCAGCACGGCCTTAGCCTGCTGGAGCGCATCAACACCCTGTGCCCGCACCTGTACCAGGTGATGGTCGCGGAAAACACCACGGTCAATAGCGAGGAATGACCATGAGCGACAAAGCAATCGAGCAAGAAATTCAGGCCAAGGGCCTTAATGCACCGCGCATCAAGCCCGATGACATCAAAGCGAACATCGTCGGCGAGTACTACTTCACCGCATCTGAAGGCGTGCAGGCTGCTCTGCACAAGCAGGATGAACTGACGCGCCTCACTGGCGCGCACGGCGAGTTGGCTCTGCTCACCTTCTGCGTTCTGGTGCTCAAAAACGGGTTCACCGTCACTGGCGAGTCGGCATGTGCCAGCCCTGAGAATTTCGACGAAGAGATCGGCCGCCGCATCGCCCGCGAGAACGCTGTGGCCAAGGTGTGGCCGCTGATGGGCTACGAGCTGCGCAGTAAGCTGGCTGCTCGTGCTGAGTTCGGCCAAAGCGAAGGGGGTGAAGCATGAACCTCTTCATCCACGGCCGTCTCGGCCACTTCCTCATGAACGAAGCCGGCGCCGATGGCGGCCAGGGAGGTGGCGCTGCGGCAGCTGCTGCCACTGGCGAGCCACAGAGCAACATCCTCGGCGGCGACCAGGGCGCACAAGGCCAGCAGCAACAGCAGGCCGGCGATGCCAACCAGCAAACCCAGGAAGGCCAGCAGCAAGCCGGCGAGAAGAAAGAAGGCGAGGGCGAGCAGGCGCAGAAACCCGTTGTGCCAGAGGCCTACGCCTTCAAGGACCTGCCCGAAGGCTACGCGATGAGCGAGCAGCAACTGGCAGAGGTCAGCCCGCTGTTCAAGGAGCTGGGCTTGACCCAGGAACAGGCTGACAAGCTCGTCGCCTTCGACGCCAAGCGCGCCCTGGCTGCCGAGCAGGCTGGCCTGGAACAACGCCAAGGCCTGGTCACCGGCTGGGAGAAGTCCCTGCGCGAGGACGCAGCCTTCGGCGGTGCCAACTTCGACGCCAACGTCGGCGTTGCCCAGAAAGCCCTGGCCCAGTTCGGCACCCCCGAGCTGAGCACCATGCTCAAGGAGTCCGGCCTGGGCTCCCATCCCGAAGTTGTTCGGCTCTTCCACCGGATCGGCCAGCAGTTGGCCGAGGGCCAGCTGCATAGCGGTTCCGGCAACAACACCCGTAAATCCAACGAAGAAGTCTTCTACGGTAAAAAGTAAGGAGTGAACCATGGCCGTTATCGCCAACACTGCGCTGACGCTGGCTGACTGGGCCAAGCGTCAGGACCCGGACAGCAAGCCGGCGCGCATCATCGAGATGCTGAACCAGACCAACGAAATCCTGACCGACATGCTGTGGCTGGAGGGCAACCTGGCGACCGGTCACCGCACCACCATGCGTACCGGCCTGCCATCGGGTACCTGGCGAGCGCTGAACGCCGGTATCGCCCGTGGCAAGTCCACCACTGTGCAGGTTGATGAAACCTGTGCGCTGCTGGAAAACCTGGGCGTTGTCGACGAGAAGTTGGCAGACCTAAACGGCAACACCGCAGCTTTCCGCCTGTCCGAGAACGCCGCCTTCATTGAGGGCATGAACCAGGACATGGCCACCGCACTGTTCTACTCCAACAGTGCGCTTGAGCCTGCCAAGCCTCTCGGTCTGGCCCCTCGCTACAGCGACAGCACCGCGAAGAACGGCCAGAACATCATCAAGATGGGCGGCTCTGGCTCCGACAACACCTCGGTGTGGCTGGTCGTCTGGGGCGATCAGACCGTGCACGGGATCTTCCCGAAGGGCTCGAAGGCTGGCTTGGACCACAACGACATGGGTGTCGAGCTGGTAGACGACGGTACCGGCAAGTACTTCCGCGCCTACCGCGACCACTACAAGTGGGAAACCGGTGCTGCCCTGCGCGACTGGCGCTACTGCGTTCGCATTTGCAACATCGATATCAGCGATCTTGTGGCCGATACCAACGGCAGCACCGTGAAGCTGATCGAAGCGATGGTGCGTGCAGTGCACCGCATTCCGAACCTGCGCATGGGCCGCGCAGCGTTCTACATGAATCGCACCATCGCCGAGTGCCTGGACATCCAGGCGATGAACAAGAACAACGTCCGTCTCAAGATCCAAGAGTACGACGGCGAGTTCATCACCAGCCTGCGCGGCGTGCCGTTCCGTACCTGCGACGCGCTGCTCAACTCCGAGGCGCCGGTCATCTGACCGTCGCATAACCCGCCCAATCAATTCCGGAGAATCCCCATGATCACCGACAAGCTGAACATGTTCAGCGGGCAGACTGGCCAGGCAGTCACCGCGACGGCGGCATCGACCGACGTTCTCGACCTGGGCCCCTTGACCCATGGCAACACCCGACGCGACATCGGCGCCGGCGAGCCGCTGTATCTGGTCATCGCCGTTCTGGTTGCGGCCGCTGCTGCAGGCGCCGCCACTGTGAACTTCCAGTTGCAGACCAGTGATGACAACTCCACCTGGGTCACGCTGTACGACTCGGGCGCGGTCGCGTTGACTGACATGGCCGCCGGCAAGCGCCCGGTTGCTGTGGCAGTCCCGCGCGGCGTCCGCCGCTACCTCCGTGTCAACTACACCGTTGGCACGGGCCCACTCACCGCTGGCACGTTCTGGGCTGGCCTGGTCAAAGACGTCCAGGACACCTCCTACTACGCCAGCGGCTTCACCATCGTTTAAGGAGCGACCATGAAAGTTATCGCACTTGAACGCGGCTATTACGGCGGGAAGATCCAAGACCCGCCTGAGGCTGGCGGCCAGCCGTTCGACATCCTGAGCGAAGCCCACCTTGGTAAATGGATGCAGCCCCAGGGCTGGAAGCCATCCGGTAAAGCCCAGGCCTCAACCACCGCCAACACCGGCAGCCAGACCAAGCAATCCTTGGGCTATGCCGCCAAGTTCAACGGTGGAACCCGTTGGCGCGTCATCGATGCCAAAGGCGAGTGGTTCAGTGACTTCATCGGTGCAAGCAAGGAAGAGGCACAGGCCGAGGCGGATCGCCTGAATGCCGGCGGCGAGCCGTACGTTAAGCCTGAGGACACCACCTCAACCACCGCCAGCACCGGCACCGGCACCGGCACCGGCAGCCAGGACGGCGGCGCCGGTGATGACGGCAGCGACGACGATGACGGCCCGGACGCCTGAGTCAGCAACTCACCAAGGGCCCTTCGGGGCCCTTTTTCATGGAGTCAGCTTTTCATGAGTTCGGTAATCGACATCTGCAACATGGCGATCTTCCGCATCGGAAACGGTACCCGTATCGATGACCTGGAAGAGAACAGCCAGCCGGCCCGGATCTGCAAGCAGTTCTACGAGAGCAGCCGCGACTTTGTGCTGCGCGCCGACTGCGATTGGGGCTTCGCCACGGCTTTTGCCCAGCTGGCCGAGGTGGCCGACAACCCGAACCCAGATTACCAGTACGCCTACGCCGTGCCGAACGACTGCATGCGCGTGCGCCGAATCGTCAATCCAGGCTGGCCACAGGGAGCCATCCCGGCCGGCTATGAGTGCTACATGCCCGAATTGCCGCGCATCCCTTTCCGCGTGGTCAATGGGTCCAGCCAGCGCCTGATCAGTACCAGTGTGTCGCCGGCCACCCTGGAATACACACTCAAGGTCACGTCGCCTGAACTGTTCGACCCGATCTTTGTGTCGGCCCTGGCGTGGTATCTGGCCAGCGAGATCGCCGGGCCACTAGCCAAGGATGCCGGAATCGCCAGCGCCTGTTTTGCCCAGTACAAGGCCACGGTGCTGGAGGCCGCTGCCACAGCGCTCAATGAAGGCACCACCCAGTACCAGCGCGAGTCCACCTTCATCACGGGGCGCGGGGCATGACTGAAGTTATCCAGCCGTCATTCAGCGCCGGCGAGGTATCGCCAGCCACCTATGCCCGGGTTGACCTGGGCCGCTACTACACCGCGCTCAAGACCTGCCGCAACTACCAGGTCCTGCCGGAGGGCGGCGCGCAGAACCGCTCCGGCACCCGATTCATCGTTGAAACGAAGAACAGCGCGGCCAAGTCCAGGCTGATCCCGTTCCAGTTCTCGACCGAGCAGACCTACATCCTTGAGTTCGGCGACCTGTATATCCGCTTCATCAGCATGGGCGGGCAAGTTGTGGTCGGTACTACGCCTTATGAAATCGCCTCGCCGTACACTGCGGCGCAGTTGGCAGCCCTGAAGTTCACCCAGTCGGCCGACGTGCTGACTATCGTCCATCCGGACCATCCGCCCCGCGAGCTTTCGCGTCTGGGGCCGACCAACTGGACCCTAACGGCCATCCTGTTCGAGCCGAGCATTGCCGCGCCCACGGGGCTGACTGCGTCGGCGCGTTCCGGAGGATCTGGTGATGTGACCGAATACCAGTACAAGGTGACCGCTGTCAGCAGCATTTCAGAGGGTTCGGTGGAGTCCAATGCCAGCAACACGGCAAGTGTGAGCAGCTTCGACAACAAGCCAGGGGCTACCCTGAGCTGGACCGCGTCGGCCGGCGCGGACCACTACAACATCTACAAGAACAAGTCTTCCGGCGTGTTCGGGTTTATCGGTCAGGCCACCGGCACGACCTTCACCGACATCAACATCACCCCCGAAACCGATAATACCGCCCCCATTGCATACAACCCGTTCGCCGGCGGCAACAATCCTTCGGTGGTCGGCTATTACCAGCAGCGCATGGTGTTTGCGGCCAGCAAGGCCAACCCGCAAACGGTCTGGATGTCGCGTACCGGTGACTTCCATAACTTCGGCTACTCCGACCCGAACAAGGATGACGACGGCATCGAGTTCGTTATTGCCAGCCGCCAGGTCAACCAGATCCGTCACCTGGTGTCGCTGCGCGAGCTCCTGGCCATGACCTCTGGTGCAGAGATCGCCATCACCGGCTCGACCGATTCCGGGGTCACGGCTGCCAACGTCTCGGCGATCGAGCAGAGCTATTTCGGCACCAGCGACGTGCCACCGGCGATCTACGCCAACACGGCGCTGTACATCCAGGCCCGGGGCGGCAAGCTGTCGACGCTGGCCTACAACTACGTCTCGGACGGCTTCCAGCCCCAGGACGTGAGCGTGTTGTCGTCGCATCTGCTGCGCGGCTTCACCATCCAAGACATGGCCTTCACCCTGCAGCCCAACGGTATCCTGTGGATGGCCCGCAACGACGGGATGCTGCTGGGCTTCACCTTCCTGCCAGACCAGCAGGTCTATGCCTGGCACTGGCACGACACCGACGGTCAGGTCGAGTCGGTGGCCTCGGTCCCAGAGAACGACGAGGACGCGCTGTACCTGATCGTCAAGCGCACCATCAACGGTGTGACCAAGCGCTACATCGAGCGCATGGCCACTCGGCAGCTGACCAAGTTCGGCAGCGGCGATTACTGGTTCGACCGGGCCTTCTTCGTGGATTGCGGGCTGACCTATGACGGCCGGCGCACCGGTACTGCCGTGCTGAGCGGTGGCACCACTTGGCAATATCCGAACCTGCTGACCCTTACTGTAGGCACTGCGACCTTTGATGCCGGCATGGTTGGCCGAAGCGTGGTTCTGTACGGCGGTGGCAGTGAATACGCCATTGGCGACGTGCTGACCGTGAAGATCACTGCGTTTATCTCAGCAACCGTGGTCACGGTAGAGCCGCAGTCTGTGGTGCCTGATTCGCTGCGCGGCGTATCCGCGACCCGCTGGGGCCTGGCGGCGTCCGTTGTCAGCAGCCTTGGCCATCTCGAAGGCAAGACAGTCAGCATCCTGGGCGATGGCAACGTTATTCCTCAGCAGGTCGTCACCGGTGGCGCCATCACCTTGGACAGCCCGACCCTGGTAGCGCACATCGGCCTGCCGATCACCGCCGACTTCGAAACCCTGGACATCACCCTGCAGAACAACCAGGCCTTCCTGGGCAGCAAGAAGCGCATAAACCAGGTGGTGGTGATCTGCCAGGAAAGCCGCGGCATCTTCGCCGGCCCGGACGCCGACCACCTGGACGAGTTCAAGCAGCGCGCCGACGAGGATTATGGCGAGCCGATCGAGTTGCTGACCGGCCGGGCCGAGATGGATATCCAGTGCCAGTGGGATAACTACGGGCGCCTGTTTATCCGCCAGTCCGACCCGCTACCGCTCACCATTCTGGGGGTCATGCCCAATGTCCAGTCGGGTGGCTGAAATGCTGCCGGCTGATGACCGGCTGATCGCGATGACGGTTGCCAATGCGCGCATGGCTGACCGCCGTGAGTTCGAAGCCATCCGTGGCCTGACCGTAGAGCAAGAACTTCGGTATTCGGTGGAAAGGAGCGTGAGGCCCCTGGCTTACGTGGTGAATGGTCGGGTGGTCGCCATGTTCGGCGACATCAAGCTCGATGAGCAGACCGGGGTGCCATGGCTGATCAGCACCACGGAAATAGACCGTCACCACCGATCCTTCCTGGTCGAGTGCGACCGTGAAGTCGCTGCCATGCGCCAGCGTTACCAGGTGCTGATCAATTACACCGATGCCCGCTACACCAAGGCCTTGCGCTGGCTGCGCTGGCTCGGGTTCCACATGCATGACGCCGTGCCCTACGGGATCAACGGCGAACTGTTCCATCCAATGACATTGAGGGGGCTGTAATGGGCGCAGCAGCAGGTGCAGGCCTGGCGGCCGGCGGCGGGATACTCAACGCCTATTCCCAGATCCAGCAGGGGAAAGAGGGGGTCAAGGCAGCGAACCGCCAGCAGCGCTATCTGAATGAGCAGGCGCGCGACGTGATCAATCAGGGCGATTTCGCTGCTGACATGGCCAACGAACAGGGCAGGCAGACTGCCGCCAGCCAGCGCACAGGTTTCGCAGCAAATGGCGTGGCAGTGGGCCAAGGCTCGGCCGGCCGTGTTGAGCAAAGTACGCTGGATCTTGCAAAGCAGGATGCAGACCAGCTGCGCCGCAACGCCTTCAACCAGGCCATGGGGCTTGTCGACCAGGGCAACGAGGGCGTACGCCAGGCCAAGACCAACAACCGTACCGCCCGCCTCAACGCCTTTGGCTCGCTGCTCACCGGGGGCGGTCAGGCATACAACATCTACAGCAGGGGCTGAGCATGGCCGCACGAATCCCACAACTCCAGATGCGCCGCGTGGCGCCGGAAGTCGTCGCCGCACCGCGAGTCGCCCAGGCATCCGTTGATGCTTCCGGCTTGGCGCGCGGCCTTTCCAGCCTTGCCGGCGACCTGGCCGACGTACACCAGCGCGAAATGCGTGAGGCCAACCAGACGGCCGTGCTCAATGCGGACAACCAGCTCGGCACCTGGCAGAACGAAGCCATCTTCAACCCGGAGACCGGCGCCTTCACCAAGAAGGGCCAGGCCGCCCTGAACGTCACCAATGACACGTTGACCCAGTTCGACCAGCAGCGCGAAGCCATCGCCAGCAGCTTGGCCAACGAGCAGCAACGGCAGATGTTCACGCAGGCTGCTCTTCAGCGCCGGGCCCAATTGCAAGGGAAACTGGGCAGCTATGAGTTTGGTGAGCAGCAGGAGTACAAGAACCAGGTCGACAAGGCTGCCATTGCCACCGCGCTGAATACGGCTGCGCTGAACTACAACGACCCTGACGCTATCGCGTCCAGTCATGCCCGTATTGACGGCATCCTGCAGTTGCAGGCGCAGCGCAATGGCTGGGCCCCCGAGGTGCTGGAGGCCAACCGCACCAAGGCCACCAGCAGCATGTATTCGGACATCCTGAAGCGCCAGGCATCCCAGGACCCCTATAAAGCCCAGGCTGCGCTCAAGCAGTACCAGCAGTACCTGACTGCCGATGACCTCACTCAGGTGGGCAGCTCGATCGACGGCAAGGTCGAACGGCTGCAGCAGAAGGCGGAAATGGCGCAGCTGCGCGCCGAAGCCCGCGCCGACCGGGCGCTTGGGAAGATCAGCGCTCAGATTGCCAGCGGCATCCCCGCTACCGACGATATGTGGGACAACTGGGGTAAACAGGTTCAGGGCACAGCGGCCGCAGCCGAGTTCAACGAACTGCGCAAGCAGGAGGTGGCCACCCAGCAGGTGCTGCGCCAGCCTATTGACCAACAGGCCGCCTACTACGGCAAGCTGCAGGCCGAGCTGCAGAACAATGGCGGTACCGTTGCCCAGGCCAACAACCTTGCCAGGCTGGGCCGGGCGATTGAAACGAACGCCAAGATGATGGCCGAGGCGCCGCTCGACTACTTCCAGCAGCGCTTGGGTGGCGGAATTGAGCCATTGGACCTGAATTCGGAGAACCTGCCGACCGTGCTGGCTGACCGTGTCTCCGCGCTTCAGGGAATGCGCCAGAAGTTCGGCCCCACGGTCGCCTTGAAACCGTTGCTGCCACAGGAGGCCAAGGCACTCTCCGCCCAGATCGATCAGATGAGCCCCGACCAGCAGTCCCAACTGTTCGGCAAGCTTCATGCCGCCATGGGCGATGACCGGGCGTATGCCGGGGCAATGCAGCAGATCGCCCCGGATTCGCCAGTTCGCGCGCTGGCCGGCATGCTGGCGGGCAAGCAGCGGTCGCTGACCACCGGCACCCACTGGTTCCGCCCAGATGATGTGGTCCAAAGCGGCGATGTTGCCAAGACCATGGCTTTGGGCGAGTCGATCCTGAACAAGTCCAAGGCCCAGAAGGGGCAGGACGGCGGCGGCAGGTTCCCGATCCCCAAGCAAACCGACTTTGACCTAGCCCTGGGCAAGCAGCTCGGAACGGTGTTCGCCGGTCAGCCTCAGTCGTATTCGCTGGC
Organism: Pseudomonas sp. NY11955; assembly: GCF_048068035.1. Classification (NCBI taxonomy): domain Bacteria; kingdom Pseudomonadati; phylum Pseudomonadota; class Gammaproteobacteria; order Pseudomonadales; family Pseudomonadaceae; genus Pseudomonas; species Pseudomonas sp. NY11955. The sequence continues at coordinate 241,239 of NZ_JBLUPS010000007.1, forward strand.
GGCCCAGGCTGTGAAGTCCTACTACACCGGCGCTGCGGCCGAGGCCGGCGATGTGTCGGGCGAGGTCAATAACGCGCTCATGAAGAAAGCCATCAAGGCCACCGTGGGTGATGTCGTCGACTTCAACGGCTCGTCAACGCTCGCGCCATGGGGCATGCCGGGCGATACGTTCGAGCAGGTCGCCCAGCAGCGCCTGGTGGAAACCATGAAAGCCCAGGGCATGAGTGAACAGGACCTGGCCACGGCCAGCGCACTGACCCTGCGCCAAGCCCGGGACGGCGTGTATTACGTGATGCAGGGCAACCAGTACAAGTACGGCGCCGATGGCAAGCCGCTCATGATCAACGTGAACGGGGGTGACCAGTGAGCTTTATCACTGACCTGGCCTTCAACGATCAGCAGGCGCTCGAGCAGGATGCCTTGGCCAACCCGGCGTTGACCCCGCCAGAGCCCAATTTCTGGGATGGCTCTGGCACAGCGCTGTTCAGCGGTATCGCCCAGGGCGCCACCCAGCTGGCGCTGCAGGCGGCCCAATACGGAAACGACCCGGACCAGGCCATCCTGTTCGAAGTGCCAACCGATGAAGAAGAGATTGCCCGGCGCGCAGCCATCGGCCAGCAGCGCCTGGCGGTGACCGAGCGCCTGCGCCCTGACGCCGAAACCAACGGCACAGCCGCGCAGATCCTGTTCGGCCTTGGCGATGTCGGTACCCGCTTCGCGTTCGGCGCTGCTTCTGGCGGCCTTCCGGTTGCCGCCGGCGGGGTCGGCCTGTCCATGGGCGAGCAACGTTTCAGCGAACTGCGCGGGGAGGGTGTAGACCCCAAGACCGCGGCGCTTGCAGGCGCGATCGAGGGCGGCACCCTGGCTGCCGGTGCATTCCTGCCGGCGGCCCGCCTGCTGGCCCAGCCTGTTGCGGACCTTGCCGCAACTGCCGGCGCCAACGTTGCGCTCGGTGCTGTAGCGCGCGGTGGTGTTGGCCAGGTGCTGGAAAGCAACGGCTACGCGCAGCAGGCCCAGCAGTACAAGGCGCTGGATGGCCAGGCCATGGCCATCGACGGCCTGCTCGGTGGCGCTTTCTGGGGACTTGGCCGGGCCATGTCGGGTGCTCCCGCTGCATCACCTGAAACCGTCGACGCGGCGCTGGCTGGCAACAATGGGCTGCACGCCCAGCACGGCACGGCACCTGGTGCGCCGGTCAACGCCCGGTCGAGCGCTGCACACCAGAATGCCCTGGACCTCGCGCTCGAGCAGATGAGCCGTGGCGAACCAGTCAACGTCACCGGCCTCATGGACGATACCGCTTTCATCCGCTCCAACCGTGTCGGCCCCGAGGAAGCGGTGGTGCGCGATCAGGCGCAGCAAGAGGTGTTCGCCACTGCCCGGGCAGAGCTTGAGCCGGTGGCGGCAGCAGGCCTGCCCAACGTTCGCGACATTCGGGCCGAAGTGACTGGTCTGCGCCGCAGTCTTGGCGAACTGGACCAGGCGCACGAAGCCGCTGGCAACACCTATCGGCAGGCTGCCAAGGAGTTCCAGCAGCAGCGCATGACCCGCAAGCAGGCCGAACGCGCGGCCCGCGACAGCATCGCTCAGCAGCGACAGGCCATCGACGAGCAGCGCACAGCGATTCAGGCGCGTATCGATGAGCTGACACAGCAGTTGGAAGGCAACCGCGCTGCCGAGCGTGCCAAGTCCGAGCTGGCCGCCATGGATCGCGGTGAAACCCCAGCGCGTTTGCAGGCGCAGGTCGACCAGCGTGCAGAGCAGATCGGCAGCGCCTTCAAGCGTTCGGCCCTGGCCAGCAGCGTTTCGCCGGATCACGGCATGGCGCTGAACAGGCTGGCGGCAGAGGACATCCAGCGCATGCTGCGCGAGAGCGGCCAGCTGATAGAAGAGCCAGCGGCACCGACATCGCCGCGCACGCCTGAGGCTGATGTCGCTCCCACAGCTCAAGCCCAGCAACCACGGGCTGCGCAGCCAGCTCAGCAGGCTGAAACAAGCGGTTCCGCTCCCGCAGCTCCTGAAACAGAAGCAGTCCAAACCGGAACATCCGGGGCGGAAAGCGCAACACCATCGACGGAATCCATCACCGCTGGCACCCAAAGCGCTGATGCCGTTGCTGGTATTGATCCAGCTCTGCCTGCGCTTCTCGATGCCGTAGCCGCCGGCGAACGCGACCTGCAGGTGCCGACCGGCGCCATCAACGAGGACGGAACGCCCGTCACCGTATCCGCCCGCGAGCTCCTGGCCGAGGCTGATGCCGATATCGCCCAGGCTGCCAACGATTCCAAAGGCTTCCTTGCTGCCGCCCTGTGCGCGCTGAGGTTCGGTAACTGATGAAACAGCAATGCATCCAGGCGGTACAACAGGCCATCGGCCGCACACTCACCCAGGACCAGATCAAAGACATCGAAGGGCGCATCAGCCGAAACATGCGGCAGCTGGCCCAATCCGATCCAGCCACCTGGCAGACCAAGACCGCATCCGACCGTCTGACCGAGGCGGCCAACGCCGCAGCCAAGGAGCTGCAGGCCGAGGCCGCCAAGAAGAAGCAGCGCGTGGCGCTGACCATCCTGGCTCATGACCGCGTGCAGAACGTCATGGCCCAGTTCCCGGGCGACCCGCTCAAGGGCCTTGACCGGCTGTTGGCCTTTGCCTCGGACTATCCCGGGATCATGTCGGTCGAGTCGGCCAGCCGGGCCATACGCGACGAGGCAATGAGCACCATGCTCGACGCCATCGAGATGACACGAGGCAAGTTTCTGGGGCTGTTCGCCGATGAGGCCAAGGCCCGCGCCCTGGTGCAGGAACTGCACGGCCAGGACAGTGGTGTGCCAGAGGCAAAGGTCGGGGCAAAGCAGTTCGCAGACGTTGCCAACCGCCTGCGCGAGCGGTTCAACCGTGCCGGCGGCGATGTCGGATACCTTGATGACTGGGCGATTCCGCGCAGCCACAGCCAGTTGAAGGTGGCCAGGGCCAAGGATCAGTGGATTGCCGATCACGTCCAGTGGGCAAACCGGAACAAGTACATCAACGCCGACGGCTCGCGCATGAACGATGCCGAGTTGAGGGATTTCTTCACGCACGCATGGGAGACAGTAGCCACCGGTGGCGTCAACAAGATCGAGCCCGGCCGGGTAACCGGCAACGGCGCCCGTGCGAACCGTGGCAGCGAGTCGCGGCAGATCCACTACCGTGATGCCGATGCTTACCTGGCGGCCCAGGCGAAGTACGGCGACAAAGGTCTGATGGACTTGATGTTCGGCCACATCGATCGGGCTGCCCGCGACATCGCCCTGGTCGAAGCCATGGGCCCAAACCCGAACCATGCTATGAAATACCACGCCGAGACGGCCGCACAGCAGATGATCAATGACAGGCCACAGGACAAGGCGAAGATCGAGAGGCGAGCAAAGCGGCTGCAGCAGTTGTATACGGAAGTGGCTGGCACCCGTGAGCCGCCGGCTTCGGCAAGGTTGGCCAACGCGTTCGACACTTACCGAGCCACCAACGTGGCTGGCAAGCTGGGCTCTGCCGTCATCACTGGCCTGAGCGACCAGGGAACCCTGGCTCTGGTGGCCAAGATGAACGGCATGCCGGTCATGCAGGTTCTGAGCAACGAGCTGCGCATGCTCAACCCGGCCAACCCCGGCCACCGGCGCCTGGCTCTACGTGCCGGCCTCGGTATCGACCAGCTCATTGGTAGCTTGGCGCGCTGGGGGGAGGATGGACTTGGCACCGACGCAGAAGTCGCAGGCCGTGCTGCCAAATGGTCGCAGGCCGCCGCCACCAAGGTAATGCAGCTGTCAGGTATGAACGCCATTGACGCTGGCAACCGCCGTGCATTTGGCGCAACCATGATGGACGTTACCGGCGACTTGACCCGTAAGTACGATTCGCTGGCAGCCCTTGAAGAGGGCGACCGCCGCCTGATGCAGCAGCGCGGCATTACCGATCAGGACTGGTCGGTATGGCGCCTGGCCCAGCCGGAAGACTGGCGCGGCGCCGGTGACCAGGTGCTGACCCCAGGAAGCATCTACCGGATTTCGGATGCAGCCCTGACGCCGCTGGCCAAGCAGGTCGGTGTTTCCCCTACGCGACTGCGCGAGCAGGCCGCCACCCGGCTGCTTGGAATGGTGCTGGATGAAACCAACATGGCGATCCCTGCGCCTGGCGCCCGCGAACGAGCCTTCATGCATGGAAACAACCAGCGCGGGACCTGGAGTGGTGAGTTCAAGCGCAGTTTCTGGCAGTTCAAGTCGTTCCCCGTGTCGATGATCATGAAGCACTGGCGACGGGCCATGGCTCAGGAAACTGGATGGGGCAAGGCTGCGTACGGTGCGGCATTATTCGCCACAGCCACGGTGCTGGGAGCGATCGCTACCCAGGTCAACGAGATCGCCTCGGGCCGTGACCCCAAGAACATGCTGGATGACGAGCTGGGCGGCGTGCCCGGCCTGCGCTTCGGATTGGCCTCAATGCTCAAAGGTGGCGCGCTGTCGTTATACGGCGACTTCCTGTTCTCCAACACCACGCAAGGCGGAACCTCAGCATTGGCTACATTTGGCGGACCGCTGGCCGGAGACGTAGAGACGCTGCTAAACCTGCGCGGCGTTACTGCCGATGCCGCCTTGGGAGATCGTGATGCCGATGTGATCGGTGCCCGTCTGCTCCAGCTCGCCAAAGGCCATATTCCCGGGGCAAACCTCTGGTACACCAAGGCCGCCACTGACCACATGATCTTCCATCAGCTCCAAGAGTACTTCTCGCCAGGGTACCTCAGCCGGATGCAGCGACGAGCCCAGCGCGAGTTCGGCCAAAGCTATTGGTGGGAGCCTGGCGAAGCAGCGCCTTCCAGGGCGCCTGACCTGGGCGCTGCCGCCAACAACTAACGCAACTACCTCCCCACAGAGAGCCCCGCAAATGCGGGGCTTTCGCATTTCTGGAGCATTGAAAATTGACCGTATCGACCACTGATAGCGTCGTTGAATACGTATCCGGCGGCCCGGCGTTCCCGATCCCATATCCGTTCCTGCAGGATTCCGATATCGAGGCCGTCCTGGTCAAGCAGGATGGCACGACGGAAACCCTAACTGGCGCGCAATACACGCTGTCCGGCGCAGGAACTCAGTCTGGTGGAACCCTCACTTCCACCTATGCTGCTGGCTTCCTTGCGACGCCTGGTGCGTCTCTCACCATTTCCAGGGTAATGGAAGCAGTTCAGCCGACCGACTTGCGCAACCAGGGCAAGTTCCTGGCCGAGACGCATGAGACGGTTTTCGATCGTTTGACGATGCTGATTCAGCAGGGGTTTGCCATCTTGCGCAGGGCGTTACTCAAGCCAATTGGCAAGGACTATTACGATGCCCAGGGCAGTCGGATTTCCAACCTGGGCAATCCAACCAAGAACCAGGACGCAGTCCCCAAGCTTTATAACGAGCAGTACATTGCCGGCCTTCTGAGCCAATTCACCGGACCTATCAACAATGCCAGCAACGTGATGCTGGTATACCCAGATGGCGTTGCGCGCTCCGTCCAGACCCTGGCCACCAAGAACGACCCGCTGCTGGGGTCGTCTGGTATTGCCCACAACAACGGCACGGTGCGTGATGCGCTTGTTGCACTGGCCAGCTCTGATGCGACCCAGAACACGCAGATCCAAACGAACACCGATGCGATTGCCGGTATCGGGCGGGTGTTCAGCAACGTGCTTGATCCGGCGGTTATTGATCTGCACTTCGGCCCGCTGTGCGGCACTGGTTGGGCCGGAGCGTCCGAGCCTGGCGCAATCGTCAGCACCACCACGACCGCCTCGGCCGCCCAAAACACGACGGCACTGGCTGTGGCATCGGCCACGAACTTCTTTGTAGGGCAACTGATTTGCTGGCTGTCCAGCGATGGGCAGTACGACACCGGCGTTGTCAAGATCATCGAGGCGGGCCCGGTCCTGCGTATGGATCGCCAGATGCGTGTGGCCGTGGCCTCGGGCGCCCCGGTGTACAACTTCAACCGCGATGACGCGCACGCCAACACCTTCGGCTTCAACGCGATTGCAGACGCCGCCCTCCGGCAGCTGACCTCCAAGCGCATTTCCATCTTGGAGTACCGAGCCAATGACGGCGCCATCTGGTCGCCAATCCTCGGCGCCACGCTCGTCAGCCAAACCGCGTCGGTTTACACCAACCCAGGCAGCGGCCCTGTAGGTGAGCGGGCAATCTCTGTAACTAGCTCGACCATCAATGCCGGTGCTTCCTCGTCCTGGGTGGCTTTGACCGGTGGTGACAAGGTGGTGAACCTGGTGCTGAACCCCGGCACCCGAGATCCTGGCAACCTTTCCGGCTCCGTAGATATCGCGGTATGGGAAAAGCTGGCGGATGGCACTGAATTCCAGATTGCCAGCGATACCGGCATCCTGAGCTATGGCGCGATCCGCTCCCGCGATATCGACTTCACCGTGCGTCCTGGCTCCATGGTGCAGTTGCGCGTCACCTCGCCAAACGGCGGTCCTTGGACGTTCTACCTGGGGCAGGTCAGCTATTACAGCGTGCGGGGCTTCCTTGGCTCGCTGAACCGTGGGCGCCACGTCCTGCTGGGTGACAGCTGGTTCGCGGGTGGCGACCTGTACAACCGCCTGGTTGCCCGGCTGCCCAAGGCAACGATCATCAACAAGGGGGTCAGCGGCAACAAAGCGTCGGACCTGCTTGCCCGCTTCGGAACAGACGTTGTGCCGCAAAACCCGGACTTCGTGTGGATCATGATCGGCACAAACGACTACTACGCAAGCGTATCGCCAGCACTGTTCGAACAGCAGATCCTGCAGCTGCGCAGGCTGATTCAGTCTCTGGGTGCACAGCCGATCTTCTTCACCCCAAGTGTTGGCGCCATTGCCCCAACTGCAGGGGGCGGCGATCAGCTGGTCAAGTCGCGCAGCTATGCACTCAACGTTCGCTATACCGGCCAGGCCCTGCAGCCTGACGCGGCGGGCACCGTTCAGCGCAGCTCGAACTTCTACGCCCGTGCAACAGTTGGCGCGTCTTCATCGCAGATCATCGGTGTCTTGCCTGGCAATACGCGCTTGCCAGCGCTGATTCGCTACCTGCATCAGTCCGTTGCTGGACTGCAGCTGAGCATCGAGTACTGTGCAACGGCCGACGGCACCAGCCCGGTGGATGTCACGACCTTTACCGGCGTTGGACCGTTCAAGGATCAGCCAGCGCCAAGGGCGAGCAATGATCTGCGTTTCGTGATACTCCGCGCTACCAACCCATCGGGATCTGGCATCACCGCCACCGTCATCGCGGATATCTGCTGGAGCCAGTCGCTGGTTTGATTGATGCAGGCAAAGGGATGGCCCGTTATGAGATCATTCAGGAAAATCATGGACGGATGTCATCCCGATGCGCTTCACCGCTCTACTTGTCTCGGCTCTGCTATTCACCCACTCAGTATTCGCAGAGCCTGAGTCACCCCGCACCCCCAACCCCGCATTCATCGACCTGCACTTCGGCACGCTGTCTGGTGTTGGCTGGTACAGCAACGAGCCTGGCGGCGTCGTCGAAGCCGTCTCTACCCAGGCGGTGCCTGCCGGTTCTTTCCAGATCGCCTTGAACGGCACGAAGGGGTTCAGTCGTGGCCAGCTCGCGTGCTATCAGGGCGAAGACGACACGCTGTATCCCGTAGTGCTCAAGGATGTTGCCCAAGACCGTGTGGTGGTGGACAGGCCGCTGCCAAAGGCCATGCTCGAAGGCGGCAAGCTCTACAACTTCTACGGTAATGACGCCCACGCCAACCGCATGGGGTTTGCCTGTGTTGCCGATGACGCGCTGCGGCAGTTGGCAGTCAGGCCAATGCTGCGCCGTGCCGCGCAGTTCAAAGGCTCATCCGGCTGGGAGGTCATCAACGGAGCGCGCTCCGAACCAGCACCAACCACCGGTTACGGTGATGTGGATGATGGCGTCGGTATCGCGGTAAGGGCTGGCAATGCTGGCGGCGGCGTAGCTTCGAAGCCTGTTGTCTCGTTCTACGAGAACATGGTCACGAACGTGGTTGTGAACCCTGGCAAGCAGGCGGGGAAGCAAGCTGCCACGCTCGACATCGTGGTCACCGAGCTGAAAGCAGACGGCCAGGTAATAGATGTAGCGAAAACGTCTGTCACCCGAGACGACACCATCGCTTCAGTTGATATTCCCTACACGATCACGGCCGGTAGCAAGGTGCGCGTCAAGATAACGGTGCCGTCCTCGACTGAATCGGTGTTCTACCCTGGCTCGATCACCCACTACCATGCGCTGTCGCCGGCCGAAGACATCAACCGTGGCAAGCATGTCTTGTTCGGTGATAGCTGGTTCGCTTCGGGCGGGAGGTTCCACAACCACCTGATCAAGCGATTGAACAAGGCGACGGTTGTCAGCAAGGGCATTGTTGGTAACCGCAGTGATCAGCTGGTGGCGCGCTTCTTCAAGGACGTGCCAGGAGAAAAACCGGACTACGTCTGGATCATGGTCGGCACGAATGACTACTACTACAACACCACCGGCTGGCTGTTCCAGGCTCAGGTCACCTACCTGGTGGACTACATCCGCTCGATCGGTGCCAAGCCAATTCTGTTCAACCCGACCGTTGGGGCAATCGCGCCGGGCAACGGTGAAAACCAGCTGATCAAGTCGCGGCGGTATGCAATGGACACACTCTATGTGCCGTCAGTCTCGTTGCTACGCAGCCCGCTCATGATGGACCCATCGCGGTAGTCCAATCATTCAGACGAACACCGGCAGTGCCATACCGGAGTGCTGCCTTTTTCCTGTCGAAAAAATAGCCACTTATGTGGCTATCCCGTCCCTCTTGCTTAATTTTTGCTACAGCAAAAACAAGGCATGTCTACAGGCCCCGTAAACACTGGGCCTTTCCGATTAATCGACCCGATCCATCATGGGTGCAACGCTGAAGCGGCGTGACGGCTCAGGGCGCGTGGTTTCTGGCTTGGAGCCTGATTTTGCGGTCATTTCGTTCAACGTGTTTTGTACCAATTTTCGGGATTTTGGGGCGTTTTTACCAAGCGACAGACGACGAGTGCCAATCTCAAATGGCAATGATGAGAACGCGTAAAAAGGACGATGGCAGCACCAGTTACCTCGTCCAGATCCGCATCAATCGCGGCAAGGTAGACATTCTACCAAGAGTGCCAAGGGTTCGCCCGCAAACGGGCTGCGTCCGCCTGGGCGAGTGATGGGAAGTCGAGTTGGCTGCACCAGGTGTTATCGCGCGTGCGAGCCGGGTAGGGCACACGGTCAAACAGATGGTCGACCATCACTGAATTGCGGGCAAAAGAAAGCCCGCCGAGGCGGGCAAGGTCTATCACGTAGGGATGACTCCAGACTGCCCGAGCGATTGTGAAAAAAAGATGAAGAAAACGTCTACACAGTGTCACCGGCCGTCATATCGCTGATGCGGCTATTCACCGCCGAACATACAGCCCCAGCCCTTTGCAATCCGGCCGTGACGATCAATCCAGTACGTTATGCAGCACCTCGTATATCACGCCTGTGGCAATGGTCACGAGCAGCAAGTCAGTACCGGCTTGTTGCCATTCATAGCCATCGTAGTGCGGAAGACGTCCGACCAGTCGACCGTCGAGCTTCTTGGCGATGCCAGGAGGTAGAGGTTTGCCGCGTGCTAGATTTTTCTGGATACCTGGTGGCAGAGAAGAACCTGGACTCCAGTACCCGCGGTTGTCATTGAGGATAACTCGCACCCCGCCTAAGTCGATGGAGGGCCCACCGTGCCAGGCGTCGCTGTCGACATGCTTCTGGTTGCCGTGTTGGTCACCTTTGTCATGTCCTTTCCCCTTTCCTGGGTCTGCCAGCAATATAGGGCTTACCCCCATTACCAGCGACAGCGCTACGGCGACACGTAACTTCATATCCATGAGAGCATTCCTTGACCTTTTTCCCTTCAACAGCCTAGCCGCTCTACTACTGAAGGCAATTGATACTGGGGGATCTGAACAAGGCTTGGCATTCCGTCGGGAAGCGAGAACTCAAGTGCCTGCGATGCCACGAAGCGCAACGCGCAACCGCCGGCTCGGTTGCCCGGGGCTGGTGATGGTTGGCGTTGGCCGCGGCCCATGGCCCAATCTACTTCAGCGGCACGTAGATATCCGTTTGCCATTGCTCCAGCGGTGTTTCCGGATACACGCTCAGGTACTGGAAGAACAATGGATGGTCGCGCAGTTCTTCATTGCTCGTTGGCAGCCAGTCACGATAAAGCGGGTAGATGGTTTCGCCGATGTAGTCAGGTGAACCAATGTGCCGAATCACAGCGCAACGTCCTGCCGGGATAACCCGCTCATGCACGCCGAAATCGTTGGGCTGCACAACCTCGTCAATCTCACCGCAAACGGCAAAGCGAAAGGCTTCGGGTGGGGTAGTGTCGGGGTTGTCGTAGGGGATGCCGAAGGTGCGGCTGCTGGCCACTGGCGATTGGCCGCTGTGCATGCGCCATTGGCGAAAACGCGCGACGCTTTCGCCAACCAGGCCGGGCGCCCCTCGGTGTTCGAGCGCGGCCACGCGGGTTTCGGTGAAATCCACGATACGGATCTGCATGGTGATACTCCTGGATAGGTGAGGAACAACGAATACCGCACTCCAGGCCTGCCAGTTCGGTGCCTTGGCGAACACGCTCGGCGCCATGCCAAAAGCACGCTTGAACGCTCTGGAAAAAGCTTCGGGGCTTTCGAAGCCAGCGCCGAACGCGGCTTCCAGTACGGACGTCGAGGGCGAAGCTGCCAGTTGGTGCGCCGCGCGTCGAAGCCTCATCAGTTGCACATACCGTGAAACCGGTACCCCCATGTAGGCGGTGAATTGCCGATGGAAGTGAAACGCCGAGAAGTTGGCGACGCGGCTCAGGGCATTCACCGACAAGTCACCTTCGAGGTGGCTGTCGATGTAGGCAAGCACGGCTTCGAACCGTTTGGCGTAGGTAGGGTTGTGCTGTGAGTCGGTCAACGAACGGAATCTCCGGAAGGTGCGGTGAGCGCTAGCATCCGTTGTTCAGGCATCGAGGTGCCTAGCCGTGATTGCTCTATCGGGGATTGTCTTGACCCTGGCGGCTACCTCATTTTTGCGCGATTGGGCTGCGCAGGCCTGTGCTGTGTTACTCGGCATGGTTGCAGGGGGCATACCAGGGGGCAGAAGCGTCGACGTGAACATGTTTCTGCTTCTTGGGCAGGAACGGTGTATCGAGGGTGCCCAGGGCTATCGAAACCCAGTCGGCAAACTCACCCTGGGTGCGTGACCAGAACAAGTTCGAGCCGCAGGCTGCGCAAAACTCGCGCACTGCCGTGGGTGAAGAGGCAAAAGCCTTGATGCTGTTAGCGCCGCGCAGTATCCGCAGCATGTTGCGCGGAACGCTGCCGTAGGACGCGAATGCGGCGCCATGGCTTTTGCGGCACTGGCTGCAATGGCAATGGCTCACTGCCTTGGGGGCGGTGAGTACCAGATAACTGACCGCTGCGCACAGGCAGCTTCCTTGGTATGCCTCTTTCACTGGCGCTTCCGTGCAGGTGGAAAAAGCCAGCGTAACTGGCCTGGGGTGATCAGTCGACTGGTCATTGATACCGGCGCGGTGGTTTCGCGACTAGGCGCGCAATGCGCGCTTCAACACGTCGTAGATTCTGCTGTCAGCCGATTGGGCAACGTTGAAACGCAGGAAATCGCCCGCAGTCATGGACTGGCTAAAAGCATTTCCAGGCGCGAGCACTACGCCTTCATTCAAACATGCTCTGGCCAGCGTTGCCGCATCCTTGCCTTGAGGGAGTTGGCACCAGAGGTACAGGCCCGCCTGAGGAATCATCCATGGCTTGATGCCAATGGCCTGTAGCCTCGCTACAGTTCTGTCCATTTCTCCGGCCAACTTGAGGCGAACTCCTTCCATATGTTTTCGATAGCCGCTATCGGTAATGGCCTGGTGGATCAAATCCGCGCCCAGGCGGCCACCCCCGAATGTGGTCGCGATCTTGAGGTCGACCAGGCTCTCGATCCAGTCGCTGCGAGTAGCGATGTAGCCGCATCGAATTGAAGCGGAAACGGTCTTGGAAAAGCTACCAATCTGGATGACGCGAGAAAGGCCATCGAAGGCGGACAGGCGTGGCGCGGGCGTATGTTCGAAATCGGCGAAGATGTCGTCCTCTACGATCACCAGGCTAGAGGTGTCGGCCAGTTTCAGCAGCTTGTGTGCCGTGACCGGCGACAGAGTGGCCCCGGTTGGGTTGTGGATGCCGGCATTGGTTATGTACAACCGAGGAGAGTGTGCGAGCAGGGCGGCGCCGAACGCATCGATGTCCGGGCCCGTCCTGGTATAGGGTACGCCTACGATGTTCACCCTGTGTGCTTTGAGCAGTGCGTGAAAATTGAAATAGCAGGGGTCGTCGACCAGGACGGTGTCGCCTGGCTCCAGCAAAAAACGGCATATCAGGTCGATGGCGTGAGTTCCGGACTCCGTGAGCATGATCTGTTCCAGAGGGGCCTCGATCCCGATACCGGCCAGTCGACGCGACAAGAATTGCCTGAGAGGCGGATGTCCGAGCGGTGAAGCGTACTCAGTCAGTTTCATGGCGTCCGAGCGGGCAGCGTTTCGAAGTGCCTTACGCATGCCCGCTTCGTACAACCAGGATGGCGGTAGCCAGCCGCAGCCTGGTTTCAACGCATCGCTGGAGGTTTCAAGAGACTGGCGCGAGATCCACAGCGGGTCGACGTCACGATCAAGCTTGGGGCCGAGTTCGGTCAGCGCCAATGGCGCCACTGGCCCCGCTACGTAGAAGCCTGAGCCAGGGCGGGAGCTGAGTACGCCCTCTGCCATCAACCGTTCATACGCCTCGAGGACGGTAGAGACCGATACGTGCAGGGTTTGCGCCATTGCGCGGACGGACGGAATCCTCGCTCCCGGTGTATAGGTTCGAGAGGCAATCTTGGACTGGACTTCACCCATCACAGTTTGAATTCGCGTTCCGTCCCGTCTCATTGCACCCTCAACTGTGTTGGCTTTGTGTGCATAACAGTTTGGTTGAATTGTATTGGATTGTACATGGCCTTGGTGAGCCTGTCGGTGATGTACTGCGCCCTGGCTTATCGAGGAGTTACCGATGGAAAAAACAACGAGCGGGTGGATCAACGGCTTCATAGGCGTCGCAATTTTTGCGGGCTCGTTGCCAGCAACCCGTGTGGCGGTGGCGGCCTTCGAGCCGACATTTCTGACATGTGCCAGGGCAACGATTGCCGCCCTGTTGGGGGCGCTTTTCTTGATCGTGCTACGCCAGCCTCGACCTAAACGTGGAGATTTGGCGCCATTGGCCATAACGGCGCTTGGCGTTGTCATCGGTTTCCCGCTATTGACGGCACTGGCCCTCCAGCATGTCACCTCTGCTCATTCCATTGTCTATGTCGGGCTCCTGCCGCTTTGTACCGCAGCCTTTGCCGTTCTGCGGGGCGGTGAACGACCTCGGCCATTGTTCTGGCTGTTCTCGTTTACGGGTGCTGGGCTGGTCGCGGGCTATGCGCTGATGAATGGTGGAGAAGCGTCGGCGGTCGGAGACCTGCTGATGATGGCTGCGGTAGTCGTTTGCGGGTTGGGCTATGCGGAAGGGGCGCGCCTTTCGCGGACATTGGGGGGCTGGCAGGTGATCAGCTGGGCCTTGCTTGTCGCGTTGCCGTTGATGCTGTTGCTGACGATCGCCAATCTTCCAGCGGCGGATGCCTTCGCCAAGGTGAGCGCCCCTGCATGGTTCAGCTTCGGCTACGTATCACTGTTCAGCATGCTGATTGGGTTCGTGTTCTGGTATCGAGGGCTGGTCCAGGGTGGCATTGCCGCAGTGGGCCAACTGCAACTCTTTCAGCCGTTCATGGGGCTTGGGCTAGCAGCGTTGCTTTTGCACGAGCACGTCAGCTGGATGATGCTTGTGGTGACGCTGGGGGCGGTCATCTGTGTTGCCGGGGCCAAGAAATACGCCCGGTAGAGGGCCTGGGCGAAGGCTGAATGGCGCAGCTGCCGCGCAGAACACCGGAACAGGCTCATCGTGCCTGGGCGCACGATGAACCGCTTCCTGCATCCGGCCCTGGTCAGTGCTGCGCGCTATCCACCGCGATGCTTTCGCCGGACACGTCGGTGTGCCGGGCGCTACGGTCGGCAATGGCGTAGTGGATCAACCCGCCCAAGCCTGCCCCGAAGAACCACGAGAACTGCGACAGTGTGTCGAACGCCGGCACCAGCGCCAGCACGATGGCGATCAGTGCAGCCGGGATGAACGCCGCAACGGCGCGCAGGTTGACCCCACCGCTGTAGTGATAGGCAGCCGCTGAACTTTCGCTGTACAGCTGCGGCAGGTTCACCCGGCTGCGGCGTACCAGGTAGTAGTCGGTGACGATGATGCCGTAGAGCGGGCCGAGCAGGGCGCCCAGGCCGCCGAGGAAATACACGATCACCGACGGGCTGTTGTACAGGTGCCAGGGCAGGATCACCACCGCGATGCCGGCACTGAGCAAGCCGGCGCGGCGGAAGTTCAGCAGGTTCGGTGCCAGGTTGGCGAGCACATAGGCCGGGGCGACGAAGTTGGCCATGATGTTCACCGCCACGGTGACGATCAGGAAGGCCAGGCAGGCCAGTACCAGGCCGGCGGTGTTGGGGATGGCGGCGACGATTTCGGTCGGCCCCTGCACCAGTTTGCCGTCGATGCTGAACTGCGCACCGGCGAGCACCACGGCGATCAGTGCGAAGCCGAGCATGTTCACCGGCAGGCCCCAGAAGTTGCCCACGCTGATGGTGCGTCGGTCGGGGCAGTTACGGGTGAAGTCGCAGAAGTTGAGAATCATGGTGCCGTACAGCGAAACCCATAGGGCGGCGGCGCCGAACACTTTCAGCCACATTGTCGAGCCGCTTGGCGCGTTGCCGCTCGACCAGGCAATCGACAGCCCACTGCGCCAGTACATCCAGCCGGCCAGGCAGGCGAACGCGACCAGGATGATTGGCCCCGTGATGGACTCGAAGCGGCGCACCATCTCCATGCCATAGGCGAAGATCGCCACCTGCACGCACCAGATGCCGAGGAAGGTGATCCAGCCCAGTGTCGACAGGCCGAGGATCGAGTTCTGGTCGTAGGCCTTGAGGTCTGGAGCGATGGCAGTCAGCAGGACGCGCAGCACGACCGAGGCGAGGTAGGTCTGGATGCCGAACCAGGCGATGGCGATCACCGCGCGGATCAGGGCCGGGATCTGGGCACCGTGGATGCCGAAGCTGATCCGGCACATGACCGGGTAGGGCAGGCCGGTCTTCTGGCCCATGTAGCCGGACAGGTTCATCAGGCCGTAGATCACCAGGGCGCCCAGCGCGAAGGCGGCGAGGATTTGCGCGCCGCTCATGCCCAGGGCGAACAGGCCGATGGCGAAGGAATAATTGGCGATGTTATGCACATCGTTGGTCCACAGCGCAAACAGGCTATAGCGCCCCCAGGTGCGATTTGCCGCGCGGGTCGGGGCCAGGTCGGCGTTGTACAGGCGTGGGCTCAACGCCGGCTGACTGGGCCCGGCGGTATCGGCGGGGAGAGCATCGAGCTGACCAACATCGGAACGTGAAATCGACGCCATCGGAACTCCATGATGGTTGTGTACTTTTATTTTTGGATTTGTATACAAACAAGATTCATACCAGCTCATGCGTTTGGTTGAGTTCGCGCTTCCGTAGCCTTCATACGGCATTTTTTACCTGGGGCTTAGCGCCGTAAAGTGGGAATTTTGTGCACATTCTTTGTGCAAAGTTGTTACCGCGCGCACCAAACGAGGATGCTTGCCTGCCCACCAAGCTGAGTGGGCGCATCGAGCAGGTGGCTTTCCAGGGCGTGTTCGGACTACTCTGCCTGCAGGGGTTCTTTGGGGGCTTTTCGATGATGCATGTATCGCTCGGACTGGGTCTTTTACTTGCCGCCGCCTTGGTCGAAGCGGCCCCGCTGCAGGTGCCCACCCCGGCTGCACTCAGGAGCCAGCTCGAAAGCCTCAAGCCTGGCCAGTTTCTCTGGTACCCGCAGGTTTCGCCGGTGGGGCCGGTGACCGTTGTGGTCAGCCTTACCGAGCAACGTGCCTACGTCTATCGCAATGGCATCGCCATCGGCGTCAGCACCGTGAGCAGCGGCAAGGCAGGCCGGGAGACCCCCACCGGGGTATTCAGCATTCTGCAGAAAAAGGTCGAGCATAAATCCAGCCTCTACAACAGCGCGCCGATGCCCTACATGGAGCGCCTGACGTGGGACGGCATTGCCCTGCACGCTGGCCATCTGCCGGGGTACCCTGCTTCGCATGGTTGCGTGCGCCTGCCGATGGAGTTTGCCAAGAAGCTCTACGAGGTCACCGGCTTCAGTTCGACCACGGTCATTGTTTCCGACACCAACAGCGCACCGGTGGAGGTCTACCACCCCGGTGTGCTGGCGCCTACGGTCAGCGATGGCAAAGCCCAGGGGCCGCTGGTATTGAGCAACCAACAGTTCTGGAACGACCCCGACCCAACGGCGGGGCCGTTGTCGATCCTGATCAGTCGCGCCGACCGGCGTGCCTATGTGTATCGCAGTGGCCAGTTGATCGGCTCTTCACCGGCACTTTCGCTTGAAGGCAGTCAGCACCGCAGTGGCATGGCGGTGTATTCGCTGTTGCAGAAGCCATCCGCCCTGGCCGTCGACGCGGCACTACCATTGCGCTGGTCGGTGGTAGGCCTGAGCAACCCGGAGTACGGGGCCACGCCCTATGAACAATTGGGGCAGTTGAACATCAACCCGGAATTCCGCCGTCATCTACGCGCGGCGATGGACGTTGGCACGATGCTGGTGATCACCGACTGGGCGTCAACTCGGGATACCCGCAGCGACGGAAAATTCACGGTGATCAGTACCGAAGGCAGCGAAGAAACTAAACCATTGGTCAAGAAGTGATCGGCAATCTTCAATAAATCAAGCAAAGTAGTGGCTTTTGGCTGCAAACAAGGCAAGAAAAGACAGCTTTTCAACAGGGTATTTCATGTCGATGTTCGAACCTTTGCGGGGAGCCTTCAGGCTCTCGATGGCCACTATTGGCCTGTTTTTCCTCAGCGCCTGGCAAACCGCCCACGCGCAATCGCTGCCTAGCGCCGCCGAGTTGCAGCAGTTGGCGCCGAACGCCAGCCTGTCGACCCTGGCGCTGGCGCTGACTGCTTATTCATGCGCCAGTCACAGCGACGCGGACAAGTTGCTGACGGTGATCGATTACTCCAAGGCCTCGCGTGACAAACGTTTGTGGGTGTTCGACCTGCGCGCCAGGAAACTGCTGTTCGAAGAGTGGGTCGCCCACGGCAAGAACAGCGGTGCAGATGTACCGACCACGTTCTCCAACGCGCCGAACAGCTACCAATCCTCCATCGGCCTGTATGAAACCGGTCAGACCTACAGCGGTAAGCACGGTCGCTCGCTTCGTCTGCAGGGGCTGGAGCCGGGCTTCAATGACAACAGCATGTCGAGGGCGATCGTGATGCACGCCGCCGCGTATGCCGACCCCAAGGTCGTGCCCGGCCTCGGGCGCCTGGGGCGCAGCCAGGGCTGCCCTGCCGTTCGGCCGGCCATTGCCGGCAAGCTGATCGAGACGCTGCAACGCGGCAGCTATGTGTTCGCTTACTACCCGCAGCAAGACTGGCTGAAAACATCGCGTTTTCTCAACGCCCAGAGCTGTCCGCTGGCTAACCAGTCGATCGCTAGCAAGTAGAGCCAGTGGTGGGTAGCTACAGGCCGCCCTTGGCCTGTTGCTCCAGGTGCACCTGCAGGGTCGGATCGATTTGCAGTGCGCCAGCCAGTTCGTCCAGGTAGGCGCGTTCCGCGGGCTGCTGGTCATCGACCAGCATCACGCTGGCCAGGTACATTTCCGCGGCCATGGCCGGGTCCTGGGCCGACTGTGCCACCTCGGCGGCGTCCAGTGGCTTGCTGACTTCCTCATCCAGCCATTGCTGCAGTTGCGGGTCGCTGGTGTGGCGTTTGATTTCGGCGTAGATCAACTGTTCTTCGTTCTGGTCGATGCGACCGTCAGCCTTGGCGGCCGCGATCAGTGCGCGCAACACGGCGTGGCTATGGTCTTCGGCCTCTGGGCCGGACAATTGATCGACCGTGCGCACCGCCTGTTGCGGTGCTGCGGCCTGGCTGCGCTGCCAGCTTTGGTAGGCCTGGAACGCCATCATGCCCAACGACGCCAGGGCTGCGTAATTTGTGCCACCCGTAGAGCGCCCTTGTGCAGAGCCGCCAGCGCCACCCAAAAGGCCACCCAGTAAACCACCCAGGCCACCCGTTGCACTGCCGCCGCCAAGCAGCCCACCCAGCAAGCCGCCCAGGCCGTCTTGCGACGCCAGGCCACCGCCTCCTTGTTGTGTTTGCGAACGTTGCCCGGCACGAAGCAACTGTTCGAGTAGATCACTGGTGTTCATGGCAGCACCCTTGGTCGGTAGTCGTCGCCCAGACAAGCAACGATAGCCCTCTCAAGGCGAATCGCCATGACCGTTTGGCCGACGGGCGATCTGAAGCTTGCCGAGCATCCAGAACGCCGTCGGCCTCCTTGGGTTCAGGCGAAGGTGTATGAACAGACCTTGTTGCCTGCCGGATCACGCAGGTAGGCCGCATAGGCACCCGGCAGGTGGCTACGTGCGCCAGGCTGGCCCTCGTCGGTGCCGCCTGCCGCAAGGCCGGCGGCATGGAAGGCATCCACTTCGGCGGGGGTGGCGGCCGCGAAGCCGACCGTCACGCCGTTGCTGGAAGGCGCTTCACCATTGCCCGGGCGGGCGATGATGAACGCCGGCTTGTCGCGACCGAAAAGCACCCATCCGTTGCCGAAAGGACCGAGGTTTTTGATGCCGAGGGCGCCCAGCGCGGCGTCGTAGAACGCGGCCGACTGCTGAACGTCGGCGGCGCCGATGAAGACGTGCGAGAAGATGCCGTCGCCGGAAATGACAGGATTGGACATGGGAGATTTCCTTGCGGGTTGGTGTTGAATGAACAGTATGTGATCAGTAATGGATCACTGTGCGAATCGACTTGCCTTCATGCATCAAGTCGAAGGCTTTGTTGATGTCGTCCAGGCCCATGGTGTGCGTGACGAACGGGGCGAGATCGATCTCGCCTTTCATTGCGTCTTCCACCATGCCGGGAAGCTGAGTGCGGCCCTTGACCCCACCGAACGCTGAACCCTTCCAGGTGCGACCGGTGACCAGCTGGAATGGGCGCGTCGAAATTTCCTTGCCGGCACCCGCCACGCCGATGACGATCGATTGGCCCCAGCCACGGTGAGCCGCTTCAAGGGCCGAACGCATTACGTTGACGTTACCGATGCACTCGAAGGTGTGATCCACACCCCAACCGGTCATCTCGATGAGCACCTCGTGAATCGGCTTGTCGAAGTCCTTCGGATTAAGGCATTCGGTCGCGCCGAAGGTGCGGGCCAGCTCGAACTTCGCCGGGTTGGTGTCGATGGCGATGATGCGGCCCGCCTTGGCCTGGCGTGCACCCTGAATCGCAGCGAGACCGATGCCGCCGAGGCCGAAGATCGCCACCGAGTCGCCCGGCTGCACTTTGGCCGTGTTGTGGACGGCACCGATGCCAGTGGTCACACCGCAGCCCAGCAGGCAGACATGCTCGGGATTGGCGTCCGGGTTGATCTTGGCCAGCGAAACCTCGGCGACCACCGTGTATTCGCTGAAGGTCGAGCAGCCCATGTAGTGGTAAAGCGGCTGGCCGTTGTACGAGAAGCGGGTCGTACCATCGGGCATCAGCCCCTTGCCCTGTGTTGCGCGAACCGCAACGCACAAGTTGGTCTTGCCGGATGTGCAGAACAGGCATTCGCCGCATTCGGCGGTGTAGAGGGGAATGACATGATCACCAGGCTTTACACTGGTCACGCCTTCACCTACCTCCACGACGATACCGGCCCCCTCGTGGCCCAGTACGACCGGGAACAGCCCTTCGGGGTCGTCGCCCGACAGGGTGAAGGCGTCGGTATGGCAAACGCCCGTGTTGGTGATCCTGACGAGCACCTCGCCTTTGCGCGGTGGCTCGACGTCGATCTCGACGATTTCCAGCGGCTTGCCAGGCCCGAAGGCGACTGCTGCACGTGATTTCATGATGTCGTTTCCTAATTTGCGGGTTCAGGAGCGGAGCGTTCCGCTGTGCTGACAGTTTGGGAAACGGGTGGGTTGCTGTATATGGAATTGTTTCGATTTTATAATTCCATTAATTGGAATTATTGACGGGCAACGAAGCTGACCACGGGGCATGGGTAATGAACAACGACATCGAACTGCTGCGTATATTTCGGGTGGCGGCCGAGAGCAGCAGTTTTCGCGACGCAGCCGTGCGCTTGGGCACTTCCCCTCAAGGTGTCACGCGTGCGATTCAGCAACTGGAGAGACACTACGGCGAAGTGCTGTTCCATCGCAGCACGCGCCAGGTGCGAGTCACTGCCTTTGCTGAGGGCTTGCTGGAACAGGTGCGCCCCGTGCTGGAGCGATTCGAAGATCTATGGCGACCACCTGCGGCCGACCAGCAGGATGTCCTGTCGGGCACGGTGCGCATCACCGCACCGCACAGCCTGGGTAGCAGGGCAGTTTTACCGGCGTTGGAGCGCGTTGCCGAGCGTCATCCCGGGATCACGCTGGATGTGCGCCTGTCCGACCGCATCAGCAATACGGTTGACGACGGGATCGATGTTGGCATCAGGGTCGGCTTCATGCGCGATAGCCGCTTCGTTGCGCGCAAGGCAGCCGACATGAGGCTGCCCATCGTTGCCGCGCCACGTCTTGTCGAAAAAGTGGGCGTACCTGCCGATATCGATGCATTGGCTGGCCTGCCGATCGCCGCAGCCTTGGATATCAATACCGGCCGCCCCTGGCCGTGGCACTTCAAAGCGGGACAGCAGTGGACACCTGCGGCTCCCACTCTCATTGCCGACAATGCCGACATGGAGCTAGGCGCCGCACTGGCTGGGGTCGCCTTCGCCCAGCTAGCGGACTACATGGCGGCTCCCTACATTGCCAGCGGCAAACTCGTGCAGGTATTGCAGCACGAAGAGCCTCCGGCATGGGGGTTGTACGTCTATCGGCCTCAGCGTGGCCCTGTTCCGGGGAGGGTTCGAGCGGTATTTGACGAACTGCTGGTCGCTGTTGGGGCGTTGCCAGCTTTAGGCTGACACGCCTGAAGCGCGGATAGACATTTCCAACGTTTGGCTTGACTCGTGAAATTTTTCATGTAATTTTTCATGAAAAATAACTCTAAAAATTTCACGGCAGTCAGAAACGATGAAGATGCACGAAGAGGTTGAAGCCCTCGCGATCCTTATTCACGACCTGCGCAAATTCAAGAACCTGACCCTGGGTGAACTGGCCGAGCGCATCAACCGCTCGGTCGGTTTTCTTTCCCAGGTCGAACGCGGTGTTTCACGCCCAACCGTGGCGGACCTCACCGCCATCAGCGAAGCACTCGGCGTATCCACCGCGTACTTCTACAACCTGAGCAAGCCCCGCAGCATCGGCTGGGTCACGCGCCCTCACGAGCGGCGCACGCTGTACCTGGAGTCGGGCATCACCGATGTGCTGGCTTCGCCGACCATCGCCGGCGCGTTCTCCATGCTCGACAGCCAACTGGAGCCCGGCGCCACCAGTGGCGACGAGTACCTGAGCGATCGCTCCGAGCAAGGCTGTTTCGTGCTTGAAGGCGAACTCACGGTATGGCTGGACCAGGGCGACGCCGTGACCCTGCAGGCCAACGACTGCTTCCAGCTGCAACCCCACGCGCAATTCCGTTACGCCAACCTGACGGAAAAGACCACCCGTGTGCTCTGGGTCTTCAATTGAATTCGTTCAACTCACAAGGATAAGAAGATGAGTGTCATCTTTCCGGATCTGCTGACTGAAGTGCGCTCGTTCCGAGCAGAACACCCGGCAATACGCTATGTCGACCTGATTGCGCTGGACATCCCCGGGCATTTCTACGGCAAGCGCTACCCCATGGACATGCTGGAAAAAGTCGCGGCCGGCGCGCCACTGAAGCTGCCGCAGAACTGCGTGCTGCTGGGCACCCAGGGTGGCCTTTACCCCATTGGTGACTACTGCTTCGCCGACGGCGACCCGGATGCTGCCCGGCGCCTGGTGCCGGGCACCCTGAAGCCGGTGCGCTGGGAAAAGGAAGTGATCGCCCAGATGCTCATCACCTCCGACGGCACCGCCAAACCGATCGAGTTCGAGCCGCGCGAAGTGCTGGCCCGTGTGCTTCAACGCCTGGCCAAGCGCGGCATCCGCCCGGTGGTGGCGTTCGAGCTGGAGTTCTACCTGTTCGACCGCAAGCTCGATAACGGCCTGCCGCAGTACCCACGCGACACTGCGACCGGGGACGAGGACGACCAGCCGAACATGCACATCGAGCGGCTGTCGCGCTTCTCGTCGGTGCTGCACGAGATGGTCGATGGCGCCAACGAGCAAGGCGTGCCGGCGAACGTCATCACCGCCGAGCTGGGCCCCGGCCAATTCGAAATCAACTTCTCCCACAGCGACGATGCCCTGAGCGCGGCGGACTGGTCGGCGCTGTTCTGCCGCAGTACCCGTGGTATCGCGATGAAGCACGGCTACCGTGCCAGCTTCATGAGCAAGCCGTACCTGGACGCGCCAGGCAGCGGCATGCATGTGCATGTCAGCCTGTATGACGCTGCCGGCAACAACATCCTCGCCGGTGCCGAGCAACGCAAGCTGCGCCATGCGGTGGCCGGGTGCCTGGAGCTGCTGCCGCACTGCATGCCGATCTTCGCCCCCAACCACAATGCCTACCGCCGGTATGGCGCCATGGTCAACGCGGCGAGCAAGGCCAGCTGGGGCTTCGAAGACCGTGATGCGTGCATTCGCATCCCCGAGTCCGACCCACGCAACCTGCGCATCGAGCATCGCCTCGCGGGCGCCGATGCCAACCCGTATCTGGTGCTGGCGGCCATCCTGACCGGGATGGAGCATGGCCTGGACCGTGGCGTGGAACCCATCGCCCCGCTGAACGACAACCGTCAGAGCGGCATCGACTTCCCCAAGGATGCCCTCGGCGCCCTGGCCGCCATGCGTCACCACCCGGTGGTCAACGAAGGCCTGGGCAGTGAGTTCGTGATGGTCTATTGCGAAAACAAGTACCAGGAGCAACTGGACTTCATGCGCCACATCGATGCCCGCGAATACCGCTGGTTCCTGTAGGTGCAGCAGTCCGAACAGACGCATTCCCAACGTTTGAATACCACGCGCAATACCGATTTGCCGGAGGAAGATATGCCACGTGTGCCCGTTATTGGCATTACCGCATGCACCAGCATGATTGAGCAGCATGCCACCCAGACCATCGCCGAGAAGTATGCACGCGCGGCAGCCAAGGCGGCGTGTGGCTTGCCCATCGTGATACCCAGCCTCGGCGAGCTGATGGACAGCGCCGATATTCTCGACGTGGTGGATGGGCTGATCTTCACCGGTTCGCCGTCCAACATCGAGCCGTTCCACTACAACGGCCCGGCCAGTGCGGCAGGCACCCAGCACGACCCGTTGCGTGATGCCACCACGTTGCCGCTGATGCGTGCGGCCATCGCCGCCGGCGTACCGGTACTCGGCATTTGCCGTGGCTTTCAGGAAATGAACGTGGCGCTGGGCGGCACCCTTTACCAGAAGGTCCATGAGGCCGGTGTGTTCATGGACCACCGTGAAGGCAAGGGCGAGCCCATCGAGAAGCAATACGGCCCGCGCCACACCATGCATGTGGAACCGGGTGGCCTGCTCGACCGCATGGGGTTGCCGGCGATCTTCGACGTCAATTCCATCCATGGCCAGGGCATCGATGCACTGGCTCCAGGGCTACGGGTGGAAGCGCTGGCACCCGATGGCCTGGTGGAAGCGATTTCGGTCGAGAACAGCAAGGGTTTTGCCCTGGCCGTGCAATGGCACCCCGAGTTCCAGGTCATGGATAACCCGCAGTACCTGACCATCTTCCAGTCATTCGGCAAGGCCTGCCGGCAGCGCTCGGTGCTGCGCCAGCGGCTGCTGCTGTCCGCCTGAACAGCCACCTTGCCCACCTACGAAAATACCCGCGCAGCACAGCTGCGCAACTTGATGGAGTGCAGTCAATGAGTGAACAGAATTCGCAAACCCAGGCCTGGCAAGCGCTGAGCCGCGACCACCACCTGGCCCCGTTCAGCGATGTCAAGCAACTGGCCGAAAAAGGCCCGCGCATCATCACGTCGGCCAAGGGCGTGTACCTCTGGGACAGCGAAGGCAACAAGATTCTCGATGGCATGGCGGGCCTGTGGTGCGTGGCGGTCGGCTATGGTCGCGATGAGCTGGCCGAGGTCGCCAGCCAGCAGATGAAGCAGCTGCCTTACTACAACCTGTTCTTCCAGACCGCGCACCCGCCTGCGCTGGAGCTGGCCAAGGCCATCGCCGATGTGGCCCCGCAAGGCATGAACCATGTGTTCTTCACCGGCTCCGGTTCCGAAGGCAACGATACCGTGCTGCGCATGGTTCGCCATTACTGGGCGCTGAAGGGCAAGAAGAACAAGAACGTCATCATCGGCCGCATCAACGGTTATCACGGCTCTACCGTGGCGGGCGCGGCCCTAGGCGGCATGAGCGGTATGCACCAGCAGGGCGGGGTGATCCCGGATATCGTGCACATCCCGCAGCCGTACTGGTACGGCGAAGGCGGTGACATGACCGAGGCCGACTTCGGCGTGTGGGCGGCCGAGCAGTTGGAGAAGAAGATCCTCGAAGTCGGCGTGGACAACGTTGCCGCCTTCATCGCCGAACCGATCCAGGGCGCCGGTGGCGTGATCATTCCGCCGCAGACCTACTGGCCGAAGATCAAGGAAATCCTGGCCAGGTACGACATCCTGTTCGTCGCCGACGAAGTGATCTGCGGCTTCGGCCGTACCGGTGAGTGGTTCGGTACCGACTATTACGACCTCAAGCCCGACCTGATGACCATCGCCAAGGGCCTGACCTCCGGTTACATCCCCATGGGCGGGGTGATCGTGCGCGACGAAGTGGCCAAGGTCATCAGCGAAGGCGGCGATTTCAACCACGGCTTCACCTATTCCGGTCACCCGGTGGCGGCTGCGGTGGGCCTGGAGAACCTGCGTATCCTGCGTGACGAGCAGATCATCCAGCAGGTGCACGACAAGACCGCGCCTTATCTGCAACAACGCCTGCGCGAATTGGCCGACCACCCGTTGGTAGGGGAGGTGCGCGGCCTGGGCATGCTCGGTGCGATCGAGTTGGTGAAGGACAAGGCCACCCGCGCCCGTTACGAAGGCAAAGGTGTCGGCATGATCTGCCGCCAGCACTGCTTCGACAATGGCCTGATCATGCGCGCCGTGGGCGACACCATGATCATCGCGCCACCGCTGGTGATCAGTATCGAGGAGATCGACGAGCTGGTAGCGAAGGCTCGCAAGTGCCTGGACCTGACGTACGAGGCTGTTAGGTGAGGGCAGAGGGCTTGGCGGTAGATTTTTTGCGCCTGTGAGATCGAGCGCCGCCCGCGCGGCGCATCGCGAGCAAGCTCGCTCCTACATTTGTTTCGGGCCAATAATTCCTGTGCCATTTGCGCGCGAACGCCTTGGCGCATGGCGCTATATCGCGTCGTACAAACAAGGCGGTCGCGCGCGTCTGCCACAGGCGATACTGGCCCGAAACAAATGTAGGAGCGAGCTTGCTCGCGATGCGCCGCGCGGGCGGCGCTCGATCTGCGCCCCACCGCAAACCCCACGTCAGGTACCTCCCCCAAAGCATCTTGCTTTGTGAAATGAATCATGTACTTTTCAGGGCATTAATTTTCCGTCCGAAAATCGCGATTCAACTATGAAAGTGCACGAAGAAATCGAAGGCCTGGCAGTACTGATTCGCGACTTGCGCAAGTTCAAAGGCCTGACACTGGGCGAGCTGGCCCAGCGCATCGGCCGCTCGGTGGGGTTTCTGTCCCAGGTCGAGCGGGGCGTATCACGCCCGACCGTGGCCGACCTTACGGCCATCAGCGAAGAACTCGGTGTCTCGACCGCCTACTTCTACAAGCTCGACAAACCCCGCGAACTCGACTGGGTCACCCGCCCTCACGAGCGTCGCACGCTGCACCTGGCAGGCGGTATCACCGATGTGCTGGCATCCCCCACGATAACGGGCGCGTTCTCCATGCTCGATAGCCATTTGCAGCCAGGGGCCAGCAGTGGCGAGGAATACCTGGACGACAGCTCGGAGCAGGGCTGCTTCGTGCTCGAAGGCGAGCTGACCGTCTGGCTGGACGGCGGTGAGCCGGTCACGCTGCACGCCAGTGACAGTTTTCAACTGCAACCCCACGCCAGTTTTCGTTACGCCAACCTCACCGACAAGCCTACACGCGTGCTTTGGGTATTCAGCTGAGGCGCCTTTGGTTGTAGCCGGCTGGCCGGGAAAGTTAGCCTGCAAGCAATCTGCTGGCTGCATGGGGTATCCTTACGCCACGCAATCAACTTCCAAGCAGTGAATTGAACGATGGGTTTTGAACAACTAGCTGAGCTACGTGACCGCCTGCGGGCGGAAAAAGAGCAGACCAAGGTCGATAGCCCGAAACCGCCCAAGCGCAAGTCGCCCCCGCAGGCGAAGGCGCGTGAGCAGGACCCGGCGGTGGCAGCGATCTGGCCATTGCAGAAGCATTTTCCATTGGCTTTCCCGGTCAATCCGGCCCCCAAGGTGCCGCTCAAGGAGGGCATTTTCAAGGATGCCGAGCAACACCTGGAGCTGCTTGGGCTAACCCGTGAGCAGCTGAAGCTGGGCATCTCTACCTGGTGCCGGGGCGCTCGATATTGGGCAAGCATGGTGGAAGATGCCCCACGCCTGGACTTGAACGGCCAGGCAGCAGGCATCGTGACCGCCGCCCAGGCGCTGCACGCGAAGCAGCAAGCCTCGCGGCAACGCAGCCAGGACCGCCGCAATCGGGCGAAGTCGAAAGCGCAGGCTCCAGCCCCGGCAGCGGACACCGCAGCGGTGCAGTCTACCGACTGAACTCAGTCACGCTCTGTCTAGTAGCCACGCTGGAGGGCAGCCCTTGTCGGGGCTGCCACCTGGCTTAGGTGTGTGGCGCCTTACCTTCAGATCAAGAATCCTGGATTTACCCTGTTTGTGCCCACCACGCACACTGCGTGTTCGGTCCAATTACTCAGGGTCTCTCATGCTTTCCCAGGATGAACGCAATACGGTCGTGTCAAAGCCCCTGTTCAGCGTGTTCTGTTTTGCCAGTTACCTATTGTCGCTGTCCTATGGCTCGACCTTCCTGCTGGCTTTGCTGGTGGGTACTCACGGCGGCAACGAACAGGACGCCGGCCATGTGATCTCAGCCGCCATGCTGAGTACGTTTGCTGCCGTACTGGTTTCCGGGCATTTGTCCGATCGCCTCGGCGCTGCCCGCTCGATTGCGCTTTGCGGCTTGGCGCTGGTGGTTGCAAACCTGGGGTTTGCCGTGAGTGCCAACTCTACAAACCTGATGCTGATGTTCGGCTTGCTGCTGGGCGTAGGCTGGGGTGTTTTCTACACCCTGGGCCCGATCATCGTGGCAACCATTGTTCCTCCGGCACAGCGCTCGCGCTACTTCGCGTTGCTCTCGGGCAGCATGATGAGCGGCATCGGCTCGGCACCCCTGGTCGGGCGCCTGGCTAGCCATATGGGGCTGCCGGTCACTGCCACCTTTTACGTTGCTGCACTGGCCAGCTTGATCGGGGTCATGCTGTTCTGGCGCATGGCCAATGCGTTCGGCCAATTACCCAACCGCTTTAGCGCATCCGTGTCCAGGCTGTCTTGGCAAGCAGCCCAGAAAGTCCTGGGCTCAAGGGCTGTATTCCCAATTCTGATGGTCGGTCTGGGCGGGGCGATCTTTGGCGGGCTTTCAAGTTTTCAAACCAGCTATGCCCACGAAAAAGCACTCGACTACTCGGTTTTCTTCATTGGGTTCATGAGTGCTGCCATCGCCGGGCGCATGTTTGTAGCGGGGTGGGTGGTAAGGCGCGATCCCTATCGAATGTCGTGTCTGCTGTCGGGGCTGATCGTAGTGTCTCTACTGATGTTCAAGTATTTCGTTGCCGGTAACCTTGGCTACATCCTGGCAGCGATCATTCTGGGTGTCGGCTACGGCCTGACCTATTCGGTGATCAATGGCCTTGCGGCGAACGAAGCGCCAGAGGGCGCAACCACGCAATCTCTGCTGCTGTTCAGCCTTTCCTATTTTGTTGGCGTATTCGGATTCCCGTTCCTTGCCGGCAAAATCATCATCGATGAAGGATTATCGATGATGCTGCTGATCCTGCTGGGGATATCCCTGTTCAACTGGTCGATTACCCTTGGGCGTCTGGTTTGGCGCAAAAGCAGTGTGCGCAACGCCATGGCGTAGCCCTCACTCGGCCAAGACAAGCCATGGCCAGCGCTCCTGGTAGCTGGCGGCTTTTGCCTTGAACAAGTCGGGGCGTGGGTTCAGTTCGTTCATCCTCAGCAGATTGTTCTGCAAGTCTTCCAGGCCATGCGTGCTGTACAACGTACCTGTGTGCACATCGACGCCCAGGCAGGTCGAGCGGATCAGGTAGCGGTCAATGCCGTCGGTAACCTTGCGCAATGCCGAGTAGGCGCCGCCGAACTTCGCCTGGTACCACAGGTGAACGCGGGCCTGATTGCGCACTTCGACGTTGACGCCCAGGTGCGCACACGCTCGCTGAACCTTGGCGATAACCCGGTCTTCTGCTTCCCAGGACAAGTCGGCGTCGAAATAGGCGATGTCGTAGTCCTTGATGCCCCACGCCACAGGCAGCCCGGCGCGTTGGTTCCAGAAGGTCTGGAACAGCGCGCCTGCCGTCAGCATGCAGTGAGGAATATCCAGCGTTGGCAGGATGGCCAGGAGTGCCCGGTTTATCGGGTTTTCCCGGATGGTCGCCAGTACTTGTTCATCGTTCAGTGAATGCATGAGCGTCGTCCTTGATGGCTGCGTTGCCGAGGAGTCAGTTTATGTGAAAGGCGCCTTCATGGGCTGCTGCAAACGGCCATGAAAGCGTTGGTTACATTGCTTTGTGCTGACTTGCGCTTGGCGGGGCCATAGTTCATGTGTGTTCCGGATCGTCGCTCGAATCGTTAGCCGTGCCGTTGGTCGCTTCGGCTTCACAAGCGGTAGATTCGATTTGGATTTTGTACGATGATTTTCGTATTGACAGGGATGAGTTATGAAAATCGGCTTCAGAGAGGCTCAGCACGCCGTGATTGCGGCGCTTGAGTCAGGGGAGTACCTACACGCTTCACGCGGGGATATCGACATAAAAACCAGCTGGCTACAGGCGAGGTGTCAGCTCACGAGGTTGTCGAGGTCGTTCGCTCATGTAGGGGTATTCACCATACAAGCAGCCCTCACCATGCTGTCGCAGCCATTGAGGTGCATGTGCTCAAACGGGATGGCTGGTACATCAAGTTCTTCTTTATCGAACCAGCCACCTGGTTTATCAGCGTTCATCAGTGAGTAGTCAGATCATGAAGATCCTTTTCGAAGGGGATAGCGGAAAAGCACTTTGCGAGCACTGCCAGGCCGTGGTCCCGACACTGTATGCACGACGGGATGTACCGTTCAGTGATGGCCAGGGGGTAGCCAAGGATATTTTGGTCGGTGTGTGTACCCATTGCGATGCTGTAGTCGCTCTTCCAGCGCAATCCACGCCAGCCATTCGCGAGGCGCGCACGCAGCAGCTCAAGTCGATCGAGGCGCGTTTGCCGGCCGTTTACTTGGACGTGCTGGATGCGGCCATGCATACGGTCACTAGCGAGGCCGGGGCCAATTTGCGCAAGTTGTTCCTGGCCCGTTATGTCCAGCAATTGGTGCAGGCACAGCAGGGGGAGCAATTGCAGGGTGCGCACCTGGCGTTCGTCCAGGCGCTGGATGAGCAGCGAGAGCAGCGCGGGCTTGCGCGCTCCAGTGCTACTCGACGGTTGTCGATGAAGGTCAACCCGCACATGGCAGAGGACATGCTGGCGCTGCAACAGCAAACCGGGATGAACCAGACGCAATTGCTGAAGGCGTTGATCGCCCTTATCCAGGCGGATGTGCTTGAGGAGCGGGACGAGGAAGTGATTCTGGCGCTGCAGCGGTTGGCGCGCTTGGCGCTGTAACACCGTCCAAATGCTAGGCATCCACCCTCTGGCCCTTGTGCGCCTGGCGCCATTGCTTGGGGCTGACATCGAACCAGCGGCGGAACGCGCGCGAGAACGCGCTGATTTCCGAGTACCCCAGCAGCAATGCCAGCTCGGAAATCGGCAGCGCCGACTGCTGCAGGTAGTAGGTCGCCAGCTCCTGGCGCACGGTGTCGACCAGGGTCGAAAAACTCAGCCCTTGGTCTTGCAGGCGGCGTTGCACGGTCCAGCTGGGCAGGCGCAATTGCTCGGCCACCTGCTCAAGGCTCGGGTAGCCGTCGCCCAGCAGCGCGCGAACCTGGGTTTTCACATCGTCGACAATGCCTGGGCGGTTGGGCGTGCCGCCCTGGCCGCCGAGCAAGCGCATGCTTTCGATGACAATGGCCAGCAAGCGTGGGTCGCGGCCCGGCATTGGCCGGTCGAGCACACTGCGGCGAAACACCAGGGCGTTGCGCTGCTGGCCAAACAGCACTGGCGCGTCGAACACTTTGCAGTGCTCGTGCCAGGCCTCGGGCTGCGGGTGCTCGAACAACACCTTTTCCGGTGCCCAGTTCTGCCCCAGCGCATGGCGCATCAAGTTGAAGAACATGCCCAGCGACAATTCGGCGTCCTGGCGCTTGCGCAAGATGGCGCCGTATTGCACCTGGTAGTCCAGGCGGTAGAACTCGCCCATTTCCTCAAGCCGCAACAGGCTGCTCTGCTGGTGCACCGGGAAGGTGTCGACCACGTTGCGCAGGGCATCGCCCAAGGTGGCAGAGCACATGCCCACATAGCCGAGCAGCCCTAGCGCGTCGGGCTTGAACTGCTGGCCAAAGCGTAATCCGAAGTTGTCGTTGCCGGTTTGCCGGGCCGCCTCCTCGAACACTTGGCAGTACTGGTTCAAATCCAGGGTGAGGGTAGGGTGCTCGAGGCGCTCGCTGTCGATACCGGCCCGCCCCAGGATGCGTTCGGCGTCGCCACCTTGCTGGCCGATGAAACCGACCAGGCCGGTCGCCGCCGAGGCCAGGATGCCTATCGAGTTGCCAAGCGCGGCACTCGCCGGTTGGCGCAAGCCTGAATGGATAACGTGCACGAAGCATCCTCCTCGGTCGTTTACCGGCTGTTGCTGGGTAACTGAGGGAGCAATTTTCATTCCACGCCGGGCCAAAGGCCGCACGCCAGCCCGTCGACCGCTCAAGGGCAATTCATTGCGGCGCTGTCGGGGCCCCTCCTGACGCAGGCTACGCACCAGCACGGTGCGTAGCCTTTGGTTACAAAACTGTTTCGATCATGCCCGCGCCAGTGCGCCCACCGGCCGCTCCTGCAAGTAAAGCTGGCACAGGCCCACGGTTTGTTCGACCCATTGCGGGCCCAGGCATTCCACCTGCGGCGTGCCGCGGTGGGTGCCGGTCCAGGCCAGCAGTTGCAGGCGCCGCTGCATGATCAGCGTCGGCAGCATGGCGATATCGCTGGCGTCCAGGCTGGCCACGCTGCTGTAACCCGCTAGCCAGTTGTCGATCCACTGTGGCAGGTCGGGGTGGTGTTCGAAGAAGCTCAGGGCCGCTGCCAGGTCGTGCAGGTACCAGCCCATACCGCAGTCGTCGAAGTCGATGATGCGGGTGCGATCACCTTGCACCAGCAGGTTGGTCAGGCGCAGGTCAGCGTGGATAAGGCCAAAGCGTGAGGGTTCTTCGCCATAGTCGGCCAGGCGCGTGCCGATCACCTGGACTGCTTCGCTGATCAGCGCGCTGCCCCGGGCATCCAGGTAGGGCGCTTCGCGCCAGCTGCCCCAGTGGCCGTGCTCACCCAGCATGCTTTGGTGGTTCCAGGTCAGTCGCTGGAAATTGCCGGGACGTTGCCAACTGCGGGCATGGCGATGCAGGTGGGCATTGATGGCGCCAAGCCGGCGGAACGACGCATTCAGCTGTTGCTGGTCGGGCTCGCCGCCCTCGATCCAATGGAACAGCACCACATAGCGGTGACCATGGCCGGGCAGTTCGACTGTTTGAATCGCTTCGCCGTCCAGCCCGGCGATGGGTACCGGCACTTCCAGGCCGGCCTGCTCCAGCGCCGCCAGCCAGGCCAGTTCACTGGCGATGTCGGCGTGTTGGTGATAGCCGGCGCGGTGCACACGCATCACAAACCGCTGCCGCAGGCCCCGGACCTGGTAGGTGGCGTTCTCGGAGTGCACCAGCAACTCGATCTGGCCCTGGTAGGTATCGGCATAGCCAGCCAGCGCATGCTGGGCAAAACGTTCAAGCACGGCAGGGCGGGTGTGGGATGGGTGATCGTTGGTCATCAGGCACGCTCCGTTGGCAGGGGTCTGGCTGCCAGCATGAGTCGAGCCCCGTGCCACTGGCTTGACCGCAAACCGCGAAATCTTGACCACACGCCACAAGCCAGCTGGACGGCTTCGAGAATTTGATCCTGCAGCCCTCAACTTGTGCCCTGCGGTCAAGTCGCCACCTGCCGGCCGGCCCACCATCGGTCCCCATCACTGGCACACATAGCGGATCGAGGGCTGGAGCATGCTGACTTCACTACAAGGCAAAAGCGTATTGGTCACCGGCGGTACCAGCGGTATCGGCCTGGGTATCGCCGTCGGCTTCGCCCGCCAGGGCGCCAAGGTAGCGATCAGTGGCCGGCACCGGGACAAGGTTGAAGCCGTTGCCAGTCGCTTGCGTGATCAAGGCCTGACGGTCATCGGCCTGGTGGCCGATGTGGGCGACCGAGCGCAGGTGGTACGGATGATCGAAGAAGTGGTACAGGCCCAGGGCGGGCTAGATGTGCTGTGCGCCAATGCCGGCGTGTTCCCCTCGGCCGCACTGGCCGACATGAGCGACGCAGACTGGGATCAGGTACTCGGCACCAATGCCAAAGGCACCTTCCTTTGCGTGCAGGCAGCGCTGCCCTATTTGCGCCGGGCCGAGTACGGGCGGGTGATCCTGACCTCGTCCATCACCGGCCCGGTAACCGGCTTCCCCGGCTGGGCGCACTACGGCGCGAGCAAGGCGGCGCAGCTGGGTTTCATGCGAACCGCGGCCATCGAGCTGGCCCGCGATGGCATCACCATCAATGCCGTGCTGCCGGGCAACATCGTGACCGAAGGCTTGCAGGGCATGGGCGAGGACTACCAGGCCAGCATGGCCGCGTCCATTCCGCTCAAGCGCCTCGGCCAGGTCGAGGACATCGCCAATGCCGCGCTGTTCTTCGCCTCCAGAGAAGCCGGCTACATCACTGGACAGAGCCTGATCGTCGATGGCGGGCAGATCCTGCCCGAGTCCCTGCAAGCACTGGCCTGACCCTTTCCACCAAAACCATAAGAGCACGGAGTGGATCCTGATGAGCGAGACCTACAGTGGTGAACTGGAGCGCGTGCGTGACAGCCAGGCACAGCCCCTTGAGGTGCAGCGCCTGCGCAAGAACGCGGTGGGCTTGATGGGTGTGCTGTTCATGACGGTGGCCACAGCGGCGCCGATCACCGCCATGCTTGGCAACGTGCCAATTGCCATCGGCAGCGGCAATGGCCAGTACGCGCCGGCGGGCTACCTGGTGGCCACCATCATCCTGGCGCTGTTTGCCATCGGTTATGCGCAAATGGCCAAGTACATCACCGCCACCGGAGCCTTCTACGGCTTCATCTCCCATGGCCTGGGGCGGGTGGTGGGCATGGCCTCGGGGCTTGCCGTGACGCTGACCTACATCGTTTTCGAAGCGGCGTTGGTGGGCATTTTCGCTTTCTTCTGCGAAGACTTGCTGGCCAGTGTCGCCGGCCTGCATGTGCCGTGGATCGTATTCGCCCTGGCCATGCTGTTGGCCAACGGAGTGCTCAGCTACTTCGACATTTCCCTCACCGCCAAGGTGCTCGGGCTGTGCCTGGTGCTGGAGATTCTAATGCTGGCGCTGATGGCTTTTGCCGTGCTGTTTCATGGCGGTGGGCCGCAGGGCATGGCGGTGGAGTCGATCAACCCGCTTAACGCCTTTCGGCCAGCCGAGGGGGTGATAGGTGCAAACGCTGGCATCGGCCTGTTCTTCGCCTTCTGGTCCTGGGTCGGCTTCGAGTCGTCGGCCATGTATGGCGAGGAGTCGCGCAACCCGAAAAAGATCATCCCGTTGGCAACGCTGCTGGCGGTGATCGGCATTGGCGTGTTCTATGTGTTCGTCTCGTGGATGGCCATCGCCGGTTCCGGCCCTGCCGAAGCCATTCGCCTGGCGCAGGACCCGGCCAGCGCCGCCGAGGTGTTCTACGGGCCGACTCGCCTGTACCTGGGCGAATGGGCCGTGAGCCTGTTCAAGCTGTTGGTGGTGACCGGCTCGTTTGCCTGCGGCATGGCCTTCCATAACTGCGCGGCGCGCTACATCTATGCGCTGGGCCGGGAGAACCTGTTCGTGTTCCTTGGCCGCACCGTTGGCCGGACCCACGCCCGCCATGGCTCGCCGCATGTGGCCTCGACCGTGCAAAGCGTGATCGCCACGCTGATCGTGCTGGCCTTCCTGCTCACCGGCAAAGACCCTTACGCCGACCTGTATGCCTTGCTGGCGATCCTCGGCACCATGGGCATTCTGATCGTCCAGGCGCTGTGCGCCTTTGCCGTGATCTGCTACTTCCATGTCGGCACCCAGCGCCGCGCCCAGGCGCATTGGTTCAAGACCTTCCTGGCACCGCTGCTGGGCGGCATCGGCATGCTGTACGTGGTTTACCTGCTGTTCGCCAACCTCAGCTTCGCTGCCGGCAGTGCGGCTGAATCGCTGCTGTTCCGGCTGATTCCGTGGATCGTCGCTGCCAGCTTTGCGCTGGGCGGTTCGATCGCCCTCTACTTCCGTTACTTCGACCGCCGCAAGTACCACATCATCGGCAGCATCGTCATGGACGACGCGCGCCAGGACACCTGAGGAGACCGACCATGTTGAAAGTGAATGCCTTCCAGCCCGAGCAGGCCGCGGCCCTGGATGCCGCCGAGCGTCGCCTGATCGAGCGCCGCCAGCGCCTGCTGGGGCCGGCCTACCAGCTGTTCTACGACAACCCGCTGCACCTGGTGCGCGGCGCCGGTACCTGGCTGTACGACACCGCTGGCCGGGCCTACCTCGACCTGTACAACAACGTCGCCTCGGTCGGCCACAGCCACCCGCGGGTGGTCGAGGCCCTGGCCGGGCAGGCGGCTGCGCTCAATACCCACACCCGCTACCTGCACGAAGGTGTGCTCGACTATGCCGAAAAGCTGCTGGCGACCATGCCGGCGCAGCTGGGCAACGTGATGTTCACCTGCACCGGCAGCGAGGCCAATGACCTGGCGCTGCGCATTGCCCGTGACTACACCGGGGGCACCGGCGTGATCGTTACTCGCTATGCCTACCACGGCATGACGGCGGCCATCGCCGAGCTGTCGCCGTCGGTGGGTGACTATGTACCGCTGGGGCGCGACATCCGTGTGGTCGACGCCCCCGTGCACCTGCCGCACGCCCCGCAGCAGGTCGGCCAGCTGTTTGCGGCCCAGGTGCGCGCCGCACTGGCCGACATGCAGCGTCATGGCATCCGCCCGGCGGCGTTGCTGGTCGACACTTTGTTCACCAGCGATGGCGTGTTTGCCGACCCTGCCGGATTCCTTGTGGAAGCGGTGGAGGCGGTGCGCGCTGCCGGTGGCCTGTTCATCGCCGACGAGGTGCAGCCAGGCTTTGGCCGCACCGGTACGCACATGTGGGGCTTCCAGCGCCATGGCCTGGTGCCCGACCTGGTGACCATGGGCAAGCCGATGGGCAATGGCCACCCGCTGGCGGGTTTGACGGTGCGTCCGGAAATCCTTGAACGCTTCGGGCGCAACGCCAGTTACTTCAACACCTTTGGCGGCAACCCGGTGTCTGCGGCCGTAGGCCTGGCAGTGTTGCAGGTGATCGAGGAGGAAGGCCTGCAGGAGAATGCCAGGCAGGTGGGGGGCCAACTGAAGGAGGGCTTGGAGGGCCTAGCGCGCGAGCATGCCTGCCTTGGCCAGGTACGTGGCGCGGGGTTGTTCATTGGTGTGGACGTGGTGACGCCGTCGGGGGATGCCGATGGCGCCACGGCGCGGCGTATCGTTAACCTGCTGCGGGAGGAAGGCATGCTGATCGGCGTGTCGGGGGCCGACAACAATGCCCTGAAGATACGCCCGCAGTTGTGCTTCTCGGCGCAAAACGTCGAGCAGTTCCTCAGCGCCTTGCAGCGTGTGTTGCACCAGCTGTGACGGTTTGACCCGGTTGTACGCGCGCCCCGCCAAGGTTTGCCTTGGCGGGGTTTGTTTTTCTGCACTGATCAGTGCCCGGTGGCTGCCTTGCGCCCCTGGGCGGCGTCATAGCAACCTGCCTGTTCGAACACCGCGCGTACTTCATCCAGCACGGTCGGGTCTTCGATGGTTGGTGGCAGGGCTACTTCGGGGCTGGCGGCCAGGGAGCGCAGGGTCTTGCGCAGAATCTTGCCAGAGCGGGTCTTGGGCAAGCGTTTGAGGATGAACACTCGCCGTAGCGAGGCGACCGCGCCGACCGCATCGCGCACCTTGGCGACCAGTTCCCTTTCCAGCAGCGCGGGGTCGGGCTGCTGGCCGTGCTTGAGCACCACGAACCCCACCGGCACCTCGCCCTTGAGCTCTTCGGCCAGTGCCACCACCGCGCATTCGGCAACGGCCGGGTGGTCGCCCAAGGCTTCTTCCAGGCTGCCGCTGGACAGCCGGTGCCCGGCCACGTTGATCACATCGTCCACCCGGCCCATGACGAACAGGTAGCCGTCTTCATCCAGGTAGCCGCCGTCACCGCTGCAGTAGTAGCCGGGGAAGCTGCTGAGGTAGCTGTCGGCAAAGCGCTGCGGGTCGCCCCACAGGGTGGTCAAGGTGCCGGGCGGCAAGGGCAGGCGCAGGGCGATGTTGCCCGGCTGGTTGCAGGGTACCGGCTGGCCTTCGTCATCCACGATGTCCAGCCGGTAGCCCGGCATCGGCACGCTGGCCGAGCCGGTCTTCATCGGCAAGTCATCCAGCCCGCGCGGGTTGCCGGCAATCGCCCAGCCGGTCTCGGTCTGCCACCAGTGGTCGACAACCGGGCAGGGCAGAAAACCCTGCAGCCATTCGCTGGTGGGTGGGTCCAGGCGCTCGCCGGCCACGTACACGGCCTTCAGGCAGGACAGGTCGCGGCCGGCGGCCAACTGTACCTGCGGGTCTTCGCGTTTGATGGCGCGGAAGGCGGTAGGGGCCGTGAAGAACACATTCACCTGATGCTCGGCGATCACCCGCCAGAAGGCCCCGGCGTCGGGCGTGCGCACCGGCTTGCCCTCGTACAGCAAGGTGGTACAGCCGCGGATCAGCGGGGCATAGACGATGTACGAGTGGCCCACCACCCAGCCGATGTCCGAGGCGGCCCAGAACACCTCACCGGGGTGGGCGTCGTACAGGGCCTGCATGCTGAAATTGAGCGCTACGGCATGCCCGCCGTGGTCACGCACCACACCTTTGGGTTTGCCCGTGGTGCCTGAGGTGTAGAGGATGTACAGCGGGTCAGTGGCATTCACCGGCACTGCGGGCACGGCCTCGGCCTGGGCCAGCAGCTGTTGCCAATCGTGCTCGCGCGGGCCATGCAGCGGGGCCAGGGCCTGTTCGCGTTGCTCGATCACCAGGTGCGGGCTATGCCCGACGGCCAGTTGCAGGGCCTGGTCGAGCAGCGGCTTGTAGGGCACCACCCGGTCGTACTCGATGCCGCAGCTGGCGCTGAGCAGCACCTTGGGTTGGGCATCACGGATACGCACCGCCAGTTCGGCGGCGGAGAAGCCGCCAAACACCACCGAGTGCACGGCGCCCAGCCGCGCGCAGGCCAGCATGCCGACCAGCGCCTGGGGGATCATCGGCATATAGATGATCACCCGGTCACCGCGCGCCACCCCAAGTGCGCGCAACATGCCGGCACAGCGGGCCACGCGCGCTTGCAGCTGCTGGTAGCTGATGCGCTCCTTCACGCCAGTGGCGGGTGAGTCGTAAAGAATGGCGCAGCGCTCGCCTGCACCGTTGGCGACGTGGCGGTCTACAGCCAGGTGGCAGGTGTTGAGTTGGCCATCGGCGAACCAGTGGCCGCTGCCATCGGCCTGGGCCGTGAAGATCTGTTGCGGAAAGCGATGCCAGTCCAGTGCGGCGGCTTGTTCGCGCCAGAAACCTTCGGGGTCATCGGCAGCGCGGGCGTAGGCCTGCAGGTAGCGAGTCATGGGGTTCTCCTGGTTGCTGTTATTGTTTTGCCGGCCTTGCGGCCTGCTGCAATCCTCCCAGTCAACGCGCAGGGTCGCTTGACCGGCGGGCACAATTACTTGACCGTCGAACGCTTGGCAGGCAGCGACTTCTATCGTTTTCGCAACCGTTGGTGCGCGAGCTGGAGGCCGCGTGTAGCGCGGAGAAAGCGGTAGCCTGAAGCCGTGGCAGGGCAGCCTTGGCACCCTGCCAGTATTGTCGGATTGTCGTGCAGGGGTTAGGTTGACGCACTCATTTCAAGGAAGACACCCCCATGAAACGGACCTTACCGCTCCTGTTCGCCTGCGCGATTTTTCCCCTGCAAGCCTGGTCGGCGCTTGAAGTCGGCCAGTTCACCCTGGGCATGCCCAAGGCCCAGACCCTGGCCATTCTGCAGCAGCAGTTTGGCGAGGTAGAACATTTCACCGGCTATCACTATCAGGTGCCTACCGAGTTTTATCAGGGGGCCAAACCGAAAGGGGATCTGAACCTGGGCGGTATCGCCATCACCCAGGTGCAGGCGGCGTTCAATGAGGCAGACCAGCTGCGTCAGATCGAAGTGCGTCTGGACACCACCGACGAAGCGCGGGTGCAGCAACTGCTGCCGATGACCAAGGATGCGAAGCTGGTACCGGATACCGGTGGCCGGCTGGAGGCGTTTTCCGCAGAGGGCGAGCTGGTTTACTGGGTATCCAGGAATTGGGACTGGACGGTTGTGACCATTGCCGACAAGGCCAGCTCGGCGGCCAACATCAAGGCGCGGGCCAAGAGCGATGAGAAGTTTGCCCAGCTCAATCGCAAGTTCGACAAGCTGATTGAAACGGCCAAGGCGGTGGAGGGGAAGGGCGCGCCTTGAGGTCACCCTTGGCTCCAGCAGCTTCTCAGGCAAGCCTGCTCCCACAGGGGCGGGTGGACTTTTAGATTTTGAGCAAGCCTGTGCGGTTTGGAACAGGGTCGAAGCTGGGTGGCCAGCTTGTTGACCTTAGGTCGGTTTCAGGATGCGCCTGGTCGTTCGCACGCAACCCCTCGGCGCCACAAGTGCCATGCTTGCAGGATGCCCAAGGACCAGCACGCGCAGACGTGCGGCCGTGGGCGAGGAGGCCGCCAGTACACGTAACCGTGACGTGGCCGGTGCGCCGCAGCAGAACACGCCGGATACCTGCCCTCACAATAATTCAGGCAGGGTCCGTGATGCCGAGGTCCGCTGTATGCCTGATGAAGTGCTCCACCTGCCCGCGATCCAGCGCATCCTGACCCGCGACAAGGCCACCCCTGGGGCCCTGTTGCCCATCCTGCATGCCATCCAGCACGACATCGGTTACATCCCCGATGCGGCTGTCCCCGAAATCGCCCATGCCCTGAACCTCAGCCTGGCCGAGGTGCGCGGGGTGATCAGCTTCTACCATGATTTCCGCACCGCGCCGCCTGCGCGCCACACCCTGCGCCTGTGCCGCGCCGAGTCATGCCAGAGCCGTGGCGCCGAGGCCCTGGCCGCGCAGCTGCGTGAACAACTGGCACTGGACGACCATGGCACCAGTGCCGACGGCGCCATCAGCCTGCGCCCGGTTTACTGCCTGGGTGCCTGTGCCTGCTCGCCGGCGCTGGAGCTGGACGGGCAAGTGCACGCGCGCCTCACTCCCGAGCGCCTGCGCGCACTGGTCAACGGGTGCCGGGAGGACGCAGCATGCTGAAACTGTACATTCCCTGTGACTCGGTAGCCCGCGCCGTGGGCGCCGACCAGGTCGCCCAGGCCCTGCAGCATGAGGCCGAGCGCCGCCAGTTGCCGCTGCACATCCAGCGCACCAGTTCACGCGGGCTGTACTGGCTGGAGCCGCTGGTCGAGTGCGACAGTGCGCAAGGGCGCCTGGGCTTCGGTCCGGTTACCCCACAAGACGTGCCGTCACTGCTCGATGCTCTGGCCGGTGAGCCCGGAGGGCACTCGCTGGCGCTGGGGGCGGTCGAAGAAATACCCTATCTCAAGACCCAGCAACGCCTACTATTCGCCCGCGCCGGCATCACCTGCCCGTTGTCGCTGGACGACTACCGTGCCCACGGTGGTTTCGCCGGCCTTGAGTCTGCTGTGGCCCTGGACGCTGCCGAGGTGGTCGCCGCCGTGCTCGATTCCGGCCTGCGCGGCCGTGGTGGTGCGGCGTTCCCGGCCGGCATCAAGTGGCGCACCGTGCGTGACGCCGGCGCCGGGCAGAAATACGTGGTGTGCAACGCCGACGAGGGTGACTCCGGCACGTTCGCCGACCGTATGCTGATGGAAGGCGACCCCTTCCTGCTGATCGAGGGCATGATCATTGCCGGCCTCGCCGTGGGTGCCGACAAGGGCTACATCTATGTGCGCTCGGAATACCCCGACGCCATCCGCGTGCTCGACCAGGCCTGCGCCATCGCGCGTGACGCCGGTTACCTCGGCCCTGATGTAGCCGGCAGCGGTCAGGCGTTCGACCTGCAAGTGCGAGTGGGGGCCGGCGCCTACATCTGCGGCGAAGAAACCGCACTGCTCGAATCCATCGAGGGCAAGCGCGGCATCGTTCGCGCCAAGCCACCGCTGCCCGCGCTACAAGGCCTGTTCGGCCAGCCGACGCTGGTGCACAACGTGCTCACCCTGGCTTCGGTACCCACCATTCTGGCCAAGGGCGCGTCGTTCTATCGCGATTTCGGCATGGGCCGCTCGCTGGGCACCATGCCGTTCCAGTTGGCCGGCAACGTTCGCCAGGGTGGGCTGGTGGAGCGCGCGTTCGGCCTGACCCTGCGCGAGCTGGTGGAAGGCTACGGTGGTGGCACGGCCAGTGGTCGGCCATTGAAAGCCGCGCAGGTCGGTGGCCCGCTTGGCGCGTGGGTACCGCCCAGCCACTTCGACACCCCACTGGACTATGAAGCTTTCGCCGCCATGGGCGCGATGCTCGGCCACGGCGGTGTGGTGGTGGCCGACGACACCCTGAACATGGCCAGCATGGCGCGCTTCGCCCTGCAGTTCTGCGCCGAAGAGTCGTGCGGCAAGTGCACGCCGTGCCGTATCGGCTCGACCCGAGGCATGGAAGTGGTCGACCGGCTGATCGCCAGTAGCGACCTCGGCGAACGCCACGACCAGGCGCTGTTGCTGCGCGACCTGTGCGACACCATGCAGTACGGCTCGCTGTGTGCCATGGGCGGTATGACTGCCTACCCGGTAGCCAGCGCGCTCAAGTACTTCCCCGCCGATTTTGGGCTGACCACCACGGAGGCCGCGCAGTGATCAATTTCTTCGACCCCGCTTCTGATAAAAGCAGCGACCTCGGCACCCCGGCCCGCGACAGCGACGTACAGGTCAGCCTGAGCATCGACGGCCGCACCGTCAGCGTGCCCGCCGGCACCTCGGTCATGCGCGCCGCCGCCCTGCTTGGCACCAGCATCCCCAAACTGTGCGCCACCGACAGCCTCGAAGCCTTCGGCTCGTGCCGCCTGTGCATGGTGGAAATCGAAGGTATGCGCGGCTACCCGGCGTCCTGCACCACGCCGGTCAGCGAAGGCATGGTGGTGCGCACCGAAAGCCCACGCCTGGCCGGCCTGCGCCGCAACGTGATGGAGCTGTACATATCCGACCACCCGCTGGACTGCCTGACCTGCTCGGCCAACGGCAACTGCGAGCTGCAGACCGTGGCCGGCCAGGTGGGCCTGCGCGAGGTGCGCTACGGATATGACGGCGCCAACCACCTGGCCGAGAAAAAGGACGTTTCCAACCCTTATTTCGACTACGAACCGAGCAAGTGCATCGTCTGTAGCCGCTGCGTGCGTGCCTGCGAGGACATCCAGGGGACATTTGCCCTGACCATTACCGGGCGTGGTTTCGAATCGCGGGTGGCGGCCGCGGGTGGTGACAATTTCCTCGCTTCAGAGTGCGTGTCGTGCGGCGCCTGCGTGCAGGCCTGTCCGACCGCGACCCTGACGGAAAAGAGCTTGGTGCAACTTGGCCAGCCAGAGCGTGCGGTCATTACCACGTGCGCCTATTGCGGCGTGGGTTGCTCGTTCCGCGCCGAAATGAAGGGCGACCAGCTGGTGCGCATGGTCCCGGACAAGAACGGCGGCGCCAACCACGGTCACGCCTGCGTCAAGGGCCGCTTCGCCTGGGGCTATGCCACCCACCCGGATCGCATCACCAAGCCGATGATCCGCAAGCGCCTGGAAGACCCGTGGCAGGAAGTGAGCTGGGACGAGGCGGTGACCTATGCCGCCAGCGAGTTCCGCCGCATCCAGCTCAAGTACGGGCGCGATTCCATTGGCGGCATCACCTCCAGCCGCTGCACCAACGAAGAAGCCTACCTGGTGCAGAAACTGGTGCGCACGGCGTTCGGCAACAACAACGTCGATACCTGCGCGCGGGTGTGCCATTCGCCTACTGGCTATGGCCTCAAGCAAACCCTGGGTGAGTCGGCCGGCACGCAAAGCTTCGATTCGGTGATGCAGGCCGACGTGGTGCTGGTGATCGGTGCCAACCCTACCGACGCCCACCCGGTGTTCGGCTCGCAACTCAAGCGCCGCCTGCGCCAGGGCGCGCGGCTGATTGTGATCGACCCACGGCGCATCGACCTGGTCGACTCGCCGCACGCCCGCGCCGAGCTGCACCTGCAACTGCGCCCGGGCACCAACGTGGCCATGCTCAACGCCCTGGCCCACGTGATCGTCAGTGAAGGCCTGCTGGCCCAGCGCTTCATCGACGCGCGCTGCGAAACCGAAGACTTCGCCCGTTGGCGCGATTTCGTCAGCCTGGCGGAAAACGCCCCTGAAGTGCTCGGCCCTGTCTGTGGCGTGCCAGCTGAGCAGATCCGCGCCGCTGCCCGGTTGTACGCCACCGGTGGCAACGCGGCCATCTACTATGGCCTGGGTGTGACCGAGCACAGTCAGGGCAGTACCGCAGTGATGGGCATCGCCAACCTGGCCATGGCGACCGGCAACATCGGCCGCGAAGGGGTGGGGGTGAACCCGTTGCGCGGGCAGAACAACGTGCAGGGGTCGTGCGACATGGGTTCGTTCCCCCACGAGCTGCCCGGCTACCGGCATATTTCCAACGAGGGCGTACGCGCCGAGTTCGAACGGGCCTGGGGCGTGACCTTGCAACCCGACCCGGGCCTGCGTATTCCCAATATGTTCGAGGCGGCGCTCGATGGCAGCTTCAAGGCGCTGTACTGCCAGGGCGAGGACATCGCCCAGAGCGACCCCAACACCCAGCACGTCACGGCAGCCCTGCTTGCCATGGAGTGCGTGGTGGTACAGGACATTTTCCTCAACGAAACCGCCAAGTTCGCCCATGTGTTCCTGCCGGGCAGTTCGTTCCTGGAAAAGGACGGCACCTTCACCAATGCCGAGCGACGCATTTCGCGGGTGCGCAAGGTCATGGAGCCGCTGGCCGGCAAGGCAGACTGGGAAGCCACCGTGGCCCTGGCCAACGCCCTGGGCTACCCGATGAACTACCGCCATCCGTCGCAGATCATGGACGAAATTGCCCGCCTGACGCCGACCTTCCGCCGCGTCAGCTACGCCGAAATCGATCGCCATGGCAGCCTGCAATGGCCGTGCAACGACGCTGCGCCCGACGGCACGCCGACCATGCACATCGACCAGTTCGTGCGTGGCAAGGGCCGCTTCATGCTCACCGGCTACGTGCCCACCGACGAAAAGGTCAACAACCGCTACCCGCTGCTGCTGACCACCGGGCGCATTCTCAGCCAGTACAACGTCGGCGCCCAGACCCGGCGTACCGGCAACGTCGCCTGGCATGAT
Organism: Pseudomonas sp. NY11955; assembly: GCF_048068035.1. Taxonomy (NCBI): domain Bacteria; kingdom Pseudomonadati; phylum Pseudomonadota; class Gammaproteobacteria; order Pseudomonadales; family Pseudomonadaceae; genus Pseudomonas; species Pseudomonas sp. NY11955. The sequence goes on from NZ_JBLUPS010000007.1 coordinate 285,443, forward strand.
GCCGACCGCCTGGAAATTCACCCGACCGATGCCGAAACCCGTGGTATCCAGGACGGTGACTGGGTCGGCATCGGCAGCCGCGCCGGGCAGACTGTGCTGCGTGCCAAGGTCAGTGCACGGGTGGCGCCCGGTGTGGTGTACACCACCTTCCACTTCCCCGAGTCTGGGGCCAACGTGATCACCACCGACAATTCCGACTGGGCCACCAACTGCCCTGAGTACAAGGTGACGGCAGTGGAGGTGGTGAAGGTGTTCCAGCCTTCGCAATGGCAAAAGCGCTATCAGGACTTCAGCGATGAACAGCGGCGGCTGTTGAAAGAGCGCCGATCAGCGGAGAAAGCCGAGGTACGCCGATGAGCAGCGACAACCTGGTCAAGATGGCCAACCAGATTGCCCATTACTTTGACAGCGAGCCCGACCGGGCGCTGGCGGTGCAGGGGGTAAGGCAGCATTTGCAGAGCTTCTGGACACCGGCCATGCGCCGGCAGTTGGCGGAGTGGATCGAGGCCAATGCGGGGGAGGGGCTGGACCCCAAGGTGCGGGAGGCGTTGGCCTAGCGGTCGGTACTGATCGGGGCCGCAAGGCGGCCCCGATAAACCTGCAGTGAGGCGGAAAAGGGATTCAGCCTCGCGCTAACTCGGCCTGGTGTGCGATGGCTTCCTCGCTCTTGAGCACCAGCACATCCCCCTCCAGCGCATCCAGCACCACCTCCGACGTATTGCCGATCAATGCCCCGGAAATCCCCGTGCGGCTCACGGTGCCGATCACCGTCACCACGGCATCGAGCACTTTCTCGGTATGTGGAATCAACACATCCGCCGGCCCTTCGGCCACATGCAGGCGATCCTCGCTGATGTCGTACTCGGCCTGGAACGCCTTGCAAGCTTCGCGGTAGCGCTTCTCGATGGTGTCGCTCAACTGGTACGCCGGGTCCGAGGCTGACAGCATCGGCGACGGATGGGCGCTGATGACATGCAGTTCGCCCTTGGCCAGTTTGGCAATCTCGAAGCCATGATCGATGATGCTCGCGTGCAGGCGGCGGTGGTCCTCGTCCTGGTTGCCCACGTCCACCGCAGCCAGGATCTTGCCCCCGGTCCACGGCCGCTCGCTCTTGACCATCAGCACGGCGCACGGGCACTGGCGCAGCAGCTTCCAGTCGCTGGGGGTGAGCAGGGCTTTTTTCAGCGGGTTGTCCGGGCGGTGTTCCTTGATCACCAGCTCGCAACCTTCGGCCTGTTGCACATAGATGATGGTGTCGTGCAGGTTGTCACGCCAGGCTTCTTCATGGGTGATGTTGTCGTACCCGTCATCATGCAACTGGCTGCTCAGCAGGCTCAGCAGCGCACTGTGATCATGCCGTTTGTCGCACATCAGCAGGTGCAGGCGTGCGCCGGTGACGCCGGCTATCAGCTTGGCCCGGGTCAGCGCCCGGCTGTGGGCGTGCTCGGGGTCGAGGACGACAAGGATGCTGCGGACGGCTTGCATGGGCGTTAGCTCCCTTCAAAGGTGGCGACCAATGCCTGACTATAGTCGGCACTCCCCCCGCTGGCGCTTGATATGCATCAAGCATAGTCACTGGCGCCGCCCGCCGCCGCCGGTATAATCGCCGGCCCTGCCAGTTCTGTGTGGTTGCACGCTTATGTCCCTGATCCCCGAAATCGACGCCTTTCTTGGCTGCCCGACGCCAGACGCCTGGATCGAAGCGGCGCTCGCCGACCAGGAAACCCTGCTGATCGACCACAAGAACTGCGAGTTCAAGGCCGCCAGCACAGCCTTGAGCCTGATCGCCAAATACAACACCCACCTCGACCTGATCAACATGATGTCGCGCCTGGCCCGCGAGGAGCTGGTGCACCATGAGCAAGTGCTGCGCCTGATGAAGCGCCGGGGCGTGCCGCTGCGCCCGGTGTCGGCGGGGCGCTATGCGTCGGGGCTACGCCGCCTGGTGCGCGCCCACGAGCCGGTCAAGCTGGTGGACACGCTGGTGGTGGGGGCGTTCATCGAGGCGCGCAGCTGCGAGCGCTTCGCTGCACTGGTCCCGCACTTGGATGAAGAGCTGGGGCGCTTCTACCACGGCCTGCTGAAAAGTGAAGCGCGCCACTACCAGGGTTACCTGAAACTGGCGCACAACTACGGTGATGAGGCGGACATCGCCCGCCGGGTGGAACTGGTGCGGGCTGCGGAAATGGAACTGATCCAGTCACCCGACCAGGAACTGCGCTTCCACAGCGGCATCCCGCAGGCGCTGGCCGCCTGATTCGCAACAGGCGGCCCAGGCCTTAGCCGCGCCGGCCCAACAGCAGGCCTACCACCAGGCCGAGGCCGGCGGAAATGGCCACGGTCTGCCAGGGGTGGCCGCCGATGTAGTCTTGTGTGGCGTCCACCACCGGTTGCGCCCTGCTGCGCACATTGCTGGCCGCCTGGCGGGCCTGGCGCAGCTTCAGGCTTACCTGCGCACGCAACGTCTCTGCTTCGTCGCCAACCAGGGCGGCACTGTCGTTCAGCAGTTTTTCCGACTCTTCGATCAGCGATTGCAGTTCGCTGAATACCTGGTCCTTGATCTGATCGCTATCCGCCAGCGTGGCGTTTTTCCGGGCCATGAACTCGTCCTCGTCGATGGGGGGTGTGAACAATGGATGCCGCCGCGTCGGGAAAGTTGCGGCGGCTTTCCGATGTGGCGTTGCCTGGGTGTAAGATAGCGGCCATTTTCAAACCTGCAGGTACCTTCATGAGTTTCAATCTGGCCAACATGAGCTTCGAGGAACGGGCGCAGATCGAGGCAGAGAAGGCCCGTCTGTTCGAGATGTGGCAGAACAACCTGGGCAAGGCCAAGGGCGAAGCGGCGCGGCTGATCGCCGAAAAGCCACGGCGCAAGGGTAAATGGGCCGAGTGGGTACGCGCCGAACTGGACGGCATGACGCCGCCCGAGTACGCCAGCATGGTGCGCAGCGAAGTCAACAAGCTGATGGCCGCGGCCAGCGCCAACCGCTGAGCGCACCGCGCAGGGCGCTTACCAGTAAGTGCCCTTGGGCAGATCCAGCTTGCCTTCGTCGGTGAACCGCACGGTCCCCAGCAGCCCGCCGGCCAGCTTGCCGCGCAGCGTATAGGGCAACCCCTGCAGCGAATCTACCTTGCCTAGTCCATAGGCTTGGCGCAGGAAGGAAAACGCCGTGATGCTTACCGGCATCACGATCACCGCCTCGTCATATCGGCCAATGTGGCCCTGCTGGTCGCTGACCCCGGCGGCCAACGGCTGGCCGTTCACCTCCAGGTTGATGGCGATACCGTTGTAGTCGATCGGCGCCTCGTTGGGGTTTTGCACCCGCATCTTTACCGCCATGCGCAATTCCAGCTCCTGCCCGGGCAGTGGCTCGATGCCGATCACGCTGATGTTCACTGGGTCGCGTGGCTGGAACAGCGCGCAGGCCGCCAGGCCGCTGGTCAGCAGCAGGATCAGGTACAGGCGGGTGTAGCGGTACAGGCGGGCAGTCATGAGGTGCGACCTTGCCGGATTGGACGAACTGGCAGTGTGGCAAATGCGCGTCGGCGTTGAAAGTATCGGCTCATATGAAAGATACTGTTTCTCATTAACGCCCGATAACTTCTCTTACTGGCTGTTCCCCAACCCATGCTGACCTCACCCATGTCGGGCCTGCTGGCGAGTTTCCAGGAGCACTACGACGACCTGCTGCGGTTTCTCACTCGGCGCATGAGCGACCGCCAGCGCGCGGCCGACGTGGCGCAGGAAACCTACCTGAAGCTGGTGAACATTGACGAGCAGGCGGTGCCGGTGCTGCATGCGCGCAGTTTCATCTTCCGCGTGGCCAGTAACCTGGCGATCGATGCCTTGCGCCGCGAGCAGCGCATCGCCACTTGTCACGACGACAGCGACGGAGCCTGTGAGGTGGCCTGCCCGGCACCAGCACCCGAGGCGGCATTGCTGGCCCGTGAACGCCTGCAAATTCTCGACCAGGCGCTGTTGCAGTTGCCCGACAACGCCCGCCAGGCGCTGTTGCTCAACCGCATCGAGGGCCTGACCCAGAAGCAGATTGCTCAACACCTGGGTGTTTCCGAGAGCATGGTGGCAAAGTACATTGGCCAGGCCTTGCGCCATTGCCGCGGCTGGCTGAAACAGGCGGGTGTGGCGGCATCCGTGGTGCTCCTGGTCGCCGCTGTGGCGGGTTGGCAGCAGGCCCCGATGCTACTGGCGGATTACCACACCGCAGTGGGCGAGCGGCAAGTCATTACCCTGGCCGATGGCACGCGGGTGACGCTGAACAGCGCCAGTGCCTTGAGCGTGGTGTTCAGCGAGCATGAGCGGCGGGTGGTGGTGAATGCCGGCGAAGCGCTGTTCGAAACCGCTGATGATGCAAGGCCATTTGTGGTCGATACGGGCGGTGAGCGGGTGCAGGGCACTGCCGCTACCTTCAGCGTGCGCCGCGATGGCCGCGTGGTGTTGGCACGTGGTGAAGCCAAGCTGGGTGAGCGTGAACTGGCAGTGGCGGCCGATGCCGGCACGCAGATGGCCTGGCAGCGCGGTAAGCTGATCTTCAACGGCAAGCCGCTGGGGCAGGTGCTGACGGAGCTTGAGCGCTATCGGCATGGGCGCATCGTGTTGTCGGATAGCAAGCTGGCGGCGATGGAGGTGAGCGGGGTGTTCGACCTTGACGAGCCAGAGGCGCTGCTGCGCACGTTGGAGCAGCGCTATGGGCTGAAGGTTACCTATTTGCCGTGGTTGGCTGTGGTTCATTGATCCGCCTGTGCCGGCCTCTTCGCAGCACAAGGCTGCTCCTACAGACGGGTGCGATCCCTGTAGGAGCAGCCTTGTGCTGCGAAGCGGCCGGCACACAAATAAAAATATTTTCCATTTGGCACTGCAAGTTCCTGCAAGCCAGATCGTCGTAGTGGGACTGATCAGCAACCCATTCTCATTTACGACTTGTCAGGAAGCTCATTCGTGCCTCTGATGCTCAAGCCCTTGCACCGCCGTCGCGGTCCTCTTCACCACGCCCTGATGTCCTGCAGTGCCCTGGCCATGCTGGTCGGTCCACTGCATGTATGGGCCGCGACGACCACCGAACAGACCCAGATGCAGGCTCGCCAGGTCCAGCTCGACCTGCCAGCCCAGCCACTGGACCAGGCCCTGACCACCTTCGCCGACCAGGCCGGCCTGCACCTGCTGTACACCACGGGCGATGCCGCAGGCGTAACCAGCCCAGCGTTGCAGGGCAGCTACAGTGTCGAGCAGGCCCTGCAGCAGCTGCTGGCCGGCAGCGGCATGAGCTGGCAGTTCAGCGATGCCCGTACGGTCACCCTGCGTAAAGCCGAGGCCGTGCCGCAGGCGGTCAACCTCAAACCGATCGAAGTCAGCGTGGCCTCGCGCACCAGCACCGCCATCAGCGAAATCCCCGGCACCGTCTGGGTGGTCGACCAGCAGCAGTTGCGCGAGCAGATCGACAGCGGTGTCAGCTTGAAGGAAGCCATCGGCAAGCTGGTACCAGGTCTCGACCTGGCGCCGGAAGGGCGCACCAACTACGGCCAGAACATGCGCGGGCGCAACGTGCTGGTGATGATCGACGGGGTCAGCCAGAACAGCTCGCGCGGCCTGTCGCGCCAGTTCGACAGCATTTCGCCGTTCAACGTCGAGCGCGTCGAAGTGCTGTCGGGGGCCAGCGCCATCTACGGCGGCGGCGCCACCGGCGGTATCATCAACATCGTGACCAAGAAGGGCGAGCCCGGCCCGGCGCGCTTCGAGACCCAGCTCGGCGCCAGCAGCGGTTTCAACAACAGCGACGACCTGGCTACCCGCTTTGCCCAGTCGATCAGCGGCGGCAACGAGAGGGTCAATGCCCGGCTGGGCATTTCCGGCGAGCAGAACGAAGCCTTTTACGATGGCGCTGGCGATCAGATCTTCATCGACAACACCCAGACCGACCTGCAGTACAACCGCACCATCGACGTGCTCGGTACCTTGGGCCTGCAGCTGAACGATCAGCAGAGCCTCGACCTGTTGGCCCAGTATTACGATTCGGGCAACCACGGCAGCACGGGTATCTACTTCCCCAACCTCAACTACAACGCGCCATCCGACCTGGAAGACGCCGAGCTGCGCAGCGGCTATTCGTCGGACCTGGAGCCGCGTACCCGGCGCCTGCTGCTCAATGCCAACTACCACAACACCGACGTGTTGGGGCAAGACTTTTACCTGCAGGCGTCGTACCGCAAGGAAGACGACAACTTCTACCCGTTCCCGTACTACAACCGCGCCACGCCCACCGGGTCGCGTGGGGTGTATTTCGCAGCCTCGCAGCAGAACTTCGAGGTCACCAGCCTCAAAGGCTTGTTCGCCAAGCAGTGGGACACGTTAAAGCTGACTTACGGCGTCGACCTTGACCGTGAGCGCTTCAATGCCGAGCAGACCACGTTCAACGCCCTGACCTCGTCCGAATCGGGCGGCCTGGAGATGGACAAAGACAGCAAGGCCGCGCGTTACCCCAGCTATCGGGTCGATGGTGTGTCGGTGTATGCCCAGTTGGACTGGCACGCCACCGACAACCTGACCTTCTCGGGCGGCGCCCGGCGCCAGCAAATGGACGTGGATGTCAGCGATTTCAAGGGCGTGCCCGGCGGCAGCAACGATTACCAGGTCAACCTGTTCAACGTCGGTGCCATCTACGACTTCAAGAACGGCCACCAGGTGTGGACCAACTATGGCGAAGGCTTCGACCTGCCCGACCCGGCCAAGTACTACGGCAAGCCGGGCCTGAGCGTAGCCGACAACCCGCTGGCCGGCATCAAGAGCCGCCAGGTGGAGCTGGGCTGGCGCTATGCCGACCTGGACTGGGATGCGCAGGCAGCGCTGTACTACATCTGGTCGGACAAGATCATCAACGTCGATTCGCAAACGCTGACCATCAACGTGGAAGAGCAGAAAAGCCGCGATTTCGGCTTTGAAGGTGCGCTGACCCGGCACTTCCAGACCGGTTGGGAAGCCGGCGGCACGTTGCACCTGACCCGCTCCGAAGAAGAGGCTGCAGACGGTGGCTGGATCAAGCGCGACGCCCGTTATGCTTCGCTGTCCAAGGCCACCGCGTTCGTCGGCTGGAAGGGCGATGGCCGCAGCGCGCGGTTGCAGGCCAACCATGCTTTCAGCCTGAAGGACGATGCCGACCACGAAATCGACGGCTACACCACCTTCGACCTGCTGGGCAGCCAGGACACCGGTTTCGGTACCTTCAGCGCCGGCATCCAGAACCTGCTGGACAAGCAGTACAGCACGGTCTGGGGGCAGCGTGCGACGCTGTTCTATTCACCGACCTACGGGCCAGCGTACCTGTATGACTACCAAGGGCGTGGGCGCACCTACACGCTGACCTGGAGCATGGCTTACTGATTGTTGCCGCCTGATCCGGCCTGTTCGCGGGCACGCCCGCTCCCACAGGTACCATTTTTGTGGGAGCGGGCGTGCCCGCGAACAGGCCGGCTCAGGCAAACGCCGCCAGCAGATCCTGCACGAACGCCTGCTGGGCCTCGCTCACCCCCTGTGCCCGGTGCCGGGCGAGGGTAAACGGCACCACGAAGTCCAGCCCCGTATCCAGCGCCCACAGCAGCCCCTCGGCCTCCCACCCCAGGGCGCAATGGCAGGGCAGATAACCGATATGCCGCCCCGACAGAATGAACGTCAGCACGCTTTCGATCTGCTCTGCCACCGCCATGCTGCGCCGGCTCTGGAACGGCTCACCGCTCTTGAGAAAGCGGTACGGATGGCGCACCTGGTCCATGTCCAGCAGCCGCTCAAGCCCAACCCCCGACTCGCCGAACAGCACATGCCCCTTGGCGCAATACAGCCGTTGCCGCTCTTCGAACAATGGCTGGTAATCGAAGGCCGCCTGGTTGCCGGAAAAGTAGCTGATGGCGTAATCCAGCCGCTGCTCCAGCAACAACCGTTCAAGCTCGGCCGGCGGTGCACTGATCAGTTCCAACTGCACCGATTCTTCTCGCCTGCGAAACGCCGCGATGGCCGCCGCCAGCTTCAGGCTCACCGCCTTGTCCTGGTTTTCCGCCATGCCAATGCGCACGGTACCCAGCAACCGCCCGGCAACGCCGTTGGCCTGCTGGCGAAACTGTTCGATGTTCAGCAACAGCCCACGTGCCGCCTCCAGTAACAGTTCGCCTTTTTCCGTCAGGCGAAAACCGCCTTTGCCGCGACTGCACAGCCGGTAACCCAGGCGCGCCTCCAGCTGTGCCATGCGTTGGCTGATGGTGGGCTGGCTCAGGCCCAGCACGCCCTGCGCGGCGCTGAAGCCACCGGCCTCGACTACAGTGACGAACAGCCGCAGCAGGTGCAGGTCGGGGTCGTGCACTTGTCCCAGCATTACATTGCTCCCGATGAATGTTAGCTTTGCAAACTTGCCATTTCAGCAATGTAACCCGGCTGGCATGCTCGCGGCATCCACCCATTTGCCGAGGTGTCCGCCATGCGTCGATCGTTGTGCCTGTTGTCCTTGGTTTTGGCCCTGCCGCTGCAGGCCGAAGAAAAGGTCGTCAATCTCTACAGCTGGGCTGACTATGTCGCCCCGCAAACCCTCCAGCGCTTCGAACGGGAAACCGGCTACAAGGTGCGCTACGACACGTTCGACACCACCGAGGTACTGGAAACCAAGCTGCTGACCGGTGGCAGCGGCTACGACGTGGTGGTGCCGTCATCCACCGTGCTGGCCCGGGCGCTGAAAGCCAATGCCCTGCAACCGCTGGACGCCCAGGCCATGCCTGGCTACGACAACCTCGACAAAGACCTGCTGGCCAAGCTGGCCGAGGCAGACCCTGGTAATCGCCATGCGGTGCCGTACACCTGGGGCACCCTGGGCCTGGGGGTAAACGTGGAGGCCGTACGCCAGCGCCTGGGCGATGTGCCGCTGGATAGCCTCGACCTGCTGTTCAAGCCCGAGTACGCCAGCCGTCTGAAGGATTGCGGCATTGCCATGCCCGATTCGCCACAGGAGGTGATTGGTGTAGCCCTGAACTACCTGGGCAAGGACCCTTACAGCCAGAACAAGGATGATCTGGCTGCCGCGCAGACCCTGCTCAGCCAGTTGCAACCGTCGATCAGCTACGTCGCCAACGGCCGGCAGATCAGCGACCTGGCCAATGGCAGCGTGTGCCTGGCGCTGACCTACAACGGTGATGCGGCCATGGCCGCCGACCAGGCCCGCCGTGCCGGCAAGCCGTTCGAGCTGATTTACCGCATCCCCCGCGAAGGCACGCTGGTGTGGCAGGACAACCTGGTCATCCCCAAGGATGCCCCGCACCCCGAGGCTGCGCGGGCGTTCATCGCCTTCATGCTCAAGCCCGAGTCGGTGGCGGCGCTGACCAACACGTTGTTCTTCGCCAACGCCAACCAGGCCGCCACGCCGTTGGTGGACGAGGCGGTGCGCAATGACCCGGACATCTATCCGCCCGCCGAGGTGCGCCAACGTCTGTTCGCCGACCGCAGCATGGCTCTGGCCGACCTGCGCCAGCGCAACCGCCTGTGGACGGCCTTTCGCAGCCGTCAGTGACTGATGACAACCAAGGAGCCCGACCGTGGAGCAAGCCGCAAGCAACGACCAGGCGATCACGCGCGACAGCCTGTATGGCACTGCCGCAGAAAGTACTTATGCCGGCATTACCAGTTTCTCCCGCCGCCGCTACAGCCGCGACTTGCGCGGTGTGGATGTGGTGGTCAGCGGGGTGCCGTTCGACACCGCCACCAGCAACCGCCCTGGCGCGCGTTTCGGCCCACGGGCGATCCGCGCCGCCTCGGTGCAGCAGGCCTGGGCCCGCCACTGGCCGTGGGCGTTCGACCCGTTCGACCACCTGGCGGTGATCGACTATGGCGACTGCGCCTTCGACAGTGGCACGCCGCAGTCGGTACCGGACAGCATCGAGGCCCATGCCGAGTCTATTCTGCAGGCGGGTTGCGCCATGCTCACCCTCGGTGGCGACCATTTCATCAGCTACCCACTGCTCAAGGCTCACGCCCGCCGCCATGGCCCGCTGGCGCTGATCCACTTCGATGCCCACAGCGACACCTGGCCGGACGAGGAGGGCAAGCGCATCGACCACGGCACCATGTTCTGGCATGCCGCCCGCGAAGGCCTGGTGGATCCGGCTCACTCGGTGCAGATTGGCTTGCGCACCACCAATGACGACAGCCAGGGCTTTGCCATCCTCGATGCCCGCCAGGTGCACCGCCAGGGTACCGAGGCGGTGATTGCAGCGATACGCCAGCGAGTGGGCGAGCGGCCGGTGTACCTGACCTTCGACATCGACTGCCTTGACCCGGCCTATGCGCCTGGCACGGGTACGCCGGTGTGTGGCGGGCTCAGCACGGTGCAGGCGCTGGAGATTCTGGGCGGGCTGCGTGGGATCAACCTGGTGGGTATGGACTTGGTGGAAGTGGCACCGGCCTATGACCATGCCGATATCACAGCGCTGGCGGGGGCGACTTTGGCGATGGAGATGCTGTGCTTGTATGCGGCGCGGCATAAGGTGGACAAGGGGCAGTGATTTGGGGCCGCTCTGCGGCCCATTCGCAGCACAAGGCTGCTCCTACAAGAGCAGCCTTGTGCTGCGAATGGGCGCATACTGAAACATCAGGAATCATCTCGATTCATATTCACACTTTTGCCGCGAACCCCTCGCGCCTTAGGCTATCAAACCCACCAGGCGCGGCATTTTCGTACAGGAGGTGAAGCATGACCCCGACATTGCCCATCCTGGCCCTAGGCCTGGCTTTGTGCCTGCCCGCGCACGCTGCCCCGCAGCAGCCCCTGCAACTGGCCGCCGGCAACAACAACCCCTACAACAGCCCGATCCAGCGCGCCAACCCCAATAGCCGGCAGGGCAGCATGCAGGCCACGCCACCGGTACGCGGCCCGTCCACCGATCCGTACCAGCGCACGCCTACGCTGGACAACCGCGGTATCGGCAATGGCGACAACTTGCGCCGCCAGCAGCAAACCCCGAACCTTGAACCCACCCGGCCTGCGCGCGACAACCCGCGTGCGCCGTAAGTCCAGCCGAAAGGAATTCTGCATGCTTCGAGCACCCTGGCTAGCCACCCTGACTGCCGCCGCGTTGCTGCCCTTGTTGACGCATGCGGCGGGGGAGCAGCAGTTTCGCAGTGAAGAAGGCACCTTGACCGTCGATACGCTTGCCGATGGCCTGCGCAACCCCTGGGCCCTGGCGTTCCTGCCGGGCGGCAAGGACATGCTGGTGACCGAGCGCGCCGGCAACCTGCGGCTGGTCAATGCCGAAGGCAAGGTTGGCCCGCCAATCAGTGGGCTGCCCAAAGTCTGGGCCGAAGGCCAGGGCGGCCTGCTGGACGTAGTGCTGTCGCCGGAGTTCGGCAGGGACCGCACCGTTTACCTGTCCTACGCCGAGGAGGGCAGTGACGGCAAGGCTGGCACGGCGGTCGGCCGCGGGCAGTTGTCCGAGGACCGTGCCCGGTTGGAGAACTTCACCGTGATCTTTCGCCAGCAGCCCAAGCTATCGGTGGGTAACCACTTTGGCTCGCGGCTGGTGTTCGACCGCAACGGCTACCTGTTCATCGCCCTGGGCGAGAACAACCAGCGCCCCACTGCTCAGGACCTGGACAAGCTGCAGGGCAAGATCGTGCGCATTCTGCCGGACGGCGAAGTGCCCAAGGACAACCCCTTCGTCGGCAAGGACAACGTGCGGCCAGAGATCTGGTCGTTCGGCCACCGCAACCAGCAAGGCGCTGCGCTCAACCCCTGGACCGGCAAGCTGTGGACCCACGAACACGGCCCGCGTGGCGGGGATGAAATCAACATGCCTGAACCTGGCAAGAACTACGGCTGGCCGATTGCGACCCACGGCATCAACTATTCGCTGCTGCCGATCCCTGAGGCCAAGGGCAAGCATGTCGATGGCATGGTCGACCCGCATCATGTATGGGAAAAGTCACCGGGCATCAGCGGCATGGCGTTCTACGACAGCCCGACGTTCAAGACCTGGGACCACAACCTGTTTATTGGCGCGCTGGCCACCCAGGAATTGATCCGCTTGCAGTTGGACGGTGACAAGGTGGTGCATGAAGAGCGCTTGCTCGGTGAGCTGAAGGCGCGTATCCGCGATGTGCGGGTGGGGCCGGATGGTTACCTGTATGTATTGACCGATGACAAGGACGGCGCGCTATTGAAAGTGGGCCTGGGCGACGGGGCCTGACTCGCTGGCACAGCGGTACGTGTAGAATGGCGCATGGCTATCGACCCCCAATCCCTTTACCAGCAAGCCCTCGCCACTCAGGGTTACGTCGCCGACCCTGCTCAGGCCCGCGCCGTCGAGGCCTTGCAAGCCTGCTTCGAGGTTGTCGAACAGGGCCGTCCCGCCCAGGGCGTCTACCTCTGGGGCCCGGTCGGCCGTGGCAAGACTTGGCTGATGGACCAGTTCCACCGCTGCCTGCGCCTACCCAGTCGGCGCCAGCACTTCCATCACTTCATGGCCTGGGTCCATCAGCGCCTGTTCCAGCTTAAAGGCACTGCCGACCCGCTGCTGGCCTTGGCCCGGGAACTGGCCGGGCAGATCCGCGTGTTGTGCTTCGATGAGCTGTTCGTCAGCGACATCGGTGATGCAATCATCCTTGGCCGCCTGTTCCAGGTACTGTTCGACCAGGGCGTGGTAATCGTCGCCACCTCCAACCAGCCACCCGCGCAGCTCTACCGCGACGGTTTCAACCGCGAGCGGTTCCTGCCGGCCATCGCGGCTATCGAGCGGCATATGCAGGTATTGCCGGTAACAGGCGAGCAGGACCACCGCCTGCACCCTGGCGCAGCGCGGCAGCGCTACTGGGTGGCAGAGCTGGGAAAGGCCAGCCAGCTGGACGAGGTGTTCCGCCAGCTCAGCCCGGATGACGGCGGCACCGATCAGCCCTTGGTGATCGGCTCCAGGCACATTCACGTAGTACGCCGCAGTGAGCAGGCCATCTGGTGCCGCTTCACCGATTTGTGCGAACAACCTTTGGCGGCGATGGAGTTCATGGCCTTGTGCGACCGTTTTCCGGCGATTCTGCTATCCGGCATTCCGGCGCTGGGTGGTGAACAGCGGGCGGGGCGCATTGCCCGTGGCACCGAGGATGGCGCGGCCCGAGTGGTGGCAGGCGATCGCGAACTGCCAGCGCTGTCGCCCAAGGACGATGCGGTGCGCCGTTTCATTGCCCTGGTCGACGAATGCTACGACCGCCGTGTGGCGCTGTACCTGGAGGCACAGGTGCCGCTCGATGCCCTCTACACTCAAGGGTATCTGGCGTTCCCGTACCAACGGACCCTGAGCCGGCTACGGGAGATGCAACTGCAACGCTTCGCCTGAAAAGGAGCCGAACCATGCAGCCGTTGTCGCATCACTTGCTGACCCAAGCCTACAACAATGGCTGGGCCAACCACCGCCTGTACAAAGCCTGTCTGCAGCTGACCCAGGATGAGTTCGTCGCTCCGCGCTGCAGCTTCTTCCCGTCGATCAAGGCCACGCTCAACCACCTGCTGACGGTGGATTGGTTCTACCTGCACATGCTCGAGTGCGAGCAGCGCGGCGAGCAGCCCGATGCCGATGGCGAGCGCTTCTTCGACCCGCTGGAGCCGTTTGCCACCTGTGCCGATCTGTATGCCGAGCAGGCCCAGGCCGACCATCGGTTGATCGCCTACTGCCAGGCGCTGAGCGATGGCGAACTGGGCCGTTATGTGAGCATCGTGCGGCCTGAGCGGGTGCAGCGCGAGCAGCGGCTGCGCTTGCTGGCACATCTGTTCGAACATCAGGTGCATCACCGTGGCCAGGTGCATGCGATGCTCAGTGATACGGCGGTCAGGCCGCCACAATTGGATGAGTTTTTCTGCGAGGAAGAGGCCGGGTTGCGGGCGGACGACTTTGCCGAGCTGGGTTGGACTGAGGCGCAGGTCTGGAGAGTGTAGGGGGCTGCAACGCAGCCCCCAAAGATTGGCTTACTTGCCCAACCACTCGATCAGTGTGCGATTGAACCGTATCGGCTCTTCGATCTGCGGCGCATGCCCCATGCCTTCGAAGGTGATCAGCTCGCCCTTGGGGATCAGCCTGGCCACCTGCGGCCCCAACGCTGCATACTTGCCCAGCTTCGCCTTCACCTGCGGCGGTGCAATATCGCTGCCGATGGCCGTGGTGTCCTTGTCGCCGATCAGCAGCAGGGTCGGCATTTGCAGGTCCTTGAACTCGTGGTACACCGGCTGGGTGAAGATCATGTCGTAGATCAACGCCGAGTTCCACGCCACCACTTCATGCCCCGGCCCTTTGTTCAGACCCACCAGCATCTGCACCCAGCGCTCGTATTCTGGCTTCCAGCGCCCGGCGTAATAAGTCTTGCGCTCATACTCACGCACCCCTTCGGCATCCAGCTTGAGCTCGCGGGCATACCACTGGTCCACCGTGCGGTAGGGCACGCCCAGGGCTTTCCAGTCTTCCAGGCCAATCGGGTTGACCATCGCCAGGCGTTCTACCTGCTGTGGGTACATCAGTGCATAGCGGGTGGCGAGCATGCCACCGGTGGAGTGGCCGAGCACGATGGTTTGCTTTACCCCCAACTGTTCGAGCAGGGCATGGGTATTGGCCGCCAACTGCTGGAAGCTGTATTGGTAATGCGCCGGTTTGCTGGAGGTACAAAAACCGACCTGGTCTGGGGCAATGACCCGGTAGCCAGCCTTGCTCAAGGCGTCGATGGTGGTTTCCCAAGTGGCGGCGCAGAAGTTCTTGCCGTGCATCAACACCACGCTGTGGCCGTTGGCCTGGCCCTGGGCAGGCACGTCCATGTAGCCCATCTGCAGGGCCTGGCCCTGTGAGTTGAAGTCGAAATGCTTGAGTGGGTGCGGGTAGCTGAAGCCTTCGAGCTGGGGGCCATAGGTGGGCGACTCGGCGGCGATGGCCGAACTGCCAGCCAGGCAGGCCAGGGCCAGGGCGGTTGCGCGCAGCATGGGGGCACTCCGTGTAGGGCCATGTAGGAATGGGCGACTTTAGCAGCCAGGCGTGCGACGGGAACGTGAAAGGTGTTACCAGGCGTGAAACCAGCCCAGGGTGATCATGGCCAGCACCGCATAGCGGCCGGCCTTGGCCAAGGTCACCAGTAACAGGAAGCGCCAGAATGGTTCACGCATGATCCCGGCGATCAGTGTCAGCGGATCACCGATCACGGGCATCCAGCTGAGCAACAGCGACCATTGCCCCCAGCGCTGGTAGCGCTGCTGCGCACGCGCCAACTGGGCTGCACTGAACGGGAACCAACGCTTGTCACGCAGGTGCTCGATGGCCCGACCCAGCAGCCAGTTGACTACCGAACCCAGCACATTGCCCAGGGTGGCGACCAGCAGCAGCGTCGCCCAGGCCTCGGGCTGGCGCAGCAACAGGCCGACCAGCACGGCCTCCGATTGCAGCGGTAGCAGGGTGGCGGCACCAAAGGCACTGAGGAACAGTGCCCACAGGCTGAGCATCAGTAGTTGGCTACAACGGTGTCCTGGCCATCCTGGGTCACACCGATGACCTGGTAGGCATCCTTGTGGTCACCCATTTCCATACCCGGCGAGCCCATGGGCATGCCCGGCACGGCCAGGCCCTTGAGGTCGCTGCGTTTGGCCAGTAGCCGTACCTGCTCAGCCGGTACATGGCCTTCGACGAACTTGCCGTCGATCACCCCGGTGTGGCACGACGCCAGGCGTGGCGCCACGCCCAGGCGTTGCTTGACCGCGCTCATGTTCGGCTCGACGTGGTCGTTGACGGTGAAACCGTTGTCACGCAGGTGGCTGATCCAGGCTTTGCAGCAGCCGCAGTTGGGGTCGCGGTAGACGTCGATGGTTTCGGCGGCCTGGGCCAGGCCGGTGACGGCCAGCAGGCCCAGGGTCAGCAGGTGTTTGCGCAGCATGGTGAAGCACTCCTTTAAAAACGCAGGCGGATACCGGCGACCAGGCGGGTCTGGCCCAGGTCTTCGCCGTCTTCGCGGGCCTGGTCGGCACGGGTGCCGTGCAGGCGGTTGAAACTGACCCCGACGTAGGGCGCGAAGCCGCGGGTGATCTCGTAGCGCAGGCGCAGGCCCACCTCGCTGTCGGCCAGCCCCGCGCCTTGCTCGCGCCCGGCGTCGTTGCGGCCGTAGAGGTTGGCCTCCAGGGTCGGTTCCAGTATCCAGCGGTTGGTCAGCAGCATAGCGTAAGCGGCTTCCAGGCGCAGCGCGGTCTGTTGCCGCTCGCCGGCATAGGCGGTGGCTTGCAACTCCAGGCCGTACAACGGCGTGCCCTGGATACCGAAGGCAGCCCAGGCCTGGCCACTGGCGGGCTTGAAGTCCTGGCGCAGGCCGGCCACCAGCTCCCACCACGGGCTCACGGCATGGCCCCACAGCGCCTGCAGCTCGGCCTTGTGGGTCTTGCCCTGTTCGCGCTCGCCTTCCGTGCGCAGCCACAGGCGGTCGATATCGCCGCCGACCCAGGCGGTGGCATTCCAGTTCAGGGCACTGCTGCTCTCGAAGTTTTGATATTCGAGTTTGTCCACGATCACTGCCCAGTTCAGCGCCCGGTCATGCACCTGGTGCCCAGGCAGTGGCGGGAAGGCGGCGCGACGATCGGCGTCGGTGATGGCAGACAGGGGCGTACGAGGCTGGCTGAGGGCTGCCTGGCCATGGCCCATGCTTTCATGGTTCATGGCGCCGTGGTCCATGCTGGCGTGGTTCATGTGGTCCATGCCTGCAGCCATCGCCCTCTCGCTGGCGAGCAAGGTCAACAGCGTCACGCCAGCCACGATGCTGCGGTTGCGAGTGTCATTCATCGACGCGTACCTCGCGGAACATGCCGGTCTCCATGTGGTAGAGCAGGTGGCAGTGGTAGGCCCAGCGGCCGAGGGCATCGGCGGTCACCCGGTAGGAACGGCGGCTGCCGGGCGGGATGTCGAGGGTGTGCTTGCGCACCAGGAACTGGCCGTGCTCGTCTTCCAGGTCGCTCCACATGCCGTGCAAGTGGATGGGGTGGGTCATCATGGTGTCGTTGACCAGGGTGATGCGTACCCGCTCGCCGTAGGTCAGGCGCAACGGCTCGGCATCGCTGAACTTGATGCCGTCGAACGACCAGGCGAAACGCTCCATGTGGCCGGTCAGGTGCAGTTCGATGTCGCGTGACGGTGCGCGGCCGTCCGGGTCGGGGTAGGGGCTGCGCAGGTCGGCGTAGGTGAGTACGCGGCGGCCATTGTTGCGCAGGCCGATGCCAGGGTCGGCCAGGTTGGGGCGTGGGGCCATGGTCTGCATGTCCACCAGCGGGTTGTCGGCTTCGCTGGCCGGGTGTTGCTGCATGGCCGGCATGGCGGCGTGGTCCATGCCGGCCATGTTGCTGTGGTCCATGCCTGCCATGGCGCCCATGCCACCGTGGCCCATGTCATCCAGGGTCAGTACCGGGCGCGGGTCGGGTGCGGGCACTGGTGCCTGCAGCCCGGCGGCGCGGGCCAGGGTGCCGCGGGCGAAGCCTGTGCGGTCCATGCTCTGGGCGAACAGGGTGTAGGCGGGTTGGTCGCCCACGGTCACCAGCACGTCATAGGTCTCGGCCACGGCAATGCGCAGCTCGTCCACGCTAACCGGCGTCACCGGCAAGCCGTCGGCGGCGATCACCGTCAGCTTCAGCCCGGGGATGCGGAAGTCGAAATAGGTCATGGCCGAGGCGTTGATCAGCCGCAGGCGCACGGTCTCGCCCGGCTGGAACAGGCAGGTGAAGTTGCCCTCCGGCGGCTGGCCGTTGAGCAGGTAGGTGTAGGTGGCGGCGCTGATATCCGCCAGGTCGGTAGGGCTCATGCGCATGCGTGCCCAGGCCGTGCGCTCGGCCACGGTCGGGCTCCAGCCCTTGTCGGCAACGTCGTCGATGAAGTCGCCAACGGTGCGCTTGTGGTAGTTGTACGCGTCGGACTGTTTCTTCAGGGTGGCCATCAGCTGCTCCGGCGCCTGGTCCGACCAGTCGCTGAACAGCAGCACGTGGTCGCGCTGGTAGCGGTGCGCTTCGGGCTCGCGTGGCTCGATCACGATCGCCCCATAGACCCCGGCCTGTTCCTGCAGCCCCGAATGGCTGTGGTACCAGTAGGTGCCGCTCTGGCGCAGGGTGAACTGGTACAGGTAGTCGCCGCCGGGCTCGATGCCGGCGAAGCTCAGGCCCGGTACGCCGTCCATGTTGGCTGGCAGGATGATGCCGTGCCAGTGGATCGAGGTGTCCTGCGCCAGCCGGTTGCGCACGCGCAGGGTCACGGTGTCGCCTTCGCGCCAGCGCAGCAGCGGGCCAGGCAGGCTGTTGTTGATGGTCAGGGCGGTGCGCGGGCGGCCGGTGATGTTGACCGGGGTTTGGCCGATGAACAGCTCGAAGTGCTGGCCGGCCAGGTCACGGCCTTCGGCGGCCTGGGCCAGCGGGCGCCACAGCCCCAGGCCCGCCAGCGTGCTGGCGGCGCCCAGGCCTTTGACGAAGGTACGGCGGGTGGGGTTGCGCAACATGGCGTGGCCTCATGCGGGTGAGCCACGATGTTCGCTGCCGCCGCCTGTCAGGTAGCTGAGGCGCACATTACAGCGTTGTCAGCTTGCGGCCTCGTCGGCGCCGAGGTCGCGCATCAGCAGGCCGTAGTCGAGGGCAACCTGCTCCGGAATCGGCAGATACACCACATGGCCATCGCCCGGCGCCACCTCGATGGCCTGCTGCTGGCGGTTGCACAGGCGGTGCAAGTCGAAGTGGTAGTTGCCGCGCGGGGTCATCAGCTCCAGGTGGTCGCCCACGGCGAAGCGGTTTTTCACTTTGACTTCGGCCAGGCCGTCGACGCGCACGCCGGTCAGCTCGCCTACGAACTGCTGGCGCTCGGACACCGAATTGCCGCGCTGGTAGTTCTGATACTCGTCGTGCACGTGGCGGCGCAGGAAACCTTCGGTGTAGCCGCGTTGAGCCAGGGATTCGAGGTTGCCCATCAGGGCGCGGTCGAATGGCCGCCCGGCCACCGCGTCGTCGATCGCCTGGCGATAGGACTGCACCGCGCGAGCACAGTAGAAGTGCGATTTGGTGCGGCCCTCGATCTTCAGCGAATGCACGCCCATCCCGGCCAGGCGCTCGACGTGCTGAATGGCGCGCAGGTCCTTGGCATTCATGATGTAGGTGCCGTGTTCATCCTCGAACGCCGGCATTTCAGTGCCAGGGCGGTTGCTTTCCTGCAGCAGGAATACCTGCTCGGTCGGGGCGCCCAGGCCGAGGGTGGGCTGCACTTCGCGCACGATGTCGCCAGTGAGATTCTCGGTGGCGGGCGTGGCGTCGTATTTCCAGCGGCAGGCGTTGGTGCAAGTGCCCTGGTTGGCGTCACGTTTGTTGAGGTAGCCCGACAGCAGGCAACGGCCGGAATAGGCCATGCACAGGGCGCCGTGGACGAACACTTCCAGCTCCATGTCCGGCACCTGCTGGCGGATTTCTTCGATTTCTTCCAGCGACAGCTCCCGCGACAGGATCACCCGGCTCAAGCCCAGCTGCTGCCAGAACTGCACGCTGGCCCAATTGACCGTGTTGGCCTGCACCGACAGGTGCACCGGCATCTGCGGGAAGTGCTGGCGCACCAGCATGATCAGGCCGGGGTCGGACATGATCAGCGCATCCGGCGCCATCTCGATCACGGGCGCCAAGTCCTTGAGGAAGGTCTTGAGCTTGGCATTGTGCGGGGCGATGTTGACCACCACGTAGAAGCGCTTGCCCAGGGCATGCGCCTCCTGGATGCCCAGCGCCAGGTTGGCGTGGTCGAATTCGTTGTTGCGCACCCGCAAGCTGTAGCGTGGTTGGCCGGCGTAGACCGCGTCGGCACCGTAGGCAAAGGCGTAGCGCATGGTCTTGAGGGTGCCGGCGGGGGCCAGCAGTTCGGGCTTGGCGGTAGTGTTCATGTGCGCACCGGGGCAAAAGGCGCGGATCCTAGGGCCAGTGGCAAACCCGCGTATTGATTTGCATCAAGGGAGTAACGGCACTTTTAGCCAAGCGGCGAGCACTAATATCCCAGAAGCCACTTGAGGACTTGCGATGAACGAAACCGCGCTACAGAACAGGGCCCTGGCAGTGCTCCTGGCGCTGGTGACCATTGCCTTTTTCTGGATCCTGCTGCCGTATTACGGCGCCATCTTCTGGGCGGTGATCCTCGGCATCCTGTTTGCCCCGCTGCAGCGCCACCTGCTGATCCGCTTCGGCCGGCGACGCAACCTGGCCGCGGCCACGACCACGCTGGTGTGCCTGCTGGTGGCGATCCTGCCGGTGATCATCACCAGTGCGCTGCTGGTTCAAGAGGGCGCCACCCTGTACCAGCGCATCGAAAGTGGGCAACTGGACATCGCCGGTTACGTCGAGCGCGGCAAGGACATGCTCCCGGCCTTCGCCCAGCATGGGCTGGACAACATGGGCATGGGCAACCTCGATGGCTTGCGCGAAAAGATCACCAAGTGGGCAACCCAAGGTAGCCAGGTGTTGGCCAGCCAGGCGTTCAGCTTTGGTCAGGGCACGTTCGAGTTCGTGATCAGCTTTGGCATCATGATGTACTTGCTGTTCTTCTTTCTGCGTGAAGGGGCCGACCTGGCCCGGCGGGTGCGGCTGGCCGTGCCGCTGCCCGAACACCAGAAGCGCCGTTTGCAGCTGAAGTTCAACCGCGTGGTGCGGGCGACGGTGAAAGGCAACGTGCTGGTGGCCATTACCCAAGGGGCGCTGGGCGGCTTCATCTTCTGGGCGTTGGATATCCCCAGCGCGCTGGTGTGGGCGGTACTGATGGCGTTTCTATCGCTGCTGCCGGCGGTGGGCGCGGGCATCGTCTGGGCGCCGGTGGCCGCGTATTTCCTGTTGACCGGGGCGATACTGCCGGGGGTGATCCTGACCGCATTCGGGGTGTTGGTGATCGGCCTGGTGGACAACTTGCTGCGGCCGATCCTGGTGGGCAAGGATACGCGCATGCCCGACTACCTGATCCTGGTGTCGACCCTGGGCGGGCTGGCGGTGTTCGGCCTCAATGGTTTCGTGATCGGGCCATTGATTGCGGCGCTGTTCGTGTCCAGTTGGGCGATCTTCGCGGCGAGCAAACCGCAGGTGCAATTGCCGCAGTAGCGGTTTACCGACGTGTCCAAGGTTGGGGTCAATGGTGTTACCGACACTGTTATGCAAAACAGCGCGGAATCTGTAGGAGCAGCCTTGTGCTGCGAAGAGGCCATTGCAGCTGAAGAGGGTCTTCAGCCTTACCGGCCTCTTCGCAGCACAAGGCTGCTCCTACAGGTACGGCGCCCGTCGATGGGCGCCAATCGCTGGGTCAGAAGGCTTGTGGCATCTCGCCTTTGGCCAGGCGGCGGTTGATGTCGGCAATCACTTCGGGCAGTTCGTTGATGGTGTCGATCAGGTAGTGTGGGCGGGAGCCGGCAAACAGCGCATGGATGCGTTGGCGCTCGCTTTCCAGTTTTTCCGCACTCAGCGCCCGGAAGCCTTCCCAGGTCAGTCCCAGCGCATTGCCCGAGCACACCAGCGCTACGGTCCACATGCCGGCACGGCGGCCTTCGAGAATGCCTGGCACGGTGTCGTCAACCTTCACGCAGGCCGCCACATCGTCAATCCCCAGTGCGATCACGTTGGCCAAGGCCTGGGCCGGCCAAGGTCGGCCGTTCGGGGTTTCGTCGGTAGCCACCACGTGGTCGGCCACGTAGCCATTCTGCGCCGCCAGCTCCACTACCTTGTCCATGACCACTTTCGGGTAGCCCGAGCACGAACCGATCTTCAGTCCGTCCCCGCGCAGCCCCGTCAAGGTCTCAAGTGCGCCAGGGATCAGTGCGGAATGCACGGCAATCTTCTCGATTTGCAGCGGCATGAAGCGGTTGTAGATAGCCGTGACGTCATCGTCGGTCGGGGTGCGGCCAAACACCTTGCGGTAGCGTTCGGCAATTTCCGGCACGTCGCACAGGGTGCGGATGTGGTCCCACTTGCCCATGCCCATCGGGCCACGGGCTTCTTCGATGGTCACCTGTACATCGAATTCGGCGAAGGCTTCGACGAAAATCTGGGTTGGCGCGAAAGAGCCGAAGTCGACCACGGTGCCTGCCCAGTCGAGGATGGCGGCTTGCAGCTGGGTTGGGTTGCTGTAGTTCATGTGCGCTAATTCCTGAATTCGGGTGGGCAAAGGGTCAGATGTCCAGCACTTCCATTTCCCGCAGCACGTCGGCCACGGCATTCACGGCGGCTTGCATGCCGTCCGCCCCGACCACGCCGATGCAGCCGACGCGGAAGGTTTCGACCTGGGTCAGCTTGCCTGGGTAGAGGATGAAACCCTTGGCTTTGACCCGCTCGTAGAAGTCCTTGAACTGGTAGCGGGCGTCGTTCGGCGCGTGGAAGGTGACGATGATCGGCGCTTGGATATCAGCCGGCAGGAAGCTGCGCAGGCCGATGGCGGCCATGCCGTCGAGCAGGGTCTTGCAGTTGTCGGCGTAGCGCTGGTGGCGGGCCGGCAGGCCACCTTCCTCGTTATATTGCTGCAGCGCTTCATGCAGGGCTGCGACCACGTGGGTAGGCGGGGTGAAACGCCACTGGCCGGTCTTGGCCATGTAGGCGTGCTGGTCGTGCAGGTCCATGGCCAGCGAGTGGGCATTGCCCTCGGCGGCGGCCAGGGCGGCTTTTTCGGCAAAGACGAAGCCCATGCCTGGCACACCTTCCAGGCATTTGCCGGAGGCGGCGATCAGCGCTTCGAAGGGGATTTCACGGGCATCGATCGGCAATGCGCCGAACGAGCTCATGGCATCGATGATCAGGCGCTTGCCATGGCGTTTGATGACCTGGGCAATCTCGGGCAACGGGTTGAGGATACCGGTGCTGGTTTCACAGTGAATCAGCGCCACATGGGTCACGGCCGGGTCGGCAGCCAGCAGGCGGTCGACATCGGCGGCGGTGGTCGGCTGGTCTTCGGCAGTTTCGAAGGTGCTGTAGGTACGGCCCAGCACTTTGCAGATCTTCGCCAGGCGCTGGCCATAGGCGCCATTGATCAGTACCAGCACCTTGCCGTCGCGCGGCACCAGGGTGCCGATGGCGGCCTCCACGGCAAAGGTGCCGCTGCCTTGCAGCGGCACGCAGTGGTGGCTGGCGCTGCCGTCGATGATCGCCAGCAGTTGCTCACAGACACTGGCCGTCAGTTGGTTGAAGTCACGGTCCCAGGAGCCCCAGTCCACCAGCATGGCTTGGCGGGTGCGGATTGATGTGGTCAGGGGACCTGGGGTCAGCAGAATCGGGGCGTTGCTCATTCCGTTATTCCTCACAAGCGGTGGGCTGAAACTACGGGGCCTAGGTTGCAATTCGCGCTGCCATCAATCAAATTGTTTGTTGTTATCCCAGCTATAAGTCAGGCCGATAAATATGAACCTGTTCCAGCTACGCGCCTTCGATGCCGTGGCCCGTGAGGGCAGCTTCACCCGTGCAGCCGAGCGCCTGTTCATCAGCCAGCCGGCGGTGACAGGGCATGTGAAGGCACTGGAGGAGCACTACCAGATCACCTTGCTGCGCCGTACCGCCCGGCGAGTGGAGCTGACCGAGGAGGGAACCCGGTTGGCGGCCATCACCCGTGCCATGTTCGGCCTGGCCGAAGAAGCGCAGGCCATGCTCGAGGCCAACCGCCAGTTGCTGACCGGGCGCCTGGAGGTAGCCGCCGACGGCCCACACCGGGTGATGCCCATGCTGGCGCAGTTGCGCGAACGCTACCCCGGCATCACGGTCAATTTGCGCCTGGGCAACGCGCAGGAAACGCTGGCGGCACTGCTGTCCGAACATGCCGATGTGGCGGTGCTGACCGAAATCGAAGCGCGCAAAGGCCTGTATCTGCAAAACCTGTGCGAATCGCGCCTCTGCGCGTTGTTACCAGCGGGGCATGCCTGGGCTAACGAAGAAGGCGACTTGCCCCTGGTCGCGTTGCACCAGCAGATCATGGTGCTGCGCGAACCCAGTTCGACCACCCGGCGCACGTTCGACAAGGCCTGCGCCACCGCCGCTGTGCAGCCGCGTGTGCAACTGGAGTTGGACAGCCGTGAGGCGGTCACCGAGGCGGTGGCATCGCAGCTGGGCATTGGTGTGGTGTCGTCCACGGAAGTGGCCAACGACCCACGGGTGGTGGCGCGGCCGCTAGCCGGGCAGGGCCTGGTCAACCAGCACATGGTCGGCTGCCTCGAACGGCGTCGTGAGTTACGCTTGATCCAGGCATTCCTGGGCCTGGCGGCCAGCCTCTGAGCCGGCCTAATATGCCGGCCTAACCGGATGGACTGCTGATGAGCGAGAAAGACACCATTTCCATGCAACTGGTGCGCGAGGCCTTGTTGCAGACCTGCCCGGCAGGTGAGCCGGATGCCGCGTTGCTGGCCCGCGCCGGTATCGACGCTAAGCAGTTGCAAGCCCCGGATGCACGGGTCAGCGCCGAGGCTTATGCCCGGCTGTGGCGCTTGCTGGCGCGGCGTTGCAACGACGAGTTCTTTGCCATGGACCCGCGCGGCCTGCGCAGCGGCAGCCTGGCGTTCCTGTGCCGAGCGAGCATGGCCCAGCCAACCTTGGGCGAGGGCCTGGACACCGCGCTGGCGTTTCTTTCGCTGATGCTCGAGGACCTGCAGCCGAGCCTGGTGCGTCAACAGGGCTTGGCCGAAATTGTCATCAATGAGCCGCGTGATCAGCCACGGCGCGCGTTCACCTACTTCACCTTCTGGATGATCGTGCACGGTGTGGCCTGCTGGCTGGCCGGGCGACGCATTGCCATTCTGGCCATTGAGCTGCGTTGTGCCGAGCCACCGTTTTGCGACGATTACCGGGTGATGTTCTCGGAAAACCTGCAGTTCGAGCGGCCGCGCACCCGCATGATCATCAGTGCGGATTGCCTCGACCTGCCGCTGCGCCGTAGCCCAGAGGACCTGCAGCGTTTTCTGGCCGAGGCGCCCGGCAACATCTTGGTCAAGTACCGTGATCCGGCCAGCCTGGCACGGCGTATCCGCGCCGACTTGCTGCAATTGGACCCGTCCCGTTGGCCGGATGCCGATGCCCTGGCACGACAATTGTGCCTGTCGCCGTCGACCTTGCGACGTCGGCTGGCGGAGGAGGGGCAAAGCTACCAGGTACTCAAGGACAGCGTCCGACGTGAGCTCGCCATCGCCTGGTTGAGCCAGGTCGAAGTGCCCATGGGGGAAATTGCCGAGCGCCTTGGGTTTGCCGATGGCAGTTCGTTCTACAAGGCATTTCGCAAGTGGTTCGGTTGCAACCCTGGGCACTACCGTGCATTGATCCAGGCCCGGGGGGCGGCTGGCTGAAGGGTGCTGATTCCCAGTGCCGCTGGCGCTGGCGTGCAGGCAGGTTGTCGGTCTTTCCATCTCAAGGAGACCGACATGCCGCAGACTCAAGTCAATACCAAGGAACAGAATGCCGCTGGGGAGTTCATTGCCGAGCAACTGCCAGCCTGGCTGAGCAGTGCCAGCCCACGGCAACTCAATGCACTGCGCAGCAAAGTGGCAGCGCACCATGCGAGCCAGCGACGTGTGTCTGCCGTGACGCAGCAACTCCAGCCTTTGCACAGGTTCGCCAAGCATCATCTCGAACAGGCCATGCAGGCCCGGATGGGGTTGACGCTCGACCTTGACCTCGCGATCTGGCGAGAAGAGCGCAGGCGCTTGAATATCGTGCACGGGACGGTGAGGGAGTTCACCTCTTACTTCGTCAGAGTGCCTGCGCTGCAAAAACTGATTCAGAACTTCAAGGAGGCTGAGTCGTTCTTCCCAGACACCGCGCTGGTACAGGCTGCCCCTGTAGGGGCAGGCACCGAAGCAACACGGGTCAGTGATATCGCAGGCCTTGTCGATCTGTGCCGGGAAACCGATGTAGGCGCTGCCTACCAGCGGCATTTGGCACAGGTATTGACCAGTGATTTCGAGCGTGATCTGGTCGCGGACAAACGCTGCGAATTGGCGTTGGCGGTCGAGGTGGCGGCCATGAAACGACAGCTGGGTGACGATGAGTTGCGCATGTTGCGCCAGGTGATAGCGGAAACAGCCGTCACTCACTCCCGTAGCGCTCGCGTGGTGGTCGGTGGGCTCAAGGTGCTGGGATGCCGTGTGGATGGCGCGCTGGCAATTGAGCTGCTCTATTCGTGGGGGCGGCCCAGCAGCCCGTTTCCAGCACCGGAACAGACCGTGGGGGTGTTGCTGTACCTGCCTGACGACGCAGGGCAGCCTTTGCGTTACTTCGGTGGGTGGCAGGCGGCCAATCAGGCATTGGTCGCCTCATTTGCAGATGACAGTTACCGGCATGCTATCGAGCGCCGTATCGCCCTTGACGACCGGGTGAAGTACCTGACACTGCTTGGCAAGCGCCTCCTCGATACCAGCCCCGACCTGCAGCCTGCGGTGGAACAGGCGTCGGTGGCTGGAATCCGTGACATGGCTGCCTGGCATGTGCAGCGCATCAAGAACGACGCACGCTTCATGGCCGTGCCCACGGCGCAGGCCGATGCCGGCGCAGCTGCCCAGCGCCAGCGTGACCTTGAAAACGCAGGCCTTGCATTACTTGGCCTGGCGAGTTTTTTTGTGCCTGGCATTGGCGAGCTGTTGCTGCTCGATTGGGGGCGCAGGTTGCTTGGCCAGGTCTATGAAGGCGTCAAGGACTGGAGCCAAGGTCATCAGCACGAAGCCCTTGAACACCTGCTGCAACTGGCCACCGAACTTGCCACGGCGGGGCTGGTGACAGGCGGTACAACCCTGGCCCGCAGTGCGTTTTTCGATGCGCTGGAACCGGTCACTACCGAAGCGGGCGCGCAACGCTTGTGGCGCAACGATCTGCAACCCTATCGCCAGGCCAAGCCCAGCGTGCCGCTGATTGAGCAGGATGACGGGCTGTACAGCGATGGTAGCGGCCATTGGTGGCGTGACGAGCATGGTTTTTACCCTGTGCGACAGGATGCCAAGGGTAACTGGCGTCTTTTGCATCCGAACGACCCGGAAACCTATGGGCCTGTCTTGCAAGGCAATGGCGAACGCGCCTGGCGCTTGAGCTTCGAGCGCCCATTGGAATGGCAGGGCGAGCGGCAACTGCTGAGCCGTTTGTGGCCATCGGCAAGGGATTTGGACAGCGAGCGTATTACACAGATTCTCAAGGTTGCCGATGTCGATGAGGCACACCTGCGTGGCTTGCTGGTGCAGGGGCGACGCCTGCCAGTCAGCTTGCGCGATACGCTGGAACGGTTCGCGGTAGAAGCGCGAGCACAACGCTTCTTCGAGGCGACGACACCGAACGAGAGCGATAGCGAGCTCTGGCAGTGGTGTGTCGATAGGCTGGCATTGGCAAGTTTGCCCCAGGATGAACAGCTCGCAACGCTGCGTGCCAATATAGTCACCCTGCGCCAGCCTCTGCTGGAGCATTTCTCCACCCGGTACCTCGCCGATGACGAGGCGCTGAGCCTGGTGAAGCGAGACTTCTCGACATTGCCTGATGCCTATGCGCTGGAAGTGTTGCAACAGGCCGATGAAACCATGCGCACGCGCATACGCACAGAAGGGCGGCTGCCACTGGCACTGATGGAGCGGGCACGGAGCCTGCTGCAGGAAGCCCGACTGGTGAGGCTGCGCGAGGCGCTGTACCTGCAGGGCAGCTACCGTAGCGATATGGTTGAACTGTTGTTTGCGCTGTTACGGCGCCATGGGCTTGGGCAGCCTCCCTTCAACCTGATGTTGCGTGACCAGTCCGAGTTCGGGCCGGTGCTGGCGAGGTTGTATCCCGAAGCACGTGGTCTGCGCAGCGTGGTGCTGGTATGGCAAGCCGGCGGGTTCGATCTCTATGACGAAAACGGGCTGCGCAGTGAGCTGGAGGTGGCAGAGCCGCAAGGCATATTCGAAGTGTTGGCAGCTTGCCTTCCAGAAAACTATCGGCAGCGTCAGGGCTGGGTTGGCGAAGATGCCCCGGCACGTATCCGGGTGGCGATGCAGGGTTGGGTACCCGCGCAACGGCAGGCCCTGCTAAGCCTGCTTGGCTGGCGCGAAGCGCGTGCACTACCTTCGTCCTTGCAGCGCCTTGCCGATGGCCGGGTCGGCTACCTGCTCTGTGGGCGGGTCACATCGCCCGTGCCGTCAGGGCAGGTTTTGCGTCGGCGGATTCGCAGCCTTTACCCTGGCTTCGACGAACAGGAGGTCGAGCGCACCTTACGAGTTCTCATGCGATATCCCGGCTCGGCCTACTCCAGCCTGCTGCGCATGGAACTGAACTATGTGTACCTTGATGAGCATCTGAATACCTGGGTGAGGGCGGTGCTGGGGCGTGCGAGAAACACTCGGCGGGAGGTTGCCGATGCTTTCCGGCGTGCCTGGAGGCTGCAGGGCGAGCAGGTAGTCGATAGCCACGGTGAGACGGCCGGGTTGCGCCTGAGTATCGTCGGATTGCCGGTGGGTGAGTTGCCAACTTTACCTGCTGGTTCAGACTTTGCTCATGTGATTGATCTGCTGCTGGTTGGCCTGCACCTGCAAGACCTGCCGGCAGGTTTTCTGCGCAGCTTTCCAGGCCTGCGGCGTCTGGACCTGAGCAACAATCGCTTGAGCGCTTTACCTGAGCAACTGCGCCAGCTCCCTGGCCTACGGCACTTGAACCTGCGGCGCAACAGAATCCGCGTGGCGGCAAATCAGTCCAACGCCTTGGCCGTGCTGCCCCATTTGCGAACGCTTGATCTGAGTGAGAATCCGCTGGGTACGACCAGCCTTCATTTGAATCAATTGTCCCGCTTGTGTGAGTTGCGGCTGTTCCGCTGCGGCTTGCAGCGGGTGCCGGCAGGGATGGAGTGGTTGGGCATGCTGCAGCATGTCGACCTGCGTAACAACCTGCTCGACGACCTACCGGAAACCTTGCTAAACGCCCCGGAGTCTCTGCGTCGAGCGATAGTTATACAAGGGAATGCGTTACCTGCGCCGATCACCGAACGCCTGTATGCCCATGCTGTGCATGTGCACGTAGGCGGCGAAGGGGTAGAAGCCAGGGATGGCGATATCCGCTGGCTTTCTACCCTGGAGGGGGAGGATACCGAAAGTCGCCGCCGCCAATGGCAAGCTTTGCAGCGGGAGCCGGGAAGCAATGCATTCTTCCAACTGCTCGATGAGCTTACAGAAGGCTCGGACTATCGTCTGGTGCGCGCTGACCTGAGCCGGCGTGT
Source organism: Pseudomonas sp. NY11955 (assembly GCF_048068035.1). Lineage (NCBI taxonomy): Bacteria > Pseudomonadati > Pseudomonadota > Gammaproteobacteria > Pseudomonadales > Pseudomonadaceae > Pseudomonas > Pseudomonas sp. NY11955. The sequence goes on from NZ_JBLUPS010000007.1 coordinate 314,654, forward strand.
CTGGGCCATGATCGAGGCGCTCAACCAGGACATGCACATGCGTGAAGAACTGTTCGAACTGGCCGCCGATCCGCGCACCTGCGTAGACAGCGTTGCCAGTTGCTTCGCTCACCTGGAGGTGCGCCAACAGGTGCTCCAGGCCACCCATGGTGGTGACCCACTGAGTACACGGCAGGCGCGGCTGTCGTTGGCTCGTCGCCTCTTCCGGCTGGACCGAGTGGAAGCGTTGGCACGGCAGGATTTTCAATCCCGGTCGCAATCCGCGAACGCTGAAGCTGTGGACGAGGTGGAAATCAGCCTCGCTTATCGAACCGGTCTATCGGTGCCGCTCGATTTGATCGGTCAGCCACGAACCATGCAGTTTCGCGCGTTTGCCGGGGTGAGCCGCAGTGACCTGGACAGGGTGTATCAGGCTGTGCAGGAGGCTGAAGCCAGCGACGAACTTGCGGTCTTCATCAGTCAACGTGATTTCTGGTTGCCCGTACTGCGTGCGCTGCGGGCCGAAGATTTCGAGGCGTTGGAGGAGCAGTTCGACACAAAGCTGCAAACACTGGATGCGCAAAAGGAGACTCTCAGCAGTGCAGCGTACGTGCTAAAGGCCAACAAGATAGGCAAGGACCGCGAAGCGGCGCTGGAGGCCTTGGCCTTGCGTTTGACTCGTGAAGTGCTGCTGGAGCACGCCTGAGTACAACCGGGGGCGTACCACGGGCACGGTTGCATTTCCTTGTGCCTTGCCCAGAGCAGGTTGGCGAGCATGCCAACCTCACTCTTCACTCCCGGGGCCTCCATGACGTCCAGCACCTCCAAGCCAAAGACCAGTCATCAAAAAGCAATTGATGATTTCATCGCCGCCAGGCTACCTGACTGGCTGAAGCGGGCTAGCCAGGCCCAGATCATTGCCCTGCGCGCCAGCCTCAACGCCCATCAGGCCAGCCAGGCCCGCCTGCGTGGGCTCACGCTGGCCCTGCAACCCCTGCATGTGTTCGCCCAAAAGCATCTGCAGGACGTACTGGTAAAGCCACTGCCCGCAGGCGCGACCCTCGCAGAGCTGGAATGGCTGCAGGTAGCACCGCGCATCGGTACGTTTCCCGGGACGCTTCTGCAGACCTACCACTATTCGGCAACTCGGCAGGATGGATTGCTGAGGTTGATGGGCAATTTTGGCCCTGACGAATCTTTTTTCCTGGGCACCGGTTTGGTATCTCCAGGCCGGGATGACTTGCTGACCGGCACGCCTGAGCAAGTGGTTGCAACCTGCCGTGCGCTGGATGTGGGCGGGCTCTACCAGGCCGAGCTGCAGCAGATCTTCAATGCGACCACAGAACACATCCTTGCTCAGGACAAACGTTCGGGCCTGGCATTGGCTGCGGAGGTCGCGACGCTCAAGGGTGATATCGATGAGGAGGTGCAGCATGCCTTGCGCAAGGTGGTGGGTAGCGGCCCCCATCCCGATACTGACCTGCAGGGCTACCCTGGCTTGTTGGAGATGTTGGGCCAACGCGTGGCTGACGGGCTGTTCATTCGCTTGCGAGACCGTGTTGGCCAGAATCGAGGTGTGGTCCTGTACCTGCCCAGCGATCCCGTGCAGGCGCTGCGCCGCTTCGACTCCACAGAGGCCATGAACGCCGCGATGGCTGAAGCATTGCAACAGAAGGGGTACCGTGACTATTTCACCCAGCTGATCAGCTTGCGACAGCGTGCGAACTTTGCAGGTGTTTTGGATATGCGCCTCAAGGATAAGCAGCCCGACCTGGCGATGAAGGGCCCTACGGCGTTTGGGGACCTGTTCGCTGCGTTGGCTGCGCAACAGCTTCAGCGGGTCAAGGATGATGCTCGCCTATTGCTGGTACCTACCGCGGATGCCGATGCCGCCGCCGCCCGTGCGCGTCATGCTGCCTGGCGTGCCGCCGGCCTCGATCTACTCAATCTGGCGGGGCTTTTCATCCCTGTCGTAGGGGCGCTACTGCTTGGCCAGCTGGTGGTGCAGACGCTTGGTGAGGTTTTCGAGGGGGTCAAGGATTGGGCCCGGGGGCATCAGCACGAAGCCCTGGAGCATATGCTGGGCGTTGCCGAGGCGGCGGCCGCGACGGCATTGACCGTAGCCGGTGTGAGTGTTGTGCGCAGCACTTTTGTCGAGGGCTTGCAGCCGGTAAGCGTGGGTGGGCGGCGTGCGCTGTTGTGTTCCGACGACGTCACGGCCTATGAGTCGACGCCAAGCACCATCGCCCTGCGTGACGATGGGCTCTACGGCGATGAGAGCCGGCGCTGGATGCGCAGGGGCCAGCGGTATTATGAGGTGCAGCGCAGCGAGCCTGAAGCCCCTTACCGCCTGCGTCATCCAGGTGGCGACAAGGCTTACGGGCCGGCCGTGCTGCATAACGGCGAACGCGGCTGGCGCCTGCTGCGGGACCAGCCGCAACGTTGGAGCGATGTGGCCATGATGCTCGATACCCTGTGGCCGCAACATCCCGCCATTGACGCAGAGCGGGCGGCGCAAGTGCTGAGGGTAGCCGGTGTGGATGCCGAGGAGTTGCGGGGCGTGCTGGTGGAAAACCGGCCGGCGCCTGTCAACCTGCGAGAAACCTTGCGGCGCTTCGAGGCCCATGCTCGTATCGAGGCGTTCTTCACTCGCTTGGCCAGCTACTCGCTTGCCACGCAAGACAGTGCATTGCTGGAGTGGTGTCAGGCGCGTTCTGCCAGCACCAACAGCGACGCCCTGCTGCGCCAGCGAGCTGCCCTGCAGGGCCCTCTTCTCGATCACCTGAGCAGTTCGCCAACAGCTGACGACGCTTTGCTGACGTTGATAAAGCGTGACTTCGCCGGCTTGCCGGAAGCCTATGCGCAGGCGCTGGTCGAGCAGTCCAGCGAGGGCGAACGCTTTTTGGCAACGTTAGGTGGGCGGGTGCCGTTGGGGCTGGCGAACAAGGCCCGCTCGCTGTTGCGCCTGGCCAAATTGAACCGTTCAGTCGAGGGGCTTTACCTGCCCGCCAGCTACTGCAACGAAACCGGCGAACTGGCTCTTGCGCTGCTGCAGGGTGAAGTGGAAAGTTGCGCAGACGTGCCTGCCGAAACGCTCAGTCTGGAGTTGCGCGAAGGTGGAGCGGGCGGGCGTTTGATAAAAGCCTTGGGCACCGCTGTCGACCCCCGTGTGCGCAGGGTAGTGGTGCGCGAAGCGGGGCGATTCAATGTCTATGATGGACGAGGGCGTGAGTTGCCGCTCGGCTCTGGTAACCCGGCTGACCTCTACGAAGTGCTTGCTGCGGCCTTGGCGCCCAAGCATCGCACGGCGCTCGGCATGGCTCACGACGATATGGGCGCGCAGCTACGCGAACGGCTCCTGGCCCGACTGCCGGGCACGCACCAGGGCATCGCTGAACTCTTGCAATGGCCGACCCAGGTGCAGTGGTTTAACCTTGGGCGACGCCTGGCAGACGGGCGGGTCGGTTATCTGCTCAGTGGCCATGGTACGGGCGACAGCCGTTCACTGGCTGCACGTGTTCGTGAGCGCTTGCGCCAGCTTTATCCAGGGTTGGATGAGGCGCATTTGGATCAGGAACAGGCACTGCTGATGAATGGGCAGCAGCCTCCCTATGAGCGCCTCGTCGAGCTCGAGGACGACCATGATCAGTTGATTCGCCACCTCAACCGCTGGGTAGGCTCAGAACTGAGCGAAAGGCGTCAGCGATTTCGTCAGCGAGCAGCTGACGCTATTCTGCGTGCTTGGCGCTTGCAGGGCGATTGGATCTACGACAATGCGGGCACAGTGACAGGCCAGCGCCTGTCGCTGAGTGGCATGCAGCTCAAGAGTTTGCCGGAGCTACCGGCAGTCGTCCGTTTCCACCGTATCACTGGCCTGCGCTTGCAGGAGTCGGCGGTTGATACGGTGCCCGTGGATTTCTTGTGCCCGTTTTCCGCGCTGACCGAGTTGGACCTGAGTTCCAACCAACTGCGCAACATTCCGCTCGGGGTTGCTTACCTGACGAAGCTGCAACGTTTGCGCCTGGCACACAACCAGATCCGCCTCGACGCGCAAACAGTCGACATTCTGCAGGCGTTGCCTGGCTTGTTGCATCTTGACTTGAGCTACAACCGGCTGGAAGACCTCGACCTGCGCTTCAACCATCTCTCGGCCCTGACTCACCTGAACCTGCGTCACTGCCGGCTGGGGGCCTGGCCCTACCGGATCGAGCTGTGCGGCCTGCTGGTGCACTGTGACCTGCGCGACAACCAGTTACCGGCCCCACCAGATTCGGTAGTCGCAATGCCCTACGCCTGGCGCCGGGCGCTTATCGTCGACCGCAACCCGCTGCGCGGGGTTCAACTGCAACGCTTGTACGCGATGGATCCCATTGAGGAACATGGACATTTGCCCGAGCCGATGAGCAAGGCCGACCTGCCTCATGCGCGTTCCCTGTGGCTGCAGCATGTGGCTCAGAACGACCGCGCTGCGCATGCGGTGCTCTGGGACGGTCTGCTGGCTGAACCAGGCAGTTCAGGTCTGTTCCGCATCTTGGCGTGGTTGGAGCAGACGGCTGATTACACCTCGGTACTTGTCGGGGGCAGCCGGGAAGCGCTTGTGCGTGATGTATGGGCCATGCTGCAGGCGATTGACCGTAGCCCAGCGCTGCGGTTACGCCTGTTTGAAGCGGCCAACCAACCGATTTCCTGCTCGGACATGGTCAGCGATCGTTTCAGTCGCATGAATGTCGAGGTCTTGCTGGCCAAGGCCGAGACCGATGCGCGAGACCCGACGCAACGGGCGCAACTGATGGCATTCGGCCGGCAGTTGTTTCGGCTTGATCAAGTACAGCAGAAGGCCAGCCAGGTGATACTGCGCCAGGCTGTCGAGGGTGAGCAGGTGGGGCGCTCGGCTTGGTCACTGGCATACCGTGTGCGCCTGCGCGAGCGCCTTGATTTGCCTGGTCAGCCATGGGCGATGCGTTACCCGAACGCTGTTGCGCTGAGCGATCAACAAATCAACGATGTGGCCGCGGCTGTCCTCGCCAGCGAAACGATCGAGGCGCAGACTCAAAGCCTGGTAAGTCGAACGTTCTGGGAGACTTTTCTTGGTGAGCAGCACCGGACCTTGTTCGAGGCGCTCAGAATCGACTATCTCCAGCGCAGGGCAAACTTGCGCGTTATCCAGCCACCGCTCTCGGCTGAACAGCTCCGCGCGCGGGTCGCAGGCCTGGAGGATCAGGAACAAGGCGATAGAGTACGACTGCTGGCGGGCCTGACCGAGTCCTACTTGCGAGGCCTGGGCCGAGGCGCAGGCTGACCTGCAAGGCGGCCAAACCGGTCATCGAGATTGACAGCTTTGGCCATTGCCGCCGTGCTTGAGCGGCGCGAACATCGTCGGACCGATGGTTTAACTCCAAAAACAAGAAACCAGGAGTCCGACGATGCGTGATTACGCCGAGGCCGCTCGAGCGTTCGACCTTGCGCAGGCCGCTACTGCGGCACTGCATGGCAACCTCGAAGCCCTCAATGCCTGTGTCGAATGCTGCGACCGCCATGCCGGTGACGGCAAGCTGGCGCTGATCCACGAAGACCGTGACGGCAACAGTGCGCGGTACAGTTTCGATCAGCTCAAGGTGCAGGCTGCCCGTTTTGCCAATGTACTCAAGGCGCAAGGTGTGTGCGCCGGGGACCGTGTGGCGGGTCTGATGCCACGTACACCTGAGTTGCTTGTCACCATCCTTGCCACCTGGCGGCTGGGGGCGGTGTATCAGCCCTTGTTCACTGCGTTCGGCCCCAAGGCCATCGAGCATCGCCTCGAGCAGTCGCACGCCCGTGTAGTCGTCACCGACAGCCACAACCGTGGCAAGCTGGACGATGTACATGATTGCCCGACCATCATCACGGTCAAGGCCCGCGTTGGCGAGCTGGACTTCCAGCAGTGTCTGGACAGCGCCGCGCACGACTGCGAGCCGGTAATGCGCTCAGGTAACGACCCGTTCCTGCTGATGTTCACATCAGGCACCACCGGTCCGGCCAAGCCGCTGGAAGTGCCCCTGCGTGCCATTGTCGCGTTTCAGGGATACATGCGCGATGCCATTGACCTGCGCCCCGAAGACAACTTCTGGAACCTGGCCGACCCGGGTTGGGCCTATGGCCTGTATTACGCGGTCACTGGCCCACTGTCACTGGGCCATGCCACCACGTTCTACGATGGCCCGTTCAGCGTCGAAAGCTGCGCGCGGGTAATCGACAAGCTGGGCATCACCAACCTGGCAGGCTCGCCCACCGCTTACCGCCTGCTGATAGCCGCCGGCAGCGCTTTCTCGGCCCCTGTCAAAGGCTGCCTGCGCGTCGTCAGCAGTGCCGGTGAACCGCTCAACCCGGAAGTGATCCGCTGGTTCGCCGACGAGCTGGGGGTCACCATCCACGACCATTACGGGCAGACCGAACTGGGCATGGTGCTGTGCAACCACCATGGCCTGCAGCACCCGGTGCATCTGGGCTCGGCCGGCTTCGCCATCCCCGGTCACCGCATCGTCGTGCTGGACGAGCAGGGTAACGAACTACCCGCCGGCCAGCCGGGCATCCTTGCGGTCGACCGCGAGCGGTCGCCGTTGTGCTGGTTCGGTGGTTACCACGGGCTGCCGACCAAATCGTTCGTCGGCAAGTACTACCTCAGCGGCGACACCGTCGAGCTGAACCAGGATGGCAGCATCAGCTTCGTCGGCCGCAGCGACGACGTGATCACCACCTCTGGCTACCGGGTCGGGCCGTTCGATGTGGAAAGCGCGTTGATCGAACACCCGGCGGTGATCGAAGCGGCGGTGATCGGCAAACCGGACCCGGAGCGCACCGAGTTGATCAAGGCGTTCGTGGTTTTGGCCAGCGGCTTCGCCGGCAGCGCCGAGCTGGAAGAAACTTTGCGCCAGCATGTGCGCCAGCGCCTTTATGCACACGCCTACCCCAGAGAAATCGAATTCGTCAGCGAGCTGCCCAAGACCCCGAGCGGCAAGCTGCAACGCTTCATCCTGCGCAACCAGGAAGTCGCCAAACAAAACGCGCAACAGGCCACCCCTGCCAGCGCCTGAAAGGAACCGATCATGCACATAGCCAACAAACACTTCATCGTCAGCGGAGCCGCTTCCGGGCTGGGCGCCGCTACTGCCCAGATGCTGGTCGAGGCCGGCGCCAAGGTCATGCTGGTCGACCTCAATGCCCAGGCCGTCGAAGCCAAGGCCCGCGAGCTGGGCGACAACGCCCGTTTCGCGGTGGCCGACATCAGCGACGAGCAGGCTGCCCAAGCGGCGGTCGATGCGGCCGTCAGCGCCTTTGGCAGCTTGCAGGGGCTGGTCAATTGCGCCGGCATCGTCGGTGCCGAGAAGGTGTTGGGCAAGCAGGGCCCACATGGCCTGGCCAGCTTCGCCAAGGTCATCAACGTCAACCTGATCGGCAGCTTCAACCTGCTGCGTCTGGCGGCGGCGGCCATGGCCGAAGGGGCGGCCGATGAAAGTGGCGAGCGTGGCGTGATCATCAACACGGCCTCCATCGCTGCCTATGATGGCCAGATCGGTCAGGCCGCCTACGCGGCCTCCAAGGGTGCCATTGCCAGCCTGACCTTGCCGGCCGCCCGTGAACTTGCACGCTTCGGTATCCGCGTGATGACCATCGCCCCGGGCATCTTCGAAACGCCGATGATGGCCGGCATGACCGAGGAAGTGCGGGCTTCGCTGGCTGCCGGCGTGCCGTTCCCGCCGCGCCTCGGCCGCCCGCAGGAATACGCCGCACTGGCCCGCCACATCATCGAGAACAGCATGCTCAACGGCGAGGTGATCCGCCTCGACGGCGCGCTGCGCATGGCTGCCAAGTAAGGAGAACGAACATGACCCTCGCCAATGACCCGATCGTTATCGTCAGCGCCGTGCGCACGCCCATGGGCGGGCTGCAAGGCGACCTCAAGAGCCTGACCGCGCCACAACTGGGCAGTGCGGCCATTCGTGGCGCCGTGGCGCGCGCCGGCATCGATGCAGCCAGTGTCGAGCAAGTGCTGTTCGGCTGTGTACTGCCGGCCGGGCAGGGCCAGGCCCCGGCACGCCAGGCTGCGCTGGGCGCCGGGCTGGACAAGCACACCACCTGCACCACCCTGAACAAGATGTGCGGCTCGGGCATGCAAGCTGCGATCATGGCCCATGACCTGTTGCTGGCCGGCAGCGCAGACGTGGTGGTGGCGGGGGGCATGGAGAGCATGACCAACGCCCCGTACCTGCTGGACAAAGCCCGTGGCGGTTACCGCATGGGCCATGGCCGGATCATCGACCACATGTTCATGGACGGCCTGGAAGACGCTTATGACAAGGGCCGCCTGATGGGCACCTTCGCCGAAGACTGCGCCCAGGCCAATGCCTTCAGCCGTGAAGCCCAGGACCAGTTCGCCATCGCTTCGCTGACCCGCGCCCAGGATGCCATCAGCAGCGGCCGTTTTGCCGCCGAGATCGTGCCGGTGGAAGTCACCGAGGGCAAGGAAAAGCGCGTCATCAAGGATGACGAGCAGCCGCCCAAGGCGCGCCTGGACAAAATCCCGCAGCTCAAGCCTGCTTTCCGCGAAGGCGGTACGGTGACCGCGGCCAACTCCAGCTCGATTTCCGATGGCGCTGCGGCGCTGGTGCTGATGCGCCGCTCCGAAGCCGACAAGCGCGGCCTCAAGCCGCTGGCTGTCATCCACGGCCATGCCGCCTTCGCCGACACCCCGGCGCTGTTCCCTACCGCGCCGATCGGAGCCATCGACAAACTGCTGAAACGCACCGGCTGGAGCCTGGCCGAAGTCGACCTGTTCGAGATTAACGAGGCCTTCGCCGTGGTCACTCTAGCGGCCATGAAGCACCTCGACCTGCCACACGAAAAGGTCAACATCCATGGCGGCGCCTGTGCGCTCGGCCACCCAATCGGCGCTTCTGGCGCACGCATCCTGGTAACCCTGTTGTCGGCCCTGCGCCAGAACAACCTGCGCCGAGGTGTGGCGGCCATCTGCATCGGCGGTGGCGAGGCCACGGCCATGGCTGTCGAATGCTTGTACTGAGGTGAACCATGCCGGTAACTGACGAGCAACAACAGATCGCCGACGCGGTACGAGCCTTCGCCCAAGAGCGTTTGAAGCCGTTCGCCGAGCAATGGGATAAAGCGCATCGTTTCCCGAAAGAGGCCATCGACGAGATGGCCGAACTGGGCCTGTTCGGCATGCTGGTGCCGGAGCAGTGGGGCGGCAGCGACACCGGCTATGTGGCCTATGCCATGGCCCTGGAAGAGATCGCCGCCGGTGATGGCGCCTGCTCGACCATCATGAGCGTGCACAACTCGGTAGGTTGCGTGCCGATCCTGCGTTTTGGCACCGAGCAACAGAAAGCACAGTTCCTCACCCCGCTGGCCAGCGGCGCGATGCTCGGCGCCTTTGCCCTGACCGAGCCGCAGGCGGGTTCCGATGCCAGTAGCCTGAAGGCCCGTGCGCGTCTGGACGGTGACCACTATGTGCTCAATGGCAGCAAGCAGTTCATTACCTCCGGGCAGAACGCCGGGGTGGTGATCGTGTTTGCCGTGACCGACCCGGATGCCGGCAAGCGCGGGATCAGCGCCTTCATCGTGCCTACCGATTCGCCGGGCTACCAGGTGGCGCGGGTGGAGGACAAGCTCGGTCAGCACGCTTCTGACACCTGCCAAATCGTCTTCGACAACGTGCGTGTGCCGCTGGCCAACCGCCTGGGTGCAGAAGGGGAGGGCTACAAGATAGCCTTGGCCAACCTTGAAGGTGGCCGCATCGGCATCGCCTCTCAAGCCGTTGGCATGGCCCGCGCGGCGTTTGAAGTGGCGCGTGACTACGCTAACGAGCGGCAAAGCTTTGGCAAAGCGCTGATCGAGCACCAGGCCGTGGCCTTCCGGCTGGCCGACATGGCGACGAAAATTGCCGTGGCCCGGCAGATGGTGCTGCACGCCGCCGCGCTGCGTGACGCCGGGCGCCCGGCGCTGGTAGAAGCGTCGATGGCCAAGCTTTTTGCCTCGGAAATGGCCGAAAAGGTCTGTTCGGATGCCTTGCAGACCCTGGGCGGATATGGCTATCTGAGCGACTTCCCGCTGGAGCGGATCTACCGCGACGTTCGGGTTTGCCAGATCTACGAAGGCACCAGCGATATTCAGCGCATGGTCATTGCGCGCAATCTTTGAAGGAGCAGACTGCATGGCATTCGAAACCATCCTGTTGGACATTCACGGCAAGGTCGGCCTGATCACCCTCAACCGCCCGCAGGCACTGAATGCGCTGAACGCGCAGATCGTTGGGGAAATCAACCAGGCCCTTGACCAGCTTGAGCGCGACCCGAACATCGGTTGCGTGGTGCTGACAGGCTCGGCCAAGGCCTTTGCCGCTGGCGCCGACATCAAGGAAATGGCCGAGCTGCAATACCCGCAGATCTATGTCGATGACCTGTTCAGCGATGCTGACCGTGTTGCCAACCGCCGCAAGCCGATCATCGCTGCGGTATCTGGCTTCGCCCTGGGCGGCGGTTGTGAGCTGGCGATGATGTGTGACTTTATCCTCGCTGCTGACAACGCCAAGTTCGGGCAACCGGAAATCAACCTTGGTGTGCTGCCGGGCATGGGCGGTACCCAACGGTTGACCCGTGCGGTAGGCAAGGCCAAGGCCATGGAACTGTGCCTGACTGGCCGCCTGATGGGGGCTGAAGAGGCCGAGCGTGCTGGGTTGGTTGCACGTATTGTGCCGCAGGCGGAGCTGGTGGAAGAGGCGCTGAAGGTGGCGGCGACCATTGCCAGCAAATCGATCCCGGTGAGCATGATGGTCAAGGAAAGCGTCAACCGAGCGTTTGAAGTGACCCTTAGTGAAGGGGTGCGTTTTGAGCGTAGGGTGTTCCATGCGGCCTTCTCCACCGAAGACCAGAAAGAAGGCATGGCCGCCTTCATCGCCAAACGCGAAGCGCAGTTCAAGGATCGCTGATTAAATTCAGTCGTTGCTGTTGCTGTTGCTGTTGCTGTGGCTGTGGCTTCTAAGCGCGCGGTAGTTCAGGCGACGCCGATTGCGACTTCAGGAGGCCGAGCGAAGGGCTTGCGGAGGGAGGTGACGGGCATGGATGCCCGTCAAGCGCTGAGGCCCCATGGATGGGGCCTGCAGCGCGTACTCCCG
>NZ_JBLUPS010000008.1:0-288808 GCF_048068035.1 Pseudomonas sp. NY11955
ATGTTGCCAGATACATTGTTGCCAATCCGATAAGGGCTGGGTTGGTCAGCAGGGTGGGCGATTATCCGCATTGGGATGCGGTCTGGTTGTGAATGAATGATCGCGCGGGCGGCGCTCGGTCTCCCAGGCGCCACACATCCCACGTCGAACCCTGCGCTCACTTGTCCCAGGTCTCAGGGCACCCTTTGCATTCCTCCATATTGGCCTCCTGAAAATTCCCATAATGCTGCCGCGCCCCGCGCAAATCCGCACGCGCCAGGTTGCTCTGGCCAAACTTGGCTTCCTGCAGGTTGGCGTCGCCCAGGTTGGCCCCTTGCAGATCGGCCTTGCTCAACCAGGCCATCTCCAGGTCCGCCGCCTGCAAGTTGGCCTGTTCCAGCTTCGCCCCGGACAGCCTGGCAAACTGCAGGTAGGCTGCACTGAGGTCGGCCTTGGCAAACTGTGCCCCCTGGGCGAACAACCCCCAGCCCTGAATGGCCACCAGCTTGCTGTTGCTCAGGTCGGCCAGGCGCAGGTTGCTCTGTTGCAGGCTGGCGCGGGTCAGGTTGGCGCCTTGCAGCCGGGCCTTTTCCAGGTTGGCCAGGTCCAACTGGGCATGCCGCAGGTCGGCATCGCGCAGGTCGGCACCGGCCAGGTTCATCTTGCGCAGGTCCTGGTTGGCCAGGTTGGCGCCGCGCAGGTTGGCCCCTGGGCACTGGCTGGCCTCGGCAATCACGCAGCCGTTGATGGTCAAGGGCGTATCGTTGCCAGCGTCGTCGGCAGTCTCGGCCATGGCCGGAGACAGCACCAGCAGCAAGGCAAATGGCAAGTAGTTCATGGCGAAAGGCTCTCGGCAGAAAAAGGGCAGAAACGGGGAGGGGCGCAGGCCCGCTCCCCGCCGCAGGTCAACGCTGTGCAGTCTTGTTGTCCCAGCTAGGGATCTTGAACACCCAGAATGAGCCGCCCTGTGCCACGGGTTTGGTCAGCTCGGCCATGTCGCCGCCCCACAGCGGCACCGCGCCGCCATAGCCCACGGTCACACCGATGTACTGCTCGCCATCCTGCTCCCAGGTGATGGGCGGCGAAACGATGCCGCTGCCGGTCTGGAACTTCCACAGCTCCTTGCCCGTCTTGGCGTCGAAGGCCTTGAAGAAGCCGTCGCCGGTGCCGGTGAATACCAGGTTGCCCTTGGTGGCCAGCACGCCGGCCCACAGCGGCAGGTGCTCTTTGTGTTCCCACACCAGCTTGCCAGTAGTCGGGTCCATGGCGCGCAAGGTGCCGACGTGGTCGTCGTACATGCGCTTGATACGGAAGCCCATGCCCAGGTAGGCCGAGCCTTTCTTGTAGTTCACTTCTTCGGTCCAGTATTCCTCTTTCCACTGGTTGCCGGGGATATAGAACAGGCCGGTATCCTGGCTGTAGGCCATGGGGTTCCAGTTCTTGCCACCGAGGAACGGCGGCGAAACCTCCACCGGCTTGCCCTTGGTTTCACCCGGCAGTGGCTTGGCCGGGCGTTGGCCGGGGTTTTCCACCGGGCGCCCGGTCTTCAGGTCGATATGGCTGGCCCAGGTGATGTTGTCGACGAAAGGGAAGGCGTTCTGCAGCTTGCCGTTGTTGCGGTCGACCACGTAGAAGAAGCCGTTGCGGTCGGCGTGGGCGGTGGCCTTGACCACCTTGCCGTCCTTGTCTTTGTAGTCGAACAGCACCAGCTCGTTGTTGCCGGAGAAGTCCCAGGCATCGTTGGGGGTGTGCTGGTAGAACCATTTGACCTCGCCGGTGCTCGGGTCGACGCCGACCTGGCCGGAGGTGTACAGGCTGTCGAAGTCATGCGGGTTGCCGTCCTTCGACGTGCGCGCCCAGGTATTCCACGGGCCGGGGTTGCCCGCGCCAACGATGATGGTGTTGGTCTCGGGGTCGAAGCTGGCGCTTTGCCAAGGGGCGCCGCCGCCGTGGCTCCAGGCCTCGACCTTGCCGGTTTCGGTGGTCGGGTCGTCTGGCCAGGACGGCGCCTTGACGTCGCCGGTCGGGGTGCTGTCCTTGCCGTTCAGGCGGCCCATGTGGCCTTCGACGAAAGGCCGCATCCACACTTCTTCGCCGGTGTCCGGGTCGCGGGCGAACAGTTGGCCGACCACGCCGAATTCATCGCCGGAGCTGCCGTGAATCAACAGCACCTTGCCGCTGGTCTTGTCCTTGATCAGCACCGGTGCGCCGGTCATGGTGTAGCCGGCGCTGTGGTCGCCGAACTTCTTGTTCCACACCACTTTGCCGGTGTGCTTGTCGAGGGCGATGACCCGCGCGTCCAGGGTGCCGAAGTAGATCTTGTCGCCGTAGATCGCCGCCCCACGGTTGACCACGTCGCAGCACGGGCGAATGTTGTCGGGCAGGCGGTGGTTGTAGGTCCACAGGCGTTTGCCGGTCTTGGCATCGAGGGCGAATACCCGTGAGTACGAACCGGTGACATAGACCACGCCGTCGCTGACGATGGCCTGGGACTCCTGGCCGCGCTGTTTTTCGTCGCCGAACGAGTAGGACCAGGCCGGGGTCAGCTTGAACACGTTCTGGTCATTGACCTGAGCCAGCGGGCTCCAGCGCTGGGCGTTGGTGCCCATGCCGTACTGCAGCACGTCCTGGGTGGTCAGGTGGTCATTGGCGATGTCTTCCCAGGTCACGTTCTTGCTGGCAGGTGCCGCAGGGGCGGTGGCCGCTGTTGCCACATTGCCCAGGGCCAGGCTACCGGCCATCAGCAGGACGCGCACGCTCAGGGCCAGAGGGGAAAGGGCGGGTAGCGATCTTATTGTCATGGTTGCAGTTCCCAGTGGAGGTTTTGGCCTGCACAGGGTGGGGCGCGGTGGCGGTGGTGGGATACGGAAAATATCCCGCCCTTGCCGGGAAGAGTTCCCGTACGGCACCTCATTTGGCCCTTCGCCACAAGCCCTACTACCAAGGGAGTAAGGCCCGGCCACCAAAGCAGCATTCGGCCGCCCGTGGGCTGTTTCTAAGATGGCGGCACGGCCTCTGTGGTTGAGGCTTTGCGTGCAATGGTGAGGGCATAACAATGACAAAAAAACGCGATGTGTTGCTTGCTGCAGGGTTGCTGGCCGCGGCTGTGCTGACCGGCACGGCCTGGGCTCATGGCAACGTGGTGCCCCAGGCCGTGGAGACCAAGGGCCTGACCCCGATCAAGGACGCTGGCGTGAGCCTGGACGGCGACGGCTGGGCGGCAGTGAACCCTTACCGTAGCTCACCCGAGCACGACAAGGCGGTGGAAATCGGCGCCTCCGCCTACAACCAGAACTGCGCGGCCTGCCATGGCCTGGAAGCAAAATCCGGTGGTATCGCCCCCGACCTGCGCATGCTCGATGCCGGTGATGCCGGCGATGAATGGTTCGTCGAGCGGGTACGCCACGGCGCGGTGCGCGACGGCCGCGTGTACATGCCGAAGATGGCCGATTACCTCAGCCAGGAAGCCCTGTGGGCGGTGCGCACCTACCTGGACAGCGTGCACGTCGAGGAGTGACGGCCATGCGTCTGTGGGCGGTGCTGTTGAGTGGCCTGCTGCTGTGTTGCGCGGCGGCCCAGGCGCAGGTGCGCAACTACGACACGATCATCGCCGCCGGCGAGTTGAAGGTAGCGGTATACAAGGACTTCGCACCCTACAGTTTCGAGGACCACGGCCAACCGCGTGGCGTCGATGTGGAGCTGGCGCAGGCCCTGGCCACCGCCTTGGGGGTGCGCCTGCAACTGATCTGGGCACCGCCTGGCGAAAAGCTCGACGATGACTTGCGCGACTACATCTGGCGCGGCAGCCCGCTGCGCCACCAGCAGTTGGCCGACCTGATGATGCGGGTGCCCTACGACCACGATTACGCGCAGAAACGCAATGAACTGGGCGAGCTGGAAAACGCCCAGGTGGTGATGTTCGGCCCCTATCAGCAGGAGCGCTGGCAGGTGGCCTATGACCGCCGGCGGCTAGCCTCGGTGGCCAGTGTGGCGGTGTTCCAGCAGCACCCGATCGGGGTCGAGGTGGACAGCGTGCCGTCGTTCTACCTGACCTCGGTGTTCAAGGGCATGCTCAGCGCCAAGACCCACCATTACCCCAGCGTGCAGCAGGCATTCGGTGCAATGCAGGCCGGCCAGGTGGACGCTGTGATGGCGATGCGCGGCGAGGTCGACTGGCAGTTGCACCAAGCCGCCGACCCGCAATTGGCCCTGGCGGAAAACGCCTACCCAAACCTTGGCAAGCAAGCTTGGGAAATCGGCATGGCCGTGCATGAAAGCAACCGGCAGCTGGCTTATGCGGTGGAGGAGGCCCTTGAAGCGATGATCCGCGATGGTCGACTCAAGGCGATGTATGCCGCTTACGGCCTGCGTTACGAGGTCCCGGAGATGTATCAATAGCGGATCGCCAACCTGCCCTGTGGGAGCGGGCATGCCCGCGAAGAAGGCCACGCGGAGTCTGGCACCGGCTTTGCCGGTGTTCGCGGGCATGCCCGCTCCCACAGGATCCTGCCAAGTCAGTCGTTTATATGTTGTTCAATCAGGAGTAGGCCATGAACTGGCGAGCAACGTTCCTGCTGGCCTGCTGGATGCCCTGGGCAGCCCAGGCCGCTACGCAAGGCACCCACACGGACCCGGTGCCCTCGGTGATGTGGGACTTCTACCACAAACAGATACTGGGCCAGGCAGCGTTCGTCTTCGATGACCGTGTAAAACTGCTGGCGCCGCCCTTTGCCGAGGACGCGCGGCAGGTGCCGCTGGAGATCGACGCCCGGGCGTTCACCGGCGAAGTGGTGCGGATCATCGCCTGGGCCGAACTCAACCCGCTGCCGCGTATCGTCGACTTCCAGCCTGGCGAGCGCGTGCTGCCTTGGTTGTCGATCCGCATCCGTATCGAACAGGCCACGCCGCTGCGTGCCGCCGTGCTAACACGCGATGGCCTGTGGCACGTCGGCTCGACCCTGATCGATGCGGCGGGTGGCGGTTGTACCGCGCCTAGCGTGGTGCGCACCCAACCCGGCTGGGAGGAGCACCTCGGCGAAGTGCTGGGCGGGCGCTACCCACGTGGCGACAGCAGCCGCCTGCGCCTGCAGGTGGCCCACCCGATGGACAATGGCCTGGTCAGCGGCATTCCCGAGTTCTTCCTCAACCATGCCGAACTGCAAGACGCGGACGGCCAGCGCCTAGCCAGCCTGGAGCTGTACCCGGCGGTCAGCGAAAACCCCAACCTGGGCTTTGACATCCAGGGCTCCGGGCCCACCCGGCTGCTGTTGCAGGACAACAGCGGCAACCAGTTCGAGGCGGCGGTGCCCTGAGCGCATGCCCGACTTCCCCCAGACCAGAGGCGCCGTCATGCGTTGGATTCTGCTGTTGCTGCTGTGCCTGGGGCTGCCGGCCCAGGCTGACCTGGAATACCGGCTCACCCCCCGGCAGATCGCCGAGGGCACCTGGCTGCTGGAGGGCAGCACCGACAATTTCGCCAAGGCCAATGGCGGTAACGTGGTCAACACGGCGTTCATCGTCACCGACAGCGGTGTGGTGGTCATCGACAGTGGGCCGTCGAAGCGCTATGGCGAGGCGATGCGCCAGGCGATTGCCGCCGTCACCGACAAGCCGGTGCTGGAAGTGCTGCTGACTCATCATCACCCGGATCACGTGCTGGGCAACCAGGCTTTTGCCGATGTGCCGATTGGCGCCTTGGCCGGTACCCGTGACTTGCTGCGCCAGCAGGGCGATGCCATGGCCGAGAACATGTATCGCCTGGTGGGTGACTGGATGCGCGGTACCGAAGTGGTTCTGCCGACTCGGGTGCTGCAACCGGGTGTGCATGAGGTGGGCGGGCACCGCCTGCGGCTGCTGGGGCTTGGCGGGCACACCGGCGCCGACCTGGCGATTCTCGATGAAAGCACCGGCGTGCTGTTCGCCGGCGACCTGGTGTTCTACGAACGTGCCCTGACCACGCCCAACAGCCCGGGGTTGGATGTGTGGCTGAAGGACCTGGATAGCTTGCAGGCATTGCCCTGGAAGCAACTGGTGCCCGGGCATGGCCCGGTGGCCAGTGATGCGCGGCCGTTCGTGCAGATGCGTGACTACCTGGGCTGGTTGGATGGCCTGATGCGTGATGGCGCGGCGCGTGGCGACGACATGGCAGAGATGATTCGCAGGCCCATCCCTGAGAGGTTTGCCGGAATCAGCTTGACGCGGTATGAGCTGATTCGCAGTGTCAGCCATTTGTATCCGCGTTATGAGCGACAGCAGCTGCGGCGGGTGGATGGGGGCGGTGGGGTTTTTTAGGGTTTGTCGTGGCATTTTTTGCGCCTGTGAGATCGAGCGCCGCCCGCGCGGCGCATCGCGAGCGAAGCTCGCTCCTACATTTGTTTCGGGCCAGTATCGCCTGTGGCAGGCGCGCGCGACCGCCTTGTTTGTACGACGCGATATCGAGCCATGCGCCAAGGGGATCGCGCGCAAATCCCACAGGCATAATTGGCCCGAAACAAATGTAGGAGCGAGCTTCGCTCGCGATGCGCCGCGCGGGCGGCGCTCGATCTCTGCCCCCAAACAAATCCCAAGCCGATACCAAGGAACTAGAAATCTCCGCACTGCGGCCAATTGTTGGTAACCGGGTAGGCACCAAGAATTCTCGGCACACCGGGAAATTTTCCCGGGCACAACAAAAAAACCAAAGGTAGCCGTCATGACCCGATCCCCACGTCGCCCCTCGTTCGCCGTGAGCCTGGTGCTCAGCGCCATGCTGCTTGCCGGCGCGGCTCACGCCGCTGTCAGCAATGAAGAAATCCTCCAGGACCCGAAGAACCCGCAGCAGATCGTGACCAACGGCCTGGGCGTACAGGGCCAGCGCTACAGCCCGCTGGACCTGCTCAATGCCAACAACGTCAAGGAACTGCGGCCGGTCTGGGCGTTCTCCTTCGGCGGTGAAAAGCAGCGCGGCCAGCAGGCCCAACCGCTGATCAAGGACGGGGTGATGTACCTGACTGGCTCCTATTCGCGGGTGTTCGCCGTGGACGCGCGCACCGGCAAGAAACTGTGGCAATACGATGCTCGCCTGCCGGATGACATCCGCCCGTGCTGCGATGTCATCAACCGCGGCGTGGCCCTGTACGGCGACCTGGTGTTCTTCGGTACGCTGGACGCCAAGCTGGTGGCCTTGAACAAGGACACCGGCAAGGTGGTCTGGAGCAAGAAGGTGGCCGACCACAAGGAAGGCTACTCCATCAGCGCCGCGCCGATGATCGTCAACGGCAAGCTGATCACCGGCGTTGCCGGTGGCGAATTCGGCGTGGTGGGCAAGATCCAGGCCTACAACCCGGAAAACGGCGAGTTGCTGTGGATGCGCCCCACCGTGGAAGGGCACATGGGCTACGTGTACAAGGACGGCAAGGCGATCGAGAACGGCATTTCCGGCGGCGAGGCGGGCAAGACCTGGCCCGGCGACCTGTGGAAGACCGGCGGTGCGGCGCCATGGCTGGGCGGGTACTACGACCCGGAAACCAACCTGATCCTGTTTGGCACCGGCAACCCGGCACCGTGGAACTCGCACCTGCGCCCCGGTGACAACCTGTACTCCTCGTCGCGCCTGGCGCTCAACCCAGACGACGGCACCATCAAGTGGCACTTCCAGAGCACGCCCCATGACGGCTGGGACTTCGACGGCGTCAACGAGCTGATCTCGTTCAACTACAAAGACGGCGGCAAGGAGGTCAAGGCGGCCGCCACGGCCGACCGCAACGGCTTCTTCTACGTGCTGGACCGCACCAACGGCAAGTTCATCCGCGGCTTCCCCTTCGTCGACAAGATCACCTGGGCCACCGGCTTGGACAAGGACGGCCGACCGATCTACAACGACGCCAGCCGTCCGGGCGCACCGGGCAGCGAGGCCAAGGGCAGCTCGGTGTTCGTCGCCCCGGCCTTCCTCGGTGCCAAGAACTGGATGCCGATGGCCTACAACAAAGACACCGGGCTGTTCTACGTGCCGTCCAACGAGTGGGGCATGGACATCTGGAACGAAGGCATCGCCTACAAGAAGGGCGCGGCGTTCCTCGGCGCCGGCTTCACCATCAAACCGCTTAACGAAGACTATATCGGCGTGCTGCGCGCCATCGACCCGATCAGCGGCAAGGAAGTGTGGCGCCACAAGAACTACGCGCCGCTGTGGGGCGGGGTGCTGACCACCAAGGGCAACCTGGTGTTCACCGGCACACCGGAAGGCTTCCTGCAGGCCTTCAACGCCAAGACCGGCGACAAGGTCTGGGAATTCCAGACCGGCTCCGGCGTGCTCGGCTCGCCCGTCACCTGGGAAATGGACGGCGAGCAATACGTATCGGTGGTTTCCGGCTGGGGCGGCGCGGTGCCGCTGTGGGGCGGCGAAGTGGCCAAGCGGGTCAAGGACTTCAACCAGGGTGGCATGCTCTGGACCTTCAAATTGCCCAAGCAGTTGCAGCAAACGGCGAGCGCCCAGCCATAACGCCTGACCCTACTACCAAATGACGAGAGCCCCGCTGCCAACGATGCATTCGCCCGGCACGCGGGGCTTTTTACCATCGATCCATCGCCTGTCGTGGGACAGGCATCGACCCGCAGAGGCTCAGCATGATCTACGCACAACCCGGAACTCCAGGCGCCGTCGTGTCCTTCAAGCCACGTTATGGCAACTTCATCGATGGCGAGTTCGTGCCGCCGCTGGCCGGCCAGTACTTCACCAACAGCTCGCCGGTCAATGGCCAGCCGATTGCCGAATTCCCGCGTTCCACTGCCCAGGACATCGACCGCGCCCTGGACGCCGCGCATGCCGCCGCCGACGCTTGGGGCAAGACCTCGGTACAAGACCGCGCCCTGGTGCTGTTGAAGATTGCCGATCGCATCGAACAGAACCTGGAAGTGCTGGCCGTCACCGAAAGCTGGGACAACGGCAAGGCCGTACGCGAAACCTTGAATGCCGACGTGCCGCTGGCGGCGGACCACTTCCGCTATTTCGCCGGTTGCATCCGTGCACAAGAAGGTGGAGCGGCCGAGATCAACGAAGGCACCGTGGCCTATCACATCCACGAGCCGCTGGGCGTGGTCGGGCAGATCATCCCGTGGAACTTCCCGCTGCTGATGGCCGCCTGGAAGCTTGCCCCAGCCCTGGCCGCGGGCAACTGCGTGGTGCTCAAACCGGCTGAGCAAACGCCTCTGTCGATCACCATTTTTGCCGAGCTGATCGCCGATTTGCTGCCTGCCGGTGTGCTGAACATCGTCCAGGGCTTCGGCCGCGAGGCCGGCGAGGCCCTGGCGACCAGCAAGCGCATTGCCAAGATCGCCTTCACCGGCTCCACCCCGGTGGGTTCGCACATCATGAAATGCGCGGCCGAGAACATCATTCCGTCCACGGTCGAGCTGGGCGGTAAATCGCCGAACATCTTCTTCGAAGACATCATGCAGGCCGAGCCCGCGTTCATCGAAAAGGCCGCCGAAGGCCTGGTGCTGGCATTCTTCAACCAGGGCGAGGTGTGCACCTGCCCGTCGCGGGCGCTGATCCAGGAGTCGATCTACGAGCCGTTCATGGCCGAGGTGATGAAAAAAATCGCCAAGATCACGCGTGGCAACCCGCTGGATACCGAAACCATGGTCGGTGCCCAGGCTTCCGAGCAGCAGTACGACAAGATTCTCTCGTACCTGCAGATTGCCAAGGAGGAGGGCGCGCAGTTGCTTACCGGCGGCGGTGCCGAGCGGCTGCAGGGCGACTTGAGCAGCGGGTACTACATCCAGCCGACCCTGCTCAAGGGCCACAACCAGATGCGCGTGTTCCAGGAGGAAATCTTCGGCCCGGTGGTGGGCGTGACCACCTTCAAGGACGAAGCCGAAGCGCTGGCGATCGCCAACGACAGCGAGTTTGGCTTGGGTGCCGGCTTGTGGACCCGCGACATCAACCGTGCCTACCGCATGGGCCGTGGGATCAAGGCCGGGCGGGTGTGGACCAACTGCTATCACCTGTATCCGGCGCATGCGGCCTTTGGGGGCTACAAGAAGTCGGGGGTTGGGCGGGAGACGCACAAGATGATGCTTGACCACTATCAACAGACCAAGAACCTGCTGGTGAGCTACGACATCAACCCGCTGGGCTTCTTCTAGACCGCGTCGCTTGCTTCGCAGCACAAGGCTGCTCCTACAGGGACCGCACATCCCTGTAGGAGCAGCCTTGTGCTGCGAAGAGGCCGGCAAATCCCTACGACCAACGCACCCCGCAAGCTCGTTCCAAAGTAGCATTCGGCCCAGTCCGCCCCCGTGCATTAATGCATCTACCGGAATCCTCCGGCACAAGAAGAGGACTTGCCCTATGTGGAACAAACCCGCCTATACCGACCTGCGCATTGGCTTCGAAGTGACGATGTATTTCGCCAATCGCTGATGCCCGCCCGGCCACCGCTGCGGTGGCCGGCTCTTGATTGCCGATGCCCCCGTGAAGCTGATCGATCACGCGCAAACCCTGGCTTTGGGCAAAGGCTTTCGCCTGCGCTGGGAGCCGCTGCAGGCTTGCCATGTGCTGCTGTACCCCGGGGGCATCATCGAGCTCAACGCCAGTGCCGGCTGGGTGCTGGAGCTGCTGGACGGCCAGCGCAGCGTGGCAACCGTTATCGACCGCCTGGCACGGCGCTTCCCCGGCGTAGCGGGGCTCGAAGAAGACGTACTGGCGTTCCTGGAGGTGGCCCGCGCCAAGTCCTGGGTCGAATGAGCCGTGGCCCGCTTTGGTCTGGTTGCTTTCGCGGCGGGATGCTTTACGCTGGCGGTTACCTTCCAGAACAATAAGAACAGGCTTTCCGATGAGCCAGAGTTTCAGCCCACTTCGCAAGTTCGTTTCGCCTGAAATCATCTTCGGTGCCGGTTGCCGGCACAATGTCGCCAATTACGCCAAGACCTTCGGAGCACGCAAGGTACTGGTGGTCAGCGACCCCGGTGTGATCGCCGCCGGCTGGGTGGCGGATGTCGAGGCCAGCCTGCAGGCCCAGGGCATCGACTACTGCCTGTACACCGCCGTTTCACCCAACCCACGGGTCGAAGAAGTGATGCTCGGCGCCGAAATCTACCGGCAGCACCACTGTGACGTGATCGTCGCCGTCGGTGGTGGCAGCCCGATGGACTGCGGCAAGGCCATCGGGATCGTGGTCGCCCACGGGCGCAGCATCCTCGAATTCGAAGGCGTGGACATGATCCGCGTGCCCAGCCCGCCGCTGATTTTGATCCCGACCACCGCCGGCACCTCGGCGGACGTGTCGCAGTTCGTGATCATTTCCAACCAGCAGGAACGCATGAAGTTCTCCATCGTCAGCAAGGCGGTGGTACCGGACGTGTCGCTGATCGACCCGCAAACCACCCTGAGCATGGACCCGTTCCTGTCGGCCTGCACCGGCATCGATGCGTTGGTGCATGCCATCGAAGCCTTCGTGTCCACCGGCCACGGCCCGCTGACCGACCCCCATGCGCTGGAGGCCATGCGCCTGATCAATGGCAACCTGGTGGAGATGATCGCCAACCCCACCGACATCGCTCTGCGCGAGAAGATCATGCTCGGCAGCATGCAGGCGGGGCTGGCGTTCTCCAATGCGATTCTGGGTGCAGTGCACGCCATGTCGCACAGCCTGGGCGGGTTCCTCGACCTGCCCCATGGCTTGTGCAACGCGGTGCTGGTGGAGCACGTGGTGGCGTTCAACTACAGTTCGGCGCCGGAGCGCTTCAAGGTGATTGCCGAGGTCTTCGGCATCGACTGCCGTGGCCTCAACCACCGGCAGATCTGCGGGCGCCTGGTGGAGCACCTGATTGCCCTGAAGCACGCCATCGGCTTCCATGAAACCCTCGGGCTGCACGGGGTACGCACCGCGGACATCCCATTCCTGTCGCAGCATGCGATGGACGACCCGTGCATCCTCACCAACCCCCGCGCGTCGAGCCAGCGTGATGTCGAGGTGGTCTATGGCGAGGCCCTCTGACGAGCAGCAGCGGGCGCTGGCGGGGCTGCTGGGGCTGGGCGACCACTCAGCACGCAAAAGCCACTACCCGGAGCTTTCCGCCCGCCTGGACGAGCTGGAGGCTGAGCGCAACCGCTACAAGTGGCTGTTCGAAAACGCCGTGCACGGGATTTTCCAGGCCAGCCTGCAAGACGGCATGCGTGCCGCCAACCCGGCGCTGGCGCGCATGCTCGGCTACGACGACCCACAGGCGGTGCTGTTTTCCCTGACGGACCTGGCCGCCAACCTGTTTGACGGCGGTGCCGAGGAGTTGCAGGCGATAACCGCGATCCTCGCCCGCGAGCGCAGCCTGCACGGCTACGAAACCCGTTTGCGGCGCAAGGATGGCAGCCATCTCGATGTACTGATGAACCTGCTGCTCAAGCCCGGCCAGGAAGGGTTGGTGGAGGGGTTCGTCGCCGACATCACCGAGCGCAAGCTGGCTCAGCAGCGCCTGCAACAGCTCAATGACGAACTGGAGCAACGGGTTGCGGCGCGCACCGATGAACTGCTGGAGGCGCGTGATGCCGCAGAGGCTGCCAACCGCAGCAAGGACAAATACCTCGCCGCCGCCAGCCATGACCTGCTGCAACCGCTGAACGCCGCGCGCCTGCTGATCGCCACCTTGCGCGAGCGGCCCTTGCCAGAGGCCGAGCATGTGCTGGTGGAGCGTACCCACCAGGCCCTGGAGGGCGCCGAAGACCTGCTGACCGACCTGCTGGACATTTCTCGGCTCGACCAGGCCGCGGTCAAGCCGGACGTGGCTGTGTACCGGCTCGACGAGCTGTTCGCGCCGCTGGTCTCGGAGTTCAGCTCGGTCGCCGATGCGGCAGGCCTGAAGCTGCATGCACGCATAGCCGACTACGCCATCAGCACCGACCTGCGGTTGCTGACGCGCATCCTGCGCAATTTCCTCAGTAACGCTTGCCGTTACACGGACGAGGGGCGAATCCTGCTCGGGGCAAGGCGCCGCGGCGGCCATTTGCGGCTGGAGGTGTGGGATACCGGGCGGGGCATCGCACAGGATCGGCTGCAGGCCATTTTTCTCGAATTCAACCAACTGGACGTTGGCCGCGCCGCCGATCGCAAAGGCGTGGGGTTGGGGCTGGCCATCGTTGAAAGGATCGCCAAGATCCTCGGTTACCGGATCGAAGTGCGCTCGTGGCCGGGGCGTGGTTCGCTGTTCAGCATCGAGGTCCCGCTGGGCAAAGAGGTGCCGCTGGCCGTTCATCAGGCCGTGCCGCTGCCAAGCGTCGGCAACCCGCTGCCCGGCCGCCGCCTGCTGGTGCTGGACAACGAAGTGAGCATCCTTCAGAGCATGGGCGCGTTGCTAGGGCAGTGGGGCTGTGAAGTGGTGACCGCAACCGACCAGGAAGGTGCCTTGCTGGCCTTGCAGGAACGGGCCCCGGAACTGATCCTGGCCGACTACCACCTGGACCACGGCGTGGTGGGTTGCGAGGTGGTCAGGCATTTGCGTGAACACTTCGCCGCGCCGATACCGGCGGTGATCATCACCGCCGATCGCAGCGATCAATGCCGGCAGGCCTTGCACAAGCTCGGCGCGCCACTGCTGAACAAACCGGTAAAGCCGGGGAAACTGCGCGCAGTGTTGAGCCAGTTGCTGGGGTAGTTCGCCCAAGTAGCGGCGCGAGCTTGCAGCTACGGCTATTGATCGTTGGCCAGCAACTTGTAGGTACTGGGCGCCACGCGCAGGAATTTGGCGGCGGCGCCCTTGTTGACGTTGTAGCCGCCTGCGCCGCTGTGCGCGTCACGGGCATAGTTGGCGATGGTGGTGCCGATGGCTGTCTTCATGAAGAATTCGAAACCGATCCGATACTTTTCGACCAGCTCTGGCCCATCCGGGCACATGACCCGGCGGTGCTCGGAGGTGAGCTCCTGAAGCTCGAAAGTATCTCCCAGAGCGCCATTACGGGTTTCCAGGGCAAGCGATTCGTACAACGTCATAGGGGTTCCTTGGTAAAAGGGCGGCCTGCTCAGCCAGGCCGCCTGAGTCTATCTGCAAAAACCTTGCAAGTGGCCGGTATTCAGAACACGCGAACGGCACCGGCAGCCACGGGCAAGTACAGCCAGGCCTCTGTCACCGGCTTGCCTGAAGCTGCCTCCACCGCTTTGGCGTAGGCCTGCAACTGCCCAGTATGCGCTGCCGCCAGCCGTTGCCATTGTGCTTCCGGTGCCGGGTTGGATTTGTGGTCGATCAGTACCCAACCCTCCTGGGTGGCCAACAGCAGGTCCATACGGCCATCCAGCACCTGACCGGTCTCCAGCACCTGTTGTACCGGGTACTCGGCCATGGCCTCGGCTTGTGGCCAACGACTCGCAATCCAGGCATGCAAGGCCGTCACCTGGGCAAGTACCTGGCTGGCTTCGACATGTTCGTGTACTGCCAGGCCCTGCAGGAGCCGGTCGACCTGATCCCGGCTCACTGGGCGTTCCGGGTCGCTGAACGACAGGCCAAGGCTGGCATGGATCGCAGTGCCTAGCGCGCTCATGTCCGGGTTGCCTTGCAAGGTGATGCGGCTGCCGATTCGGCAGGTTTCCTGTGCACCCGCCAGCGCGCTGGCCTGGGTGGCCGAGGGTTGCACCCCGAGGGGCAAGCGGGGTACCACGCTGCCGGGGGCGGCAAACCAGTGCAGATGCTTGGCGGCGGCTGCAGCAAGGGCGGGTGCCGGGTTGGCGCTCAGCGTGCGATGCTCGGTGCGTACGGTCTTGCCACTGTTCAGCAGCAACTCCTGGGTACCCGCTTCGGTGGCCAGCCATGGCGCCTGAACGCAGTCCAGCCACGGCCCGGTCATTTTCTTGTTCGAGCGCGCTATCACCAGAAAATCGCGGGCGCGGGTCATACTCACGTACAGCAGGCGTTTGGCTTCCTCCACAGCCTCATCGCGGCACGCCTTGGCAACCGGGGTTTTGCCGATGGTTTCCGCCAGCGGCACGTTTTTCTGCTTGCCCAGTGGCCATGGCCAGTAACGGATAAAGCGGTCGCGCAACGGATCTTTCGGGTCCAGGGCACTTTCGGATCGCGCCGAAACCGACCACAGGCGCTCGCCAACGTCCCGCGCCAGGTCCATCAGGATGACCACGGGCCATTCCAGGCCCTTGCTGGCGTGGTGAGTCATTACCCGGACCGCGTCCAGGGCCGGGGTGGCCAGCGCATCGTTGCCCGCGTCGGCGGTTTGCCCCAGCCAGAGCACCAGCCCGGAAATCGATGCCGCCCCCAGCCCATTGCGGCAGAGGTCTTCGTAGCGCTGCGCCAGTTCGAGCAACGCGTCGAGATTGGCCAGGCGCTTCTGCGCCTGTGCCGGCGTGGTCGACCAGCCCGTTACGCAACTGGCCAAGTCGCATTCGGCGATCAAGCGCTGCAACGCCTCGACCGGGTTCAGCAAAGGCAGGTCGGCACGTAGCCGAGCCAGTTCGGCGACCAGCGGATGCGCTGCATGCGCATCGACCGCCTGTTCCCGCCATTGGTTTTGGGGGTGGCCGGCGTCCAGATAGCGCAAGCGCTCTGCAACCCAGCTTTCCGGTGCTTCGGCGCCGGTCATGGAGACGATCTGGGCGGTGGCCAGGGTATCCGTCGGGTCATTCAACCGGCGCAAGCAGGCTAGCGCCAGTGTCGCTTCTGGCGTTGCCAGCAGCCCGGGCTGGGCCGTGGAGCAGGGCAGGCCTGCGGCGGCCAAGGCCGCAGCCACCTTGGCCACATTGCTGTGGGAGTAGCAAAGTACGGTGATATCGCCAGCCTGCAGGTCACGGACCTGTTGGGTGGACTTGTCGAACACCTGGTAGCGGCTTTCGAGCAGTTGGCCGATCCCTTGGGCAAGTGCGCTGGTCTGCTGCTCGGCATTGCTGCCTTCGAGTATCCAGTTGGCAAAGGCGGGCCCGCCAAGCGGGTCTTGTCGAGTCGGCGTGAGCCGGACCTCGTCGGCGGACAAGCTATTGCCGAACGCCTGGGTGAACACTTCGTTGGTCAACTCGACAAGCTCGGGGCGCGAGCGCCAGGACTTGGGCAATACCTCCTTGACCCCACCCATGTCGGGCAAAGCGCCGAGGATGGCTTGCATCAATGCGCAGTCGCTGCCACGAAAACCGTAGATCGCCTGTTTGATATCGCCCACCCAGTAAACCCGCTTGGCGATGCGGGCAAGCTTGAGGAAAATCGCCAACTGCATGGGGCTGGTGTCCTGGAATTCGTCAACCATCACCAGGTCCAGTTCCTGTTCCAGCACCTCGATGACTGCAGGGTTGTCCAGCAATTTCAGCAATGCATGTTCCTGGTCGGCGAAGTCCAGCACGCCCAGTTCGATCTTGTTGCGGCTGTACAGTTGCAAGGCGTCGATGGCGAGGTCGAATAGCTGCGCCAGGTACTCCCTCAGGTCGGCGTGCAGGCGCGGATGTTCGGCATAACGCTGGACCGTTTCGGTGACGCCGGCCACCAACGGCGTCAGTTTGGCCTCCGGTGCCGTTTTCGCCAGCTTTGCCCAGTCACTCCAGCGGGCATTGCCTTGCTGCAGTTCACGCTGGAAGTCCTTGAGCAAGGTTATGTACGTTGCTGTTAGCTTGACCTTGCTGTTGGCGCCTTGCAGCAGCGCAAGCACCTCTGGCAGGGTGCGCAGCAGTTCACCGTCCAGATCGCTGCTGGTTGCGCTGGGGAAATGCGTAAGCAAGTCCTTGGCGTTTTGCGCAGCGAAATCGCGTGCGCGCTTAAGGTCGATGTCATTGCTGCGCAGTTGATCCAGCAGTCGGCGTAGTGCGTCTTGCCAGCTGTCACTCGGCAAGTCGCTCTGCTGCAGGGTAACCTCCAGGCCCAGGCGTCGGCTGATGGCAAGGAAAACCTCCATGCGCGCACCGTCAAGGACGCTATCGACGGCCTGGTTGAGCAGCACCTTCGCCTGGTCTTCTTCCAGCACGCGCTGTTGCGGTGGCATGCCGGCTTCAAAGGCGAAGTGTTCGAGCAACTGGCCACACAGGCTGTTTACCGTACCGATGCGTGCCTGCCCCATTGCGCTGGCCAGGCCGACCTGGCCCTGGTCGAGCAGGTGGCTGCGTACGCGCTCGCGCAGCTCGGCAGCAGCTTTGCGGGTGAACGTGGTGGCGATGATGCCCTCAGGCTGCACCTGTTGGCTGGTCAGTTCCTGGTACAAAAGCTCGGTAAGCCGGTAGGTCTTGCCGCTGCCAGCGCCTGCGCTGATGAAGGTGATGCGCGGGTTGTCGGACATGCTCATTGCTCCCATCCAGCCAAGGTCAGGTAGTCGTTGTAGGCTTCCTTGAGGTATTCCATCGCCAGCGCCTGCTCTGGAGGCTGGGACGCCTCGTCTTCCTCGATGCCTTGCAGCGCCAGTTCGAAGTGGCCATCGGCAATTTGCTCGTGCCGCCATTTCCAGGCTTTGACAAAGGCCTGCCATAGCTCGCGGGTGTTGCCTGGGGGGTTGGCAGGCACCTGTTGTGCATCGCGGAACACGCGGTCGTCCGGTGTCAGCAAGCGCGCAGGCTCCAGAATGAAATACGCCACGGATGGCAGCGAGCCCGTCTGCTGCCGCAGCAGCTCGGCATAGATCGCCAACTGCAGATGGCGGTTGGCCTGAAGTTGTTCGGGGTACTTCTTGCCACCGGCCCACTTCATATCGACTACCGCACGCTGCTCGTCCGTGGTGGTCACCACCAGGTCTGCCGAGCCTGCCAACGCACCACCCTCGAAGGTTCCGGCCAGTGGTTGCTCGGTCGTGACAGCCACGACCTTGGCCTTGGCGAAGTGACTGCGCAGTTGAATCATTGCGCGATGCACACGGTGGCGCAGCGTCGCCAGATCGGTGCCACGGCCGCCCATCAGCAGAACGGCCCCTTCCTCAAGCACCACCTGCTTGAAGTGCGTGGTGAACCAGGCATCGAACGCGTCAGCGGACATTGTCAGCGCGTCCGGCGCGTTGAACAAGCGCTCGGCCAGGCGGTGAGCGAGCGCGCCATTCAACCGATAGCTGTCGCTCAAGCTTGGGCTGTTGCCGGACTGGATCTTGGCACCGTACTGCAGCAGCCAGTGGTAAGGGTTGAACAGCAGCAGGTTCAGGCTTGTGTACGAGGCTTTTTCGGGGGCGGCCAGTGGGGTGCCAGCAGGCAATTTCCACCAGCGCTTGCGTGGCGGCAGCGCGTGCAGGGCTTGCGCCTGGCAGAGCGGGCCAGGCACGCGCATGAGGTCCTCCAATGCTTGCACCTGTGGCTGGTTGACGACGGTTTCGATCAGTTGCCAGAGCGGGTGGGCTTCTTCCTGGGGCGGTGCCAGCACCAGTGTCAGTTGCCGCCGTGCCGCCAGAACCGGACGTAGCCAGTCCTGGGCTGCCTGGGCCAGTTGCGCGGCGCCGTCGGGCAAGGCAACACCCAGGCCCGCCCATTGGCGGCGTTCAGCGTTGGACCACGGGGAGCGTGTCGGCAGCGCCGGCATGGCCAGGTTCCACCAGGTCACGGTGTCCACCGGTTCAATGGCTGCACCTGGGCGTGAAACCGTCAGATAGGCACCGGCCTGTGCCTTCAGCAGCGGGTTGTCCGAACCCGTTGCAGTCGCCTGCTCGATAACCTGTTGCAACTGCCGCGGGCGCAGGTATTCGACGCCTTGCCATTCAAGGGCGGCCAGTGCCTGCAGCGTCGCCTCGCATTGGCCATGGCCGGCCTGGGCTGCATGGCGCTGCGCGGGGTCCTGGTGCCCCAAGCGTGCTTGGAAGAACGCTTGCAAGCGCTGAACGCGCACTTGCACTTCGCTCAAGGCAGCGCCCTTGTCTGGGGCGAAGGTGGGGGCTTGCAGCCAATGTTCGATGGACGTGCGAACACTCTGCGCGTCAGGGCCGTAATATGCGCTGATGCGCTCTAGCATACGGTCCCATTCGGCCCCGACTATGCCGGGCATGCTGGATATCTTGCTTGCCAGCTGGCGGCGGGCAAACAACCGTACAGGGCTGATCGGATGGCTCAGGAACTGCAGCAGTGCCGGGTAATTGAGCGGTGCCCAGAGCAGTTCCATGGCCAGGGGCAACACCTGCAAGGCGGGCCGCAGCAGGCTGCTGCCGGTGAGGCCATGCCGGGCCTGGTTCGCACCTGCCAGGTGGCTGTCCAGGCAGCTACCGTCGGCCGTGGCCACCAGCAGCGTCTGCGGGCCCTGGGGCAATGTGCGGCTGAGCCAGGTAGCGGCCAGCGTGCGGGTCTGTGCTTGGACCAGCCGGACGCTACCGTCATCCTGCCAAGGCACGGGGCCTACGGGCGTGCCTGCCACACTGCTGCGCAACGCCGCCTGCAACTGCCCGAGAAAGCCGGGTGCGTCACCTGAAGGGGAGGGTAGCTGCGCGCGTGGCAGCCGTTGCAGCACCCGTTGCCAGGCCAGCGGGTACACCTCCCATGCATCGCTGAGGTACAGGTTGGTAATGCCGGTACGGCGCGTT
The DNA here is from genome assembly GCF_048068035.1 of Pseudomonas sp. NY11955. Taxonomy (NCBI): domain Bacteria; kingdom Pseudomonadati; phylum Pseudomonadota; class Gammaproteobacteria; order Pseudomonadales; family Pseudomonadaceae; genus Pseudomonas; species Pseudomonas sp. NY11955. The sequence goes on from NZ_JBLUPS010000008.1 coordinate 19,412, forward strand.
GCCAACGCTTCGGCCACCCGCTGCAGGCGTTGCCCTGTGGACGCTGGCACGACCTCGCGAGCATCGGCTTCGACCTCGGCGAGGTCGTTGATCCGTTGGCTGGCAACGGCACATGGGCGCCCGTCCCAGCCGTGGAGGTACAAGTCGTCGCGCCATGCCAGCAAGGTGGCGGCCACGCCCAGTTGGTCGGCGCTGAAGCTGGCGTGATAGAAGCGTTGCCCGTTATCGCACTGTGCCAGGCAAGCACGGTACGCTGCTGCGCGCTGTGCCGCACAAGGGCGCAGGGCCAGCAGGCCCAGCTGGCCTTCGAGGATGTCCAGCAGCCCCTGTGGCCCGACCGTCAGGGCGCCTAGCCGATTGCCAGGCTGTGTGGCCCGCTGACCGTCGAGTTGCATTCCAAACGTGATGAGCATTTCAGGCACTTTGACGCTCCTTGTAGCCAGCGCACCACGTGGGCGGTAGTAACGTTGGCCGGTGGACAGGTTTGTTCCATTCTGTGAACCGGGGGCGACAACTTGTGTCGCAGCCCGCTCGCTGGCCGGCAGGTGATTGGCGTGACGGCTTGGTTGGCTGGGCGTCCGGGCTGGTGGTCAGGGGCTCAGCCGTTGACCACCGGGTAGCAGGCGTCGCCCCAGAGCGTGTCGGGGTTGTCGAGCATCAGCAGGATGATCACTGGCACCAATTTGCCCAGCAGCTTGGTGCAGTCGCGCAGCTGTGTGCGATTGACGCTGCCGTTCCAGGTCGCACCACCGTGCATCAGTTGATTGCGCAGGGTGTAGATGCGGTTGAACAGCACCCCCAGAACCTTGGCCGTATCACGCTCCGCCAGTGCCTGGTGGGCGGCGCGCTTGCCGTTGCGCAAGCGTTCCTCCCACTCGGCTTCGCTGATCTTGCCGTTCTGGAATTCCCAGAAGCTCTGGAACACATAAGGGTTGTCCAGCAAGGCGCGGATGCTGCCAGAAAATTCCGACCACACCAGCTTCTCGATGACATGCTCACTGTCCAGCACGCAGAGCTTGTGCAGGAAGGCCTTGAATGCCTCTTGCTCGGACAACCGATACTGCTCGTCGATATCCGTGGCATAGGCGGCGTTGAAGGCGATCCACAGGAAAACGAAGCGGCCATCGACGTCGTCGGCCTGCTCGGCGCGCTGCAGCCAGCTCAGGGCCCGGTGTATGCGAATCGCCAGGTTGGGGTGATGGGCGTCGCGTTCATTGCGCTGACGAGTCTTGAGCGACTGGTAGTCCATTGCGTTTGCTTCCTTGGCTTGGGGCAATGCTGGCTGGGAGGCCGTATTCGCAGGGCAGGGCCCATCAGGTAAGTTGTGGCTATAGGCTATCATTCATTGCGGCCATGGCTCTACTCGGTGGCCGGGCTACACCTCTTCGTCATCGGCGACACCGCCAATGATGCGTGTAATGGTCTGAAGCATTTGCTGTTTGAGTGTGCTGACGGCTTCTGCGCTGTCCTGGAGCAGATGCTGCTCATTGCGCAAACGTGCAATCTGCTGTTTGAGAGCGTTACGCCGCTGTTCAGGCAACCCCTGCGCGACCGGCACAAGCTCGTTCATGGCCGCCAGCAACTCCCGGTTAGTGGCCGCTGCAGCACTGTTGTGGGCAATGATCGCATCCAGTACCCGCGCGCACGCCAATCGCTTCTGGGTACGCTTGGGTTGCCTGTCCAGCGTATCGAGCCATGCGCGTGCGTCATCCCCAGCGATGAGCTGGCCATTGAGCTTGCCCAGCGGCGCAGCCCAGGCCATCAGGCCGGCGCGGGCGATGCCTGCGCGGTCGAGTGCTTGCGCTGTGCTGTTGAGGATTGCCTGGATGCGGAGCCGCGGCACCAGGTCCGCCTGGGTCACGACGAAGAAGATTGGCTTTGAATGCTTGAGGCTGCACAGAAACTCGATGTCATTGTGGCGAATCGAGCCATTCTTGGCGCTGAGCAGCCAGACCACATGATCGGCCTCGGCCAGCTGGCGACGGGCGACCTGTGCATCGCTGTTCACGTCGTTGTGGCCGTCGGCCTTGCTGTAGCCGGGGGTATCCAGGAAGGCCAGCCGTTGCCACAGACCAGGCAGCTGGATCATCAGCAGGCGCAGGATGTGGGCGAAACCGACTGCGATGTCGGCGGTTTTCTGGTAGCGCTGCTGAAACGCATGGGTGATTGCCTGCAACGCGCGGCGGTCGAGTGCCACTTCCTGGGTAAAGGCGTTCAGCGCAGTGATTTTCTCGCGCTCACCCCGCACGATGTAGCTGGGTATTGCAGTGGTGGGTTCGAGCGACTCCGGTAACAGGTCCACGCAGAGCAGGCTGTTGAGAAAGCGCGACTTGCCAGCACTGAAGCTACCACCGATGCCGATGACCGTCTTGTTGGCCAGGTCGGGGAACGCAACCAGGTCTTCCAGTGACTGCTCCAGTGCTATCAGCTCGCGATAGGCTTGTGCTTGAGCCGGATAGGCGTCACGCGCCACGAGGTCGACGAAGCGCTGGTGAATCAATTGATGCAGCTGGTCTAACTGCTGCAGCTGTTGGCTGGGGTGCTTGTGATGGGGTTGAGCGATGAGTCGGGCGATCAGTTGCAGGCCCAACGCTGAATCTGCCAGGTAAGGATTGGTCGCTGCGGCTTCGGCGGCCTTCAGTTCTTCGAGGGAGAAGCTGAAATCGAGGGACATTTGAATCTCTTCTTGTACCGGACGACCGACCCGGCCCCGGGCTTTTGCAAGGCATGCGCAGCGGTGTGGGCCGCTGCGCACATCAAGATCACAGCGAGGCCAATGCCTGGGTTACCGCCAGATGGGCTGCGCTGAGCTGCTCGATAGTCTGTTCCTTGTTGGCGATATCCTTGCGCAAGTGGGCCAGGCTTTGCTGGATATCGCGGCTCATGTTGCCGACAAAGGTCTGGCTGGTGCTTTCCAGGCTGCGTTCGATGGCGTCTACCTTGGCCTGCACTTCGTTTTCGAGGTCGCGAATGATCGCGCTCACAGCCTCGCGCTGGGCGTCCTTGAGGCCGTTGATTTGGCTTTCCGAGACGCGATCGCTGCCAAACGACTTGATGATCTTGCTGCCGTAGTCCTTGTTGCCGAAGTTGACGTTGGGAATGGTGATGCGGCGCAGGCTTTTGTTGACTTCGGCAAGCATCAGCTCGGCATCGAAGTCGGCACTGCCAGTGTCGAACAACGCCATGGCCGCAACCCCGACGTTACGACGCAGCTCATCGAGATCGACGCAGTCGATGATTGCCTTCTGCAGGGCCTTGGTGGTCTGCAAGGCAAAAATCTCTACCTGTTCGATGGCGTCCTGGGCGCTGGCGTAGACGGTCACCACATCGCGGTAGCGGGTTTCCCAATCGTGGCCGAACAAGCCACCGAACCACGAAGTATCGACTTGGTAGCTTTCGGTGGTCGTCTCTCTCACCACCTGGATGCGCGAATATTTCTGCGCTTGTTCTCGCATATCGGTACTGAGCAAGGCGAACTGTTGGCTGGCCTTGACCAACTGTTCATCGAACACGGCTTCGAGCCGTGCTTTGCCGCTTTGCAGACGACTGAGCATGTCCTGCTCGGTGAGTGCCAGCGCGCCCAGGTCACCGTTGCGCACTTGGTCGCTGCGCGCCTGCAGGGTGATCGCGATCTGTTGCAGGCGTTCTCGGGTACCGTTGCGCACACCCTCGATGAGCTCATGCTCCTTGTCGGCAAGTAGCTGATGCTTGCGTTGGTGCTGGGCGAGGATCTCCTCGCGCAGGGCGGGGATGTTGGACAATTGGCGCAGGCTGTCCGGCTCGAAGGCAAAACCGGTTGCGCTGCACAACTGGTCGAGTTGCTCCTGGTCTTCTTCGGACAGCGTGTCGAAATGCTCGGCCACCAGCCAAGCCCAGCTGGAAATGAAGCGAGGTGCGGCTTTTCTGACAGCACCCAGGATGTGCCGGGTCTTGTTGTCCTGGTCTGACTGGTTGATCTGCGCATCCAGCGTCAGGCTGGCCTGCTCGGTCATTTTCTTGTCCAGCAGCTGCAACATGGCCGCCGTGCGAGCCGCCGCGCGTTGTTCAGGCGCAAAGCGCTCGGCCAGCTTGCTGGCCGCCACGCCGATACTGCGGTCCTGGCGCAGGGCAAGATCGCGCTGCGAGCCCACCAGAAACACTGCCTTGCTGTCGATACCCGCTTCGGGCAACTGTTCGCGCAGCACGGACATGTCGGAGGACGTGAGGAACTGGCTGACTGCCGAGAGCAGGAAGATCACATCGCACTGGCCCAGGAAGCGGCGGGTGATCTGGCCGCGGGAAACCACCGGGTCGTTGAAACCAGGCGTATCGATGACCTCCAGACCCTGCAGGCGTTGGTCGTCGACATGCAGCACAGACATCTTGGTGATGGCGGTGAAGCGCCCGCCGCTGCCGACATAGGCTTGCAGCGCGAATGCCAGGTCTTGCGCACCGCCAGCGACTTCCAGTACCTCGGTTTTACCCAGGTACTGCTGCACATCGAGGCCCTGCCTGCGGGCCATTTCCACTAGCTCGCGTGAGGAGCGGATAGCTTCGGGGACCTGGCGATCGATTTCCTGTGCGGTGTAGACCCGTGGTGCCTGCAACGCCTTTGCGAAAGGGCTGTCTGACTTCGATGCCTCTTTCAGCTTGCGTTCTGCTTCGGCATAGGCGCTCGGATACTGGTTGGCACGTTGCTCGATGTCGGCCCAGTCGCTGGGGCTGTAGAACATGACTTCAGCCTTGGCCTGGGGCGCGTACACGATCTTGGTCAACGCGGCGGTCATCGGCGTGTCGGCCTTGGGTAGCAGATCGCGGCCGAAGAAGGCAGCGTTGAGGAACGACGATTTACCGGCTTTCATCTGGCCGACCACGGCGATACGCAGGGCGCGACCTTGCTCGCGGTTTGCAACGAGGTTTACTTCGAGCCCGTCGAGCAGCTCTTTCAAACTGCTGAATTGCTCGGCGTCGATGACTGCGGCATGCGGGGCCAGCGAAGCTGGCGAGAAGCGATTTGAGGTCATTTCGTATTACTCTTGAACAGAAAGTCCCACGCCCCGGTACTCAGGAAAGGGTTACTTTTGGCGTGATGCTCCTGGAGTAGCGTGGCCGCCTCGGCATGCTTTTGTGCTGCCGCCTTGGCAAGCCAACTGGTACCGTGCACGGAGTTTTTTCTCAGCCCATCACCGCTCAAATAACGGCGGCCAAGTTCGAACTGGGCATCTGCTTCACCGGCTTCGGCAGCTTTTCGGTATGCCTTTATGGCTTTGTCCAGGTTCTGAGCTACACCAAGCCCTTTTTCATACAGCACCCCCAGGGCGTACCGGGCGGCCGGGCTACCCCGTCGGGCTGCTTGGCGGATAACGTAGAAGCGTGCTTCAAGGTGACCTTGCGCGGTCGCCTTTTCGAACCAGCGCAATGCTTGCTGCTCGTCTTGCGCGACCCCCTCACCAAGCACATGGCAGAGCCCCAGGTTGTACTGGGCCTCGGCGTGCCCTTGCTCGGCGGCCATGAGGTAGCAGGCGACGGCGAGCTCCGGGTCCTGTTTCACACCTACACCGTTTTCATAGCAGACACCCAGGTAGAAATGCGCCTCGACATGACCCTGGTCGCTGGCCTTGCGGTACCACGCTGCCGCGAGGCGTTCGTTGGTACATACGCCCAGCCCTAGCTCGTAATAGGTGCCCAGGCGCAACTGTGCCGTGCCATTTCCCTGTTCAGCAGCCAGCAGGAAGCACTCGGCGGCTGCGTCGTACTCACCTTCTTCGTGCAGATGCAGGCCCTTGCTATACAGCTCATCGGTGCTCAGCGCATCGATCGCCAGGTCGCCGATGATCTGCGCGATGGTTTCGAGCATTTCGCCCTTCAAGGCGGTGAAGGCATCGACAAGCTCGGCAAAGACTTTCTGCTGGGTGCGCTGTTCCTGCAGCAGGACCTGCAACGTTGCCCGTTCGGCCTGCGGCAGGCTGCCCTGCAAGGGCAGCAGGTTGTTGAACAGCGTCAGTGTTCTGCGGCTGTTGGCCAGGTTGTCCTGGTTGTGGCGAATGTAGCCATCGAGCACACGTTCGCAGGTGCGTCGGTGCTGGGTGTACTTGGGCTCGTCGTCCAGTTGTCGAAGCCACGCGCGCACATCGTCGCCCGCCACTCGCGTACCGTGTTCGACGCCCAACGGCGCGGCCCAGGCCATCAGGCCGGCACAGGCGATGCCGGACGCCTCGATCGCTTGTGCGGTACTTTGCAGAATCGTGTCGATAGACGAGCTGCTGACCAGGTCTGCCTGGGTGATGACGAAAAAGATCGGCTTGGCATGATCGAGGCTGCGCAAGAACGCCAGGTCGTCCTGGCGGATCGAACCATTCTTGGCGGTGAGCAGCCACAGCACATGATCGGCTTCGCTTAGCTGCTTGAGGGCGATGCTTTCATCGGTTTGCGCGTTACCCTGGCCATCGGCTTTGCTGTAGCCCGGTGTATCCAGGAAGGCCAGGTTGTTCCAGGGAAAGCGCGAGCAGTGGAGCATCAACAGCTTGAGCACATGAGCAAACCCGAACGCCTCGTCGAGGCTTTCGCGGTAGTGGCTGCTGAATGCGTGGGAGATGGCCTGCAGCCCTTCGTGGTCCAGGCGAATCTGCTGGTTGAAGGTATTGAGCGCAATGATCCCGTCTTCGCCATGGCTGATGAAACTGGGAATCGCCGTGGTCGGCTCCAGAGCCTCAGGCAGCAGGTCGATGCCGAGTAGCGTGTTCAGCAGGCGCGACTTGCCAGCACTGAAACCGCCGCCGACGCCGATCACGGTCTTGTTGGCCAGATCGGGAAACAGGCACAGATCCTGGAGTGACGCTTCGAGTGCCTGCAGCTCGCGCAAGGCCATGGCTTCGCCAGGGTAACTGCCCTTGGCTGCCAGCTCGATAAAACGCTCATGGATAAGCCGATGCAACGCTGCCGGCAGTGCGGTTCGCCCCTGGTCGAGGCCGGGGTGTGCCTGAGCGACAAGGCTGGCAATCAGTTGCATGCCTTTGGCGGCATCGCTCAGGTAGGGGTTGGTGGCGGCCGATTGGGCAGCCTCCAACTCATCGTCGGGGAAGTTGAAATCAAGCAACATCAGCGCTGATCTCCTCTGGCTGGACATGTGGCTGGCTGCGTTGCTCGAGTAGACGTGCGACGCGGTCGAGCGCTTGCTCGGCCTTGTGTCGGGCCTGCTGTTTGCGCTCGCGGTCTGCGCAAAGCTGTTGTTCGATACGCGCCAGGTTTTCCCGTTGTGCGGCCAACTGCATGGCCAAGCGGTCGCGCATGGCGTCGACGAACTGCCGGGCATGCTGGTCAAGTGTGTCAGGGATCACTCCTTGCAGCTGGCCAATGACGGCTTCGATTGCATTATTGGCTTTGCTTTCGGCTTCGCTCTCCTTGTTGCTGCGCGATGCGAGCAGGCCGAGCAGGCCGCCAACCACCCCACCGACCAGGGTGCCGACCAATGGCACCATGGAGCCGATCGCCGCGCCCGCTGCAGCGCCGGCTGCGGAGGCCCCAAGGCCATCTCCGGGCGCCTGCCCGGTTGGGCCATCAGCGGACAGTTGCGGCCCTTCGAAGGCGCCGAACTCGATATGCTTACCCAGGCGCTGGCAGGCCTCTTTCAGGCGCGGAGTCAGGGTTTGTTCAATGGCCAACTGGCAAGCATTACGGGCATCGGCGCTGAGCAACGGCCCGATGCCTTGGCCAGCCAGCAGAATCTGCTTGTAGGCCTGGCGACGGCTGCGCAGATAGCTATTGACGGTCGCCAGCACTTGCTGGCTGATCGGCCCGCGGCAATCGCGCAACAGGCTGTCCTGTTCTTGCGCGTGGTTTTCCTCAAGACGGGCCATGCCCTTGTCGAGGTTCTTCTGTTGTTGGAGCAACTGCTCAGCGCCGGTGTCCATCGCCAGTTGCTGGCGAACAAGGCGTTCGGCCTGATGCAGCAGCCTCTCGATCTGCGCCGCGAAGCGATCGCGGAACAACGTTGCCTTCTGCGCTTCGAGGCTGGCGAGCAAGTCCTCGAAACCGCTCAAGTCGCCCTCGCGCGCAGAGCAACCACGCGCCGGCTGGTCCAGGCCGGCCTGCTGGGCGAGCGACTGGCGCAGCGCTTCGCGCTGTTGGCGGCTGTTCAACGCCTCCTGGCAGACCAGCAGGGAAAACGTCTGCCCGAGGGAGCGTTGCCGATCGATGAAGGCCAGCTCGTCGATACCCACCTGGCTGAGACGGTTGACACAGAGGATGCACGACACCGCCTCACCGATGTACTGCTCGAGCGCCCGCTCATGCTGGCCGTTACTGGAGCCCAACCCGGGCGTGTCGACCAGCACCACGTCCGGGTGGCGGGCGAGGGCGGCGTTGCTCAGGTGCAGTTCCACGAACAGCGGCGGGTGAGTGGCACTGCGTGAGTCGCTGAGCAGTGACGGGTAGGCACTCAGCGGTTTTTCCTCACAGCGAACGCGACCGGTCTGGCTATCGTCCAGCCAATGTATCAGCAGCTTTTCCTCGCCGGGTTCGGCGTAGTGGAATTCGGTGGCCAGGCTGGTGCAGGCGCCAAGGTCGTGCGGCTGAATCTCTTCGCCCAGCCAACAGTTGAGCAGGGTCGACTTGCCTACACTGAACTTGCCAATCAGCGGGACCTTGAGATGGAAGGCGCTGATGTGTTGGCGCAACGTATCGATCTCGCCTGCAAAACGCCTGGGCAGAATATTTTCGTCCAGCAGTGCGTCCAGCTCCTGCAGCTGCCCCAGCCAGTGGTCCTTGTACTGGCTCAGGTCACTGCTGCGCACCCTTGTAAACCCGGCGGCCTTCAGGTGGTAGAGCAGCTCGGCAAGGAAGTCCCAGGCAGGAAGCTGCGTGGCGGCGTCGTACCCCCAGTGAGCACGTACATCGACATCATCCGTTGGCGCCGTACCCGCGCGCAGGTCGAGCAGCCAGAGGGCTGTCGGGTTCACCTGTTCCGCCTGGGGCAAAGCGGCCAATTGCCGGGTGAGTGCCTGCAGGTTGGCTGGCTGCTCGGCCAGTTGGCTGCAGAATTCACCGACCTGTACGCTGCGAGCATCGACCTGCAGGCACATTTCCTTGAGGCTGTTCAGCTCGCGGACGCTCCACTGGCCGTCGGTGAGGCAGAAAAAATCGTTTGCCAGGCAGCTCAGGCGCAGCGCGACGGGCAGCTCGCAGAGTGCCTTGCCGTCGACCTGGCGCCTGTTGGGGTGCAGTAGCCAGTCATGCAGGCGGCTGCTGCGCTCCAGCGCATCAAGGCGGTCTTCATGAGCGCTCAGGCGGTCGCGGAGTTTGCAGTAGACACCGGCCAGCGAGCGGTAAACGCGGCGCAGATCCTGATTTTGACGCTCGCCCAGTCGCTGTACCTCGGTGAAGGCGCCGTTCAGGCGGTTCTGCAAGGTGCAGGCGAATTCCAGGGTTATTGCGCCCTTTTCCTGCACTGCCGCTACCAGGCGCAAAGCGGCGAATTGTGCCTGGGCCAAGTCGCGATCGTTCTGCGCCGCCAACTGCTGGTTCTTGCCGGTGATAGCGCCCATGAAGCGCGACAGCAAGCCCTGTTCGCGCAGGTGGGTGGCCCGTGCACCGACAGGCGAAAGGGTGGTAAGGGCGTCCAGCACCGTAGTCTCGACCGCCCGGCGATTATTGCGGTTCTGTGCCAGGAAATCGTCGACGGCCGTTTCCAGTTGGCGGCGTTCGATGTCTGCTAGCAGCGTAGCGTTGTCCAATGCCAGCTGTTCGAGTGCGTGAGGGGTGTCGTCGGCGGCGATGTCGAGTTTCTGCTTGAGGTCGTCTTTGCGCACTTGCTGATCGAAAGCCTGAACATCGCCCACGGTCTGGCTGTGTTTGCGCTGCGCCTGGTAAAGCGTGTCGTTGATTTTGCGTTCCTGCTCGGCGGCCAGGCGGGCGCGCTCCCACAGGGCTTCGTACTGGGCTTCGTTGTCAAGGAACAACTGCATGTGACGGAAGATTTGCAAGCCGTCGGCATAGCCCTGTTCCATGCGCCTTGCCGCGCCGTCATTGGAGAAGTCGAGGGTAGCGCTGATACCGCCCAGGCCGTTGGCGGGAATCACCGGCAAAATGCGCACGCCAGGATAGTGGCGTGGGTCGATGCTCAGGTCATCGGGTGACAGGTACACCACCACGATGGTGTCGCAGCCCGCTTCGATCAGTGGTCGAAGCGGCGTGTTATCGACGTGCTTGTGTGGCAGCCCCCAGTAGAATCCGCCATCGGTGTAGATGCTGTCACCTATGGCGACCTCATCGAAGATCAGGGGCAGGGCGGCAGTACCGAGCAGCATTTGCGCTGCAGTCTGGTTGTCGCGTACCGGAAGGTAGTCGACCCGGTTGGCAGTGCAATTGTGCAGTGCCACGGTCAGCGGCAGCGCGGAGCAGGCCAGCGCCCCGGCGTCCAGGCCTTCGGCAATCATGCTTTTCAGGCCATCTTGCTTGAACAGGCCCTTGGTGCTCAGGAAGTGGCTAAGTAGCGGTGAGATCACACCGCTGGCGGTAAGCAGTGCCAGGCGGGAAGTGAGGCCCGGCAAGTCCTGTATCGAGAGCATGTTGCGGCTTTCGATGTTCAGCCACATCGCTTTGGCCTGCTCGAATTTGTCCTGGGCAAACATGGCGCCGTTGAGCCCCCCTACCGAGGTGCCGGAGATGGCGCTCAACTGACTGTCCAGGCCCAAATCGCGCAAGGCCTGCCAAACGCCAATCTGATAGGCGCCTTTACCACCGCCGCCAGACAGGGTGAGGCCAAGTTTCCTGGGGGTCATGCTCTATTCCTTGAAGTTGTCAATGGCGCACCATGCGCTCAGGCCAAGCATTGCTCAGGTGCGTACGCGGCAGCGGCGCGGCGTAGCGTATCGCCGATCTGTTGGCGTAATTGCGCGGGTGCCTGTACCACCACAGCGTCACCTAGCGACAGCAGCCACCAGTGCAATTGCCAGGTGTTGTTGACCGTTGCCTCAAGGCGGAAGCCTTGCTCCCAGGGTTCGAGCGTCATGTCCGTGCTCAGTGGGGTTTCACGAATCAGGCGTGCCTGGCGCTCGCTCACCCAAGCTTCCAGGCAGATCTTCTCCGGATTGCCGAACTGCAAGGCATCCGTGGCAAGGTAACTGTGCAGTTCGAACGACTCCAGCCCCTGGCAGGGCGAGTCGAGCAGGGTCACCTCGCGGAAACGGTGCACCGCGAATTGGCGGACATCGGTGTAGGGGGCAGCAGTGGCAATGAGGTAGGTGATCAACCCGCGCTGAACGATCGCCAGCGGGTTGAGTGTGAGGTCGCTTTGCTTGTCATTGTGCGCCGAATAATACTGGCAACGGATCTGCTGCTCGCTGATCAAGGCCTGTTGCAGGGCTTCCAGCGTTTCTGCCTGAACCTGCGGCGCTTGCATGTTGAAATCCGGCCGCACGCTGGCCACTTTGTCTGGCCAGCGGGCGGCCGGGTTGCCGTCGCCCAACCCCTTGAGCTTTTGCCGTGCGTGCTCGAAGCGTGGTTCCAGCACACTCAACATGCTCCCTGGCAACAACGGGCGAACGGCATCCTCGACCAGCGCCAGGCTGACGGCTTCAGTCAAGGTGATACCTTGCAGCTCGACACTTACCCCTGGCTTCCAGTACCAGCCGGACGGCGTACCCCCTTCGTTGCGCTGCAACGGGAACACCAGGGACAGGTCATGCAGATCGCGCTCGATGCTGCGCCTGCTGATGACGTAGCCCGCATCGGTCAGGCGGGCCAGCAGTTCCGTCACCGTGCTGCCGGGGGCACGTTTTGGCAGCTGGCGCAGCAGCTCCCATTGGCGGCTCAGCGCGGTATGGGTCTTGGCTGAAGGCAAGAGTGTCTTCCTTGTGGTGGTAGGGCTGGCTTATGGCCAGCAATGGCGGCTAGTCTGCCTATCGGCGCCAAACCTGCAACCTTTAATTCGTCCACTGCGTAAAGCCGATGGGGCGTTGCTGCGCCGTGGCTTTCAAGCGGCATTCGGCAATCAACGCCGTGGCCAGTTCATTGGCGTTGGCAAAGGGTTTGAATCGGCCGCGTCGGGCAACCGCAGCGAAGTCACCGGGGGTCAGGCAGGCTTCGCCGCGCAGGCGAGCGGCGGCGGCATGCTGTGGATCCTTCAGCGCCAGCGCCTTGAGGTGTGCGCTGAACAGCGCCTGGATCTGGGCGCTTTTCAGGTAGCCGAAATGCACCTTGAGGTCGAAACGGCGCAACGAGGCTTCATCCAGATCGCTCATCAGGTTGGTCGAGGCGATGAACAGCCCTCGGTAGCTCTCCATTTGCGTGAGCATCTCGTTGACCGCCGTGACCTCCCAGCTCTGACGTGCCTTGCGCCGGTCCTGCAGGAAGCTGTCGACTTCGTCGAGCAGCAGAACGGCCTGTTCTTGTTGGGCCCGATCGAACGCTTGCGCCAGGTTCTGCTCGGTCGTGCCCACGTAGGGCGATACCAGGTCCGAGACACGCTTGACCATCAGCGGTTTGCCCAGTTGTTGCGCCAACCAGTGGCCAAACGCGGTTTTGCCGGTGCCTGGCGGGCCGTAAAAGCACAGCCGGGCCTCAGCGTCGGCGCGTAGCCCGTCGACCAGCCCGTCAAGGGGCTGGTCGGTGTTGATCCAGGCCGGGGAATAGAACGCGGGCAGAGATTGCTCGTTGCTTTGCAGCTTGTCGAAGCCTTGTGCTTTCAAGGTGGCGTTCACGACGCAACGAATGGTGTTGTCCAGCATCTTGCTGGCGCGCGGGGCCACGCTACGCCCCACACGTACCGCCCGGTCCAGCACGGCAGGAGTGACCTGCTCATGTGCGCTGAGGTGTTCCACCAAGGTATCGCCCAGCTTGCCCGCGCCACATTCGCGCAGTATCTGCTGGCGCTGCGCCAAGGGCGGGTTCGGCACCTCGATCACCAGGTCGAAGCGACGAATATGGGCAGCGTCTATGTCTTCGATGCTGTTGCTGAGCCAGAAGCACGGCAGCGTGTTTTCTTCCAGCATGCGGTTGATCCAACCCTTTTGCGAGCGCTTGCCGGTGTCTGCACTGGCGGCCTGGAAGATGTCTTCGATCTCATCCAGCACCAGCAGGGCGGATTGCGTTTGCAGCACACTGTTGGCCGCGCGCAGCGAGCACAGGCGCTGTTTTGCCGACACCGGGTCGCCGTGGCTGTCGGTGCAGGCCACTTCATAAAGCGCACAGCCCAAGGTGTGGGCGAGTAGCCTGCTCAGCTGGGTCTTGCCGGTACCAGGAGGGCCGTACAGCAGGATGTTCACGCCTGGGCGCGGTTTGGCCAGGACGCTGCCCAGGTAGCGCTCGGCGATCAGCAATTGCTGGCTGACATGGCCGTAGTGCTCAGCCGTCAAGCTGCCAGGCGGGCTCAAGCGAAACGCGTAGGCGAACAGTTCCAGTGGGGTACCCTGGTTGAAGCGCAACCGGCCAGGCAGCTCCTGGTTGCTCACCGACAACATCGAGCTCAGCGCCATTGCGGCGCGGTTGCTGGTGCTGATTTCCAGCAGGCCGGTGCGCAGCAGCGGGCTGTTGTGTGCCAGGCAGGCTTCCACGGTCGCAAGTGGCAAGCCGAGGAGCACAGACAGCACTTTCACTGCCTGCTTGAACCCCAGCATGCCCAACTGGTCGGTGGCATCGCTCAGGGTCGGGTCACAGTGCAGCAACACGCAGAAGCCGAGTACCTGAAGATCCGCTTCGGAAAAGCTCAGCAACGCCCCCAGGGCTTCGAGGTTGGCCGCCAGGTTATCCGGGTAACCTACCTGTGGATGCTCGGCGGTGAACGCCCGCGCGCTCCTGCGCAAGGCCGCCAAGGCAAGGGCAGGCTTGTAGTGGTCATCATCGACCCACTTTTCGATGCCCAGCTCATGCCCCAGGTCATCGTCGTTCAGCCCGTGGCGGCCGATGAACGTACGATGCGCCCCAAGGTCCAGGAGCAGTTGGAAACTCCACTTCAGGGACAGGGCGCAGGTATCGACAGTGCGACGGCTGTCGAAGGCGAAGGGGTGCAGTCGAGAACCCATGATGAACATCCTGATGCTGTGGGGGGCTCAGGGTCTGGGGGGCGATGGTCAGAATGTGTCGTCTTCGGCGCTGCGCACTCCACCACAGCCGACCGCAAACTAACCAAATAGAGCAATCGAACACGGGTGCGAAGTTTGGATCCATCGGCAAATAAAAATTTTCCATTCGGTCAGTTTGCATGAAGTTAGCAAACTAACTAAAGCGGCCTTAAATACCGCTAGTCGGTAGTTTCGCTCAAACAATGAACGATTTTCCGAGCCGTGGCTCTTATTTGCCAGCAGCGCTGCAGTTCTGTTGAATTGCACGTTGCGCCTTCCGGCTGTCGTCAAGGGACGTTCAAACCTCATCTGCATCGCAGGGATGCACATGGGGCTTTTTTTTACTTTTGACAATGGAGTAACGCCATGCCCAACCGAGGCTCAACGGTTGAGCCGCCGTGTGCAATGCAATCACCATCCGCTGTTTAAGTTAACGATATGAATTGGGTCTTGCCGTGCGACCACGCCATACGCACGCCTATTGCTAGGCCCTCTAGCGCTAATGCATTACGTGGAGAATTCGACGTGGAGTTTAATACAATTATTAGCCTGTTCGGGCAGAAAGAATCCATGGAATTGGTGCGGCTGTCGGTCATTTATGTCCATTTACTGGCCTGCTGCATCGCCATCGGCCTGGTATTTGCCAGTGATGCCGAAATGGTCAGGGACTTGTTGAAAGGCCGTCATCAGGCCGGCCATGACGGTCAGCACATGGCGCGTTTGCAGACGTCAGTGGCCAATGCCTTGATATTCTTGTGGCTCACCGGGGCTGCCGTAATTGGTATCGACTACCTGGAGAAAGGTATCAACTACTTTGCCAACCCCAAACTTCACGCAAAGATCATTATTGTTCTGTTGCTGACATTCAATGGCATGTTGTTGCACCGTTATGTATTGCCTGCCTTGCTCAAGGCCGGCTCTTTGCTTGACCTCAACGTCGGCGTGCGCATGTTCGCACTGTTCTCTGGTGCATTGTCAGGTGTGTCCTGGTTATATGCGGCGATGCTGGGTGTCGGTCGGCCGCTGGCCTGGAAGTACTCGCTGACCGAGTTGTTGCTGGCCTATCCGGTCATGATCCTGCTCGGCTTTGCCGTGATGGCTGCACTGACCCAATGGGCACGAAAACGCACGATTGCCAAAGCGACGCGAGCACCTGTCTGGCCGCTGGCGGGCATTCCTTGCTGATTGCCTGAGCAACCCTGTGAAGGCGCCGTGAATCGATTACAAGGTTCGCGGCGCCTTTGCAGTGATATAGGGTCAAGTCATGGGTTCGGGCCAGGTGACTGGGCGCATTCCACGAGCCAGTCGATCAACACCTGTAGGCGTTTGGGCATCGGGTCATGATGCGGGTAGACCAGGTAGTAGCCATAGTTGGGGGTGTCGACGAAACCACCGAACGGCAGGACCAGTTCACCTTGCGCAATGCGCTCTCTGACCAGTTGTTCCCGGCCGATCGCGACGCCTGTGTGATTCAACGCCGCGAGCGTGCAAAGGTCGGAGCGATCGAAGGTGAGGAAGCGGCGCGCAAGGCCGATACCCGCACCTGTGGTGTTGGCCCAGAGCTGCCATTCGGCATCGAATGCAGCGTTGTCCCAGGCTGCCACGTCATGCAGTGTGGTGCATTGAGCCAGCAGGTGCGGGCCACCGGCCAATGCATGAGTCTGCGCGTATTGGGGGGAGCACACGGGGGCGATCCGCTCGTTCATCAAGTGGATGCTCTGCAACCCAGGGTGATGGCCATCCGAATAACAGAGGACCAGGTCGATCTTGCGCGTGCGGTAATCGATGCTCTCGTTGCCTACCCTGATATCCAGCTGGATATCAGGGTAGCGGGCGGTGAATTGCGCCAGCCGCGGCACCAGCCAGCACTGCGCCACCGACGGGCGTACATACAACGTCAGTTGGCCGGCGATCTCGCTGTGAGCGCGTTCCTGCACGGCCTCGCTGAGCTCATCCATGGTCCGTTGCATGACCGCGAACAGGCGCTCGCCATCTTCGGTGAGGCTGACCTTGCGCGGCATGCGATGGAACAGCTTGAGCGCCAGCTCATCCTCCAGCCGGTTGATGCGATGGCTCACGGCACTGGCTGTCAGGCACAGTTCATTGGCCGCGCGCGAGAAGCTCAAGTGCCGTGCGGCCACCAGAAAGACATGCAGGCTGCCCAGGTGCGAGCCATTGAGCTTCACGGCGGCGCCGGGCTTTTTCATCGTTCGATCCTGCGCAGTTCGCTGATTGTGGTCACACGCTTGCCTGCATGCTGCGCCCTTTGGCCAGGTAGGCATTGAACTCATCTTCCGGCACCATGCTGCCACCGGTTCCCCAGACCAGGTGGGTGGCCTGTTGCAGCTGGGCGGGGGTGAAGCCCTGACGCGCCAGGTACTCGTCCGCTTGCAGGACCCGTAGCATACCGGGTACGCCGGCCAGGGCCGAAGGTTCCAGTTTGACCTTGTCCTGCTCATGGGCGATGACCATCAGGCGGTACAGTTCTTCGTCGGTCACGGTGTAGTAACCATCGATCAGCCGCTGCATGGCTTTGCCGACGAACCCTGATGGGCGCCCGACCGCCAGGCCGTCGGCGGCGGTGATGTTGTCGATGCCGAAGTCCTGCACGCTGGTTTCATCGTGCAGGCCGGTGTACACGCCCAGCAACATGCAAGGGGAGTGGGTGGGTTCGGCAAACACACAGTGCACCGCATCGCCGAATACCAGCTTCAACCCGAACGCTACGCCGCCAGGGCCGCCCCCGACACCGCAGGGCAGGTAGACGAACAACGGGTGCTCTGCGTCCACCTGGATGCCGGCCTGGCGGAACTGGCTGGCCAGCCGCTCGGCGGCGACGGCATAGCCCAGGAACAGCTGTGGCGAGTTCTCGTCATCGACGAAATAGCAGCTTGGGTCGGCTGCCGCCTGCTGGCGCCCTTGCTCGACCGCAACGCTGTAGTCGGATGCGTGCTCGACCACGGTTACGCCGTTGGCGCGCAGCTTGTCCTTTTTCCACTGCCTGGCGTCGGACGACATGTGCACGCTCACCTGGAAGCCCAGCTTCGCGCTCATGATGCCAATCGATAAACCCAGGTTACCGGTCGAGCCCACGGCAATCTTGTACTGGCCAAAGAAGGTGCGCGCCTGCTCGCTTGCCAGCTGGGCGTAGTCATCCGCGGGCGTGATCAGGCCGGCCGCCAGGGCCAGGTCTTCGGCATGCTTGAGTACCTCGTGAATACCCCCACGGGCCTTGATCGAGCCGGAAACAGGCAAGTCGCTGTCTGCCTTGAGCCACAGGCTGCCGGCGTTGTGCAATGCGCCTTGCTCGATCAGCCGCTGGCGCAGCTGCGGCAACGGAGCGATGTGCGACTCGATGATGCCGCCGGCTGGCGCCGTTTCGGGGAAGACGGTTGCCAGGTAGGGCGCAAACCGCTGCAAGCGTGCGCTCGCCGCTTGCACGTCGGCAGCCGTGAGGCCCACGTCGTGCAGGGCTTCCGAGGCCTTGGCGATACCTGGGTTGAACCAGCTGGTTTGTTTCAGGGCCACCAGGTCGGCGATGATCGGGTGGCTTTGTTGCCAGGCTTCCAGGGTTTTTCCGTGAATCATGATTTCACCTGTTGTGCAGTCTTTGCAGAGTAGATCAGACAATTTTCGAAAGGAGCAGGGTCAGGCACAGGGCGACGACCGAGGCCAGCACCGTAGCGGCTGTGAATTTCTTCAGCGCATCGCTCAGGGACAGGCCCAGGTACTCCTTGACCACCCAGAACGCCGAATCGGTGATGTGGGTCCAGCCGATGGCGCCGGCACCGATCGCGATCACCAGGATTTCCCGGTTGTATTCGGGGTGTTGGCCCAGTACTGGCATTACCATGCCGGCGGCGCTGATCATCGCCACCGTGGCCGAACCGACGGCGAAGTGCATGATCCCGGCGATCAGCCAGGCGAGGATGATCGGGTTGAGCTGGGTTTGGTTAAGCACGTCGGACAGCGCTTTGCCAATGCCGCTACCCACCAGCATGTCGTTGAAGGCGCCGCCGGCACCGATGATCAGCAGAATGCCTGCCAAGGGCGGGAAGCAACGCTGGGTCAGGTTGAGCAACTGCGCCATGTCCAGGCCACGACGCAGGCCCAATGCCCAGTAGGCGAACACCACCGACAGCGCCAGGGCGATCAAAGGGTTGCCAACGAAGGCCACCCACTCGTACAGCGCGGTGCCCTTGGTCAGCACCGTGATTGCCAAGGTTTTGCCGACCATCAGCAGCAGCGGCAGCAGTACGGTGGCCAAGGTGATAGCGAAGGCCGGCAGCGGTTGGTCATCGACCTGGGTATCGCTACGTGCCGACAGGAAGGCCTGTTGCGCTTGTGTTGCGCCACGCTGGCAGGCGAAGCGTACCCAGAGGGGGCCGGCGATGATGGCAGTGGGCAAGCCGACGATCAGACCGTACAGGATGACAGTACCGATGTCGGCATTGAGCATGCCGGTAATCGCCGTGGCGGCCGGGTGCGGTGGCAGAATGCAGTGCACCACCATCAGCGAGGTGGCCAGGGGCACGCCGAGGTACAGCATGCTGATGCGGGTTTGCCGGGCGACCACATAGATCAGCGGAATCAGCAGCACGAAGCCGACTTCGAAAAACACCGGGATCCCGGCGATGAAACCTACGAGCATCATTGCCCACGAAGCATTGCGTTCGCCCAGCAGGTTCAGCAGCGTGGTGGCGATGCGCCTGGCCCCACCCGACTCCTCCAGCAGTTTACCGAGGATACTGCCCAGGCCGATGATGCCGGCAAGAAAACCCAGCGTGCTGCCCATGCCTTTCTCGAAGGCGGCGACCATGGCCGTTGGCGGCATGCCGGTGCCGATGCCCACCACCAGGCTTGCGGCCAGCAGCGCCAGAAAAGGGTGGACCTTGAGTTTGCTGATCATGACCACGATCAGCAGTATTGCAGTGCCCAGGACGATTAATGAGAACGTTGGAGTCATGGTGTGGTTATCTCTATCGCTGATCGCTTCCGTGCGAGCTTCTTGTTGGTTTCCAACCATTAGATTTCAGCGACTTGATCGACTCAAACGATCACTCCTCACCGCACAGGTGAGCCCATGTCATGCATGGCGTCAGCGCTCAATGGCGCGCCGACCGGGCGCAATTCAAGGCGGCCAGCGCGATCGCCAGCGCCGCCCCGGCGTAGGCCCAGATGGCTGGCACCTGCGGCAGCAGCACACCCGCCAGCATCGGCCCGAGCCCCGCACCAATGTCACGCCATACGGCGTTGCCGGCCAGCGCCTGGATGCGTTGTTGCGGGTTGCGCAGGGCCACCAGCGTCATCACCAGCGGCAGTTGCAGGGCGCGTAGCACCAGCACGAAGAAGGCGCCGATGAACAGCCAGTGGCTGGCGAACAGCAGCAGTGCCAGCGAGGTTGCCAGTGACAGCGCAACCAGCATGCGCAGCGGCCCGAAGCGGTCGGCCAGGCGCCCGCCGAAGGGGCTGAAGAGCATTTCGCTCAGGTAGCGCACCGCCATCAGCACACCCGCTGCCAGCACGCCGGACTCACCCAGGTGGGTTTGTGCGTAAAGCGAGAGGCCGAAGATGAACAAGCCGTCCAGGGTCACCCCTTCGATGAAGGACCAGGTAGCGATGCTGTCGGGCAGGCGCAGGCGCCGGCCCCCGCGGCTGGCGATCGCGTGGCCAGTGCTGGGCAGGGCTCGCGCACGCCACAGCCCGAACAGAGCACCGATGCAGAGCACGAAGAACACGCTGCGCGGGCCGTAGGCCTGTGCCATCAGCGCACCCAGCGGCAAGGCCAGCATTGGCCCGATGGAGATGCTCGCCCGCGAGCGCCCCGCGCGGCGGGCCGCCCCCTGTGCCTCAGCGGTAGCGAGCGTTTGGGTGCTGAGGTTGAACGTGGCGAAGCACAGGCCCCAGACCAGGCGCAGCACCAGTAGCGCGGCGAAACCGGTCAGCATCGCATTGCCCAGTGCGCACACGGCGGCGGCGAAGGCTGCGAGGCTGCACGCTGCGCGGTCACCCTGGCGGGCATAGAAGCGCACGACCCAGCCGTAGCCAATGATGCGCACCAGGCGGTTGGCCGCCAGCAGCAAGCCAGCTTCGGCGAGCGTCACGCCGAAGTCGGCTGCGTACATCGGCAGCAGCAGGTAGAGCAGTACGTCACTGGGCAGGCACAGGCTGAGCACCTGGGCGGCGTTGCGCGAGTCTCGGTCGGCGCGGTGGGTTTGCACCGGAGTGGCAGCGGACGACATGACAGTCTCGTGACAGGGGTGAGCGCGCAGGATAACCCACTAAGTCTCGAAAATTGCACATTGGCGTAACGGGTGTATTGCCTGTACTGGCCTCTTCGCGGGCAAGCCCGCGAAGGGGCCGCTACAGGCAGTCGAGATTCAGAACAGCGCATTCAGCCATAAGGCGGCGCCGGCAGTTCAGCCAAGAGGGCCTTCAAGCCGTCGCTCCACTGCCTGCGAATCTGCTGGTAATAGGCATCGTCGCTGGTGATGCGTCTGCATGTGATGCTTTCCAGGCTGTTCTTGCGGTACACCAGCAAGTCCAGCGGCATGCCCACCGACAGGTTACTGCGGATGGTGGAGTCGAACGAAATCAGGCCGCAGCGCAACGCTTCATCGAGCGGCGTGCGGTAATCCAGGTTGCGGTCGAGTATTGGCCTGCCGTACTTGCTTTCACCCAGTTGCAAGAACGGGGTGTCCGCCGTGGCCTGGAAGAAATTGCCTTGTGCGTAGACGTTGTAGATGGCCATGGGGCCGCCGGCTATCTGGCCGCCGACAATGAATGAGCTGCTCAGGTCGATGCCGGCGGTAAGCTTGCTGCGGTCACGGCAGACCACCTCGCGCAGGGTGTCGGCGACCAGCACCGTCGCATCGTAGAGGGTGGCAACGTTGTGCAGGTGAGGGCCGCTGCCCTGGGTGCGCTGGCGCAGCAGGTTGACCACCGACTGCGAGGTCGCCAGGTTGCCGGCGGTCTGCAGCACGATCAACCGCTCGCCCGGCACGCGGAAGACGAACAGCTTGGCAAAGGTGGAGATCTGGTCGATGCCGGCATTGGTGCGTGAGTCGCTGATGAAGACAAGCCCGTCCTCCAGGTGCATGGCGACGCAGTAAGTCATGCGGTTTCCCTTGTATTACGTATGGAGTGGCCTTGCCGCAACCGCGCGGCAAGGCCGGCCTGCGGCAAACCTGTCACTGGCGATGCACGTGCACACTGGCCTGCATCGATTCGACGCCGCCGCCACGGCGCACGCCCCTGACCGGGCAGGCATCGAGGTAGTCCAGGCCTACTGCCAGCTTCAGGTGGCGCTCTGGGCGGGTCAGGCGGTTGGTGATGTCGAAGCTGTACCAGGCGTCGTCGATCCAGGCTTCGGCCCAGGCGTGGCTGGCCAGGTGTTGCTCGTCCTCGGTGCACAGGTAACCGGAAACGTAGCGCGCCGGCACCCCCAGGCTGCGTGCGCAAGCCAGGAAGGCGTGGGTGTGGTCCTGGCAAACCCCGGCGCCCCCGTAGAACGCTTCGATGGCGGTGGTGCCCACCGAAGTGGCCCCCGGGCTGTACGGCATGTGCTCGGCCAGGCCCTGCATCAGCCCGGTCAGTGCCGCCCGGTCGCGATGCTTGCCGCACTGCCGGGTGGCGAAGGCCTTGAGAGTGTCGTCGGCCTGAGTCAGCCGGCTGTCACGCAGGAAGGGCAGAGGTGACTGGCTCTCGGTCTCCTGCTCGCGATCCGGGTCGATTTCTACCTGGCCACTGGCTGTCAGCACAAGGTGGCCATGGGGTTTGTCCAGGGTCAGCACATGCAGGATGTTGCCATAGGGGTCGATCTGGCCCTTGACCTTGCAGGGCAGCTCCAGTTGCCATTCATCGATGCGCTGGCGTTCGCTGCTGCGCGGCGTCAAGCGCAGGAACTGAATGCTGTTGCACACATCGCTGGCATAGCTGTAGGTGGTGTCATGGCGGATGGACAGTTTCATACGACCTCCAGGTAGGAGTGATGGACGGCCTGGCCCAGTTGGTTGATGCGGCCGATGAAGTCGCTCAGCCATGGGTGCAGCCCGGCGTCGAGGATTTCGTCGATGGCGGTGTAGCGCAGGCGGGCGTTCAGTTCGGCGGCCATGCGTTGGGCGGCGCGCCCGCTGCTGCCGGGCAGGCCGGCCAGGATCAGGTCCAGTTCCTCGATGCAGGCATGCAGCGAGCGCGGCACGTCCACCCGCAACAGCAGCAGTTCGGACACTGGCCGGGCACTGGGCGCGGCGCGATAGAGCTCGTTGAAGGCTTCATACGAGGTCAGCGCGCGCAGCAAGGCGCTCCACTGGTAATAGCCACGGGCGGAATCGTCGCTGACTTCTTCGGAGGCTTCGCCGAACATTTCGTAGCGCGCATCGAGCAGGCGCAGGGTGTTGTCCGCCCGTTCCAGGAAGGTGCCCAGGCGGATGAAGCTGTAGGCGTCGTTGCGCATGATGGTGCCGGAGGTTGCGCCGCGGAACAGGTGCGAGCGCTCCTTGACCCAGTCGCAGAACTGGCTGATGCCGTAGCGGCCAAGGCCATTGCTGGCGATGTTGCGCATTTCGATCCAGGTGGCGTTGATGTTCTCCCACATGTCGGCGGTGATCCGCCCGCGCACTGCATGGGCGTTGGTCCTGGCGGCCTGCAGGCAGCAATAGATGCTGCTGGGGTTGGTCGCGTCGAGGGCGAAGAAGTGCAGCATGCGCTCGGTGTCGAGCTCGGTGTGCCGGCGGATGTAGTCGTCCAGCGTGCCAGAGGCCAGCAGTGACATCGCCAGCTCGGCATGGCCGTCGCTGCGCCCGGCCTGGGGCATGAGCGACAGCGAGTAGCTGACCTCGAGCATGCGCGCGAGGTTTTCCGCGCGTTCCAGGTAACGGGACATCCAGTACAGGTCGGAAGCGGTTCGCGAAAGCATGGTTCAGTCCTCCACCACCCAGGTGTCCTTGGTACCGCCGCCTTGCGACGAATTGACCACCAGCGAGCCCTCTGTCAGCGCCACGCGGGTCAGGCCGCCGGGCACCAGGCGCGTTTCGCTGCCCGATAGCACGAATGGGCGCAGATCGATATGGCGCGGCGCGATGCCGTTGTCGACGAAGGTTGGGCAGGTCGACAGGCACAAGGTGGGTTGGGCGATATAGGCATGCGGGCGCGCCTTGATGCGGGCACGGAAGTCCTCGATCTGGGCGGCAGTCGAAGCCGGCCCGACCAACATGCCATAGCCGCCGGAGCCTTGGGTTTCCTTGACCACCAGTTCGGGCAGGTGGGCCAGCACATGGGACAGGTCCGCAGGCTTGCGGCACTGCCAGGTCGGTACGTTGTTGAGGATCGGCGCTTCGCTCAGGTAGAAGCGGATCATGTCGTCGACATACGGGTAGATCGACTTGTCGTCGGCCACGCCCGTGCCGACGGCGTTGGCCAGTACCACATTGCCGGCGCGGTACACCGAGATCAGCCCGGGTACGCCCAGTGTCGATTCCGGGTTGAAAGACAGCGGGTCGAGGTAGTCGTCGTCCAGGCGCCGGTAGATCACGTCCACTTGCTGAGGGCCGGCCGTGGTGCGCATGTAGACATGCTCGTCACGCACGAACAGGTCGGCGCCTTCGACCAGCTCGATGCCCATTTCCCGGGCCAGGAAGGCATGCTCGAAGTAGGCGCTGTTGAAACGGCCAGGGGTGAGCAACACGGCAGTGGGGTTGTCCAGCGGGCTGGCGCTCTTGAGCGTGTCCAGCAGCAGGTTGGGGTAGTGGTCGATGGGCGCGATCCGCTGGGCGGCGAACAGTTCGGGGAACAGGCGCATCATCATCTTGCGGTCTTCGAGCATGTAGCTGACGCCGCTGGGGGTGCGCAGGTTGTCTTCCAGCACGAAATAGCTGCCATCGCCGTCACGCACCAGGTCGACACCGGCGATATGGGCATACAGCCCACGGTGCAAGTCCAGGCCCTGCATGGCGATCTGGTAGCCTTCGTTGGCCAGAACTTGTTCTGGCGGGATGATACCGGCCTTGAGGATGCGCTGGTCGTGGTAGATATCCTGCAGGAACAGGTTCAGCGCCTGGACCCGCTGGATACAGCCACGCTCGACCGTGCGCCACTCGCTGGCGCGGATGCTGCGCGGGATGATGTCGAAGGGGATCAGGCGCTCGGTGTCCTGCTTGTCGCCGTACAAGGTGAAGGTGATGCCGGCCCGGTGAAACAGCAGGTCGGCCTCGCGTCGTCGCTGCTCCAGCAGTTCCAGCGGGGTGTTGGCCAGCCAGCGGGCGAACTCCTGGTAATGCGGGCGGCAATTGCCGTTCGCTTCGTACATTTCATTGAAAAAAGCCCGGGACATACCCACTCCTTGCCGCCGTCGCCGGCAGCTTCATTGCGGTTCATCTGCGTTTTTCAGGGTGCTGCCTTGCTGGGGTAAGTGGGTGCTGTGTCTCGCGTGAGCCTCGGTTGCGGTTGCTTGCCTGTGTGTTGGGCACAAACAGCCTTTGCAATGAAAGTGCCGGAAATGCTTGGCGGCTCTGGGAGTGAGGAAAATGGGGGCACAGCGGCTGTGCGCTGTCTGGCCGACGCATCAAAAAAGGGCGGTTTTGAAGCGGGCAGGGATTTCGACCCAAGATGGGGCGGGTCAATGGTGGGCGGGAGACGGTGTGAAGTTTTCCAGGTGCATGTCTTGGGGTTGAAGGGGGGGCGTATATCGAGCGCCGCCCGCGCGGCGCATCGCGAGCAAGCTCGCTCCTACATTTGTTTCGGGCCAGTATCGCCTGTGCCAGGCGCGCGCGACCGCCTTGTTTGCACGACGCGATATCGAGCCATGCGCCAAGGCGTTCGCGCGCAAATCCCCCAGGAATAATTGGCCCGAAACAAATGTAGGAGCGAGCTTGCTCGCGATGCGCCGCGCGGGCGGCGCTCGATCGTATACGCGCTGAACATCTCAAGGCGAACGCCGCGGCCCTCAAAGGCAGGCGTAAACCACCAGTTCCACCAGCATCTCCTCGCGGGCCAACCCCGCCACCACGATCGCCGCGCGGTTAGGGTAAGGGGCCCGGAAGTAATCGGCATACAGGCTGTTGACGGTGGCCAGGTATTGCCGGTCGGTCACGTAGATCAGCACCTGGGTCACGGCATCCAGCGAGCTGCCGGCGGCTTCCAGGGTGTGGCGCAGGTTGTCAAGTGTCTGGCGGGCCTGAGCCTCGATCCCTCCGGCAACCACCTGGCCCTGTGCATCGATGGGGATCTGCGCGGTGTAGAGCGTACCGTTGCCGACCACCGCCCATTCCAGCGGCGCCCTGGAGGCGAACAGCTCGGTCTTTATTGCATGCTTCATAGGTTGGCTTCCTGGGTGTTGAGAGGTTTCAGTCGGCATCGTTGCCACCGCCTGCGCCATGCCGGCGTGAGGCATCACTGCTTTCGACGAGGATGTGCTCGGCCAACTGCTTGAGCCGCTGCCAGGTGTGTTCGTTGACGGTAAAACCCTGCTGCAGTGTGCGCTGCGGGCTGGCTATCGCGGCAACGGTCTGGCCCGGGCGGCTGAACAGCACCGTGACGCTTTGCTCGGCCGCGTCAACGCCGCCGAGCTGGGCCTCACTGCGCAGTTCCGGGCACTGCATGCCGGCGGTGAAGTCGGCCAGGTGGCATTGGCGGGCGTCCGCCCAGCGGGCTTGCACGTGCAGCCCCTGCACCGCGGCCCGGCTCAGGTAGCCCAGCAACAGCAAGCGGTTGTGACAGTGCTGGATGCGCAGCTCTGCCTGGCCACGGCGCATGGCCTTGGCTACCGCCAGTTCCACCACCGTGGCGGCGCAGCGCAACACGCTCTGGCCCTTGGCATCGATCACCAGCAGGGCACTTTCCTCATGGCACAGGGTATACGGCTGCGCAGCTTCGGCTTGCAGATAGAGCAGGGCCTTTTCCAGCGTACCGACGCCATCGAGGCCTTGCAGTTGCAACCAGCCCACCAGTTCGGCGGCATCCTCGCAGTCACCGATGGCAAAGCCCATGCCTTCGAAAGCCTTGCGGCACATGACCTGTATTTCGTTGAGCGATACGCGCATGGTCAAAGCTCCCCTTGCGGCATGACCGCGAAATTCCAGTCGTCGGCGAACGGCTGGCCGATGTCGCTGACCAGCGGTGCGCCCTGGAACAGCGTGATACGCACCCAGCGGCTCGACTTGGGGTCGAACTTGCCAGCGCCGAAAAACGCCAGCTTGCAGCGCAGCAGGTGAATCGGCAGCATGTCCCGCGCCAGCAGATTGGCGCGTATTTCACCGTAGGTTGTCTTGGCCATGGCTTGCAGGCGGCGCACCGTGCCTTTGAACGCGGGCTGGGCGATCAGGAAGTGCGCAGTCAACGCCTGGGGCTGTAGCTGCAGGTGCTGGAGCACGGCGGCGTGGCACTGCTGGAGGTTGCGGGCGATGCCCAGCTGCATTTCTTTTTCCGCCCCGGGCTCCTCGGCGCGCATGCCCAGGCGCGGCTCCTCCTTTTCGGCCGAGCGGTACCAGAAGAAGTGCTCGGCATCCACGGCGCTGAAGTCGTAGCCCAGCGCCCAGCCGTAGTGCTGTTCGATGAGCTGGCGCAATTGCCCAAGTGGCATCTGGGCGTCCAGCTGCCAGCTTTCATTGACGCCCATGTGCTCGGCCAGTGGGTTGACCTGCTCGGGGTACAGCTCCAGCAGCAGGCTGGCCAGCAGCTCCTGGCAGCCCACCCCGGTGTGTGCCTGCGCCCAGGCCAGCAGCTGTGGCCAAAGGTTTGTGCCGACGGTTTGCGCGCCGAGCCAAGTGGCCAATAAAGCAAGCTCGGCCAAGGTTTGCCGGTTCTGCTCGTGCTGGCGCTGGTCTTCGGTCTGGGACTGGCTCAGGTGCAGGCAGGCGCGTGCCAGTAGTTGTTGCAGGCGCGCCAGCCGGTCAGGTTGTGCCGGCTGCGCCAACACCAGGGCCAGGGCGGTTTCCCGCGTACGGAGCCAGCGCTCTACCAGTTGAGGGTGGTTGATCAGGAACGGGGCCATCCCCAGCCCGGTCGCGTTGCCGACCCCCAGGTAGCGTTGCAGGGCCGGGGCCAGCGGCACTGCCTGCTGCGGGTCGAGCGCCTGGGCCATGTGGTTGATCTGCTCGATGCTGAAGTGGCGCAGCAGGTAGACCGTGAACATTTGCGCGGCGAACGGCTGGTTGAAGTCAGGGTTGTCTTGCAGGCAGCCGAAGTCGGCAATGCCGAACTTGCCGTTGCCGTAAACCGCGGTGGTGCGATACAGGTAGCCGACCTCGGCCAGTTGCTGTGGATCAGGCTGGCGACCCTCCGCCAGCGCCGCCAGAAACCGGTCGAAATTGCGCAAGCTACGGTTGGCCCGCGACAGCACCAGCACGCGGGCATCGAAGCGGCCAGCTTCCTGCAGCGGCACATTGCGCTGCAGGTCGGCCAGTTGCAGCGCATCGACATCGCCATTGACCAGTACGAAGCTGACGTCCCATTGGTCGGCGATGACTCGGTCGCTGCGCTTCTCCGGCGGCAGGTAGGCCGAGAAGATCACGCAGTGGTAATGGCCATGCGGCGTGTCGATGCGGTAGATCGCGGTGCCGAAGCCTTGGGCGTCGAGGTCGAAACGGCTGCGTCGTATCTGCCAGTGCTGCAGCATCATCCGCCGCATGCTGCTGCGCACGAAGCTGAGCGGGCTCTGGAAGTGGCTGCCCAGCCGGGCCAGGTCCATGACCTGGCTGGCAGGGCGCAACGCGGGTGTTGCAGGCACGCTGTTGGGCATTGTTGTTGTACCTGGATGGATCATGTTCAGACGCCTTGTTCACGGGCCATGTGCCGGGCGATGCGTACGGCATCCCACAACGCTGGCAGGATCACCAGCGACACGGGCACCGCGGTGATGACAATGAAGGACTGCAGGGCCGTCACGCCGCCTGCGCCAATGGTGATCAGCACCACCGCCGCCAGGCCCATGCCGATGGCCCAGAAACCGCACAACCATTTCTTTGGTTTATCGTTGCTGGACATCGCCAGGGCAACGGTGAAGGCCATGGCATCGCCATTGGTGGCCACCGAGATGAAGCTCAGGAACAGGAACAGCGCACTGATCAGGCCGCCCAGTGGCAGGTTCTGCGTAACGCCCAGCAGCAGGTCCTCGGGCTGGGCGCCATGGGCGGTGACGATGCCTGGGGTTTGCAGTTCCATGCCGATACCGGTGCCGCCAACCACGGTGAACCAGAACATGGTCACCAGCGGCGCGATGATCGACAGGGTCATGATGATCTCGCGTATGGTGCGGCCCCGCGAGATCCGCGCGACGTACAGCGCCACCATGGGCGCGTAGCCGATGAACCAGCCCCAGTAGAACACTGTCCACCAGTCCAGCCACTTGGGGTCGGCGCGGAATAGCGTCATCGGGATGAAGTGTTCCACATGCAGGGCGAAGGCCGCCGGGAAACCGCCGAGGATGAACAGCGTCGGCCCGAACACCACCATGAACACGGCCAGGCCGATCATCAGCCAGACGTTGATTTCGCTGACGAAACGGATGCCTTTGAGGCCTACCAGGCAAGAGGCGGTGTACATCGCCGTGACCAGGACAATGGTTAGCGACTGGGTGACGATATCGTTGGGCAAGCCCCACACCGCATGCATGGCGCTGCTGATCTGCAGGCCGAGAAAGCCGATCGGGCCGATGGTGCCAGCCACCACGGCGATGATCGAGCTGGCATCGGCCAGGGTGCCGATCGGGCCTTTGAGCGCCCGCTCGCCGAACAGGGGGTACAGCAGGGTGCGCGGCGCCAGCGGCAGGCCTTTGTCGTAGTGCAGGTGCATCAGCACGATCGCCAGCAGGCTGCCTAGCACGGCCCAGGCCAGAAAGCCCCAGTGCACGAACGATTGCGCCAGTGCCGCGGTGGCCGCCGCTTCGCTGTGCGCTTGCAGGCCGGCGAAGAAGGGGGGTGGGCTGGCAAAGTGCATCAAGGGTTCGGCGGCGGCCCAGAAGGCACCGCCACCCGTCAGCAGGGCGCACATGATGACGGCGATCCAGTTGAAGGTGCTGATGTCCGGGCGCTGGGTGACGCCGCCCAGGCGCACGCGCCCGCATTTGGAAAAGCCGATGCACAGGCTGATGGCGAAGGTTGCCAGCATCAGCACTTGCCAGTAGAGGCCAAAGGCCTTGGTCGACCAGGCGAACAGGGTGTTGACCAGCGCCGACACGCTGTCGATGTCGATCAGCGCCGCCAGCAGGAATGCGCCGAGGAACCCGCCGCTGATCAGGAACAGTGGCCAGTCGATGTCGCGTGCCAGTGGCAGGCCCATGGCCTGGTCTTCAGCCTGCAGGGTGGTTGGGTTTTTCATGAAGCCTCCGGAACCTGCGATTGTTGTTATTGTTGATGCTGTCCGTGCAAGGGGCTAGGCCTGAGCCGTGGTGGCCGTCTCCAGCAGGCGCAACCAGTTCAGCCCCATGATGTTGGCCACGTCCTGTTCGGCAAAGCCACGGGCGCGCAGGCCCCGGGCGATGTTGCAAAAGTCGCGGCTGTCGCGGAACCACTGCAAGGGTGCCGGCCAGTTGGCGTTGTCCTTGGAGCCTTCGCCGTAGTCCTTGTCCTTGCTCCAGCGGCCGTTGCGCATCCACTCCAGCACAGCCAGCGGTTGCGCCTGGCACAGGTCGGTGCCGATGCCGATATGTTCCACACCCATCAGGTCGGCGGTGCGCGCGACCATGTCGCAGAAGCTTTCCAGGCTGCAGTCCGAGGCACCCTTGAGGTGGAACGGGTAGGTGCTGAAGCCCAGCAGCCCGCCGGACGCTGCGATCCCGCGGAGCACCGCATCGGACTTGTTGCGCTTGGCGGCGTGGAAGCTGGCCGGGTTGGCGTGGGAGATGATCACCGGTCGGCTCGACAGCTCGATGGCCTCCAGCGTGCTGCGCTCGGCGCTATGGGACATGTCGATGAGCATGCCGACGCGGTTCATTTCGGCGATCACCTGGCGGCCGAAGCGGCTGATGCCGTTGTCCTCACGCTCATAGCAGCCGCTGGCCAGCAGGCTTTGGTTGTTGTAGGTCAGTTGCATGACGAACACCCCGAGCTGGCGGAAGACTTCCACCAGGGCAATGTCGTCCTCGATCGGCGAGCAGTTCTGGAAGCCGAAGAAGATCCCCACGCGGCCTTCCTCGTGGGCCAGGCGGATGTCGCCGGCCGTGCGCACCGGGCGGATCAGCTCGGGCCAGGTCTCGAAGCGGCGGTTCCATTCGCCCAGGCGCGACAGGGTTTCGCGGGCGTTTTCGTGGTAGGCGATGGTGGCGTGTACCGCGCTCAGGCCACCGGCCTGCATCTGCCGGAATATTTCCGGGCTCCAGTTGGAGTACTGCAGGCCGTCGATCATCAAGAGGTCGTGCATGGCGGGTATTCCTTCAGGGCCGCAGGTAGGTGGTCTTGACCACGGTGTAGAAGTCGCGGGCGTACTGGCCCTGCTCCCGAGGGCCGAAGCTGGAGGCTTTGCGGCCGCCGAACGGCACGTGGTAATCGGTGCCGGCAGTGGGCAGGTTGACCATCACGCAGCCGGTCTGGGCGCGGCGCTTGAAGTGGCTGGCGTGGCGCAGCGACTGGGTAATGATGCCGGCGGTGAGGCCGTATTCGGTGTCGTTGAGCGTGGCCAGCGCCTCGTCGAAGTCGCGCACGCGGATCACGCAGGCGATGGGGCCAAACACTTCCTCGCGGTTGATGCGCATGTCGTTGCGGCTGTCGATGAACAGCGCAGGGCGCATGTAGTAGCCATCGGTGTCCAGGTGCAGGCGTTCGCCGCCCTCGATCAGGGTGGCGCCTTCGGCCTGTGCCAGTTGCAGGTAGGCCAGGTTCTGTTCCAGCTGGCGTGCATCGGCCACCGGGCCGATCTGCACGCCGGCCTCCAGGGCATGGCCGACTTTGAGCTGGCGCATGCGCAGGCGCAGGGCCTCGACGAATCGGTCGTGGATGGCGTCGCAGACGATCAGCCGCGAGGACGCCGTGCACTTCTGGCCAGTGCCAAAGAAGGCGCCGTTGAGCGCGCATTCCACGGCCAGTTCGAGGTCGGCGTCGTCCATGACCACCAGGGCATTCTTGCTGCCCATTTCCAGCTGGCAGCGCACCAGGTTACCGGCGGTGGCAACCGCTACGCGCCGGCCGGTCTGCAGCGAGCCGGTGAAGGTCAGGGCATCGATGTCGGCGGACTGCGCCAAGGCTTCGCCGACGTCGGCGCCGCTGCCCATTACCAGGTTGAAGGTGCCGTTGGGCAAGCCCTGGCGACTGATGATTTCGGTGAGTGCCCAGGCGCTGGCCGGCACCAGGTTGGCTGGTTTGAACACCACGGCGTTGCCGAAGGCTAGGGCCGGGGCGATTTTCCAGGCGGCGGTGGCCATGGGGAAATTCCATGGGGTAATGATGCCCACCACGCCCACCGGTTCGCGATGCACTTCAATGTCCACCCCAGGGCGCACCGAGGCAGCCGTCTCGCCCATCTGGCGCAGCACTTCGGCGGCGTAGTAGTGGAAGAACTGACCGCTGCGGTTGACCTCGCCAATGCCTTCGGCCAGGGGCTTGCCTTCCTCTCGCGCAAGCAGCGCGCCAAGTTCTTCCTTGCGGGCGATCAGTTCGTCGCCAATGGCCATCAGCACTTGCTGGCGGTATTCCAAGCCGCTGGCGGCCCACAGGGGTTGTGCGGCGCGTGCGGCCTGAATGGCCTGGCGGGCCTGTTCGGCACTGGCCTGATGGTACTCGCCGATTAGGTCGGTGGTGTCCGAAGGGCTGTAGTTGCCCAAGGTGGCGTGGCCTTCGCACCACTGGCCATCAATGTAGTTGTTGTAGGTCTTGTGTGACATGGATGAACGCCTCTGTTTGCATGGCAATCATCATGCGAGCAATATGCAGCAAATAAAAATTAATAAAAAAAATGCTTTGATAAGGAATGCTAACCATGTTGCCCGAGCTGAAGATCGCCCAGTTGCGCTACTTTGTGCTGGTCGCTGAACTCAAGAGCTTTCACGCGGCCGCTCGCCAGGCCTTTCGCACCCAGCCGGCGATTTCCCTGGCGGTGCGTGAGTTGGAGCAGAAGCTGGGCCAGGCGCTGGTGGAGAAGGGCGGTGGCCGGGTAGAGCTGACGCCATTCGGCGAGCACTGCCTGCCGTTGTTTCGCGGCTTGATCGAGCACCATGACCGAATCGCCCGTGAAGCCACGCTGCTGGCGCGTCATGAAATCGGCCAGGTCAGCATCGCCACCGTGCCGTCCGTGGCCAGCCGCATGCTGCCGGGGCCGCTGGCCCGCTTTGTGGCGGCGCACCCGAACGTGCAGGTGAGCATCCAGGACGGTACTGCCGAGCGCGTGCAGCAGCTGCTGACCCAGGGGCAAGTGGATTTCGGCATCAGCAGCCTGTGGGTGGAGGATGACCAGCTCGATTTCGACCCGATCGTCAACGATCAGGTGGGCGTGGTGTGCCGTAGCGACCACCCTCTGGCCCTGGCAGGTAAAGCCTTGCACTGGGCGCAGTTGCAGGGCGTGCCGATGGTTCGCAACGGCACCTCGCAGTTGCTTGCCGGCACCGAGGCCGAAGGTTTGCTGGCGCACAGCCGGCTGTTCGTATCCAACATGATTTCATTGATCGCCATGCTGGAGGAGGGCGTGGGGATCAGCACCTTGCCTTACCTGGCCTTTCCGCAGGAGAACGACAAGCTGGCTTTCGTGCCGCTGGTGGAGCCCAAGGTAGAGCGGCATATCGGCATGCTGACCCGCAGGGGCCGCAGCTTGTCACCTGCGGCGGGGGCGTTGATGGCGTTTCTTCGCGTGCAGTTGGCGAAGGCTTGACTGATCATGGCGCACCGGGCTGGCTGGTGCAGGCCGCCAGGTCTTCGAGGAAGGCCTGCAGGATGGGCGGCCGCGACACGCCGCGCCGGGTCACCACCTCGAAGGGTGAGCTAAGGTCCAGCGTGCTGGCCCCCAGGCGGCGCATTTCGCCGGTCTTGACCCATTGCTCGGCAAAGTGCACGGGCAAAAAGCCGATATACGCCCCGGAAATGATCAGGATCGCCGCCGCCTCGATGTTCTCCACCGTCGCATCGGCCTTGCTGATGCCCAACTGCTCCAGGTCGTACTGCTGCATGTAGCCGCGCACCACGATACGGCTCTGGCGCACGTCTTCCATCAACCGGCCGTTGCCCGCGTTGCTGGCGAACAGTGGGTGGCGCCGGCCGCAGTACAGGCCAAGCGCCTCGTCATACAGTGGTAGGTAGGACAGCCCGGCAACCCGCAAGGGAAAGTGGCCGATGGCCAGGTGCAGCCTGCCGTCCAGCACGCGTTCTTCGAGCTCCGCCGGGGCGCCGATGTAGATGTGCAGGGGGGCATCATGCCCGCGTGAAACGAAGCGTTGGGTGGTGCGCGGCAGCGGCGAGACGGGGTCGGTCAGGGTGGAGTCGATGATGCCCAGGTTGAGCTTGCCGCTGATGTGCTGCTTGAGCACGTCGGCGTCCAGGCAAAAGCTCTCCACGGCGCTGAGCAGGCGCAGGGTCGCTTCATGGATCGCCACCCCTTGCTCGGTCAGGCGAAAGCCGCTTCGCCCGCGCTGGCACAGCTTGACCCCCAGGCGGGTTTCCAGGTGCGACATCTGTTCGCTGATGGTCGATTGGCCGGCATTGAGCGCTGCTTGCGCCGCGGAAAAACCGCCGCACCGGACGATAGTGGTGAATACCCTGAGCAGCTTCAGGTCGACATCGTGGAGCTGTATCACCGTAGCCTCCCGGCCGAGCCTCACATCGCCAGTGCTGATATGAGCGCCCGTGTATTGTTCTTGTCGCGCAAGCTAAACATGAGTGCCTCGCCACTGCAATGCCTGGCCTCGCCTGGCCTCGCTGCTTGCCAATACATCGGGCCGGGGCGATGTATGTATCTGCACTTGCGCATTTTTCCCCGCCAACCCGGTTGCCATAGTGGCTGCAACGGTGGTCGAGCAGTCGCCCCGTCTCCTGACATAGAACAACAAGTGGAGAAAGCAGAACATGGCAAAGCACGGTTACGAGTCTGGCCGTCTGAACCTGCCCTTCGTCGGCCATTGCACCTTCGCCAAGGCGCCGGTGTGCACCGACTGGGCGGCAATCGACGCGGATGTGGCGATTTTGGGCGCACCCAACGACATGGGCACCCAGTGGCGTTCAGGGGCGCGTTTTGGGCCGCGCGGCATTCGCGAGGCATCGACCTTGTTTTCGTTTGGCCACGCCGGTGCATACGACTTCGAAGATGACGCCACTTACCTGACCGAAGACCAGGTGCGCATGGTCGATGTGGGCGACGCCGACATCGTGCATACCGACATGGCCAGCAGTAACGCCAACATCGAGTCGGCCGTGCGGCAGATTCTTGCGGCGGGGGCGATGCCGGTGGTGCTGGGCGGTGACCACTCGGTGCATGCCCCGGCGATCAAGGCGTTCGAAGGCCATGGGCCGATCCACATCGTGCATTTCGACGCCCACTTGGATTTCGTCGACGAGCGTCACGGCGTGCGCTACGGCCATGGCAGCCCGCTGCGCCGCGCATCGGAACTGGAGCACATTGTCGGCATGACCCAGATGGGCATTCGCAACGTGTCCTCATCCAACCGCGACGACTACGACGCCGCGCGTGACGCCGGTTCGCAGATTCTTTCCGTACGTGACGTCCGCCGGCTGGGCTGCGCGGGCGTGCTGGCGAAAATCCCGGAAGGGCGCAACTACTACATCACCATCGACATCGACGGCTTCGACCCGTCCATCGCCCCGGGCACTGGCACGCCGAGCCATGGCGGATTCTTGTACTACGAAGTGCTGGAGATCATCCAGGCCCTGGCCCGGCGCAGCCATGGCCGCATCGTCGGCATGGACCTGGTCGAAGTGGCCCCGGCTTACGACCCCACCGGCATGACCTCGATCCTCGCTGCGCAACTGCTGATGAACAGCATCGGCTTCATCTTCCACGCGCGCGCCAAAGCACGCTGACCCGGAGACTGTACTGTGGACAACAAGGTTAAAGCCTACTTGCAGGCCTTTGGTGTTTCCGAGGCGACCCAGCGTTTTCTCAGCAAGCCGCAGCGCATGTTCATCGGCGGTGCCTGGCTGGAGGCCAGCGACGGTGGCAGTGCCGAAGTGATCGAGCCCTCCACCGAAGGGGTGCTGACGCGCATCCCCATGGGCACCGCGGATGACCTAGACCGCGCGGTGCGTGCCGCACGCGCGCAGTACGATGGCGGCGCCTGGCGCCAGCTCAAACCGCTGGAGCGTGAGCGCCTGATCCATCGCCTGGCCGACCTGATTGAAACCCACGGCGACGAACTGGCGCAGATCGAAGCCATCGACATGGGCAAGTCGGTGGTGCAGGCGCGTGCCGTCGACATCCAGGGCACGGTCGATACCCTGCGCTATTTCGCGGGTTGGGCCAGCAAGATCCACGGCCGCACGGTCGAGCCTTCGCTGCCAGGCAACTACCTGGCGTACACCCGCAAGGAAGCGGTGGGGGTGGTCGGTGCCATCGTGCCGTGGAACTTCCCCCTGCAGACCATGGCCTGGAAGCTGGGCGCGGCGTTGGCCACCGGCTGCACCGTGGTGGTCAAGCCGGCAGAGCTGACCTCGCTGTCGGCGCTGCGCTTCGCCGAACTGGTACAGGCGGCGGGCATTCCAGATGGAGTGGTGAACATCGTGACTGGGCGCGGCAGCGTGGTCGGCCAGGCGATGTCGAGCCACCCAGGCATCGACAAGCTGAGCTTTACCGGCTCTACCCCAGTGGGTTGTGCGGTGGGCAAGACGGCAATGGACCAGATGAAGCGCCTTACCCTCGAACTGGGTGGCAAGTCGCCGGTGATCGTGTTTGCCGACGCGGATATCGAGGCGGCGGCGCAAGCCGTGGCCAATGGGGTGTTCTTCAACTCCGGGCAGGTGTGCGACGCCGGTACCCGTGCTTATGTCGAGCGCAGTGTCTACCCGGCATTTCTCGACGCGCTGGCACGCTACACGGCGACCTTGAAGATTGCCCCGGGGCTGGACCCCGACTGCTTCATCAGCCCCATGGTGTCGCAACAGCAGCAGCAACGGGTACTGGACTATATCGCCCTGGGCAAGGCCGAAGGCGCCCAGGTGCACTACGGTGGCGAGCCGCTCGACGGCCCGGGGTTCTACGTGCAGCCGACGATCTTCGCCCACTGCCGCAATGACATGCGCATCGTCAACGAGGAAATCTTCGGCCCGGTGCTGGTTACCCAGCCGTTCGATAGCCAGGAAGAGGCACTGCAGCTTGCCAACGACTCGCTGTTCGGCCTGGCAGCGGCGATCTATTCCAACGACCTTGGCAAGGTGCACGGGCTGATCCCGCAACTGCGCGCCGGTACCGTGTACGTCAATGCCCACAGCACCCTTGACCCGGCCATGCCGTTCGGTGGCTACAAGCAGTCGGGCTATGGCAAGGACCTGGGTGCGGAACAATTGGAGTTTCTGCTGGAGACCAAGGCAGTCTGGATCACCTTGCCCTGAGGTTCAGGGCCTACCTGCGTCGCTGAGGTTTGGCGAGCGACGCAGGTTCAATCAAGCATCGAATTTCAAGAACAAGAACCTGTAGAGGTGATGCCGATGAACAGCCAAGTGGATGTGGAGCGTGCGCAAGACCTGGAAAGGCGCTTGTGCGCCTATGAGGAACTGGAGCAGAGGGCGCAGTGGCCGGGCGCCTTGACGGCGGCTGATGTGGTCGCACTGGCCTTGCTGACGCTGGTGATGGTGGCAGGTGCGTACTACCTGGGAGGCCAGCCATGAGCGCTTCCCGTGAGCAGGAGTTTCGCCTGAGCGCGGAACGTGGCGACACCCCTTTGCTACCCAATGAGCGGGTGTGGGGTTTCTGGGGCTTCGCCTACGCCAACTCGGCGCTGGCGGTGGCCACCTGGGTGTTCCTGATCGGCGGCGCTACCGCGCTGTTCGTCGGGCCTTTGCAAGGGATTGCGGCGATCGTCATCGGCAACATCATCGGCGTGGTCCTGGCCGCCTCGTCCACCTGCCTGCCTTGCGGCAAGTACGGCGTCGAGCAGTTCACCTTCCTGCGCAGCATGTTCGGCCTCAATGGCAGCCGGCTGGTCTACTTCCTTTCGGTGGTGGTGCTGACCATGGGCTGGCTGGCGGTGCTGGGGCTGATGTGCGGGCGGGCGCTGGACAACCTGCAGACCCTGGTGCATCAAAGCCAGCCCGACGGCGACGGCTGGCTGGTGACCGCCGGGGCGTTGCTGGCCATCGTGCTGGCAGCGCTGGTCGCCATGCGCGGGCCAGACATGATCCGCCGCCTGAGCGCGGTGATCGCGCCTAGCCTGATCCTGATCATGCTGGCGCTGATGTACTTCATTTCGCGCCGCTACAGCCTCGACGAGCTGTTGGCCATGCCGCCTTTGCAGCCACCGTTCGAGAACCCGCACGTCAACTTCATGGTCGCGGTGGAAATCAACATTGCCGCGGGCTTTTCCTGGTGGCCCTACATCGGCAACCTGTCGCGGCTGTGCAGCAACCAGCGTACCGCCTTCTGGCCCAACCTGGTGGGCATCTTCGGCGCTGCCTCGCTGGGCGAGTCGGTCAGCCTGTTCGCCGCCACCACCCTGGGCAGCAGCGACCCTACCGCCTGGATGCGCCTGGCCGGTGGCATGGGCTTTGGCATCATCGCCCTGAGCTTCCTGGCGCTGGCCAACCTGACCGGCATGGTCAACATCCTCTACACGGCGGTGATCGGCTTGCGCCAGTTGGCTGGGGAGCGGTTGCGCAGCATGGGCTGGGGGCTATTGATCACGCTGTTCTGCATCATCCCGGTGGTGATCGTGGTGCTGCTGCCGGGTATCTACGATGGCTTCTTCATCTTCCTGGTGTGGACCTCCGCGCTCAACAGTGCCCTGGCCGGTATCGGCATCGCCGATTACTTCTTCCTGCGCAAGCAGCGCCTGAACCTGCGCCAGATCTACGCCGAGCCCAGCACGTCACCCCTGCGCTACTGCAAAGGCTTCAACCCCATCGCCCTGGTGGCGCTGGTGGCGGGCTTCGCGATCTACGTGGTGGTGTTCAACCCACAGACCTTGGCCCATACCGACTTCTTCACCTTCGCCACTGCCTCGCTACCGTCCTGCCTGCTGGCCGGGCTGGTGCATTACGGCCTGACCCGACTGCTGGCCGCGCGCCTGGGTTGGGGCGGCTACCCAAAGCGTAATGAACGCAACATCGAGGCCGTCGGCCTTCGCGCACAGGACTAGAACAATGACCAAGCGATACGACTACATCATCATCGGTGCGGGCTCTGCTGGCTGCGTGTTGGCCAACCGCCTCAGCGAAGACGCCGGCACCTCGGTGCTGGTACTGGAGTTCGGTGGCAGCGACCGTAGCGTGCTGATCCAGATGCCCAGTGCATTCTCCTTGCCGATGAACACCAAGAAGTACAACTGGCACTACGAGACCGTGGCCGAGCCGCACCTGGACAATCGGCGCCTGCATTGCCCTCGGGGCAAGGTGCTGGGTGGCTCGTCGTCGATCAATGGCCTGGTCTACATCCGTGGCCATGCCTGTGATTTCGATGAGTGGGAAAGCCTGGGCGCGAAGAACTGGAGCTACCGCAACTGCCTGCCGTACTTCAAACGTGCCGAGCAGTACAAGTTCGGTGGCGACGACTACCGCGGCGGCGCGGGCCCGCTGTCGACCAACAACGGCAACAACATGCAGAACCCGCTGTACGGCGCCTGGGTCGAGGCGGGCGCCGAAGCCGGCTACATCAAGACCAATGACTGCAACGGCTACATGCAGGAAGGCTTTGGCGCCATGCACATGACGGTGAAGGACGGCGTGCGCTGGTCCACCGCCAACGCCTACCTGCGCCCGGCCATGAGCCGGCCCAACCTGACCGTGGTCACCCACGCCATGACCCGGCGCATCCTGCTCGATGGCAAGCGGGCGGTGGGCGTGGAATATGACCAGGGCGGGCAGACGCACAAGGTCATGTGCAACCGTGAGGTGCTGGTGGCGTCCGGCCCGATCGGTTCGCCGCACTTGCTGCAGCGCTCGGGTATCGGCCCTGCGGCCGTGCTGAAAAGTGCCGGTATCGAGGTGCGCCACGACCTGCCAGGGGTGGGCGAGAACCTGCAGGACCACTCGGAAATCTACATCCAGTATGCGTGCAAGGAACCGGTGACACTCAACGGCAAGATGAACCTGCTGGGCAAGGCCATGATCGGCCTGCGCTGGCTGCTGTTCAAGGATGGGCTAGGGGCCAGCAACCACTTCGAAGCCGGTGGTTTCATCCGCTCGTCCAAGGGCCTGCGCTGGCCGGACATCCAGTTTCACTTCCTGCCGGCGGCCATGCGCTACGACGGCGACAAACCGTTCAAGGGGCATGGGTTCATGGTGCTGACCGGGCCCAACAAACCCAAAAGCCGGGGCCATGTGCGGGCGCTGTCGGCCGACCCTTACCAGCATCCGCAAATTCGCTTCAACTACCTGGAAAGCGAGGAGGACCGGGAGGGCTTCCGCCGCTGTGTACGGCTGACCCGCGAGATCATCGCCCAGCCGGCCATGGACCGCTACCGTGGCGAGGAACTGGCACCCGGGCCGCAGGTGCAGACCGACGAGGAAATCGACGCCTTCGTACGCGCCAACATGGAAAGCACCATGCACCCGTGCGGCTCCTGTCGCATGGGTGAGGATGACATGGCGGTGGTTGACTCGGCGCTGCGTGTGCGGGGCCTGCAGGGGTTGCGGGTGATCGACTCCTCGGTGTTCCCGAGCGAGCCCAATGGCAACCTCAACGCGCCGACCATCATGCTGGCCGAACGTGCTGCCGACCTGGTGCGCGGGCGCCAGCCGCTGGCGCCGGTCGATGTACCGGTGGGCCTGGTGGGGGGCTGGGAGGAAGAGCAGCGCAGCCGCAAGCCCGTGCGGGAAATGCCTATCCGTTGAATTTCCGGTTGGTGCGGTCAATGCGGGTTTACGCGCGATCACGGGCGTAGCCCGTGCCGCGCCATACTGCTTGCCCTTGTGCGGGCCGACCATAGTCCACGGTGCCGTAGGTGAGAGGTTCAGGGCATACCTAGTCTGACCTGACATTTTTGTCAGTTGTGTCCCATGACGTGTGGGAGTGGAATTTGTCTGTCCGCCAGCGCGCTTGGGGAAAGACCATGGCCTACACCGACGCAGACTTCACAAACCACCTTCACAACGGGGAATCGATTACCGTAGATGGCAGCGTCGTGACCTATGTCATCGCAGCGCACGGCGAGTTGGCGACCACCCCCCCTCAGGCGAGTCCGCTTGTTGTGGCAAACATCAAGTCGGTGCCCGAGCTTGATCGGAAAATGACCGAGGCTGCTGATGCGTTCCAGCGTTTGATCGCGGCCGGGGCCGTTCTGCTCGAGCGTGAAAAGTGGCAGACCCTCTCGCCCGCCAGTGGTCTGGTGCTGGCATGCATACCCGGAGGTGTCGAGGGACCTCAGAACGCGAACTTCCTTTACGGATCCCCGACCTTCATCGACAACCCCGAGTACCCCGGCATTCGGTTCGGGGTGGATGACAGCGGTATGAAGACCTATGACGCCATAAAGGCCATATACGATCCCCTTGGCAAGTGGAGCGTCTATGACGGGCAATGGAACTTTACCCGCTACATCGGCGACCTCTATCTGCTGAGTGCGGCGCTGGCCTCCAAGGAAGAAGTCCCGGCAGAACAGCCTGGCCCTGCAGATGTGCAGTCCGAGGTAGAAGGTACGGAGCAGGCATATGCTTACTTCGACAGCCCGTTGCCCGATTTCGTGGACATCGGTAGCGACGAAGACAACGACAAGCTACCGGACATGACTGGCTTCGAGCCGGACACGATCGGTGCGGCGGAGCACGTTTGGCGTAGCCCGGGATTCTTGTTGGCCGACCGGGATCTGGAGCTTGGCGAACAGGTGTGGGCATGGGTGGTGCGCAAGCAGGATGGACGCATCGTCAAGAGCGTTTCGCTGGCCGCGAATCAGAGCAACAGGGCCGTGGCGCAATGGCCGGTTCAATTCCTTGAGGCCGTCAATGCCGCACCCGCTGCGAGCGACGGCGGCAAGCTGCTGCTTGGCGGTCGACTGAGCGATACCGGTGCACTGGAGGTGGGCGCGAGCGACAGCCCACGGACCTCGGCAGTCGAATCGAAGTGGGCGGTCGAGAAAAGCGCCCTGAACCGGCTCTGGTGTTATGGCAATGACCACCGGTTGTTCACCAATGCGCCGTTCCGAACCAATCTGGCGATCGCCGGACGCCTGCCGGACATGGCCTTGCCCGCAGGCGAAAGTGTGGTGGTGCAGGTGCGTGACCGCACTACCCTGCACCTGTACGAGACGCACCTGTTCACCCCTGCCGATGAAGCCGAGCTGCCCTCCAGTGCATGGTCGCCAGCGCTCTGCACGGCCATCAATGCCATGCACGGAATGTTGCGTGCGGGGGTGCGAGCGGATGAACAGCCGTGCATAGCGCCAGCCGAAACAGGCAACGCGTTGTGGGTGCCGCAATGCTCCGACCTGTCGGTGGAGGTGGATCGCTTAGCCTGGCGCAGACATAAGGCGGTGGGAACGTTCAGCCCGGTTCAGGGGGCGACAGTGCAGTTGATGCTGTACGACCGATATTCCGGCGCGCAGTTGCCTGGTTCCCCGCTCGTTTACAAGGTCGGCGCAAGTGATGCTGACGCCGTTGCCTGCCTTGGGGCATTGAAAGCCGCGTTGAGCGCCTCGCCGCTCGGGAAGTACCTGCAGCTGGCTGGGCTGGATACGGTCGACAGCATACCGGGAGCGGCAACGGACTGGGCGTTGTGGGTGGTGTCGTTGCCCGTTCGGGTGGTGGTGCTCGGTGTGCCCGGGTTGGCCGGCGACTATGAAAAGGCCCTCGAAACACCGGCGGGGGAAGCGCTGACACTGGGGACGGTGTATGCCGATTATCCGAATGGCTTGAGCCTTGCGCTGCTTGACCGTTGGACTGGGCACGAAGTTGCTTCGTGGTCGTTCAGGCTCCAGGCAGATGCGGATTCGAGCTTGGCAGCTTGGGCTCGTGCACTGGACGAGTGCCTGGCGGCCAGCGGCGAAAGCGCCGCGTCCTTGATTGGGTGGGGGCAGGCGTCGGTGCAGAGGACGACACTCAAGGATGTGAGTGACGATCTTTCGGGGTGGACGCTGTGGTTGCCGCGGGATCTGGAGTGCCAACTCGCGACTGGTCCGTTGGCGCCGGAGGCGAAAGTGAAGGAGGCGCCGCCTCGTATAGGTAAGTACCTCACCTCTTTGCGTAATAGTATGGTGGTGGATGAGGCGTTTTCATATGTAGATGCGCGGAAGGGCGGATGGGGTAGTGCGAAGCTCTTGGCATGGGAGGGAGACGCGCTATCGACGGAAGATGTTGTAAGGCTTCATAGTTTTCTTGAAGAATACAATTATCGAAGTAGTTACGGTCGTGGTGACTCCGGTAGCTATTGGAATGGCCCAGGAAGTAGGGGTTTTATGGAGCTTGGTTTTCGGGTCGGGTCGGCAAATATTAGTGCTCTGTTGGCTTCTCGCATCACTCGACCTGACATAATAATCCCTCGCAAGGATAGTTGGATTTTTCAATTGCAAGCACCGTATTGGGCAGAAGGGATTCAGTGTTCGGATAGGCGGATG
Organism: Pseudomonas sp. NY11955; assembly: GCF_048068035.1. NCBI lineage: Bacteria > Pseudomonadati > Pseudomonadota > Gammaproteobacteria > Pseudomonadales > Pseudomonadaceae > Pseudomonas > Pseudomonas sp. NY11955. Next base: position 62,069 of record NZ_JBLUPS010000008.1, read on the forward strand.
AATCTGCGTGTCGTACGCTGCGGGCGTACCAAGTTAGCTGTTTTGAAGGTATTGGGTATTATTGATTATTATAGATTTCTGTTTGCTGAGGGTAAGTTGTCGCAACCCCTTCAGAGGGTGGAGTTTTTTGATAGATGTTTTGAGTTTTTTCCAGGCTGCTCGCTGTGTGAAGTTTTAAATGTATTTAAGAAGGTTGGGATTTTTGTGGGTGTCAGTAATGAGCTGATTGCGCTTGCAAATTTTTCTGTTGTGTCGAGGTCGATAGGTTTTGGTTTTTCAAAACTTGAATATTATGCGTCTGACTATTATCAATATTCATTGCGTGATGGTTCTTTGCGCGAGAATTATTCGATCGTTTCTGTTGCGTTGAGTGAGCTTGAAAGGCTTGAAAAAGATGGAGATATGGGTGGCGCTTTAGGAGAGTCTGTTAATTTGGCTAAAAAAGTGTTTGGGCGTGGCGAGTGGTTGTTTCATGAGGTGGCGACATATATTGTAAATGGCGAAACTTATTGTAGTAGATCAATTATTTCAGTTAAAAAACTGTGGGTTGACAGTATTCGTAGTGATGAGCGTTGTTATAGTCGATACCCTGTAATTTCAGTATGGGTGATGATGTGTGCTTCAGAAGCATTTAGAAAGGAGATAAGTCGGTATTCGACAGGCTCGACAGGGGATAGGACTCTTAAATTACTTGAAGTTGTGGTGGAGCGCATGGAGAACTATATAGGTGGTTATATAGACGGTAGCATTCTCGAAGACCCGGGTTTCCGGCGCGAATTAGAGGATGCGCTAATCATACCTGAGCTGAAGGTCGATAAGGATACGTTGATTACAAATGACCTAAGGGCATTTGTTATGCGTGATTCGTGTTGCGTTCAGCTCACATTGAGCCCGCAAGCCATCGATAAGAGTATCCGGTTTTTGTTCTACACCTCAGATCTGATAGGCGATATGGTTCGGGATCTATCTATTAATGAGATGTCTTCGAAAAAACTTCGCCATAGTGGTGGGGTCAATTTTCATATTCCTGACGGCGTGCAGTTTGATAATGATTTTCCACTCTCCAGCGCCAGCTATATTGATGAAGCCGGCATCGTAGCCGCTTGTTATTTGCGAGATTATTTGCGAGACGTGGATCAGGCGTGTGCACTTTGCGTGTATCCGCTGATCAACGGCACAGCGTTCTTGCCCCCAGACACACTCTGCGCCGATTACGCGCAGACAGTTGCCTCGGAGGTCTACGACATCAGCGGGGCCAGCGAAAACGGCGTCGATCCCCGAACAGGCCTGTTCCACGCCCATTACCCCGTGGGCGTGATCCGTGGTTTGAATGGCAAAGGCCCGGAGCTCGACTTGACGCTGCACTACAGCCCTACCAGGGCCAACGAAAGTGCGCTGGGCGATGGCTGGGCCTTCCGTTTTTCCGCCTACGACAACTGCCTGCACCGGTTGACGCTCAGCACTGGCCAGACCATCACGCTGAAGGCCGAGCACATCGGAATTGCAGCCTCCACTCGGCGGCTGTTGATCAACGGCGTCTGCTTGACGGGGGCCAAAGGCTCCTACGCTGCCCTGACCGAACTGACCGTTATCTATCCTTCCGGGCGCCAGGAGCGATTGGCTAAACCAGACAGGCACGACGGTCTCGAGGCGAACGCAAGTTACAAGCAAACGCTGACAACCAAGCTCGACAAGATCAAGAGCAATCTGGAGCAATGGCTCAAGGAAGTCGGGGTTACCGACGAGCAGAAGAAGGCGATCAACGAGAAAATAACCAACATCGCAGCGCTCAGGAAGGACATGAGCCGCAAGGCCTTTGTTCTGGTGCCGAACAGCATCACTTCCCCGCAGGGCGGCACGTTGAGCCTGGCGTGGGAAAGCTTGAGAGGCCATGTACGGCTGCTGGCCATTCGCGACGGCGCCACCGATCTGCTTACCGGCCAGCACGGTGAGCCGGTGGCGGTGGGCGAGTACAACACCACCTTCACGGTCTGGCCGGGTAGCGATGAACAGTACCGGGTTGACCTGCAGATCAAGGACTGCCTGTTGATGCGGTTGAGCCGCCAGGGCAAGGACGCGCCAGCGCCAGTGCAGGTCGTGAAGTTCGGCTACGAAGGCGAGCCGGTGCTGGACCGGGTACTGTGCTTCATCGCCGAGGAGGATGGCTCGCTGGAACAGGTGAACTATGCCCCTGCCTGGAAGAACTGGGACACCAGCAACACTGTGATCCCCCTGTCACGGGTGATCCAGCACACCCTGGTACCCGGCGCCGGGCAGCAGACTGTCAGCCATCGGTGGCAGTTCGAGGGCTTGGACAATCTGGCGATGCAAGAGGGTGATCGCATCGTCGCCACCGAGATGCTCGACGATGGCAGCGGCCTGACCGGGCCCTTCACCCGTCGCACCTGGACGCTGAAGAACGGCTTCAGTGTGGAGACGGAGATTGTCGAGGAAACACCAGGGGTCATGCGCGAGACGACGACCCATATCTACCCCGATAGCGTCACCAGCACCGACGATACCGTGAGGTACCGCCTGGCCACCCAGCCGATCAGGACGGTCGTGACCACGGAAGACTTGCGCACATCCGGTGCCGATGATCCGCCACCCACCACTCCGTTCGAGTCTTCCACCGCGGAGAACCAGCCATGAGCCAAGACAGCACAGCTATTGCTTCCGAGTCTTTAGCAACATCTGGCTCGCAAAAAAAGCTGACGCAGACCACGTATTCGGTTTATGACCAAAGCTCGGGGCTGCTTACTCAGTTGACGGAGCATGATGGCCAGACCACGCACCTTTGCTACTACCAAGCCTCTGCCGACAACACCGACCGCAGCAACCAGGTGCCGTTGCTTGATACGCTGCTGCAACAGTTCAACCTTCAGGACGCAGGCAGCACATCGCTGAAGTCGGCTATGGCGCTGAGTTGCCCGAACCTGCCCGACGGCTTGTTACCGCCGCTGATGGCGCAATGTGAGTACCTGCAGTTCCCTGAACAGGACAGGCGTTCGGGCACGCTCTTGACGCTGTACGGCTACGCCAATAGCAGCAAGGACGCCAGTGGCGTACTTATTCCAGACACGGTACTGAGGCTCGAGGGGGTAGAGGTGGATACCGGCGTTACGCCCTGGGCTGTGAGAAAGGCCGAGGGGCGTGAAGGTATTGTCGTGGACCTGCAGCAAATCACTCATAGCCCAAGCACTGGCAAGTTCGTGGTTGAGACGATCTCGACCCGTTGGTACAAAAACAATGCAACCTGCCAATCGCGGGCAATGACGGAAACGATCACGATTAATACCGAGGCCGGTACGTTGCTCTCGAAAAGCACCTCACCGCTGCAAGAGGGTGGCCTCAACTTGACTGCCACTGTGTCGCAACAGCTGCGCTCGGCGCGCAGTGGCCGGGTGCTGCGAGAGACGCAGCAGGATGAGCTGGGGCGGCCCCAAACCATGCTGTACCAACATTACGATGCCCGTGATCGTTCGCTCGGCGGTACGAGTTACGCGTGGGATGAAGCGGACTTCACCACCGGGGGTAGCAACGGTATTGCCTTGGAGACCCAGCAGCTGGTTTGGCTGGATACGGGAGACGGTACTTGGGTGCGCACGTCAGGGCCGGATGGACGTCATGGGCGCACGTTACTCGATGGTCTGCAACGTCCGGTACGGCGTGAGCTGCAACGGGTGGCGGGCGACAACCATGACGATGCCAATTATGTCTGTCTTGAGGAGACTGCCTACGGTTCGGATGGCGAGATAGAGTATCAGTGTGTCTATGACTACCTTCCCGGTGGTTTGTGCCTGCGCAGCGAGGGCGTCGCCATATCGCAGAGCTTGCGTGACTGGTTCTGGCAGGCAGAAGCAAGTGAGTCAGTGCAGGATGGCCAAAATGGCGAGATCCTGACCACAAGGACCACGACTGGCACCTTGACGCAAGGTCCTTTGCGCCGCCTGTCGTCGATCCAGCGCAATCACACCGATGGCCAAGTCACTCAGACTCGTTTTTACGAGCGTTGGAATGTTCTGACCAAGACCATGGACAAAACCGGGTTGGCGGTGGTCCAGCAGTACACCGCCAAAGGGCAATTGGCCCGGGTGACGGAGCGCTATCTGGCTGGCCAGCAAACGGTCGAGCGAAGCTGGGCTTGCATCCACGACGAGCTGGGCAGGCGAGTGCGGATTACCACACCGGACGACAGCGAGGTGCAGTGGACATATCAAGGTTTTGGCACGACGCCTGTGAAGATTACGTTGAAGGCCAAGGGTGGCACGCAGCAAGTGATTGGCCAGCAGAGTCTTGGCGATGACGAGAAGCAGAGTGACAAACTCATCTCTCGCACGGTTGGAGGTGCGGGGTCGACGTTGAAGTTTTCCCTTGATGGTCAGATGTATCGACGCCCGGATGACACCCGCATCTGGAGCGAGCATAGCGACGATGGCAACACACTGAATTGGTACACTGACGTCGCCGGCGGTGGTGTAGCGGTGCCCAAACGTTTGGTGGCTTCGTTCAGCTACAACCAGGTCACCCAAGTGATGCTCAGCGAGCGCCCCGAGTCGGCCGAATTTGGGCAAGCGCGTGTCTATTGCGAAAGCACAGCGCCCCAGTTGTTGGGGGGGTATCTGTCGACACACCATGTGCGTGGTTTCAGGCAACAGCAACAGAGCCAGCGATCTCTACGCGGCAGCGACGGTCATGGACGACATGCCAGTGGCGTTACCAACCGCGCTTGGCGAGATGGGCAGCAGCGCCGCAAACGAGTACGGCGCGGCGGGCTGGAGTACCGGTATCGCTATGGGGCGCAGGGCGAACTCGAGCAACTGGTCGTACTCGACCTGCGCGGCGGGCGTACGCTGGCACTGAATATGGTGTACGACAGCTTCGGCCGCGAGACGCAGCGTACCTACCGCTTGAATGGCGTGGTCAGGAGCCGCTACGAGCAAAGCTGGTCACAGATTGGGCAATTGCTGACGAAAGTGTGGTACCGCAATGATGACCCTCAGCCCACTCGCAGCGAAACATTCAGCTACCACAGGCTGCGCAATGAACTGGAAGCCTGGACGGTCGAGGCCGTCGATGGTTTCGCCGTCGAGGATGCGCAGGGCCGAGCGCTCAAGCAGCAGGCATATACCTACAATGCACTGGGTAGTGTGTTGACCTGTATCACGACCTTCGCCGACGACCAGACCGAGGCCCGTACTTACACTTATGGTGATCAGACGCAACCTACTCGGTGTACCAGCGTCAGCGTGATGCAGCCTGGCAGTGATGATCCCCACGTCACCGAGCTAATTTGTGATGCCAATGGTAGCTTGGTGAGGAATGCCCAAGGGTACACCTTGGCTTACACCTATGATGGGAAACTGACGTCGGTCAAGAATGGGGAAAAGCTCGTCACCTCCTATGAGTATGACGAATCGGGGTACCTAGCCGCGCAGTGGGACGAAGGTCGCAATCAGCGCCGAGTGCTCGAATATGACGGGGAGCGGTTGTGCGGCGAGCGATGGCTGAATGCTGAGGGATTGGCATTGAGGCATCGCGTTTTGGATGAAGAAGCGGGATTGATCATCTATCACACGGAGTACGGTGAAAGCAGTGATAGCACACGGCTCTATTTCATCCTGGCAGATCCGCAGAGCGGTGGCGGCGAAGAATACGTGGTGGACGCCGAAGGCCAGTGGCAGAGCCAGTCGATCGGTTTCACCCCTTGGGGTGAAGCTCCCCTGGAGAGACTCAATGCGATGCACGGTGGGATGGGCTACAACTCACAGCGTGTCGATCCTGTAACCGGCCACTACCACCTTGGCAACGGCTATCGGGTGTACGACCCGCAGCATCAGGCGTTCTATCAGAGCGATAGCCTTAGCCCGTTCGGCGAAGGTGGATTGAACGACCGTGCTTATTGTGCCGGTCAAGACCCGGTGAACTGGCACGATCCCAGCGGGCATATCATGGTGAGTCGCCGTGAGCAGGAGGAGAATTTGGCGTCGCTGGACGAAATGATCCGCGACACCAAACCACCGTACCATCCACCGGCACCCTGGTGGGAATATGCGTTGATGGGTTACATGTTCGTTCTGAGCGTTGGTTTGGCAGTCATGACGGGGGGCGCGGCGGGTGCATTGATACTGGCGGTAGCGATGGCGTCTACGGCATTGGGTGTCGCGGCATTGGCAGTGCAACATACTAATCCTGCATTATCAATAAAACTAGGGTTGGCTTCCACAATCGTTGGTTTTGCAGATTTGGCTGTTTCAGCAGGTGTTAAGTTGGCGAAGTTTGCAGTCGAAGGGCTTTTGCTCCTGGCGAAAACTGTGCGTGGCTTGCGTAATCTGGCGTATCTCGCAAGGCTGAGGTCGCTGTGGAAACTTCCAGGAGGTTTGAAGGCTGGAGCCCCTGCCATGGTGAGGGGGAGCGCTCAGAAGGCGGTAAGGTTCGGCAGTGAGGCCAAATTTGACAATTCAATGATCACCTTGGGAGGCGCCATTGAGTCCCCCAGTTCTGTGTACTACAGCAGTAACCCTAATTATACCGCCAAGATATGGGTGGCTTATGATCTTTATAACGTCAGGCCGGCTTTGCAGCACAATATTTATGAGGCGCAGAAAGCCGCATCTGTGTTGTCTGACGTAGTGACAGAATCTGAAGGAGTGGTACGTGCAGCAAGCAGTGTTGGAGGAGGGGCGCTGAGTGATTTTAAGGCTGCACTGGCGAATGCAAAAACCGTTCAGACAGAGATCCGCACCATGGAGAGTGAGTTGGCAGCGCTGACTACTGACTTGGCTAGAAGTGAGAAGGCGTTACAGACCAAACTTGTAGATGTTGCCCGCTGGGATAAAGTGAAAGATGACTGGGATGCTTTACTGAAGTCGTTCAACGTTGGGCGTTTTAATGACCGTGTACAAAGGTTGATGCTGCTGGATTTTTTTGATGTGCGTAATATGAAGCCTACTGGCTACAGCGCCCTTAAGAGTCGTAGTTTGCTTAGCCCGAAAAACGAAATTGCTGTTGTAAAAGTTGAAGCTGAGCAGTTGATTACCAGCAGTAAAAATTCCGAACACACGATGAAGGATAGCTTGAGCTTGGCTCAAAAAAGCGATCAGGACAAAATTGGGCCGCTGTTGAATAGGCTGAAGGTCGCTAGTAAACAAGTTGATGATTCTCTTAAGGAGATTTCAATTAAAATGGTGGCTTATGCAGACTCTTTGCAAGATGTAGGTCTAAAGGCCAGTGCGAGTGCGGCGCATGGTCGTGTATTAGCTAAGTCATCCGGCGTTGTGTCGAATTTCAAACGCCCGTTGAGGCGTTTGAAGTTGATGTTTCACGGTGCGGCGCCGCAGCGAATTAACTATCCTGTTCCAACCTCTCGTGCAGTCGTGCAGATCCCTAGCTATCCAGGGGCGAACAATAAAAGCTATTGGGATGCCGGTACGATGTACGCTGAGCTTAGAGCCTTGGTCGGTAAGTCTGGTAGGCCATTGATAGACTTTCAAACGACAGATGTGATTCAACTGAACATGTGCTATGGTGCGGCCGGAGGTAAGCATTCATTTGCACAGCAGCTTTCCTTATTGACGGGTGCTCCAGTTAAAGGCTATGTGAACCCTCTGACAGCGTTGTACTCGGTGGATACTATCGACGATGCGGCTAGAAACACTTACAAGATGATCAATAAAGGGCAAAATCAAGGTGCACCAGGATGGGTGAATATGCCGGATGTGGTGGATTTTGTTACCGATCATCTAAGGGATACAGTCTATTTGCGAAGTGTGAAACTTCCTGCTGATCCTAAGTTGCATGATGTGGCATATGATCCGCAGTGGTTCTTCTCGCATAATCGAGCCAAGCCACAGTCGCATACCTCTTTAAAGCAGTGGTTGAACCCATTGTGAAACCTATCGAGATGTAGTGGATGTCGCCGCAGCCGGTGCAGTGCAGGCGTTCGTGGGTGTCGCCGTTGGGCACGCCTTGGGCCAATTGCGTGGTGCAGTGCGGGCAGTAGCGTGGGGTGGTGGGCATGCTCAGCGGCCTATGCGAGGGTCCTTGGGGGGCAGGGGAGCGACGATCTCGCGGACCATGGCGTTGTCGGCGCCGCGGATGTGCAACTTGTGCTCGTGGGGCCGGTTGAGCGCGGAAATCATGGCCAAGGTCTGCCGATGAATGTGGACTGAATACGCTCCATTGGAATGATTTCGATACACGGTGGGCAAGTACAGCACACACGGTGCCTGGGGGCATTTCAACAGCCTGCTTGGTTGGGTTATCTGGAGTGACTTCTTTACAGCCATTAAACCCAGTTTTCAATCAAACCCCCGCTAACTAGCGCTATTTGCGCTTGGCACAGACCTTGCTCCTTCACCTTGCACTCGATCGGTGTTGAAAGTTGTTCATCCGGTCTCGAGCGTTGAACTTGTGACGTTATAAAAACAATTAAACTAGCAAGGTACATGATAATGAATAACTTGCCGCACGGTCACTGCCCGCCCGAGGGCGATGCACACGAACTCAAGCGCAACCTGTCCAACCGCCATATCCAGCTGATCGCCATCGGCGGTGCCATCGGCACCGGCCTGTTCATGGGCTCTGGCAAGACCATCAGCCTGGCCGGGCCTTCCATCATCTTTGTCTACATGATCATCGGCTTCATGCTGTTCTTCGTCATGCGGGCAATGGGCGAGCTGTTGCTGTCCAACTTGAAGTACAAATCGTTCATCGACTTTTCGGCCGACCTGCTGGGGCCGTGGGCAGGCTTCTTTACGGGCTGGACTTACTGGTTCTGCTGGATTGTCACCGGCATTGCCGATGTGATCGCCATATCGGCCTACGCCCAGTTCTGGTTCCCCGACATGCCGTTGTGGATACCGGCGCTGGCGTGCGTTGGCCTGTTGCTCACGCTGAACTTGATGACGGTGAAAATGTTCGGCGAAATGGAGTTCTGGTTCGCCATGATCAAGATCGTGGCCATTTGCGCCCTGGTCTGTACCGGCTTCTACATGGTGGCGGCAGCCTACCAGTCGCCGGCAGGGCATGCTGCCGCGCTGGCCAACCTGTGGAACGACGGCGGGATGTTCCCCCATGGCGCCATGGGCTTCTTCGCCGGCTTCCAGATTGCCGTGTTCGCCTTCGTCGGCATCGAGCTGGTGGGCACCACCGCGGCCGAAACCAAGAACCCGGAACGCAACCTGCCACGGGCGATCAACTCGATTCCAGTGCGCATCATCGTGTTCTACGTGCTGGCGCTGGTCGCCATCATGGCCGTTACGCCTTGGCGCGAAGTGGTGGCCAACAAGAGCCCGTTCGTCGAGCTGTTCGTGCTGGCCGGCCTGCCAGCCGCCGCCGGCATCATCAACTTCGTGGTGCTGACCTCGGCCATGTCGTCGGCCAACAGCGGCGTGTTCTCGACCAGCCGCATGCTCTACGGCCTGGCGGTGGATGGCGATGCGCCCGGCACGTTCAGCGCGTTGTCGCGCCGTGCCGTGCCCTCCAATGGCCTGATCTTCTCGTGCCTGTGCCTGACCGGCGGGGCACTGGTCATTTACCTGGTACCCAACATGCTCGATGCCTTCACCCTGATCACCACGGTGTCGGCCCTGCTGTTCATGTTCGTCTGGTCGATCATCCTGCTGTCGTACCTGACCTACCGCAAGCAGCGCGACCCGCTGCACCAGGCGTCGAAGTACAAGATGCCGGGCGGCACCTTCATGTGCCGGGTGTGCCTGGCGTTCTTCGCCTTCATCCTGGCGTTGCTGGCCCTGGAAGCCGACACCCGCATGGCGTTGTACCTGGTGCCGGTGTGGTTCGCCGTGCTGGGGCTTGCGTACCGCTCGATCCGCCAGAAGAAACAGCAGACCGCGCAGTTGTCGTTCGACGCCGACTGACCGGCCCGTTCACGTTTTGCCCAAAGGGGGACGGCGCCGCTGCGCTGTCCCCCTGTTGTCTTTTTGCCAGGCAGGGCCTTGGATAAGGAGCTTTGATGAGAATCCACGTCACCTTCGTCGACCGTGTCGGTATCACTCAGGAAATCCTGTCGCTGCTTGGGGCGCGTAACCTCAACCTGGACGCGGTGGAAATGATCCCGCCCAACGTCTATATCGATGCGCCGACCTTGTCCCCGGTGGTGCTCGACGAACTTTACGCCGCCCTGCTGGGGGTGGATGGCGTGCAGGAGGTGTCGCTGGTCGACTTTCTGCCTGGCCACCGCCGGCGCTTGCAACTGGAGGCCTTGTTGGCGGCCATGAGTGACCCGGTACTGGCTGTGGACCCCGCCGGCCATGTGCTGCTGGCCAACCCGACGCTGGTCGGCCTGGTGGGCCGCGAGCCGGCAGGTGAGCCGTTGGGCAAGTTGTTTACCGAGCCAGACCTGGCCCGGACCCTGATCGACAAGGGCTTTCGCCTGCCGATGTGCGAGGTGAGCTTTCAAGACCAGTCGCTGCTGTTGGAGGCCACCCCGATCAGCGGGGGCGCCGATGGCCTGGTGGGTGGCCTGCTGACCCTGTACCCGCCGAGCCGCATTGGCGAGCGCCTGGCCTCGCTGCTGCATGACAACGGTGAAGGGCTGGGGGCGTTGCTGGGGGAGTCGGCCGTGCTGCAGTCGCTCAAGGCACGCTTGCACAAAGTGGCGAGCCTGGAGGCTCCCTTGCTGATCCAGGGCGAGACGGGCACCGGCAAGGAGCTGGTGGCTCGCGCCTGCCATGCGCTCAGTGCCCGGCGCGACACCTCTTTCCTGGCGTTGAACTGCGCGGCGCTGCCCGAAAGCCTGGCTGAAAGCGAACTGTTCGGCTATGCCGCTGGCGCCTTTACCGGCGCCCAGCGGGGCGGCAAACCAGGCCTGCTGGAGCTGGCTGATGGCGGTACGGTATTTCTCGATGAAGTGGGCGAGATGTCACCCTACCTGCAGGCCAAGCTGTTGCGCTTTCTCAATGACGGCAGTTTTCGCCGGGTAGGGGGTGGCAACGAAGTGCGGGTGAACGTGCGCGTGGTCTGCGCCACCCACCGCAATCTGGAGAGCATGGTGATGGAGGGCAGCTTTCGCGAAGACCTCTACTATCGGCTTAACGTGCTCAACCTGAAGGTGCCGCCACTGCGCGAACGGGGCAAGGACATCCTGCTGCTGGCCGAGCACTTTCTGCGTCAGGCCTGTGCGCAGATACAGCGTGCGCCATGCCGCCTGGCGCTGGCGACCCATCCGCTGCTGCTGGGCAATCGCTGGTCAGGCAATGTGCGCCAGTTGCAGAACGTGATTTTCCGCGCAGCGGCGATCAGCGAGGGCGAGGTGATCGACTGCGACGACCTGGAATTGGCCGGCACCGCGCTGAGTAGCCAGCAGGCAGAAGGGGCAGAAATCGTCAGCCTGGAAGCCGCCGTGCAGGGGTTTGAAAAGGCCTTGTTGGAGAAGTTGTACGAGAGCTATCCCTCGACCCGGCAATTGGCCGTGCGCCTGCAAACGTCCCACACCGCCATCGGCCAGCGCTTGCGCAAGTACGGGATCGCCAGCCGGGCCTTGTAACCGGCCTGGTGCGAATGCGCTCCACTGGAGTGATAGCGCTCCGTTGACGGTGGCGTGCGCATTCACTGGGCGGCCCCGCGAGGGAGACGCAGGGGGCTTGAAGCGTGGAGCGAATACGCTCCGACGCAGGTGCTTCAGGTATCCCTGTAAAACATTTTAAGTAATTGAAAAATATAGATAAAAAATGATTGGCATTGCTCTTGCTCTGGTATCTGGCAACCCCGTACAGGGGCCTACCTGATAACAAGAGAGGACATTCCATGAGCACTCTGCGTTTTACCCCCGAACACGAATGGCTGCGTCTGGAAGCAACTGGTGAGTTGACCGTCGGTATTACCAGCTATGCCCAGGCGGCCCTGGGGGACGTGGTGTTCGTACAACTGCCGGAACCTGGCGAGTACGGTGAGGGCAATGAGGTCGCGGTGCTCGAGTCGGTGAAGGCCGCCAGCAACATCACCATGCCTTTGACCGGCACCGTGGTGGCAGTCAACCAGGCGCTGGCCGACGACCCTGAACTGGTCAATGCCTCGCCGATGCAGGATGGCTGGTTTTTCCGCATCCAGGCCAGCAACCCTGCCGACCTCGACACCCTGATGGACCAGGACGGTTACGACCGTTTCCTGGCCGACAACGCCTGAGCCGGGTGGCCGCCATGAACAACCCGTGCATTGCGTTGGGCACCGACAATGAGTTCGTCGCCCGTCACATTGGCCCGCGCGAAGGCGATATCGCGACCATGCTGGCGCTGATCGGCCATGATTCGCTCGACGCGCTGATCGACCGCGTCATCCCGGCCAGCATCAAGGGCAGCAGTGTGCTCGAACTCACCCCGGGGCTGGGTGAAGTCGAAGCCCTGGCCGCACTCAAGGCCGTTGCCGCGAACAACCAGCTGTATCGCAACCATATTGGCCAGGGTTATTACCCTTGCCATACCCCGACACCGATCTTGCGCAACCTGCTGGAAAACCCGGCCTGGTACACGGCGTATACACCCTACCAGCCGGAAATCTCCCAGGGCCGCCTGGAAGCGCTGCTGAACTTCCAGACCCTGGTCAGCGACCTGAGCGGGATGGAAATCGCCAACGCCTCGTTGCTCGATGAAGCCACCGCTGCCGCCGAGGCCATGACCTTCTGCAAGCGCCTGGCGAAGAACAAGGCCCCGGCGTTTTTCGCGTCCCGCCATTGCCACCCGCAAACCCTCGATGTGTTGCGTACCCGTGCCGAGCCACTGGGTATCGAGGTGGTCATCGGTGATGAGGCGGCCTTGGCTGGCCAAGCGCTGGAGGGCTACTTCGGGTTGCTGCTGCAGTACCCGGCCAGTACCGGTGAAATCGTCGATCACCGCGCGCTGATCCAGCGCGCCCACGCGGCCGGCGCGCTGGTCTCGGTGTGCGCGGACCTGTTGGCGCTGACCTTGCTGACCCCACCGGGGGAGCTGGGGGCCGACGTGGTCATCGGCAGCGCCCAGCGCTTTGGCGTGCCGTTGGGGTTCGGCGGCCCGCATGCGGCGTACTTCGCTACCCGTGACGCATTCAAGCGCGACATGCCTGGTCGGCTGGTCGGGGTATCCATCGACCGTTTCGGCAAGCCGGCACTGCGCTTGGCCATGCAGACCCGCGAACAACATATCCGCCGCGAGAAGGCCACCAGCAACATCTGCACCGCGCAGGTGCTGCTGGCCAACATCGCCAGCATGTATGCGGTGTATCACGGCCCTCAGGGCCTGACTCAGATCGCCCGGCGTGTCCACCGCCTGACCACGATTCTGGTGCAGGGGTTGCGCCAGCTCGGGCACCAGGTCGAGCAGGCGCATTTCTTCGACACCGTCAGCGTGGTGACTGCCGGGCCAGTGGCCGATGTGCTTGCCGCTGCCCGGGGCGCAAGGCTGAACTTGCGATCGATCGACCCGATGCGGGTCGGCATTTCCCTGGATGAAACCTGTGAGCAGGACAGCGTCCAGGCGTTGTGGCAAGTGTTTGCGGCTGCCGGGCAGGCTCTGCCGGACTTTGCCGCCCTGGCGGCCGACAGCACCGACTGCCTGCCGTTGGCGCTGTTGCGCGACACGCCGTTCCTGCAACACCCGGTGTTCAACCGTCACCACTCTGAAACCGAGCTGATGCGCTACCTGCGGCGCCTGGGTGACAAGGACCTGGCCCTGGACCGCAGCATGATCGCCTTGGGCTCGTGCACCATGAAGCTCAACGCGGCCAGCGAGATGATCCCGATCACCTGGCCTGAGTTCGCGGCCCTGCACCCATTCGCCCCGGCCGAGCAAGCGCAGGGCTACCGCCAGCTGACCGATGAGCTGGAGGCCATGCTGTGTGCGGCCACCGGTTATGACGCCATGTCGCTGCAACCCAATGCGGGCTCGCAAGGCGAGTACGCTGGCCTGCTGGCCATTCGCGCCTACCACGCCAGCCGTGGCCAGGCGGGGCGCGATGTGTGCCTGATTCCGTCGTCGGCCCATGGCACCAACCCGGCCACGGCGCAGATGGCCGGCATGCGGGTGGTGGTGGTCAACTGCGATGCGCGCGGTAACGTCGATGTCGACGACCTGCAGCGCAAGGCCGCGCAGCACAAGGACACGCTGGCGGCCCTGATGATTACCTACCCCTCGACCCACGGCGTGTTCGAGGACGGCATCACGCGCATCTGCGACATCATTCATGAATGCGGCGGCCAGGTGTACCTGGATGGCGCCAACATGAACGCCATGGTTGGCCTGTGCGCACCGGGCAAATTCGGTGGCGACGTGTCGCACCTGAACCTGCACAAGACCTTCTGCATTCCCCATGGCGGCGGCGGCCCCGGCGTCGGTCCGATCGGGGTCAAGGCGCATCTGGCACCGTTTCTGCCGGGGCACGCCCACCTGCAGAAGCAGCAGGGCGCGGTCAGCGCGGCGCCATACGGCAGTGCCAGTATCTTGCCGATCACCTGGATGTACATCCGCATGATGGGCGGGGCAGGGCTCAAGCGTGCCTCGCAGCTGGCGATCCTGAGTGCCAACTACATTGCCCGGCGCCTGGAGGAGCACTACCCGGTGCTGTACACCGGCGACCACGGGCTGGTGGCGCACGAGTGCATTCTCGACCTGCGCCCGCTCAAGGAAAGCAGCGGCATCGGCGTCGAGGATGTGGCCAAGCGGCTGATCGATTTTGGTTTCCATGCCCCGACCATGTCGTTCCCGGTAGCTGGCACGCTGATGGTCGAGCCGACCGAGAGCGAGTCGAAAGAGGAGCTGGACCGCTTCTGCACCGCAATGATCTGCATCCGTGAAGAAATCCGCGCGGTGGAAAACGGCACGCTGGACAAGCTCGACAACCCGTTGAAGAACGCCCCGCATACCGCCAGCGAGCTGGCGGGTGAATGGCCGCACCGCTATAGCCGTGAGCTGGCGGTGTACCCGCTCGACGACCTGCGCGAGAGCAAGTACTGGCCGCCGGTGGGGCGCGTGGACAACGTCTACGGCGACCGCAACCTGGCCTGCGCCTGCCCGCCGCTGTCGAGTTATCAAGACGCCTGAATGTGTCGACCTCACAACAAGGAATCACACCCATGTTTCATAAAAGCCTGACCCTGTCCGATTTCGACCCTGCGCTGTTCGAGGCCATCCGCCGCGAAGTGCAGCGCCAGGAAGACCACATCGAGCTGATCGCCTCGGAAAACTACACCAGCCCGCAGGTGATGCAGGCCCAGGGGACCGAGCTGACCAACAAGTACGCCGAAGGCTACCCGGGCAAGCGTTATTACGGTGGCTGCGAGCATGTCGACGTGGTCGAGCAACTGGCCATCGAGCGCGCCAAGCAGCTGTTCGGCGCCGACTACGCCAACGTCCAGCCGCACTCCGGTTCGTCGGCCAACGGGGCGGTGTACCTGGCCCTGCTGCAGGCCGGTGACACGATCCTGGGCATGAGCCTGGCCCACGGTGGCCACCTGACCCACGGTGCGAAGGTGTCGTCCTCGGGCAAGCTGTACAACGCTGTGCAGTACGGCATCGACACCCACACCGGCCTGATCGACTACGACGAAGTCGAGCGCCTGGCGGTCGAGCACAAGCCGAAGATGATCGTCGCCGGCTTCTCGGCCTACTCCAAGACCCTCGACTTCCCGCGCTTCCGCGCCATCGCCGACAAAGTCGGTGCGCTGCTGTTCGTCGACATGGCCCACGTCGCTGGCCTGGTTGCCGCTGGCCTGTACCCGAACCCGATCCCGTTCGCCGACGTGGTCACCACCACCACCCACAAGACCCTGCGCGGTCCGCGTGGTGGCCTGATCCTGGCCAAGTCCAACGAAGAGATCGAGAAGAAGCTCAACGCCGCCGTATTCCCGGGCGCCCAGGGCGGCCCGCTGATGCACGTCATCGCCGCCAAGGCCGTGTGCTTCAAGGAAGCGCTGGAGCCGGGCTTCAAGGCCTACCAGCAACAAGTGATCGAAAACGCCCAGGCCATGGCCCAGGTGTTCATCGACCGTGGCTACGACGTGGTTTCCGGCGGCACCGACAACCACCTGTTCCTGGTCAGCCTGATTCGCCAGGGCCTCACCGGTAAAGACGCCGACGCCGCCCTGGGCCGCGCGCACATCACCGTCAACAAGAACGCCGTGCCGAACGACCCGCAGTCGCCGTTCGTCACCTCGGGCCTGCGCATCGGCACCCCGGCGGTGACGACCCGTGGTTTCAAGGCGGCGGAATGCCGCGCTCTGGCGACCTGGGTCTGCGACATCCTCGACCACCTCGGTGATGCCGATGTCGAGGCCCATGTGGCGGGGCAGGTGGCGCAGTTGTGCAAGCTGTTCCCGGTTTATCCGGCCTGAACGCAAAACGGGGCCGCTTTGCGGCCCTTCGCGGGCTCGCCCGCTCCCACAAGCCCGCGAAGGGCTGCAAAGCAGCCCCAGTCAAGAAGGCCAGGAGCCAGCCATGTCAACCGAACAACTGCAACACCAACCCGCGCGCGCCCAACCGCTGCAAGCCGGGGTGAAACTGCGCGGCGCCGAGAAGGTGGCGCGTATCCCGGTGAAGATCCTGCCCACTGAAGAGGTGCCACGCAAGCCCGACTGGATTCGCGTGGCAATTCCCACCACGCCGGAGGTGGCGCGGGTCAAGGCCCTGCTGCGCAAGCACAAGCTGCACAGCGTGTGCGAAGAAGCGGCTTGCCCGAACCTGGGTGAGTGCTTTTCTGGTGGTACGGCGACCTTCATGATCATGGGCGATATCTGCACCCGCCGTTGCCCGTTCTGCGATGTCGGCCATGGTCGGCCCAAACCACTGGACGTCGACGAACCGAAGAACCTGGCCATCGCCATCGCCGACCTGCGCTTGAAGTACGTGGTCATCACATCGGTGGACCGCGACGACCTGCGTGACGGCGGTGCCCAGCACTTTGCCGACTGCCTGCGCGAGATCCGTACGCTGTCGCCAGGCATCCAGTTGGAAACCCTGGTGCCGGATTACCGTGGACGCATGGACGTGGCGCTGGCGATCACCGAACAGCAGCCCCCAGACGTGTTCAACCACAACCTCGAAACCGTGCCGCGCCTGTACAAAGCGGCACGACCGGGCTCGGACTTCGACTGGTCACTGGACCTGCTGGAGCGCTTCAAGCAACGTGTGCCCACGGTGCCGACCAAGTCCGGGCTGATGCTGGGCCTGGGCGAAACCAATGAGGAAGTGCTCGAAGTGATGCAGCGCATGCGTGAGCATCAGGTTGACATGCTGACCTTGGGGCAATACCTGCAACCTTCGCGCAGCCACTTGCCGGTGCAGCGTTTCGTCCACCCGGACACGTTCGCCTGGCTTGCCGAGCAAGCCTTGGCGATGGGCTTCAAGAATGTGGCATCCGGCCCATTGGTGCGCTCGTCCTACCACGCTGACCTGCAGGCGCAGTCGGTGTAGGCGCAATGCCCGAGCAGCCTTCAGAGAGCTGGGCCAGCAGCCACGCTGACGCCCGCCAGCGTGGTGAAGGAGATGTCCTTGGCCGTGAGTAGAAAATCACTCACGTATGGCACCTCCAGCATGTCGCTGCGCAGCGCCGCGTAGAGGTTTGCCTGCAAGCCCCGTTCGCCAAGGCGCTTGGCGGTGACATAGCCGCGCGAGCTGTATTCATGCACGGCCCAGTTGGGCAGGCAGCAAACGCCGCGCCCAGACGCCACCAGTTGCATCATCATCACGGTCAGTTCCGAGGTGCGTAGCTGCGCTGGCTCGACGTCGGCGGGGTCGAGGAAGCGGGTGAAGATATCCAGGCGGCTGCGCTCGATCGGGTAGGTGATCAGCGTCTGGCTGGCGATATCGGCGGGTTCCAGGTAAGGCTTGTGACGCAAGGGGTGATGGTTGTCGACGGCCAGTACCGCCTCGTAGGCGAACAACGGCACGTAGCTGATTCCCGGCAGTGTCACCGGGTCGGAGGTCACCACCAGGTCCAGGTCGCCGCGCTCCAGGGCCGGCAGTGGCGCAAAGGAAAAACCAGAGGCGAGGTCCAGCTCCACCTCTGGCCAGGCGCCGCGAAACTCATCCACCGAAGGCATCAGCCACTGGTAGCAACTGTGGCATTCGATGGCGATGTGCAGCCGTCCGGCAGAGCCCCCGGCCAGTTTACCTAAGTCCCGTTCGGCACTGCGGATCTGCGGCAGCACCTGGTCGGCCAGTTGCAACAGCTTCAGCCCTGCGCTGGTGAAGCGCACAGGCCTCGACTTGCGCACGAACAACGGCATGCCGATGCGCTCCTCCATGTCGCGAAACTGGTGCGACAGGGCTGATTGGGTCAGGTGCAGGCGCTCGGCGGCTTCGTGCAGGCTGTCGGTTTCACGCAGCGCGTGGAGGGTTCGCAGGTGACGTAAATCAATCATGGCGTGCGTTGGCGAGTTCCTGGCGGACGATTGCCGCGCCAGCAGTCAAGGCCTTGAGCTTGCCGCTGGCTACCTGACGAGGGAGGGGCGCCATGCCGCAGTTGGTGCAAGGGTAGAGCTTGTCGGCCTCGACGAACTGCAGTGCCTTGCGCAGGGTGGCGGCGACCTGCTCGGGTGTTTCGATGGCATGGGTGGCCACATCGATGGCGCCGACCATGACTTTCTTGCCGCGAATCAGCTCGAGCAGGTCCATCGGAACATGCGAGTTATGGCATTCCAGCGAAATGATATCGAGGCTGGACTGTTGCAGCTTGGGGAAGGCCTGTTCATATTGCCGCCACTCCGAGCCCAAGGTTTTTTTCCAGTCGGTATTGGCTTTGATGCCATAGCCATAGCAAATATGTACGGCGGTTTCGCACTTCAGGCCTTCTATGGCTCTTTCCAGTGTGGCCACGCCCCAATCATTCACCTCGTCAAAGAAAACGTTGAAGGCGGGTTCGTCGAACTGAATGATGTCAACGCCCGCAGCCTCCAGTTCCCTGGCTTCCTGGTTGAGAATCTTGGCGAATTCCCAGGCCAGTTTTTCGCGGCTTTTGTAGTGGCTGTCATACAGCGTATCGATCATGGTCATGGGGCCAGGCAGCGCCCACTTGATCGGTTGCGTAGTCTGCTGGCGCAAGAACTTGGCATCTTCGACAAACACCGGTTTTTGCCGGGCGACAGCACCCACCACGGTGGGAACGCTGGCATCGTAGCGATCACGGATGCGAACGGTTTCACGCTGCTCGAAGTCAACGCCACTGAGGTGCTCGATAAAGGTGGTCACGAAGTGCTGGCGCGTTTGTTCACCATCACTGACGATGTCGATACCGGCGTGTTGCTGTTCTTGCAGGGCCAGGCGCAAGGCATCCTGTTTGCCTTCGCTCAGTTGTTCGTCCTGCAACTTCCAGGGCGACCAGAGTGTTTCCGGCTGAGCCAGCCAGGACGGTTTAGGCAGGCTGCCGGCAGTGGAGGTGGGTAGCAGTGTGTTCATGAACGGTGACCTTGTACTTTAAATGGATCAACGGGCGTATTGAGCGGACCATCGTTCGAGCGTGGCCTGGTAGGGTTTGACAAATTGCGCTTCGGCAAATTTGCCCTGCTCGATGGCCAGGCGGCTGCGCTCTTCGCGGTCATAGACAATGCGCGTCAGCGAGTAGTCCTGATGCTTCAGGCTGGGCTGGTAGGTCTTGCCGGCGGCCGAGTTGGCGTTGTAGATCTCGGGGCGATAGATCTTCTGGAACGTGTCCATGGTGCTGATGGTGCTGATCAACTCGAGGTTGGTGTAGTCGCTCAGCAAGTCACCAGCGTAATAGAAGGCCAGCGGCGCGGCACTGTTCGGTGGCATGAAGTAACGCACCTTCAACCCCATCTTCTTGAAGTACTCGTCGGTCAGCGAGTATTCATCCTGCTGGTACTCGAAACCCAATACCGGGTGTTGGTTTTCGCTGCGATGGTAGGTCTTGCTGCTCGATACGCTCAGGCAGATAACCGGCGGCTTGTTGAAGTGCTCTTTGTAGGTTTGCGAGTTGACGAAGCATTTGAACAGGTTGCCATGCAGCTCGCCAAAGTTGTCGGGCGTGCTGAAGGCAGGCCGATGCTTGTTGTGTTCGAGCAACAGCACGCTGAAGTCGTAATCGCGCACGTACGAAGAGAAATTGTTGCCTACCATGCCCTCCAAGCGGGTGTTGGTCTTGCGATCTACAATATGGGTTTTCAATATTTCGATCAGCGGCAGGGCATCGCCGAGCTGTTCGGCTTCAATGTTCAGTTCGACCGAGATGATTTCCAGTTCGACGCGGTAGCGATTATTTTCGGGGTTGTCCCAATGCGCCAGGGCGTTGAACCGATTGTCGATCATCGCCAAGGTGTTGCGCAGATTTTCCTGGCGGTTTTCACCCCGTGCCAGATTGGCGAAGTTGGTGGTGATGCGGGTATTTTCAGCGGGCTGGTAATGTTCGTCGAAGGCGATGCGCTTGACGGTAAATGTAGGCTCTTTATTCATGATGAGCAGTGTCCTGATACCTGAGATCAAGCTTGAATATGTTGTCTGGGATGAGGGCGTATTCTAGGTGGGGGCCTTGCATGAAGGGTATTGAAGATATTTCACCGTTTTTTTAGTACCGCTCATGATGTGCCGCCTGTGCGGGTACTGCCAGGCTGCCGCATGACCCTGTAGGAGCAGCCTTGTGCTGCGAAGAGGCCATTTCAGCCGAAGATAATCTTTAACCATACTGACCTTTTCGCAGCACAAGGCTGCTCCTACAGGGCGGGTTCACCTGCGAAGGGGCCAGCACAGGCCGTAGCGATTTCGGGAGCATTTAAAGTTGGCACGAAAATCTCATACCAATCGAACGCCATACTATTGTGCTGGCTTTGCTACCACCCTTCATGGAAGAAAAACAAAAGGGGGCTTACATGAGTTGTCTGATTTGCGCAGGACAGGCTGAGTCCATCGAATGCACGCACGGATGGGAAGAGAGGTGCTGTTCTCAGTGTGGTTGTTACCGAATGTCCCAAGCTCTCATCCTGGTCATGATGGAGGAGGGGCAGATTTTCGATACCGTGCGCATGCGTGAGTGGCTGGCGCTGCGGCGTGTCGCGGTACCCATTCCTAGCATCGACCAGTCCCAGGCGATATTGGCGCGTTGAACTGGCGATAACAGGCTTGAAGATGACCGCGCGTCATGCGCGGTGATGGCATAATAATATTATTCTGCACGCGGCGACGCATACGGGGCCAGATAAGCTATTGAATGGCGGGTCTTTGTCATGATTAAATCGCGCCGGTCCAAGGTATAGATTTACACACTCACTAAAGGGAATTAGTAAACCATGCTGTTTTCCAACGAACGCGAAATTATTGGCAGTTACAAGATGCTGCCTAGCAAAGACGCGGATGCCATCTACTCGCAGAAGAGCATGCTGCTCAAAGCTGCGAAGTTCCTCAAGCTGGTAGGCTGGTTTTGTATCATCCTCGGGTTGCCCATGCTGTTCCTGTTGGTACCCGGCATCATCATGATCGCGCTGGGTGGTTTTTTGCTGGTCCGTGCCAACAAGAATATCCAGGTGATCGAGCGGGCAACCGAGGCGTATTGCGCGGAAATCGGTGTAGCCGCGGTCTGAACTTAGCTACGACCGCCAGTGGCGCACCCACCAAAGCCGCAGCCCTTGTTCGTCGAGGGGCTGCGGCTTTTGCGTTGTAGCTGCCGCCCTGTACGGCATGCAACGACATTTCGACCCGACTGCGGCATCATGTTTCGCTCAATCATCACCTCACCCAGGATACCGCGATGATCAAGACTGGCGATCAACTGCCCGACGTTACCCTTTACCAGTACAACAACGACGCAGGCACCTGCGCGATCGGCCCGAATGCCTTTTCCATTCGCGAGCGTTGCCAGCAGAAGAAGGTGCTGATCTTCGCTTTGCCGGGCGCGTTCACGCCTACCTGTTCCGAACGCCACGTTCCCGGTTATGTCGCTGCGGCACCTGCGTTGCTCGCGGCTGGCATCGACGAAATCCTCTGTGTCTCGGTGAACGATGCGTTTGTCATGAATGCCTGGGGCAACAGCCTGCAGGTGGGTGATGCGGTCAAGATGATCGGCGATGGCAATGGTGATTTCAGCCAGGCGCTGGGCCTGATCCAGGACCTTTCGGCGCGCGGTTTGGGGCATCGTTCGCAGCGCTATGCCATGGTGGTCGACGACCTGGTGGTCAAGTACATCGCAGTGGAAGCCCCCGGCAAGTTCGAAGTCAGTGATGCCGCCAGCATGCTGGCTGCGTTGCGCTAGGTTGCAGCTCGCGTGCTTCGCGGGCAGGCCCGCTCTTGCAGGGGGCCTGCTAAATCGAAGACGTCTGAATCTCGAGCCAGGCACTGCGGGTCATCTCCCATATTTCGACCCGCATCTGCCCAGCGACAAAATGCCCGTCTCGGGTTGCCACCTTGCGCATACCCTCGTGTTCCGAGACCCTGCGTGAAGCATGGTTGGCAACGGCCTTGGGAACCTGCATGAGCGGGCGCGACAATGTTTCGAACCAGTATGCGTTGATGACCCGGCATGCTTCACGCATGTAGCCGTGCCCCCACCACTGTGGCGCGAGCCAGAAGCCTCGATTGTTTCCAGGCTGTTCATACAAGCTGATGCTGCCAATGGTTCGCTCGGCTTCGCTGCGCAGGTGGATCATCCAGTGCCATTCACGGCCCGCCGCCATGGCAGGCAGGGCGATATCGCGCACATAGACCAACGCGCCGTCTTCCGGGTACGGCCACGGCACACGACGGTCGAGGTAGCGGACCACCTCCCATTGCGGGAACAGTGCCTGAATGGCAGGGGCGTCCTGCAACTGCAGGGGCGTAAGAACAAGCCGGTCGGTGAACAGTGTTGGTAGGCAATCCATGGCTCGGTATTTTGCGTGGCTCAGTCTCAAGTGATTGCATTTAGTATCGCTCATCGGAATCGCCGTAAATAGATGCATCTACGCCAAGAAAGCCACAGTCGTACGAACACACAGGCTTTTCTGTGTGTGACTTGAGGTAATCGATCATGGCCAACAATCAAGACAAGGGCGGCAATCAGGGCAATACCAACGCAGGCCAGCAAGGCGGCCAAGGCTCGGGTGGTGGTATGCCAGACCAGCACCAGCAAGGCGCTAACCAGACAGGGCAGAAGCCTGACGACAAAATGAACAAGGAAGGGGACCGCACGCGTGACACTGGCAGCCAAGGAGGCAAGCCTGAACACAGTGAAACCGACAAGCAGAACATGACGGATAAAGGCCGCATGGGCGGCGAGCAGTCGCAAAGCGATAAGGTGCAGTGGGACAAAGACCGCTGATCGTCGCTCATGCACACCGGGGTGGGATGGCCACCCCGGTGCGAGCGGGCCTTCAGGCCTCAGATTGATCGCTGATTGACCCGGGCAGAAAGCTGCTCGGCGCTTTCCTTACGCTCCGAATACCGATCCACGAGAAACGCCTGGCGGTCGCGCAGCAGCAAGGTGAACTTCACCAGTTCCTCCATGACATCAACTACGCGGTCATAGTACGGCGAAGGCTTCATGCGCCCGGCGTCATCGAACTCCAGATAGGCCTTGGGTACCGACGACTGGTTGGGGATGGCGAACATGCGCATCCAGCGGCCCAGCACGCGCAACTGGTTGACCACGTTGAACGACTGCGAGCCGCCACACACCTGCATCACGGCCAGGGTCTTGCCCTGGGTGGGGCGCACCGCGCCCAGCGCGAGGGGAATCCAGTCGATCTGCGCCTTGAACACCGCGGACATCGCCCCGTGCCGTTCCGGCGAGCACCACACCTGGCCTTCCGACCACTGCACCAGCTCACGCAGTTCCTGCACCTTGGGGTGTTCCACCGGCACATCGTCCGGCAGGGGCAGGCCCGACGGATCGAACGTGCGGGTCTCGGCACCGAAGTGCTCCAGTAGACGCGCGGCTTCCTCTACCAGCAAGCGACTGAAGGAGCGTTCGCGGGTTGACCCATACAACAGCAAAATGCGTGGTTTATGCTCGCTGGTTCGCGTTGCCGCTGGCGGCAGGTCGAACAGAGTCAGGTCAAGGTTGGGCAGTTGCTCGGACATGTTTTCCTCCTGCTCAGAGCGTGCCGATGCGATCCAGCTCATGCTTGAGCTGCTCGCGGTCGAGGTTGGCGAAAGGCAGTGCGAAGAAGGCTTGGCAGCGCGACTCGATGCGCGCCAGTGTGGCGTGGAACGCAGCGTCGATCGATGCTTCGTCACCCACCACGTCGGACGGGTCCTCCAGCCCCCAATGCGCTTTCGGCGCAGGGCCGAAATACACCGGGCAGGTTTCGCCTGCCGCCTTGTCGCAAACGGTGATGACGATATCCGGTGGGTTGCCTTCGAACGCATCGTTGCCTTTGCTGCTCAGGCCCTTGGTCGAGATGTTGGCCTTCTGCAGTGTGCTCAGGCTGCGGGGCAGTACCTGGCCCTTGGGAAAGCTGCCGGCGCTGACTGCCTCGAAACCGGGCGGCGCCAAGTGGTTGAACAGCGCTTCGCTAAGGATGCTGCGACAGCTGTTGGCCGTGCACATGAACAGGACTCGCATGGAGGGTTCCTCTGTTTGATGGCGGACGTCAGAGGCTCAGGCGCAGGGCCAGGGCCGAAAGGGTGATCAGCAGAACCGGCAGGGTCAGCAGGATGCCGACAGCGAAGTAGTAACCCCAGGTGATGCGCATGCCTTTGCGCTCCAGCACATGCAGCCAGAGCAGCGTGGCGAGGCTGCCTATTGGGGTGATCTTCGGGCCGAGGTTGCAGCCGATGACGTTGGCGTAGATCATCGCCTCACGTACCAGGCCCTCTGCGCCGCTGGCCTGGATCGACAAGGCGCCGACCAGAACGCTGGGCATGTTGTTCATCACCGAAGACAACAGCGCCGAGACAAGGCCGGTGCCGATGGCGGCACTCCACAGCCCTTGTTGCGCAAGCCGGTCGAGCAGTTGGGTGAGCAAATCGGTGAGACCGGCGTTTTTCAGGCCATACACCACCAGGTACATCCCGAGCGAAAAGATCACCACCTGCCACGGTGCCTCTCGCAGCACGCGACGCGTTGAAATACGGTGACCGCAGGCTGCGACGGCGAAGAGGGCTGCGGCACAGACGGTGGCTACCGCGCTGATCGGGATACCCAGCGGCTCCAGGGCGAACAGGCCTGCAAGTAGTGCCACCAGTACCCACACGCCGACTTTGAAGGTGGCGCGGTCAGCAATCGCCTCGCTCGGTTTCTTCAACGCATCGAGTGCGTAGCGCCTTGGGATGTCACGGCGGAAAAACAGCAGGAGCACCAGCAGGGTGGCTGCCACGCTGGCGAGGTTCACCGGCACCATCACCGAGGCATATTCGCTGAAACCCAGGCCGAAGTAGTCGGCCGAGACGATGTTGACCAGGTTGGAGACCACCAGCGGCAGGCTCGCCGTGTCGGCAATGAAGCCCGCGGCCATGACAAAGGCCAGTGTCGCAGCCGGCGAGAAGCGCAATGCCAGCAGCATTGACATGACGATTGGGGTGAGAATCAGCGCCGCACCATCGTTGGCGAACAGCGCCGATACTGCGGCGCCGAGCAGCACACTGAAGGCGAACAGACGATAGCCGCTGCCGTTTGCCCAGCGCGCAACATGCAGCGCGGCCCATTCGAAGAAGCCGGCTTCATCGAGCAGCAGGCTGATGATGATGACGGCGATGAAGGTGGCAGTAGCGTTCCAGACAATGGCCCACACCGTTGGGATGTCGTGCAGGGAAACCGCCCCGGCGAGCAAGGCAATGACTGCACCCAGTGCGGCGCTCCAACCCACGCCAAGCCCCTTTGGCTGCCAGATGACGAGGGTGAGGGTGAGGACGAAGACAGCGATGGCGACCAGCATGAAAATCTCGCTTGGTGAGGATCAGCAGCAGGCGGAATCACGAACGGGGCGCCCGTCCATGTTCTTCAAACGAAGGGAGTTGTCTGCCAGCCACTGCGCATTGGCTTGCAGGGTAACCTGCAGCATTTCAAGTACCCAGGCGGGTAGCTGCGGATTCAGGCGGTAGTACACCCACTGACCCTGGCGGCGATCCAGCAACATGCCGCTGCTGCGCAATTGCGCCAGGTGGCGGCTGATCTTGGGTTGGCTGTCATCCAGGGCGCACATCAGTTCGCAGACGCACAGTTCGCCCAGACTGGCGATCAGCAGGGTGGCACGAACGCGGGTCTCGTCTGACAGGCTTTTGAACACTTCAGGTGGAGTCATCATGGCAGCACCGAACATATGGAAAGTCGAATATACGTATTTCCATATGTTTGATGCAAGCGCAATTTGCGCCAACAGCAGGGTAGGGTTACCCGCTGGCGCAGGGTAGCCTGCGCCAGTCGGTCATTTTGCTGCTGATATCAGGTTTTCCTGGCTTTGCTGCTCGACCGTACGCTGGATCTCCCGCGCCAGGGTTTTCACATCATGCTGCTCGATTTCCTTGGGCATCACTTCGAAGCCAACTGAGTTGTACAACCGCCCCCAGGCGGCCTGGGCATCGGAGTAGGCGGCCTCGCGCTGGTAGCGTGACAGCAGCAGGCGGCCTTCGGCGCGAATCAGCTCCAGTTCGCTACCCAATGCGGCGCTGCGCGAGGAGCGGGCATAGTCCAGCAGGCTCTGGTCGACGCGCAGGCTCTCGTCGGCAAAGTCCACTTCCTGGCGGGCCAGCTGGTAGCGCAGCAGGCCCACGCGGACTTGGGTCAGGATGGCCATCGACAACGCCGTGCGGCGCATGTCATCGGTTTTTTCCTGGCTTTTTTCCGCGGCGGTGATGTCGGGGTATTGCAGCAGGCGCAACAGGTTCAGCGAAACATTGATGCCGGTCTGGTTCCAGTCGCTGTTGTACAGGTATTTGTTGGAGTCGTACTCATAGCCGTAGTTGAAACTCACGTTCGGCCACAGTTGGGCCTTGGCGATCTTCAGGTCGTTCATGCTCACGCGCTTGCGGTACCACTCTTCCATGATTTCCGGGCGGCGCTCCAGCGACAGGCGCTCGAGTTTTTCCATGTTGCCGTTGAGCAGAGGCAGCGGTTGCTCGTTCGTGTCGGCCAGTACCATGCGGGTGTTCGGCGGTAGCGACATCAACGCCGCCAGCTCGGCGCGGGCGAACTCCAGGTCCTGACGGCGCACGGTCAGCATGTAGACCGAGTCGAGCAGGGCGCGCTGGTAGGCGAGGATGTCCTGGCGCGGCAGCAGGCCGCGCCCTTCGGCTTCGCGGGCGGAGGTCAGGGCGCGGTGGGTACGCATCAGCAGGCCGTCCACTTCAGGCAGCAGGCGCTGTGCCCCGAGGGCGCGCCAGTAGGCGTTGCGCACATCCTGCAAAACGTTCTGCGCGACCTTTTCCCGGCGTTCCTCGGCCATCAGCATCTGGTCGTTCTTCTGCTGGGTGCGGAAGTAGGCAACGCCGAAGTCCAGCAGGCTCCACGACAGGCCGAGGCTGTAAAGCGTGCGGTAGCGCTCCTCGGAGGTGGACGGGCGCAAGCTGACCTGGCGGTCCTCGATGCCGATCGAGGTGCCGCCGGAGTCGTTGTTGCGCCCGGCATAGCCGGCGGAGGCGACCAGGCGCGGTAGCATCTCGTGGCTGGAGACATCGCGCAGGTCCGAGGCCAGAGCGCTCTCCAGCAGTTTCAGGCGATAGTCCAGGTTGTATTTCAGCGCCCGCGCCGAAGCTTCGTAGAAGGTGATCGGCCCGTTGACCGGTTCCTGTTCCTTGTACATGCGTGCCTGGTCTTCGATGACCCGCTGACGCATTTCGTCCTCACTGTAGGGCTTGGGCTCGAAGGCCGAGCAGGCGCCGAGCAGCAGGCCGAGGGCGGTGACGGTGCTCAGGCTTTTCAATGTCGAAACGGGCATAGGCTGTCCTTGTTCAATCCGTGATGAGACATCGGCGTCATGGTGCGTTGCTACCGCGACGCTGTGCGGCTTCGCGCAATTGTGCGCGGAAGCCCTTCGCCGGCTGGGCGTGTTGTTCAGGCACCATATCGCGAGGCAGTGGTGCCCACAGTGACGGGTCTGGCAGCAGGCCATCGGCACTCAGGCCGATGACGCCTTGGCGGCCGTCGACCCAGTCCTTGTCCTCCTCGCTGGCCAGTCGGCTGGCGGCCACTGCCTTGGCGACGAACTGGCCGTTGACCTGGCCGAGCTGGGCACCGAGGGACTGGCTTTCGATTTCGGGTGTGGCAAACAACTGCACATTGCTGCCATCGGCTCCCCAGGCCGACAGGGTCAGGTTCTGGTTGATCTGTTCCACCACGGGCGTGACGTAGATCGCTGGCGTCACGTCCGGCAGCGGCAAGCCGCCCGACCTGTCCTGGCTGTCGCGGTCCAGGTACGGCCCTGGTGGAATGTAAGGCGTGGAAATATCCAGGGTGATGGTCAGTTGGGCCTGGTCGGTTGCACCGGCCAGGTCGCTGACCGTGTAGGTGAAGTAGTCCTGCAGCACTTGCCCCAGGCCCGCTGCTGCCAGCACTTCACGGTTGCTCAGGTCGATGGTGTAGGTGTAGCTGCCGTCGGCATTGAGCACCAAGGTGCCGTAGCGGCCGGCGATGGGTTGGCCGATGACACCGGCAGTGCCGCTGGCGCCTTCCTGGCCGCTGCGAATGCCGGTGACGGTGAGGCTGTCGCCGCCGTCCACGTCGCTGTCGTTGGGCAGCACGTTGCCGCTGGTGTGCGGGGCCGGTACCTGGTCGCTGGCGGTGTTGCTGTCATCGCGGGCCACCGGGTTGTCGTTGGCCCCCTGGACCGTCACGCTCAGGCGGGCCTCGGAGGTGGCGCCAGCGGTATCGCGCATGCGGTAGGTGAACACCTCGCGCAGCGTTTCGCTGGCGCTGCGCATGGCCTGCACAATGGGGTTGGCATTGTCGACGAGGTACTGGTAGCTGCCGTCGGCATTGATCAGCAATGTGCCGTACAGGCCTTGCAGCACTTGGCCGGCGCTGGCGGTCTGGCCGTTTTCGGCGCTGTACTGCAGCACGGTCTTGCTCTCGCCGTATTGCATGCCGTCCACGTCAGTGTCGTTGTCCAGCACATTACCGCGCGGGTCTACCCCGGCGCTGGTGTTGTTCACCCCGCCAGCTTCCACGGCGACGGCGGTATCGTCGTGGGCTATCGGAACGTCGTTGCGACCGTCGATGGTGATGCTCAGCAGGCCGTTGGCGGTACCACCCCAGAGGTCGGTGAGCAGGTAGGTGAAGTTGTCGACCAGGGTCTGGCCGCTGACACGCAGTGCCTGTACCGCCGCCAGGCTGTTGTCGAGCACGTAGCTCCAGCTGCCGTCGGCGTTCAGGGTCAGGTCGCCGTACTGGCCGCGCAGCGTCTGCCCGATTGCCGTCGGGCTGCTCGGCAGTGGCCCGTCACCACTCCAGAACGCCAGCACTTCGAGGGTTTCCGGCACGATGATGTTGATGGTGTCGGGGTCGGAGTCGTTGTCCATCACGTTGCCGGCCGGGTTGCTGCCCGGGATGGTGTTGTCCAGGCCGCCGGCCTCGATCGCCAGGCCCTGGTCGGGGTTGGCCACCGGAGGCTGGTTTTCACCGCGAATGAGCACGAAGAGGGTGGCCGTGTCGCTCAGGCCGCCGCCATCGGTGACCTGGTAGGTGTAGCGCTGGATGACGAAGCCCAACGGGCCGAGCGCGATGATATCGGGGTCGCTGGAATTGACCACGAAGCGGTAGCTGCCGTCGGCATTGAGGGTAAGGGTGCCGTAGTTGGTGGTGACGGAGGCGCTGCCGGTCAACGGGTCGAGCGTCGGGTTGCTGCTTTCGTCGCCCACACCCACGGCGGTGACGGTCTTGCTGTCGTTGGCATCCACGTCGGTGTCGTTGTTCAGCACGTTGCCGGTGGGGTTGCGCCCGCCATTGCCATCGTCATCGGTGGCCACCGCGTAGGCCAGGTCATCATGGGCCACCGGGGTGTCGTAGCGCCCTTCGATGGTGATGACGATTTGTGCCTGGGAGCTGGCGCCGTCGGTGTCGTGCATACGGTAGCTGAAGGTTTCCACCAGGCTTTCGCCGGCCTTGAGAGCCTGCACGGCCGCCAGGCTGTCGTTGACGGTGTAGACGTAATTGCCGTTGGCATCGATGCTCAAGGTGCCGTAGCTGCCCGCAACCTGCGTGGCGCCCGCGCTGACCTGGACGAAAGTACCGCCGGCGGCGAGGGTGCCCAGGTAGATACCATCCAGCGTCTTGCTGTCACCGGCGTCCACGTCAAGGTCATTGCCCAGGGCATTGCCGCTGCCGGCCTGGCCTGGCGTGCCGTTGTTCACGCCGCCGGCCTCCACGGCGATGGCGCTGTCATTGGCGGCGATCGGCGTGTCATTGCGGCCGTGAATGACCACGGTGAAGGTGGCGGAGACGGTCTTGCCGTTGCCATCGCTGACGCTGTACTGGAACACCTCGGTGAGCCGGTCGGCGTCGGTACGCAGGGCTTGCACGGCACTGTTGCTGTTGTCCACCACATAGCGATAGTTGCCCTGGCTATCCAGGATCAGGCTGCCGTAGTTGCCCGCCAGGGGTTGCCCGAGGATACCGGCCACGCCAGCCGGGCTGAGCACACCGCTGATACTCAGGGTGTCGCCGTCGGGGTCGCTGTAGGCAGCGCTGATGTTGCCACTGGGATCGACGCCGGCGATGGCATTGTTCAGGCCTCCGGCTTCGATGGCATCGATGCTGACGGCGTTGACCACGGGTGGGTCGTTGACCCCGGTGACGGTGATCACCAGTTGCGCCTGGTCAGTCAGCCCGCCGCTGTCGTGGATCTGGTAGGTGAAGATCACGTCCAGGCTTTGCCCTGCCGTCAAGGCGCGGATGGCAGGGTCGGCACTGTTGACGACGAAGGTGTAGGTGCCGTCCTGGTTGAGGATGAGCTGGCCGAAATTGCCGCTGATCAGGCTGTTGTCGGCCAGGCGGGCAACGCTGCCGTCGAGGGTTGCCGGGCTGCCGGCGCCGACCGGGCTGAGCGCACCCCCGGCGCTTTCCAGGCCGCTGCGCACGCCGTCGACCTTGAGTTGGGTGGCGGTCGGTTGGTCGAGGTTGTCGACGTCGGTGTCGGCGCCCACGCCACCGTTGCCGGTGATCACGTTGCCGCTGGCATTGACCGGTGCCGGGCTGCCATCGCTGGCACCGGCGCTGGCGGTGCCATGGTCGTCCACGGCCACCGGGGCATCATTGGCGCCCTGGATCGTGATGACCAGCACGCTGATGGAGCTCAGGCCATCAGTGTCGGCCATCTGGTAGCTGAACTGCTCGACCAGGGTTTGGCCAGGGGAGAGCGCCTGGACGGCGGCGTTGCTGTTGTCGACCACGTAGCGGTAACTGCCGTCGCTGTTGAGGGTCAGGGTGCCGAAGTTGGCCAGCATGGTGGTCGCCCCGCCGCTGGGCAGTGGGATGATGCGCCCGCCGCCCGGGCCGTCGAAGCGCAGGGTGGTGACATGCTTGGTTTCGCCCAGCGCTACCGAGTCGACGTCAGTGTCGTTGTCCAGCACGTTGCCGACCGCGTCCTGGCCCGGTGTGCCGTTGTTGGTGCCACCGGCTTCGATGGCGGTGCCGACGTCGCCGTGGGCGATCGGCGTGTCGTTGGCACCATGGATGTTGACCTGCAGCACCGCGCTGCTGCTCAGGCCGCCGGTGTCGACGATGTCGTAGCTGAAGAACTCGCTGATGAACTGGCCAGCGGTGCGCAGCGCCTGCACGGCTGGGTTGTCGTTGTCGACAATGTACTGGAAACCGCCATTGGGCCGCATGACCAGCGTGCCGTAGAGCCCCTGCAGGACCGTGACCACGTTGCCGCCCACCGCCACACCACCTGGCGTGAGGTTGTTGGCGATGCGAGTGACGGTGAGCACGTCGCCGTTGGTCTGGATATCGACATCGGTGTCGTTGAGCAGCACGTTGCCCGTGGGGTTCACGCCCGGGTCGCCGTTGTTGAAACCGCCTGCCTCCACCGCGATCGCCAGGTCGGGGTTGGCGATGGGGGCGTCGTTGACCGGGGTGATGACGATGTTCATCACGTCGGTGTCGCTCAGGGCATCGGCCGGGTTCTGCCCGGGAATGCCGTCGCCGTTGAGCGGATGGTCGCCATAGTTACCCTGGTCGTTGGTGACCATGGTCAGGGTTTCGGCGGTGCGGGCGGTGTTGAAGTCCTGGTCACCCTTGTAATAAAGCTGCGCAAGCAGTGCGTTCAGCTCGGCCAGGGTACCGGTCAGCACCAGGCTGCGACCGGCACCGGCCGGTGGCGTGGCGTTGGCCGCAGGCGGGGTGGCGCTTTGCCAAAGTACCCCGTGGAGTACCGACAGGGTAATGGTCATCACCCCGTCGGCATTACCGGCATTCACGTCCACGTCGCTGATGGCCAGGCCCGTGAGATGCAGCACCGTGTCCTCCAGCCCCTGTTGGTCGGCCACGGTGTTGACCGGTGCCTCGTTCAGGTGCACGTAGCCGGCATCGGCGGTGCCGGTCGAGCCTTCGCCCAGGGCCAGGTTGATGCCGCCAAGCCCGCTCGCTACGGTGCCGGTATCGCTGTCGATGCGCAGCCGGAAATTGTTGTTCGCCGCTGCCGAATGGTCCTGCGCCACGGCCACCAGGTAGCTGCCCGATGGCAACAGGGCGAATTGGTACAAGCCGCCATTGGCGGTAACGGTGGAGAAGGTGCGGTCGTCGGCGGTGCCGAACTGGCCGTCGTCGCCGGCCCAGGTCAGGGTCACGCCGATGCCGTCCAGGCCTGGGCCGTCGGGGGTGACGCTGTCGGTGGCGCTACGGGTGTCGTCCCACAGCGTGCCTTGGATCACGCCCATGCCAGCCCCTTCGCTGAGCACGTAGTTGTTCAGGCCGTTGGCGCCATCCTGGCCGTTGCGCTCACCCGTGGCGCCACCGGCGGTGGCGGGCAGTGAGCCGCCCCAGCCATTGTTTTCGAAGTCGGTGGGCAGGCTGGTCCAGGTCAGTACGGCGGAACTGGCGGCATTGTCGGCGATGGTGACGTTGGGTAGGGTTACCGTGTAGATCACCTGCACGGTGTCGCCGGGTGCCAGGCGGGCGAAGTCCAGCGCAATCGCCGTGCCGTCGCTGAAGCTGATGCCGGCTGGCAAGTTGGCCAGGTCCAGGGCCGCGCCGTTGACCAGGATGCTTTGTACCTGGTAATTGCTGCCGCTGGGGAACTGGTCGACCAGGTGGGTGTTGTAGGCGGGCACGTCGCCATTCTGGGTGAAGCTCACCGATACCGTGGCATTGGTGGTGCCGTTGCCTGGGCTGACGTCGATGACCGATTTGTCCAGGTTGCCGAAGCTGGGCTCGACCACGCGTTCGAACAGGGTGTCGCTCTTGCCGCGATCCACGCCACCATTGAGGCCGACGTGCTCATGGGCGGACACGCCGAGGTTGGCGCCGGCCTGGTTGCTGGCCACGTTGCTGACACGCACGTTGAATTCCAGCACCACGCCTTCGACATCGGGGTCGTTGATTTCGTTGTTGACCAGGTTGCCCAGGCTGAAGGTGACGGTCTGGCTGCCATCGGCATTGGTGGTAATGACCAGGCGCCCGTTGTTGATGTCGAACACCCCGGTCGGCACCGCGCCGGACAGGTCCGGGTTGATGCCTTGCGCCACGTCGCTGAGTTCGTTGCCCGGCATGCTCAGGGTGCCGCTGCTGATCAGGTTGGCGGCATCGGTGGTCAAGCCGGCAGGGGTGTTGGACAGGAACGCGATGAGGATGTTGTTGAGGCTGGCAGGAATGAACTCCAGCCCTGCGGCGAGCTCGATGCGGATCTGGTAGTCGGGGTTGTCGCCGGTGGGCACCAGCACAGCCACGCGATAACGCACGATTTCACCGACCACCACATTCTCGGAAACACCGCTGGTGTCGGTCACGCCGCTGCTGTTGGTGGCGGGGGGCGTGTCGGTGACACCGCCTACCCGAGAGATGCGCACACCGTTGCTGACCTGGAAGGTGAGCAACGATGCCAGTCGGTAATCGTTCAGGCTACCGCCATTGAGCACGCCATCTTCGCCGCTGCGTTCGCCATTGACCGTGTCGATCGCATTGCTGTTGCCGTCAAGGCTGGTCCAGCGCACCTCCACGGCGTTGGCAAAGGCCGCTTCACCGGCCGCGGTGGCATTCACGGTGCCCGTCAGTTGCAGCACGATACGCCCGCCGTTGGCGATGTCTATATTGGCCCCGCTGACGCTGATCAGCTGGCCGCCCTGGATGATGAAGTCCGCGCCGCCATTGTTGGTCGCACCGCCGCTGTAGGTAATACCGGTAATGCTGACGCCGCTCAGTTCGGTGGGCAGGCCGTCGAGCAGGCTGATATCGAAGGCGTTGGTGCCCGACGAGTTGCTGATGACGATTTCGAAGGTAACCACGTCGCCGTCTTCGTAACCACCGAACACCGGCGTGGAGGTGATCTGTTGCGTCACTGTCAGCGTCGGTTCGACGATGGTGACGCTCGGCTGCTGTGCACTGACCACATTGCGCTCCACCGGCGTGCCGCCATTGGGCGTATCGCCGTCGGGGTCGTTGTACACCAGTTGCGCACCGTTGTTCAGCGTGGTGCCTTGCTGGTTGCCAGTGACGTTACTGGCCACCAGTACCAGGCGGATGACGAAACTGTTGTTGCCGGTGACGTTGTCAGCGTTGGCACCGGCACTGCTGAACACCAGTTGCAGGTCGGCACCGTCGCTGCCGTCCAGTGTCACCGGGTTGACGCTGACGCTGCCATTGAAGTCCGCGGTCAGTGCCGCGCTGCCGGCCACCGTGGTAATCAGCTGGTAGCCGAGGTTGCCATTGAAGCGTGGGTCCAGGCGCAGGCCGGGTGGGATCAGGTCGTTCAGGCGCAGGTTGCTGGTTACGCCTTCGGGCAAGGTGATGACGATGTCGTAGGTCATGCTTTCGCCGACCACCAGGTTGCTGCCGGTGGTGTGCGAAGCACTGGAATCATCGTCGCTGAGGCTGCCGTTCTGGTAGGTCTTGCTGATGCCGGGAGCGGCCACCTGCTGGTTGGCGACTTCCACCAGGTCGGTGGGCGTGAAGTCCTGGCCGCCGTCGACGCTGGCGTAGTAGGTCAGCGCCGCGCTGCTTTGCAGGGTGCTGGAGGCGAGGATCGCGTCGTTGACGGTGACGTCGTAGGTGATGACCACCACGTTGGCACCGGACAGGTCGCTGGCGGTGCCTGCACGGCCAGCCAGCAGGGTGGCCTGGCCGTTGGCGTCGAGGAAGGTGATGGTGCTGCCGTTGACGCTGTAGTCGGTGCCGGCCACCAGCAATGTGCCGTCACCCCGGTAGATCTGCAGGTTGGCAGCCGCCAGGCTGCCGCCGACGAAGGCAAGCCCGTTGGGCAGGGTGATGCTGGTGCTGACATCGTAGGCACCGCCGCCACCGGTGTTCTTAAGGGCGGTGGCCAGGCGCAGGGTGTCGGCGCCGTCGATGCCACTGACGTTGCCGTCTACCGCCGCCAGGCTGGTGACGCTGCCGCCGAACGGCACGCCGCTGGTGCCGGGGGCGTTCCAGCTGCCCGTAGTGCCCGTCACTGTGCCGTTGCTGCTGGAGACAACCCCGTGCTTGATGTCCAGCACCGGTTCGGCCACCGATTCGATCACCGCCACGTCCGAGGAAACGAGCACGGTCTTGTCCACCGTGGTGGTCTGGCTCGACTGCGCCAGCACGTCGAGCTCGCGCTGGTCGGCGAACGGTTGGTCGCCGACCACCATGGTGAAGCGCACTTGCACCGTGCCGCCATTGAGGCCGCCGGAGGCGTAGTTGCCGAAGTCGAAGACGATCGAGTTGCCGGGGCCGGTGGTGACGCTGTCCGGCACGTCCAGGATGGTGTTGCCGCTGCCGATGGTCCACTGCCCGACACCGGTGCCTAAGCTCCAGCTGATGCCGGTGGCGTCGAGCAACGGCAGCGGCAGATAGGCGGTAAGCTTGAAGTTTTCGTAGTCGGCTATCAGCAGGTCGTAGGTGATGGTGAAGGTCACCACATCGCCTGGGCGCAGCTCACCGTTGGCGGGCGGGTTGCCGCCGTTGACCTGGGTGAGCTCGATATCGACATTGGAAGTTTCAATGGTGCTGAGGGTGCTGGAGCCATCTGTCTGGGTGCCGCCGATGTTCAGCGCATCGCGCAGCACGGTGGCGGCCACGATGGCATTGTTGCCTACGCTGTCGCCTTCGTTGAGTTGGTCGTGGGGCGGGTGATCGGTGGTGTAGGTGGTGTCGACGGTAGCGTCATAGACGATTCGCAGGCCGGTGGCACCGTTTTGCTCGGTATCGTCGTAGAGGTCGCCGAACAAGGCCGCCACACCGGGGCCGGCGATTGCCTGGCGGATGGATTCGGCGATGTCGAACACCAAGGTGGTGCTTCCGTCGGCATTCACCGTCTGGGTAAAGACCAAGGCGATGCTCAACGAGCTGCCGTTGCCCTGTACCAGCAGGGTGGGCGGGTTGGCCGAACTGAACGTCAGGCCGTCGCCAAGCTGGTCGGTGACGGTGAACTGGCCTTGTTCGAGGATGTTCTCGCCGAAGGCGAAGAAGTCGGAAATGGCCACGTCCATGGTGTAGCGCAGGGTGTCGCCGGGGGTGAGGCCGACGCTGCCGACGTCGTTCTGCAGGTCGACCTGCTTGAGCAAGGTGATCGACTTGGCGACGAAGGTCACGCCCTGGCCGTCGCCGGTTTCGCTGAACGGGTAGCCGTCCGGGTCAAGCGGGCGGTCGCGTGGGTCGAGCGGGTTCCAGTCGCCGGTGACGCTGGCGGTACCGAAGTTGATGGTGACCGGGTTGCCGCTGGTCGGGTCGAGCACCGGGCGGCCATTGGCGTCGATTTCCGGCACGTAGAAGCTGACCTGGGTTTCGCTGGCGGCGCTCAGGCTGTCGTAGTGGATGGCATAGCTGGCCACGAAGGCGTTGGGGTTGGCCAACGCTGCGGCGATCAGCGCAGGGTCGGTCAACACCGTGCCGTCGTGCAGGGTAACCGAAGTCAGTGTGCCGCCTGGGCCCGGGGTAATGGCGCTGACATGGACCTGGTCGGGCACCGTCTGGGTCACGGTGACGTTGGTCAGGGTCTGGCCGGGAGCCGGGGTCACGGTAACCGTCTGGGTGCGGGTGTAGTTGGGGCCGGTGACGGTTTCGCCCTCGGGCATGTTGACCGTTTGCGTGACCTTGAGCAGGGTGGGAGTGATGATGAAGCTGTGCAGCGAGGCTTCCACCAGGCTTGGGTCCTGAACCGGGTTGTTCAGCGAGTCGTTGCCATACTCGAAACCGGCCCTGGCATTGATGGTGAGGTTGGGCGCGCCATCGGAGTAACTGGTATCGGCCAGGTTGCTCAGCAGCCCGGTGACCTGGATATCGATGCTGGGCTGGCCATTGGTCACGCTGGCGTACGGCAGTTGCAGCACCACCATCTGGTCGCCGGCCTTCATGCCGACACTGGCGGCATTGATCACCAGGGCATTGCCATTGGCGTCCTTGGCCAGTGGGTGGCTGGCATTGCCGTTGGCATCGAAGGTGATCACGAAGCTGTTCACCGCCTGCCCCAGATAGGTGGCGGAGACGAACGTCGCGCCATCGTTGCCGTCGCGGCCGGTGGCTGGCATGAACAGGTCGAGATAGGGCGCGTAGCCTTCCTGGGTCGAGGGGTTGGTGAAACTGACGGTAAAGGTGAACTGTTCGCCCAGCTGCACCTCGGCACCGCCGCCGCCAATGCTGGCGGTGGGGCTGGCATCGGCCAGCAAGCCCTGGAAGCTGGTCAGCGTGGAGGCGGCCAGGGCGATGGACTTGTCCACATCGCCGTTGCTGACTTCCAGGCGCCAGTCACCACCGGCCAATTGACTGCCGGTGGCATTGTTCGAGGCGCCGACATCGGCGCCGGTCCAGCGCGCCAGTTCATCGACCAGCGCCTGGCCGCTGCTGCCGGCGCCGACGTCGCAGCCGTACAGCTGGATGTCTGCCCCGGCATTGAGTTCGCTGCGCCAGGCGCTGAGGCGGTCGCCCAACTGCTCGACGGTTTGCTGGGTGAACACTTGATTGCCCAGGGTGAACTGGCCGGCAGCGCCATGGGAGAACACCTGGATGGAGTCGACCTTGCCCAGTTGCGCCAGGGTATTGCCGATGGCCGCGATGGCATCCTGGCCCGTATCCACTACCAGTGCGGTAGTGCCGGTGGGCAGGTTGGCGACAAGCTGGTCGCGGTTTTCCACGCGGGCGTCGATCACCACCAGGTTGCGCGGCTGGGCGGCGGGCGCGGCGGTGGTTTGCGCCTCGCTGGCGGTGGGGGCGGGGTGGCTGGTGTCCTTGGCCTCGGCGTGAGCGGGGTCGCTGTGCTGCTGGTCGACAGCGGCAGCGGCAGCACCGTCGAACAGAATCCGTTGTTCAAGGGCCAGGGTTTGTGACCGGGGGCGCAAAGTAGCGGCGATACCGGCTCTGTTCTTCATGTCCATGATGAATACCTGCTCGTAAAACGACGCCAGAATCGAGATCTCAGCAAGCGTAGTCGCTTCCCATTTTGGTGCAAGCTGGGCCAGTGCCGGCGCTTAGAAACCGCTCTCGCGCAACGCGACCGACGCCAGCCAGGTGCCCAGTTCGCCCAGCACGCTGCGCCGCTGCCCTTCGATCTTCAGCCTGCCGCGCATTTCGTGCAGGCTCGCTGGCGGCTCGTCCAGCGCGATCAGTACCTGGAACACGGCATTGTTGGGCACCAGCGGTTGCGAGCCGGTCGGTACCGGCCCGCCGAAATGCGAAGACAGCATGCGGTGGGCCAGCTGGCTGGCGCGTGTGCTGCCGATGGCCAGCACTTTGCCGCGCAACGCATTGGCCTGTCCCTCTGGGTAGAAAAGCACCGGGTTGCCGATAGCCAAGTGGTGAACCTGGTCCTGCGCGACATAGGCATCGATCTGCCAGCGGCTGGGGTCGATCAGGATGCCCAGGGGCTCCTGGCGACTGACCCACTGGCCTGGGCGCAAGTCCTGGTCGCGATCCAG
The DNA here is from genome assembly GCF_048068035.1 of Pseudomonas sp. NY11955. Classification (NCBI taxonomy): domain Bacteria; kingdom Pseudomonadati; phylum Pseudomonadota; class Gammaproteobacteria; order Pseudomonadales; family Pseudomonadaceae; genus Pseudomonas; species Pseudomonas sp. NY11955. Next base: position 100,951 of record NZ_JBLUPS010000008.1, read on the forward strand.
CCAGGTACCTGCGAACGGTGCCTGCAGGTTGAGGCGGGCGATTTCGTTGCGTGCGGCGCGCGCCTCTTCGTTCTGCACACCCAGGCGCTGTTGGGTGGCCGCGTCCACACTCAGCCCGGCCGGATCGGCCAGCAGGCCGGACAAGCGTGCCTGGTAACTGCGGGCGGTGGCTTGGCTGCTACGCAAGCGTGAGTCCAGGTCGGGCTCGTCGAGCACCGCCAGCACGTCGCCGGCCTTGACCGGGCCTTGCTCACGCAGGGTTTGCAGGCGCGCCGGGTAGGGTGTGTAGACACGCAACTGATGCTCGGCGCGGGCCACCCCTACGGCATCCACCTGGCTGCGCCAAGGGATCGCCAACGCCAGCAGGACCAGCCCCAGGCTCAGGTAGAACAGTTGCTTGCGCCGCCCCGGAATGCGCGTGCGCTGCTGCCACCAATGGTTCAGCTCGCGCTTCACCGGCAAGGCAATGAACCAGGCGATTTCAACCATGAACAGGACGATCCCCAGCAGTTTGAAGAAGAACAGGTACACCGCTACGGCGATGCCCAGGAACAGCACCAGGCGGTACAACCAGGTGGCGAAGGCGAAGGCCACCAGCAGGCGACGCTGCCCGACAGGGAAGGGCTCCGGCCACGCTTCCTGCAGCCCCAGCAGGTTGCGCCGCAGGGCAACCCGCGCCAGTGCCGAGGCGCGTTCGTGCAGGTTGGGGAAGTCGAGCAGGTCGCTGAGGATGAAATAGCCGTCGAAGCGCATGAATGGGCTGGCATTGAGCGCCAGTGACAACACCCAGCTGGTGGTCGCCAGGTACAGCAGGGCATTGCGCAGCGGGCCGTCGTCGCACAGCGCCCAGCCCAAGGTTGCCAGGCCTGCCAGGGACAGTTCGGTGGCGATGCCTGCCGAAGCGATCGCCAGCCGCTGGCGCGCGCGTTTGAGCTTCCAGCTTTCACCGGTATCGGTGTACAGCATCGGCCACAGCACGAGAAAGGCCACGCCCATGTGCCCGACTCGCAGCCCCAGGCGTGTGGCCACCAGCGCATGGCCCAGCTCATGCAAGGTCTTGGCGACGGCCAGCGCCAGGGCGAAACTCAGCAGCCCTGCGCTGGAGAACGACTCCACCACGGCATGGGTGAAGCTGTCCCACTGTTGCATCACCAGGATGATGCCCAGCAGGCTTAGCGCGACCACCGACAGGCCGGTCAGTGGATGGAACAGCCAGCCCAGGGCCTTGGCCAAATGCTGCAGCGCCACTTGCGGGCGCAGCAGCGGAATGCGAAAGAACAGGTAGTGATGCAACCACCAGCGCCAGCTCGACCAGGTGCGCGCTTCGCTCTGTGCCTGCAACCGGCCCAGTTGCTCGCTGCCGGGGCGCAGCAAATGGTGCTGTTCGAGAAAGGCACGCAGCTCCAGCACCTGTTCCACATCCGGGTTCAGCGCGCTGTCGCGGGAAACCTGTGCGCTGATCTGGCGTGGCGACTGGCCCCAGCGCAACAGGCACTCGAACTCCAGCCAGCCGATGCGGTAGAAGCGGTTGACCACCGTGTCGTGGATCATCCAGGCAGGCTCGCCGTCGCGGTTGTCGGCAGCCTCGCACAGGCGCAGGTCCTCGCGCAGCGGCGGCAATGGCAGGTCGGCAGGGTCTAGCATCACCAGCCGCTCCAGGCGCGCAAGCTGGCCAATGGCCGGCGCAGCAGGTAATAGCCGAGTATCACCCGGTCGCCGTACAGCTTGGCTGTGCCATGCAGGCCAAGGCGGGCATGCGCGGCATGCTCGTCGATGCTGGCCAGCAGGCGGTAGGCCACCACGCCGTCGTCGGCAGGCCTGGCCTGGTAGCTGGTTTCAAGGACCTTGCCCTTGAGCGGGCTGAGCGGATAGGCGGTGAGGAACAGCGTGACTTCCGCGCCCGGCTCCAGTGCGATGGCATCGGCCACGGCGAGCTGGATCTGCATCGCCGGTTGCGCAGGATCCGCGACTTGCATGATCCGCTCGCCGGTCGATACAGGCTTGCCAAGCCAGTCGTTGGGGTCGCTGAACACCGCCACACCGGCCCGCGGGGCCAGCACCTGGGTACGCTTGAGTTGCGCCTGCACGGCGGCAAGCTCCGCGCGCCGCTGTTGGGCCCGCCCTTGCAGCAAGGTCAGTTCGCCCTGGCTTTGCGGGTTGTCGAAGGCACGCTGGCTGGCGGCCACGAGCTCGGCATCGGCCACCGCCACTTCCTTGCCGAGCACATCGGCGCGGCTACGCAAGGTGGTTTCATCCAGGGCGAACAATGGCGTACCGGCTTCGACCGGCTGGTTGGGGCGCACCTGTACCTGGTTGATCACCCCGTCGATGGGTGACGTGACTATTTGCGCCTGTCGCGAAACGATCTGCGCCGGCGCCAGCGCGGTCTGGCGCACGGGTACCAGCAGCAGGGCGCCGAACAGCAATGCAGCCAGCAGCACCTGGCGACGGCTGGGGCGCCAGCGACCGAGGCGCTGGCGGCGGGTGAGGGCGCTCCAGCAGTAAGCCCAGGTACGGGTCAGGCCGTCCATGTGCTGGTACAGCGCCGCGGGCGGGGCCTCTTCCAGCAACAGCAGCAACATGCCCAGGCGCTCGCCGTCGGGGGTATGCAGCGGTACGCAGAGAAGACCAGCCGGCCACCACTCGGCCCAGCCTTCGGCAATGTCTGGCGGGGGCGTGGCCGTGGCCTGGGTCAGCCACGCAGGCGTTTGATCGCCCACCACCCCAGCCAGCCAGCGGCTGGCGCGCTTGAGCCAGACCAGGTAGGGCGAATCTTCGCTGGGGCGTGCCAGGCCCGATACGCACAGCAATTCGAGCGCGCCCTTGGCTTGCCTGAAAACCAGCGCCTGGTGAAACGGCAGCAGGGGGTAGAGATCGTTGGCCATGCTGAAGGCAAGGGCGTTCAACGACGTGGCGGCCATGGCCTTGTCGCGCAACGCGTCCAGTTGCAACAACAGCTGTGGATGGGGCAATGGTTGGTTCATGGTCATGGCGCGAACCGCGCCGTGCCGCTCATGCCTGCCATCAACTCAGGGAACGGCTGGTCGAAGCGTGCTTCCAGTTCCACGGTCTGAGCCACCGCGTCGACCCTGGCATTGATCACGCTGACTTTCGCTGGGTAGGTCTTGCCGGTTTCATGCACTTGCACTTCCAGTGGTTGGCCGGGGCTGAGCGTCTTCAGTTGGCTGGATGGCACATTCAAACGCACTTTCAGCGCGCCATCGCTGACCAGGTCGAACAGTGGCGTGCCGGCGCTGACGGTCTGGTAAGGCTTGACGTAGACCTTGGCGACATGCCCGGAGAAGGGCGCTTGCACCTGGCAGTAACTCATCTGTGCCTCGCCCATCGCGCGGGCTCCGTCAGCCTTCTGGACTTCGGTGTTGGCAGCGGCCACTTCGATATCACCCACGGCATCCAGTTTGCGCAGCTGTTTCTTGGCTTCCAGGTTCTGCCGGGCCATGGCCAGTTCGGCCACTGCCACCTTGCCCCGCGCCTGGGCTTCGCTGCAGTTGAAGCGGGCCAGGGTGGCGCCCTTGGTAACCCGTTCACCGAAGCTGGTTTTCAGTTCGCCTAGCGTGCCACTCATCTGGCTCGACAGGGTGGTTTCCAGCTCGGCGGCGAGCAGCACGCGGATCGGTTGCGCGCCCTCGGTTGATACGTCCTGTTCGGCGAGGGCGGTTAGGCTGGTCAACACCAGCAGCATGGGCAGGCAACGACGGGTAACGACGGGTATGGGCATTCTCGGTTCCTTGTCGAGAGGCGTCGGGACACGCAACAACAGTGCTGCAAAGCCTTCATCTTAGAAAGGAAAGTGAATTTTGCCCAATTACTGACACCCCTTGAGGAAGCTGAGTTGGCTGGCGTTCATGGGTCGCGTCGGCGGTCAGGAAACCTGCCGTCGTGGCGTTGAGGGGGAATGAATGCGCCTGTGGGCGTTACGTGCGCAAACCTCCACGTCATGTACTACGGTGAAGCCAGCGATTTCAGGGGCGTACAGGGCAGACCGTGGAGCTGATCGATGGGATGGCGCGCACAGGTGGTTCACGGCAAATGGACGGTTGTCAGGTGGATTGTCCTGCTGCTGTGGTTATGCGGGGCCGGTACTGGCATAGCGGCTGCAGGTGAGGGGCAGCTGCCGGCCCAGGCCAAGGACCGCGAGGGTTACGCCGATGCCGGCAGTTGTCAGGTCTGCCATGCCGAGCAGGCTGGGCAGTGGCAGCATTCCGATCATGCCTGGGCACTGCGCGACCCCAGTGCCGCCAACGTATTGGGCGATTTCAATGACGTGCACTACGACCAGGATGGGGTCAAGGCGCGCTTCTTCCGCAAAGGTGACGCGTACTTCGTCAACCTTGAAGGCGAGGATGGCAAGCCCGCCGACTTCCAGGTGCTGCATACCTTTGGCTACGCTCCGTTGCAGCAGTACCTGGTGGCGCTATCGCGCGGGCGGCTGCAAGCACTGACCATCGCCTGGGACAGCCGGCCGCTGGAGCAGGGCGGGCAACGCTGGTTTTCGCTGTACCCGGGGCAACGCTTCATGCCGGGCGACCCGCTGCACTGGACCGGTCGTTACCAGAACTGGAACGGCATGTGTGCCGATTGCCATTCGACACGGCTGGTTAAGCATTACGACGATGCCAAGGACAGTTTTGCCAGTACCTGGCAGGAGAAGACCGTCGGTTGCCAGGCTTGCCATGGTCCTGGCCAGGCCCATGTCGACTGGGCCCGCAAACACCCCGGCGCTTCGCCAGCCCAAGGCCTTGCCGTAGATCACAAGGCGCTGGGCAGCAAAGGCCTGGTGGAGCAATGCGCCTATTGCCACAGCCGCCGGCAGGGCCTTGGGACCGGCCAGATGCCCGGCCACCCGCAACTGGACCAAAGCTTGCCGGCCACTCTGCGCACCGGCTTGTACCATGACGACGGGCAGATCGATGGCGAGGTCTACGAGTACGGCTCCTTCACCCAGAGCAAGATGTTCGCCGCAGGTGTGGGCTGCACCGATTGCCACAACCCCCACACCACCAAGGTACGCATCGAAGGCAACGGCCTGTGCCTGCAATGCCACAACACCCAGCCCAACATCGCCCGCTTCGCGGGGCTGCAGGCCAAGGATTACGACAGCCCGGAACACCATCATCATGTCGCCGGTTCACCCGGGGCGCAGTGCGTCAACTGCCATATGCCGAGCAAGGACTACATGGTGATCGACCCCCGTCGAGACCACAGCTTGCGCATTCCACGGCCTGACCTGGCCGCCCAGGGCATCGGCCCGGATGCCTGCACTCGCTGTCATCAGGACCGCGAGCCGGCGTGGGCCGCCAGCGCCATCGACAGTTGGTTCACCACGCCCAAGCGTGCCGCCCATTACGGGCAAACGTTCCATGCCGTGCGTGAAGACCTAGGGACCCGCCTCAGCCGGCTGGGTTACCTTCTCGCCGACAAGCACAACCCAGCCATCGTTCGTGCGACGGCTGCCGACCAATTGGCTGACCTTGGGCCGGCAGCGACCAGCAACCTGCGCTGGGCCTTGCAGGACAATGACCCGCTGGTACGGGCCTATGCAGTGGGCGGTTTTACCGGTTTGCCTGCTGAACAGCGCATTGCGCCGTTGCTGCCATTGCTGCAGGACCCAACCCTGGCGGTACGCGACGAAGCTGTGCGAGCCCTGGCCGACGTGCCCGCCGCTCAGCTTCCCGAGGCCAGCCGTGCGCCATTGGGCGCCTTGCTCGACGACTATGAACAGCGCCTGCGCGGTAACGCCGACCTGCCGGGTGGGCGGCTCAACCTGGCGGTGCTGCTGCAGCGCCAGGGGCGCGACGAGCAGGCCATGGAGCAATACCGTCAGGCGCTGCGCATGGACCCGTATTTCACTCCGGCCAGGGTCAACCTGGTGACCTTGGCCAGTAGCCGGCAACGCCTGGATGATGCTGAACAACTGCTACGCGAGGGTGTGGCGTTGGACAAGGCACCGGCAGCGGATCGAGGCAACCTGGCCTATATGCTTGCCTTGCTGCTGGTCGAGCGCAGCAAGCCGGACGAAGCGATCGGTTGGATGGAGCAGGCGGCGGTGGCCTTGCCGGGCAATACACGCATCCGCTACAACCAAGGCCTACTGCTGTCGCGCATGAACCGCCGCGATGAAGCGCTGCAAGCCTTGCGCAGCGGCCTGCAGCAGGCGCCCGAGGACGCTGACCTGCTGTATACGCTGATCTACCTGCATGCCTTGGCCGGTGAGCGCGAACAGGCCTACCCGTACGTGCAGCGAATGCGCGAGGCGGCGCCGGACGACCCGCGGTTGCAGGCGATCGAGCCGTACTGGCGCAACAACCCGTGAAGGCTGCCATGTTCTCTTCACGACACGTCGTTGCAGCCTTGCCGTGCACGGCTAGATTTACCACACCGCCCATCCCACCGAAGGACCGTTGCCGTGAATACCCACGAACACGTCCAGGCACTGGAAGCATCGGTCGCGGAAAAGGTCCTCGGCCAGGCTGACACCATTCGCCATGTCCTGTTAGGCCTGCTGGCCAACGGCCATGTTCTGCTCGAAAGCCTTCCCGGCCTGGCCAAGACCCGTACGGTCAAGGCACTGGCCACGCACCTGGACGCGCAGATGCGGCGCATCCAGTTCACCCCCGACCTGTTGCCTTCGGACATCACCGGGGGCGAGATCCTGCAGCAGACCGCTGAAGGCAATACGATCAGCTTTCAGCCCGGCCCCTTGTTCGGCAATGTCATCCTGGCCGACGAAATAAACCGTGCCCCGGCCAAGGTCCAGGCGGCCTTGCTCGAGGCCATGGAAGAGCGCCAGATCACCGTGGCCGGGCAGAGCTACCCGATGCCAGGGCTGTTCATGGTCCTGGCGACGCAGAACCCGATCGAGCAGGAGGGTACCTACCCATTGCCCGAAGCGCAGATGGACCGCTTTCTCATGAAGCTGCAACTGGATTACCCGCGCCCCGACGACGAAACCCAGGTGCTGCGTTTGGTGCGTGCGGAGGACCAGGCCAGCCAAGAGGCGGCACAACCTGCGCGGCTGGCCCAGCAGGTGATCTTCGATGCGCGCCGCGAAGTGGCGCGGGTACACGTGTCGCAGGCCATCGACCGTTACCTCATCGACCTGATCAACGCCACGCGACATCCCGAAGGGCATGACCCTGAACTGGCGCGCTGGATCAGGATCGGCGCCAGCCCGCGTGGTGGCATCAGCCTGGACCGTGTGTCGCGTGCTCACGCCTGGCTCAATGGGCAGGATTTCGTCTCGCCCGACAACGTACGAGCCGTGGTTCACCCGGTATTGCGCCATCGTCTGCAGCTGTCCTATGACGCGGTCAGCGACGGCGTGGCGGCCGACCAGGTTATCGACCGGCTGTTGGACAAGGTGGCCATTCCCGCCTGACGGATCTGCCAATGGACGCGAACAAGGTGGTGGCGGACGGCTTCGTGTATGCCTCGCTCGCCGAACTGATGGCTTTGCAAGCCCGTGCCAGGGGGTTGAGTTTCGTGGCGCGGCAGCCGCTTTCGAGCATCCTTTCCGGCAGCCATGCCTCGCGCTTGCGCGGCCGCGGCTTGAGTTTCGAAGAGTTGCGCCATTACCTGCCCGGGGATGACCTGCGCCACCTCGACTGGCGTGCCTCGTTGCGCTACGGCAAGCCGTTCGTGCGCACCTTCAGCGAAGAGCGTGACCGGCCCACCCTGGTAGCGGTGGACCAGCGCATGAGCATGTACTTCGGCTCGCAACGTTACTTCAAGTCGGTCAGTGCCGCGCAGTTGGCCGCCATCTGTGCGTGGATGGCCTTTCATGCCGGTGACCGTGTCGGCGGCATGGTGTTCGACGGCCAGCAGGTGGAGTATGTCCGGCCCCTGCGTAGCCGGGCGCGGGTCGAGGCATTGTGCAGTGCAGTGGTCAAGGCCAACCATCGATTGTCGGCGTATGCCGCTGACCAGGAAAACGACGCACAACTGGACAAGGTGCTGCGCAGTTGCGCGGCCAGCGCGAGCCACGACCACCTGATCTGCATCATCAGCGATTTTGCCGGCACTACGGCCGAAACCTTGCCGTTGTTGCGCCGGCTGAGCCTGCACAATGATGTGATCGCCATCCAGGTCTACGACCCGATTGCCCTGCAGGTGCCGGACAAGGGGCGGTTGAATGTGACTCAAGGCGCCGAGCAGGTCGAGCTTGCGGTGGGTCAGCGCCGTATCAACCGGCCGTTGGCCGAGTTTCTCGCCGGGCGCCTGCAGGGTGTGGCCGAACTGCTGCGCCGTAGCCAGGTGCCGTTGATGCGGGTGAGCACCGCCGATGACAGCCTGCAGCAATTGCGCCGCGAGCTGGGCCGCCTGGCCCAGGTGCCGCGATGAACGCTGCCGCCCCCGCCATCGACCAGCTGCGCGAGCTGGCGCCGGGTGTGCCGCCGTTCAGCTACCTGCCGCAGACCTGGGCCTGGTTGGTGCTCGGCGTCCTGGTGCTGTTGCTGGGCTGCCTTTTTGGGGCGCTGCGCTGGCGCCGTTGGCGGCGCGACCGGTACCGCCGCGAAGCGCTGGCCCGGCTTGATGCATTGGCGGCGAGCCAGGGCGAACAACGGCTTGCGGCGCTGCGCGAGCTGCCCGAATTGCTCAAGCGCGTGGCGCTGTCGATGCCGGACGCGCCACCCGTGGCGAGCATGGCCGGTGCGCAATGGCAGGGTTTCCTCGACCAGCGCGCCCGGCATCCGCTGCCCTCGGGCTTTGCCGACACCCTGCAGGTGCTGGCCTACGCGCCGGAGGCGACCTTGCGCAGGCTGGATACGCAGCAGGTCAACGCGTTGTTCGGTGCCAGCCGTGGCTGGATCGAGGGGCACCATGTGGCGCTTTGACTACCCCTGGGTGTTTCTGCTGCTGCCGCTGGCGTGGCTGGCCTATCGTGCGCTGAGCCCGTACCAGGAAGGCCGCAGCGCGTTGCGGGTGCCGTTCTTCGCGGCCATGAGCCGTGCTGTCGGCAAGCAGCCCGGGAAAGCCAGCGGCGGGCGCGGGCAAGTGCTGCTCAACCTGCTGGTGTGGTGCCTGCTGGTGGCTGCTTGCGCAAGGCCTGTGCTGGTGGAGAAGCCGATCCAGCGCGAGCAGCCGATCCGTGACCTGATGCTGGCCATCGATATTTCCCAGTCCATGGAAGCGACGGACTATACCGACGCCAGTGGCGCCAAAAGCGACCGCCTGAGCGCGGTGAAGTCCGTGGTACGCGACTTCATCGCCAGGCGCAAGGACGACCGCATCGGCCTGATCGTGTTCGGTACCGGTGCCTATCCACAGGCGCCGTTGACCCTTGACCATGCCAGCCTGTTGCTGCTGCTCGATGAAGTGGGCATCGGCATGGCCGGCCCCAATACGGCGCTGGGCGATGCCATTGGCCTGACCATAAAAGCATTGCAGCACACCCAGGCGCAGGAGAAAGTGCTGATCCTGCTGACCGATGGCAACGACACCAGCAGTGCCATCACCCCTGACCATGCGGCCCGCTTGGCCCGAACCAACGGTATCGTGGTACATACCATCGGTATCGGCGACTCGCAGGCGACCGGTGATGCCAAGGTGGACCTGGCCACCCTGCAGGCGATCGCCCGCACCACCGGCGGGCAGTTCTTCCGTGCGGATGACCGCCAGGCGCTGCAGCAGGTGTATGCCACCCTCGACCGCCTGACCCCGCACAAGGTACGCACCTTCAGCCACCAGCCCAAGCGTGACCTGTTCGTCTGGCCGTTGGCCATGGCTGCGGGCCTGCTGCTGGCGGGGCAACTGCTGGCCCTGGTGCGGGCACGGTTGGCGGAGGCTCGGGCATGACCCTCGACCTTGCGGCCTTTCACTTCCTTCGTCCCTGGTGGTTGCTGCTGATCGTGCCGGGTATCGCGCTGCCCTTGCTGTGGCTGCGGCGACACGACCTGCGGCATCAGTTGAGCGGCATCATCGCCCCGCATCTGATCGGGCACCTGATGATTACCCCAGCGCATGCGCGGCGGCTGCGCCCAGTCCACCTGCTGGGTGCTGCACTGGTGTTGTGTGCCATCGCCGCTGCCGGGCCGACCTGGCAGCAGGACATCCCAGATTTTCTCGACGACCGCGCACCGCTGATCGTTGCCGTGGACCTGTCGCCCTCGATGGATGCCGACGATGTGCCGCCCAGCCGGCTGGCAGCGGCCCGACATACCCTGCACGACCTGGTCATGCGCCGTGGTGGCGCGCGTACTGGCCTGATCGCCTATGCCGGCACTGCGCATCTGGTGCTGCCGTCCACTGAGGACCCAGGCTTGCTGGATACCTTTATCCAGGCCTTGTCGACCGACTTGATGAACGCGCCCGGCAAGGACGCGTTGGGCGCGATCGACGAGGCCTTGAAGCTGCTGGAGGCGGAAAAGTCCCCAGGAACCCTGCTGCTGTTGACCGATGGCGCCGATGCCAGCCAGTTCGACGCCATCGCCAAGCGGCTGGCCGGCACGCAGCTGCAGGTGCTGGTACTGGCGGTCGGTAGCCAGCCCACCGGCCCGCTGCGCAATGCCCAGGGCATGCCGCGCCTGGATGCCCTGGGCCGGCCGGTGCAAGGGGATTTCGACGTCCAGGGCCTCAAGGGCCTGGCCAAGGCCGCCAGTGCGCCGTTGGGCAGCCTGTCGCTGAGCGACGACGACCTGGACTGGGTCGAGTTGCACGCCCAGCGGCACTTCAAGGCCGCCAGGGCCGAAGCCGACCAGGTGCACTGGAAAGATGCCGGTTACTGGCTGTGCTGGCCGTTGTTGCTGGTGGTGCTGTTCAGCGTGCGACGTGGCTGGCGGGTGAACTGGCTGCCGGGCCTGTTGTTGGCGGGGCTGCTGGGGGCAGGCGCCGAGCCGGCCCGGGCCGGGGGCTTGGCCGATGCGTTCTTCACGGCCGACCAGCAAGGGCGCTGGGCATTCGAGCATGGCCGTTACCCGCAGGCAGCCGCGCATTTTCGCGACCCTTACTGGAAGGGCGTTGCCGCCTACGAGGCGGCCGACTACCCGGCCGCGCTGGCGAACCTGGGCAAGCTCGACACGGCACCGGCCTGGTTCTATCAGGGCAACAGCTACGTGCGGCTCTTCAAGTTCCCACAGGCAATAGCGGCCTATCGTCAGGCGCTGCGCCTGCAGCCTGGCTTTGCCGAGGCCAAGGTCAACCTGGCGCTGGCCGAGGCGTTGCTCAAGGATTATGAAAGCCAGCAGCAAGCCGGCACGCCTGACGAAAAGGCCGACAAGGTGGTGGAGGACCAGACACCCGCCGCCGGCGGCCAGCAACAACAGCAGAAAACGGCGCAGGCGGCCTCGGACCAGCTGTGGCTGAACAACCTCACCACATCCCCTGCGCAGTTTCTCAAGCGCAAGTTCTCGATCCAGGATGCCGCGCAGCAAGCGGCCAAGGAGGCGCCATGATTCGCCTGGTCCTGCTGGTGCTGGCTGGCCTGGCAACCCTTGCCAGCGCCGCCGAGCCCGAAGTCCGGGTGCAGGCGCGCTTGGTGCCGGATACACCCGTCATGGTCGGGGCCACGGTAACACTCGAAGTGGATTTGCTGGTCGACACCTGGTTCACCGCGCCCCCGGAGTTGCCAGTGTTGCAGTTGGCCGGTGCCGTGGTCAGCCCGCCCGGTGGCGAAGCTGAGCACCTCAATCAGCGGCTCGATGGTAAAGCCTTCTTCGGCCTGCGCTACCGCTACCAGATCACGCCGAGCGCGGCGCAGTCATTCACGGTTCCAGCACTGACATTCCGTGTTCATCCTGGCCAGGCCAGCGCTGCGCAGACCGTGCAAAGCCAGCCTTTGTCGTTTGCCGTCAAAGGGCAGGCCGGTGGCGACGGCGAACAGCACTTGGTGGCGCAGGCGCTCGACGTCAGCCAGGCCATCGAGCGCTCACACACGCCGCTGCGCGCCGGGGACAGCATCACCCGCCGTTTGCACATCGTGGCCCGTGGGGGGCAGGCGATGCTGATCCCGCCGCCGACCTTCGTCGAGGTCGATGGCCTCAAGCGCTACGTGCAGACCCCCAGCGTGTCACCGGTCAGCGACGGGCGCGGCGGCACCCTGGGCGGCCAGCGCGAGGACAGCGTGACCTATGTGGCGACGACCGCAGGGCACTATCGGCTGCCTGCCATCGAAGTGACGTGGGTGGACGCTAACAGTGGCGAACCGCGCACGGCCTCGGTGCCAGCGCTGGACATTGAGGTGGGCAAGGGCAGTTACCAGGCACCGTTCTCCTTGAGCGAAGATTTGCGCGCACTTGGCCAAGGCGCGCAAATCAGCATCGCCAGCCATTGGCTAGTGCTGGCGCTGCTGGCGTTGCTGTTGGGCGGGCTGGGCTGGGCTGGCCGCGCTTGGGGGCAGGGCGCGTGGTTGCACTTCAAGCGCTGGCGGGCTGGCCGCCAGCAGGCCTGGCTGAATTCACCTGGCTATGCCTGGCGCCAGGCGCGCCAACAGTGTGCCAGCGAGCCGGCACGGCTGGACGCCATGTACCTGTGGCTGCGCCGGGCTACTGGCCAGTGCACGCTGTCGTCAAGTGAACATCCTCGCGGCGGGCAAAGCGAGGGGGCTTTGCTAGCCTTTCTGCAGGATTTCTATGCTGCCGGGCGCCTTCGGCCACCCCCCGCCGATGCCAGGCTGCGCCTGTTGCACAGCCTGCGGCAACAGGTAGAGGCGGCCCCTGCCAAGCCAGGCGGCAAGCACGCGCTCAAGCAACTCAACCCCTGACGCAAGCTGTCAGGTCGGCAACTTCAGCAGGGATGATTGGCCATGGGCAAGATCCAGGTGAGCACTGCTTCCATTCGCGCGCTGTTGTGTGTGCTGCTGCTGGTGCCGGCCCTGCAGGCGCTGGCGGCCGAGCCGTTGGCCTCGTGGCGTGACGGGCCGTCGCGCCAGGCTATCGTGGCTTTTGTCGGCGCGGTCACCCAGCAAGGTGGCCCCGACTATGTCGCCCCGGCCGAGCGCATCGCGGTGTTCGACAACGATGGCACGCTGTGGAGCGAGCAACCCTTGTATTTCGAAGTGCTGTTCGCCATGGACGAGGTCAAGCGCCTGGCGCCGCAGCACCCGCAATGGCGTAATCAGCAGCCGTTCAAGGCGGTACTGGAAAACGACCATCAGGCGCTGGCGGCGCAAGGCATGGACGGCATGCTCAAGATCGTCGCGGCGACCCATTCGGGCATGAGCAGTGAGGATTTCATCGCCCGCAGCCGCAGCTGGCTGGCCAGCGCCCGTCACCCGCGCACCGGCAAACCGTATACCGAAATGGTGTTCCAGCCGATGCTCGAACTGCTGGGCTACCTGCGTGACAACGGCTTCAAGACCTACATCGTGTCGGGTGGCGAGGTCGCCTTCATGCGCGCCTTTGCCGACGAGGTGTATGGCATCCCGCCAGAGCAGGTGATCGGCACGACCCTGGGGGCCTCGTTTCAGGACCAGCAGGGCAAGCTGAGCATCCAGCGTTTGCCCAAGGTGGTGCACAACGACGACGGCCCGGGCAAGCCGGTGAGCATCGATTCGATCATTGGCCGCCGGCCGCTGCTGGCGTTCGGCAATTCCGACGGCGACCTGCAGATGCTGCAGTGGACTCAAGCGGGCAAGGGCCGACGCTTTGCCGGGCTGGTCCACCACACCGATGCCCACCGCGAATGGGCCTATGACCGCAAGAGTTCGGTCGGGCGCCTGGACAAAGCCCTGGACCAAGCCACGGCCAAGGGCTGGACCGTGGTCGACATGGCCAGTGAGTGGCGCCGTGTCTACCCCTTTGAAACAGCGCAATGATTCATCAACCAGCCGCAGCAGCACGGTAGTCGCCGTGCCAGCAGTCGTGGACGACAGCAGTGACGTGAAACGGAGAGCGTAGCTATGAAGTCCAGTAGAGCATGGTTGTCGGCGGCCGCCCTCGCGGCAACGGCAACGTTCGGGGCGGGGCTGGCCAGTGCGGCGGACAAGCCGAATATCCTGGTCATCTTCGGTGACGACATCGGCCAGACCAATATCAGTGCCTATGGCAAGGGCGTGGTCGGTTACCAGACACCGAACATCGACCGCATTGCCAAGGAAGGCATGATGTTCACCGACTATTACGCGGAAAACAGCTGCACCGCCGGCCGGTCGACGTTCATCACCGGTCAGTCGGCGTTGCGCACCGGCCTGTCCAAGGTCGGTATGCCTGGCGTACCGGTGGGCCTGCAAGCACGCGACGTTACCATCGCTCAAGCGCTCAAGGCCCATGGCTATGCCACTGGCCAGTTCGGCAAGAACCACCTGGGGGACAAGGATGAGTACTTGCCGACCAACCATGGTTTCGACGAGTTCTTTGGCAACCTGTATCACTTGAACGCCGAGGAGGAGCCGGAGCGCCCTTACTGGCCCAAGGATGATGCCGAATTCGTCAAGGCCGCTTCACCGCGCGGTGTGATCAAGTCCAGCGCGGACGGCAAGATCGAAGACACCGGTGCGTTGAACAAGAAACGCATGGAAACCATCGACGACGAAACCACGCAGGCGGCGATCAACTTCATCGACAAACAGGTCAAGGCCGACAAGCCTTTCTTCGTGTGGATGAACACCACCCGCATGCACGCCTTCACCCACGTACGCGAGTCGATGCAGGGCCAGAGCGGCATGGTAGGCAACGAGTATGCCGACGGCATGCTTGAACACGATGGCGACGTGGGCAAGCTTTTGAAAACCCTCGACGACCTCAAGGTGACCGACAACACGATCGTGGTCTACACCACTGACAACGGCCCTAACCAGTGGTCCTGGCCGGATGCGGCGACTACACCATTCCGCAACGAAAAGAACTCCAACTGGGAAGGGGCCTTCCGCGTACCGGCTATCATTCGCTGGCCGAACCATGTCAAGGCGGACACCGTTTCCACCCAGATGATGTCGGGGCTGGACTGGTTCCCGACGCTGCTTGCGGCCATCGGCGACACGGATATCAAGGAACGCCTGCTCAAGGGGGCCGACGTCGGTGGCAAGAACTTCAAGGTGCACCTGGACGGCTACAACCAACTCGATTACCTCACCGGCAAGACCGACAAGAGTGCACGCAACGAGTTCTTCTACTTCAGTGATGACGGCGACCTGGTAGCGATGCGCTACGACAACTGGAAAATCGTCTTCTGCGAGCAGCGTGCGCCGGGTGGCCTGAAGGTGTGGAGCGAACCGTTCACCTGCCTGCGGGTGCCGAAACTGTTCAATCTGCGGATGGACCCTTACGAGCGGGCAGACGTGGTGTCTGACCAGTACTACGACTGGCTGACCAAAAACGACTACCTGATTTTCAACGGCGTGAAGAAATCGGCGCAGTTCCTGCAAACCTTTGTCGACTATCCGCCTAGCCAACGCCCGGCCAGCTTCAGCATCGACCAGATCCGTGCTGACGTGGACAAGAAAATCGAAGAAAAGATGAACAAGCAGTGAGGTCTACACTGTAGTGCCATGACCGCAGGGGCGGGCGTGCTCGCTCCTGCATCTTTACCCGCATGCACAAGGCGCTCATACATGGCATCACCTGCAGCATCTTCCGCTGTTTCCCGTGAGCCTCGCACCCAGTCCCGTCCACTGCTCGCATTGCCTGCCACGCTGTTGTTCCTCTCCGGCGCCGCCGGCCTCGTCTACCAAGTGCTGTGGATCAAGCAACTTTCTTTGGTCGTGGGCGTGGAAGTGCATGCCGTCGCGACCGGTATCAGTGCCTTTTTTGCCGGGCTTGCCTTGGGTGGCCTGCTGTTCGGGCGTTGGGCCGACCGCCTGCAACGCCCGGTACGGCTATACGTTTATCTTGAACTTGCCGTGGCGCTGCTGGGGCTTGGCGCCACCCTTGGCCTGGCCCATGCCGCCGGGCTGTTCGCCCGCGTCGAGGCCAGTGCCGGCCTGCTGGCCTGGGCATTGCCCTTCGTGCTGGTCGGCGTACCCGCGTTGCTCATGGGCGGCACCTTGCCCGTGCTGGTGCGGGCACTGGCGCCTGTCAGCGGGCAGTTGGCAGAGGCGGGCGGGCGCTTGTATGCGGCGAACACCGCTGGCGCGATCGCAGGCACGCTAGCGGCGGCCTTCGTGCTGTTGCCGCGCCTTGGCGTCACCGGCAGCGCCTGCGCGGCGGCCAGCCTGAACCTGCTGGCGGCATTGGGTGCCTGGCTGTCGTACCGGCGAGAAGTGGCCCTACCGCCGGTGGCCAGTGCTTCATCGGCACCGCGTTCGCCGCAGGCACGCCTGGCCATCGCCCTGTACTGCATCGCCGGGGGGGTGGCGCTGGGCTACGAGGTGGTGTGGAGCCAGTCGATCGTGCCCTTCATGAGCACCCGGGCCTATGCCTTTGCCGTGGTGCTGGCCACCTACCTGGCCGGGCTGCTGGTCGGCAGCGCGTTGTATGCCAGGCGTGCCGATCGTATACGCGATCCTTGGGGGGTGTTCGGGCTGTTGATTGCCATTGCCGGGCTGCTTGCACTGTTGCAGCTCGCCGGGCTGGGGCGCTGGCTGGTGCTGGCCCAGACGCAGGCCGAACTGTTTGCCCTGCAACTGACCGGCAGCGAATTGGCCGGCATGTGCGCACGATTCGCGGTGGCGGCCGCGTGCATGGTGCTGCTCCCGACCACCTTGCTGGGGGCCGCGTTTCCGCTGGCCTTGCGCCTGGTGGTGGACAGCGGTCATGTGGGGCGCGATGTGGGCGCGGTGGTGGCGCTCAACACCCTGGGCGGCATCGTCGGCGTGCTGCTTACGGGGTTCGTGCTGGTGCCGCAATTGGGCCTGGTGCGTGCCTTGGGGGCGCTTGCCGCATTGGCTGTGCTGGTAGGCCTGGTGGCGGTGTGGCGTGGCCAGGGTGTCGGTCGTCCGGCTGCGCTGGCCGTGTGCCTGGTGGCCTGTGCAACCGTGCTGGTGGTGCTGTTGACGCCGCCGCAGCGCCTGGCCGAGCTGCTGCCAGGCGCACGCAACGGGCAACTCACCTATTACCATGAGGGCAAGGGCGGCACGGTGGCAGTGGTGACCCAAGGGCGCCAGGGGCAAACCTTCAGCCGTCTTTACATCCAGGGTGTATCCAATACTGGCGACGCCATGCCGTCGCTGCGCTACATGCGCTTGCAAGCCTTGCTGCCGCTGCTGATCCACAACGGCGAGCCGCGCTCGGCATTGGTGATCGGCTTTGGCACCGGCATCACCGCTGGTGCCATGCTGCGCTTCCCAGGGCTGGAGCGCCCGGTGGTGGCCGAGTTGCTGCCCGAGGTCTTGCAGGCGGCGCCGCGCTTCAAAGGCAATTATGCGGCGGTGGCGGACCCGCGCCTGGATATTCGCCTGCGCGATGGCCGCCGAGAGCTGCTGCGCAGTGAGGAACGCTACGACCTGATCACCCTGGAGCCACCGCCACCCTCGGCGGCCGGCGTGGTCAACCTGTACTCCCGTAACTTCTATCAGCTGGCCGCCGCCCGCCTGCAACCCGCTGGCCTGGTCGCGCAGTGGCTGCCCCTGCCGACCCAGAACGACGAAGACAGCCGCTCGCTGGTGCGCAGCTTCATCGATGTCTTCCCCCATGCCACGCTGTGGACCACCGAGTTCCACGAAATGCTGCTGATCGGCTCATTGCAGCCATTGCAGCTGGATGTACCGCGTATCCGCCAGCGCCTGGCGCAAGCGAGCGTGGCCCAGACGCTGGCCGAGGTAGGTGTCGCTTCGCCAGAGGCCTTGCTGGCCACCTGGATTACCGACCGTGCCGGGCTTGAACGCTACGCCGGCGATGCATTGCCGGTGACCGACGACCAGCCGCGCATCGAATACGCGCCGTGGGTGCGCCCACGGGAAATCACCCGTGTGCTGCCAGCCTTGCTGGCCCTGCGCAGTGCCCCTGCGCTGCAGGGGGCCACGCCTGCAATCGCCAGTGCGGTGAATGACCAGTGGCGTAGCCTGGCGCTTTTCTACAGCCTCAGCCTGCACGCCTACAACGGCAACCGCCAGGCTTGGGCGCGGGAGGCCCGCGAGCTGGCCCGCAGCGACGGCGGCAACCCGTACTATCGCTGGTTCCTGGGCCCCGGCACCGACCAGTGAAGCCTGTGCTATCACTACAGGACTATCGGCCAGGGAGTGTGCGATGAACCGTCTGTTGACTGCGTTGTTGGTGCTGTGCGCCTTGCTGCCGCTGGCGGGGCATGGCAAGGATGTGGTGGGTAGCGCGACCGATGGCGTGCCGGGCGAGCCCGCAGAACTGCGCATTGCCAACCGCAGCATTTTCACCTTCCACGCCACCTTGCTCGGCGAGACCCCTGCCGCACGTGTGCAGCGGGCCACGGCGGTGATCGACGAGGCATTGCGCGGTACCGACGAACTGCCCGTGCATGTCGACTCGATCATCAACAGCCACCTGGTGCTGCTGGGTGGGCGCCGGGCTTTCATCGTCGCGCCCCAGGACCTGGGCGTGGACGGCGGCGACACCCGCGAAGCAGCCGAGCAGGCCGCAGCCACGTTGCGCCAGGTCGTGGATGAAACCGGTGAGGCGCGCAGCCTGCGGTTTCTGCTCAAGGCGCTGGGTTTTTCCGCCATCGCCACGCTGGTGTTCGTGGCGCTGATCAAGGGCGCCAACCTGGGCCGTGGCAAACTGCGCGGGCATCTGCCGCAACTGATGCGCGAACGTGCCCGGCAAATCAAGGTGGGCCAGCTGCCGCTGTTCGACATGCAGTACGTGTACTTTCTGATCGACCGGCTGCTGCGCCTGACGTACTGGGTGGTCGTGCTGCTGCTCAGCTACCAGTGGTTGAGCTTCGTGCTGTCGCAGTTTCCCTATACGCGGCCATGGGGCGAGAGCCTCAATGTGCATTTGCTCGACCTGCTGCGTTACCTGCTCGATGGCATCCTGCACGCGATCCCGGGCATTGCCGTGGCTGTCATGATCTTTTTCATTGCCCGGGGCATCAGTGGCTTCAGCCGGCGCATGCTGGAGCGCATGGCCCGCCCAGGCACACTGAAATGGCTGACCGAAGAAACCCTGCAGCCCACCACACGGCTCACTTCGCTGGCGATCTGGCTGTTTGCCCTGGTCATGGCCTACCCGTACTTGCCGGGCTCGGGCACCGATGCCTTCAAAGGGCTTTCGGTGTTGCTGGGCCTGATGATTTCGCTGGGGGCTTCCAGTGTGGTCGGGCAGGCGGCGGCAGGGTTGATCCTGACCTATTCGCGCACCTTGAAGGCCGGTGAATACGTGCGGGTGGGCGACAACGAAGGCACGGTGACCGAGGTCGGCATGTTCAACACCACCATTCGCACCGGCCTGGGCGAAGTGCTGACCTTGCCCAACTCGATGATTACCGGGTCGGTGACGCGCAACTATTCACGGGTGGTGCAGGGCCAGGGGTACATCGTCGACACGGTGGTCACCATCGGCTATGACACGCCCTGGCGGCAGGTCGAGGCGATGCTGGTGGAGGCGGCGCAGCGCACCGAGGGGATTCTTGCCAAACCCAGGCCGCAGGTGTTCCAGACCGGGCTTTCGGATTTCTACCCCGAGTACCGTCTGGTGGCCCAGGCGGTGCCCAGCGAGCCACGGCCGAGGGCCGAACTGCTGAGTTTGCTGCACGCCAACATTCAGGATGTGTTCAATGAATATGGCGTGCAGATCATGTCGCCGCATTACCTGGGCGACCCTGCCCAGGAGAAGTGGGTACCGCGCGACAAGTGGTTCGCCGCGCCTGCGCGGGAACCGGGCGGCGATGGCAAAGGTGCCTGAGCGCCACTCAAAGCGCGGCGATCACCGGGTCGCCGTACTGGCGTCGATGCTCCAACGGGGTGAGGCTGAACCAGCGCAAATGAGCACGGCAGAACGAGGTGGTGCGGCGATAGCCCAGCTCGTTGGCGATCTGCCCGACAGACAAGGTGGTCTTGCGTAGCATCTGTTGTGCCTGGCGGCGACGAATACCGTCCAGAAAGCCTTCGAACTCGATACCGTCGCTGGCCAGGTGCCGTTGCAGGGTGCGTGAGTTCATGTTCAAGGCCAGCGCCACCTGTTCCAGCGTGCAGCGTTGGGCAGGCAGCAGCATCTGGATCTTGCGTTCTACCGAGGCCAGCAGGCTGTCGCAAGGGACGGCCTGGTTCTCCAGGAAGTGGCGGACGATGGCATGCAGGTCGGGGTCCTGGTGCACGCAGGCTTCCTGCAGTGCGTCGGCGCCCAGCACCATGCAGTTGTGGGCTTGGCCGAACAGTACGGGGCAGTCGAAGTAGCGGGTGTAGCCCGAGGCATCGCCCAGGGCGGCGTGGCGAAAGGTCACCACCCGTGGCCGCAGCGGCACGCCGCGCAGCTCGCCGACCAGCAGCCGCGCGCCCATCACCGATTTTTCGACCACCTGCGGCGTCTGCTCGGAACCCGGCAGGCCGTTGTCGAAATACAGCATGGCCTGCCCGGCGCGGTGTTCCAGGCGGAAGTGGATAGCTGGGCTGTAGTGGCGCATGTATCGGATCACAGCCACCAAGGCGTGGCCCACGGTCGGTGCGGAGTTGGCCAGGTGGCGCAACGGGCCGACCAGGGTCGAGCCCTGGCGCAACGCCAGTTCCAGGCCGAAGCGTGGCAGGCTCAATGCATGCGCGCTGCCTTCGAACAATTGCACCAGGCTCAGGTAGGGCAGACGCTTGCCGTAATGGCCGACCACACCTGGGTCGATGCGCAACGGGGCCAGAAAATCGCGCTGTACAGCGCCGTGGTCGGCCAGAAACTGGTCGAATTGCAGCAATGCGCTGCCGCGAATGCTGTCCATGGAATCGCGCCTCGTCAGTGACCGGGTGGCGGGCCTGCATGCTCCTGTGCAGGTCCGCCCCGTGCTGAAGGGAAGTGGCCTATTTCCTCAAGGCCTGGAAGGAGCCGACCATGTCCTTGGCCCAGCCATCGAGTACGGCCTTGGCGTCTTTTGCCTGCATGACCTGGGAGGAGTCATCCAGCTCCGTGCCCGCGCCTTTACGCACCACTTCGGCCACGACCTGGTTGCTGTCGCCATCCAGGAACGCCGCTTCGGTGGCGATGCTGGTGTCCTGGTCGCGGATGCCGGTGGCGGTGCTGATGCCGGCGGCGATCAACGCAATCGGGATCACTTCATAAGGGCGCAGGCTCTTGGTTTGGGCACTTACCGCCGTTATCGCCGGGCGCACCACCAGTACGCGCGGGCCAGGGCTGGTGGCCAGCGGCAATACCTGGGAGAAGTGGTTCTTCAGGGTCTGGTCGTAGTATTGGGTGATCCCCGTCAAGGTCGATTGCGGCACCTTGTCGGTGGGTTGCGGTTTGGGGTAGAGCTGGCTGGGCTCGATATAGACGCTGGTGTAGCGCTTGGCATCGACCCCGGGCTTGATCCAGCGCATGACTGGCGCGCCAGACGGCGACTTGTCTTCTTTGAGGATGCTGTAGTCCTTCAGAAACCCTGAATACTGGTCGGACTCCACGTACTTGCTGGCGCACCCCTGCAGCATGAGGGTGGCAAGGCACAGCGATGCAGCTAATGTCTTGGTGTTCATGCAGCTTCTCCTTCGTTGCGATGATCAATGCCCACAGCCTTGCCGGGGGCCTCAGAAGCGCCAGGTGGCACCACCGCCGATGATGTGCAGGGCGCTGTTGTCATAGCTGCCGGACAACGTGCTGCCGGAGCGCGCCTTGGTCTGCTCGACGTCCATGTCGCCGAGCCATACCAAGGTGTAGGCCAGGTGCAGGTCCAGGCCCTCATCGACCTGATAGTTGACCCCGGTCGCCAACCGCCAGGCCTCGCCCATGGGGTTGTCGACCGTGCGGTCCTTGTCGTCCACGGCCGAGCTGTCGTAGCCCAGGCCGACGCTCCAGCGCCATTGTCGGGTGGCCTGGTACTGTGCGCCCACAGAGGCATGCCAGGTGTCCTTGTACTTGCGGTCGACGGTGCGGCTGGTGCCGCCAGCGTTGCTGTCCACCTCCACGCCGACATCGCCGAAGTCGCTCCAGTCCTGCCAGTTGAGGCTGCCGAGCAGGGTCCACTGGTCGTCGAGCGCATGGGCGATGCTGAAGGTGACGGTTTGCGGCACGTTGAGGTCGAGCTCCAGCGAGTCCACGTCGAGGCGGCGCAGGGCGACGTTGAGCAAGGGGTTGTCGATGTCCTTGAGGTGTGGCTTGTCTTCGAACTCCAGCTTGACCTTGCTGGTGTAGGCCAGGCCCACACGGGTGCGGGCATCGAGCTGGTACAACAGGCCCAGGTTGACGCCCACGCCGACATCGGTGTCCTTGTATTCGAGCTGGCCATCGGGTCGGTCGGCCAGGCCCAGCAGGTTATTGTCGATGGCCATCTCGGTGCGGTAGTAGCCGACCATGATGCGCGGGCCAACCCCGATGGACAGGTCGTCGGTGAACTTGTAGGCCCAGGTCGGTTGCATCGAAACGCCGATCACCGCGGCTTCCTGGGTGAAGTAGCGGCCGGCCCAGTCATCGTCGTAGTCCAGCGCCAGGCCGAAGTTGCCGTACATGCCAAAACCGATGGCCGAACGCTCGTCGAGCTGGTGGCTGATGAACAGGCTGGCGCCGGGCAGGTATTGCAGCGCATTGCCGCCTTCGTTGCCGTCGAACTGGTTGCCCGCGTCGCGGGAAAAGCGCAGGTCGCCAAGAATGACCTGGGCGTTGGCGCTAATCTGAGTGCCCTTGAGCTGGGTGATGCCGGCCGGGTTGCTCATCAGTACGCTGGGATCGTTGGCCAATGCGGCAGACCCGGCATTGGCCAGGCCATTGCCCTCCTGGCCGGCTTCATAGATGAGGATGCCACCTGCCCAGGCAGTATTACCGAACAAGGATGCCGTGCAGAGCACCAGGGCTGCCGAGCGGCGCAGACAGTACAGCGGTTCCATCGAACGCTCCTTGTGACTGAAGCGCTGTACCGTTTATGGCAACTACCAGCGAACGTTGAGGCGTAGTAGAAGCAGGGTAGCCATGTTGAAATCAGGCGGCTGGCGCCGGGCACACTCTTTTCACGACAATTTCACATCTTGAATGAGAAGCAGCTGCTGGCGCTGTGAATTAGTACTTTAGACGACACCTGCCGGCGGGCAAGTCGAGGCGTCAGGCAAAGGCAATGATGATCGGGCCACACACCGCGAGCAGTACATTGGAGACGGCATAGCAGACGGTGAAACCGATGACTGGGGTATTGCTTCCTGACTGCTCGATGATCTTGTTCATTGAGGCCGCTTCGGTCTGTGCTCCGGCCAGTGCGCCCAACAGGATCATCGGATGCAGGCGCAGCACATAGCGGCCGAAATAGAGCGTGACCAGCGGCGGAATGAGGGTCACCAGTGCGCCCGCCAGCAACAGCGCCATGCCTTGCTCCCTGACCGCCGTCAGCGCCGCCGGCCCCGCCAGCAAGCCCACGACTGCGCCGAAGGCGGTGAGGCCGAACTCGGAAAATGCCCACTGCGCCGCCGGTGGCAGGGCGCCGAGATCGGGATGTCGCGAGTTGTACCAACCGATCAACAGCCCGGCTAGCAGCACGCCACCGCCAATACCGAGTTCCACCGGGATCATGCCGATGTGAGTGGACAGCAGCCCGATCAGTGAACCGGCAACCAGGCCCAATGCATGGATGGCGATATCGCTGCGGTAGCTGGGGTGTCGGATCCGGCCCAGTTGCGCGGCCAAGGCATCGACACTGCTGGCACGCCCGGTGAGACTGATGACATCGCCCCGGCGCAGGATGGTTTCCGGCAAAAGGGGCAGGGGCAAGCCTTGACGGGTGATGCCGGTGAGAAAGCAGCCCATGCGCTCGGAACCGGTGAGTGCCGCCTTTACCTGATGCAGGGTACGCCCGGCCAGGTTGCGACGGGTCAACACGATGTCGGCGCTGCGGGTGGGGAACGACAGGCTTTGCGGGTGGTCCACCTCCGGGCCTATCCAGTCGTGCAGATCGCTTACGGCATCGCGCAGGGCATAAATGCCCAGGATGTCGTCGGGTTCAAGCCGTAATTGCGGGTCGCGCTCCACATGTTGCCCGGCCCGGGTGACCCGCTCGATGCTCAAGGCCGGGTGCAGTGCCTCCACGTCGGCAATGGCCATTCCGGCGGCCTGGGCGGCCGTGAGCCGATGGGCGCGCACGACGATACGGGTGTAGGGGATGCTGATGGCATCTTCATTGCGCTCGATGCCCAGTTCACGCTCCAGTGCCTGGGCGCTGCTGCGCAGGTCTACCCCGAGCAGGCGTGGCGCCAGGCTGCCGACGAAGACGATCAGCCCGACGGTGCCGAATACATAGGTGATGGCATAGGCCACTGCCATATGGCTGTTGAGTTCGGCCTTGGCTGCGGCATCCAGCGGCAATTGAGCGATCGCGCTGCTGGCCGTGCCCATGATTGCCGTGTCCGTCAGGGCACCGGCGCCCAGGCCTGCGGTAAAACCTGCATCGAAGCCGTACAGCGCGTTCATCGCCAGAATCACCGCCAGGGCAGTGCCGCACAGCACCAGCGAGAGAATGACCAGCTTGAGCGTGCCGCGGTTGAGGCTGCCGAAAAACTCCGGTCCACTCTTGAAGCCGACCGCGTAAATGAACAAGGCAAAGAATACCGATTTCAGTTCGTGGGGCACCTGCAGGCCGACCTGGCCGATCAGTAGCCCCATCAGCAGTGCGCCGGCGACAGAACCCAGATGGAAACTGCCCAGCTTGATACGGCCAAGCAGGATGCCCAGGGCAATGGCGAGAAATACGGCGATTTCAGGGTTGTCACGTAGAGCATCCATGACCTGGCCGAGCATGGTGGCAACCTCCTGAAGCGGTGATGGCGGACACGTCTTCATGAGTATGCGTGCAATTGGCGGGTGCACGGCGTATGTCACCAAATGCGCATGGTCTTGTGGGCCGCCTGGCGGGGTAGATGCGCGTTATCCGACGCTCTGAGCCTCACCAGGCGATTTCTTGCTTTATACCTGCTTGGCACTGTATCGCGGTGCGAGCTGGTTGCTGGACAGCAGGCCGAACAAGGCTTGCCGGCCAGCCTCGTATTGGTCGAAGGCTTGCAGGTCATGCAGCGACGGTAGGGACACCAGCACACCGTTGTCGAAGTCCTGCAGCGCGCCGTCCACCAGGTCCTGAGCCGACATCACGATGCCGGGGTCGAGGTTTTCGACCGGTAAGCCACCGATTTGCCAGAAGTCGGTAGCGGTGGCTCCGGGCAGTACCGCCTGCACTTGGACGCCCGTGCCGGCCAGCTCCTTGTTCAGGGAGTGGGTGAAGGCAGTGACATAGGCCTTGCTGCCGCCGTACACGCCGTTGAGCAGCTCTGGCGCCAAGCTGACGACGGACGAGATGTTGATGACCGCACCCTGCTTGCGGGCGACAAAACCGGGGGCTGCCGCATAGGTCAGGCGGGTGAGGGCGGTGATATTGAGGCTGATCATTTCGGCCATGCGCTCGACATCGCTGTCCAGCAGGCTGGTATGGGTGCCGATGCCGGCGTTGTTCACCAGCACGGTGATGCTGGCGTCTTCGCGCAGCTTGCGTTCGACCTTGGCCAGGTCATCTGCATTGGCCAAGTCTGCCGGGAACACTTCCACGTTCTGCCGGGTTTCGTTGGTGAGGCGTTCGGCCAGTGCGTTGAGGCGCTCCCGGTTGCGTGCCACCAGTACCAGGTCATAGCCGCGGCGTGCCAACCGCTCTGCGTAGATTGAACCGATGCCGGTGGAGGCGCCTGTGATAAGCGCGGTGCCTTTGAATGCCTGTGTCATGGTGGTGCTCCGTTGCTTGGGTATGTGGAGCCATGATGCAGAAAATGTTTATTGTCTTGAATGACGTATATGGTAGTGTTTTAAGACATCGCAAAGAGGGCTTCAACGATGCACAGGGTTGGCTATCTGATCACCGAGGGCTTCCAGATCATGTCCCTGGCGACGCAAACCGTGTTCGAGCTCGCCAATATCGTTGCCGACGAAGCGTTTTACAGGGTCGAGAATTTTTCCATCGGCGGGGGCATGGTGCGCTCCTCGCTGGGGATGTCTATCGACACGCTGCCCCTGGTCGCCCCAGGGCTGGCCGACACCTGGATGGTGACTGGCACGCTGGCGCCATGGACGCCGCCCAGTGAAGAGGTACTGGCCAGTGTGAGGGGCTTCGTCGACGCTGCGCGCCGCACAGCAGGCCTTTGCACTGGCTGTTTCGTGCTGGCGCAGGCCGGCGTGCTGGATGGGCGACGGGCGACGACCCACTGGGCTTATGCGCCCAAGTTGCGTGAACTGCACCCGAAGATCGACGTCGAGGACGACCGCATCTTCATTGTCGACGGGCCGATATGGACGTCCGCCGGTATGACCGCCGCCCTGGATATGGCGCTGGGCATGGTGGAAAAAGACCTGGGCAGCGAGATAGCCAGGTCGGTGGCGCACAAGATGGTCATGCACCAACGCCGTTCCGGTGGGCAGTCCCAACACTCCGAACTGTTGTCCCTTGCGCCCAGGTCGGACCGTATCCAGAGCGCGCTGGATTACGCACGCAAGCACCTCAGCCGCCCATTGAGTGTGGAGGAGCTTGCCGACGTGGTGCACCTGAGCCCACGGCAATTCACCCGGGTATTCACCGCCGAGACCGGGCAATCACCGGCCAAGGCTGTCGAGAGCCTGCGGCTGGAGGCTGCCCGACTGATGATCGAGCAGAGCCGGCACAGCCTGGATGTGGTGGCCAAGGAGACCGGCTTCAGGGACCGTCGACATATGCGAGAGGTGTTTATCCGTGGGTTTGGCGTCCCCCCTCAAGCGGTACGAAGGGACGCCCGGCACGTGGCCCACATCTGATGAAGTGGGCCACGTTGGCGGATTAGTGCTTGCGGATGTCTACGATCGTTGCAGCGCTCCCTTCCATACGGAAATCGAACATCACCTTGTCCCCAACCTGCAAACCCTCGACCTGTTGCGCAGTCGTTTTGAAGCCCATGGTCATGGCCGGCCATTTCAACGCCGTCACCGGCCCATGAGCGAGTGTGATGTTGCCACGCTCCAGGTCAATGGCTTTGATCGTGCCCTCGGCATGCGCCGCCGGCTCTGCACTCATGTTCATGCCCGCCATGCTGTCCTGCGCCTGTGCGCCAGCGGCAAAAGCAAAGGCCAGTACCACACTGAGATAGAGGTTTTTCATTGAGTTACTCCTGGTTTGGAATCATGGGTTGCTGCAAGGTTTCGGCGTCGGATCAACCAGTACGCCGCGGGGATGACGAACAGTGAGAGCAGGGGGGCAGTCAGCATGCCGCCCACCATTGGCACAGCGATACGGCCCATCACTTCGCTGCCGGTACCGCCGCTCCACAGAATCGGCAACAGCCCTGCGACGATGACCGCCACGGTCATGGCTTTGGGGCGGATGCGTTGCACGGCGCCCTCGCCAATCGCCTCCAGCAGCGCCGCTTGTGTGTGCTCGCCGTTGGCCAGGCGTTCGGCCCAGGCGTTGTTCAGGTAGACCAGCATGATGACGCCGAACTCCGCGGCCACCCCAGCCAAGGCGATGAAGCCGACGCCAGTGGCCACCGACAGGTTGAAACCCATCAGGTAGAGCAGCCACACACCACCGGTGAGGGCGAAGGGCAAGGTGCCCATGATCAGCAGTGCTTCTTCAACACGGCCGAAAGTGAGGTAGAGCAGTACGAAAATGATCGCCAGCGTCGCCGGTATCACCCACGCCAGGCGCGCATTGGCACGCTCCAGGTACTCGAACTGGCCGGAGTAGCTGAGGCTCATGCCGGGTTCGAGCTTCACCTCGCGCGCTACCACTTGGCGCAGGTCTGCCACCACGGACGACAGGTCGCGGCCGCGCACGTCGATGTAAACCCAGCCCGAAGGGCGGGCGTTCTCGCTCTTGAGCATCGGCGGGCCATCGGCAATGCGCACCTGTGCGACGGTGCCCAGGGTAATTTGCCCGCCCTGGGCGGTGTAGATCGGCAACTGACGCAACGCATCGGCGGAGTCTCGCCATTCACGTGGGTAGCGCACGCTGATGGGGTAGCGGGCCAGCCCTTCAACCGTTTCACCAATGGTTTCACCACCAATGGCACCGGCGACGATGGCCTGTATGTCCGCAATGTTCAGGCCGTGACGCGCTGCCGCATGACGGTCTATATCGAGGTCGATGTAGCGCCCGCCAGTCAAACGCTCGGCCAATGCCGAGGTCACGCCGGGCACCGTTTTCGCGGCACGCTCGACAGCCAGTGTCACGCGATCGATTTGCCCAGGATCGCTGCCGGCCACTTTCACGCCGATCGGGCTCTTGATACCGGTGGCCAACATGTCGATCCGGTTACGGATGGGTGGAATCCAGATATTGGTCAACCCCGGTACCTGAACAGTCCGGTCGAGTTCTTCGATCAGCTTTTCGCTGGTCATCCCTGGGCGCCACTGGTCCTTTGGCTTGAGGCGCACGATGGTTTCGAACATCTCCAGCGGCGCGGGGTCGGTCGCCGATTCGGCGCGACCGGCTTTGCCAAACACGCTGGCCACCTCGGGTACGGCCCGTATCAGTTGGTCGGTGCGCTGCAGCAGTTGCGAAGCTTTCTGGGCGGATAACCCAGGAAGCGCCGAGGGCATGTACAGCAGGTCGCCCTCGTCCAGCGGTGGCAGAAACTCGCCGCCTAAATGGTTCAATGGCCACAGGCTGCTGAGGACAATCAACAGCGCGCCCATCAGTGTCATCGATGGGCGGCGCAACACCACCGCCAACGCGGGGCGATACAGACGAACAAGTCCACGATTGAGCGGATTGCGCGCCTCCGCAGGCAGCGGGCCGCGGATCCAGTAACCCATCAGCACCGGTACCAGCGTCACCGCCAGCCCTGCGGCGGCAGCCATGGCGTAGGTCTTGGTGAACGCCAGCGGCGCGAACAACCGTCCCTCCTGGGCCTGCAAGGTAAAGACCGGAACGAACGACAGCGTGATGATCATCAGGCTGAAGAACAGCGCAGGCCCCACCTCGACTGCCGCCTCGGTCATCACCTTCCAGTGCTGCTCACCCTGCAGCTGCATCCCCGGATTGCGGGCATGCCATGCCTCGACACGCTTGTGTGCGTTTTCGATCATCACCACCGCCGCGTCGACCATTGCACCAATAGCGATGGCGATACCGCCTAGTGACATGATGTTGGCGTTCAGACCCTGATGGCGCATGACGATCAGTGCGATCAGCACCCCCACTGGCAGGGAGACGATCGCCACCAGCGATGAGCGCAGGTGCCAGAGAAACGCCGCGCACACCAACGCGACCACGATGAATTCTTCGATCAGTTTGTGGCTGAGGTTTTCCACCGCGCGGTCGATCAACTGGCTGCGATCGTAGGTGGTGACGAGTTCCACTCCGGCGGGCAGGCTGTTCTTCAACGAATCAAGCTTGTCCTTGACGCGGGCAATGGCTTCCCTTGCGTTCTTGCCACTGCGCAAGATGACGACACCGCCCACGGCCTCGCCCTGGCCGTCCAGGTCGCCAATCCCCCTACGTGCCTCTGGTCCAAGCTGCGCGGTGGCGACATCGGCAAGTGTCACCGGGGCGCCATTGCTGGCCAGTCGCAGGGGAATAGCGCGCAAATCATCGAGCGTGTTCAGGTAACCCGAAGCACGTACCATGAACTCGGCTTCACCTTGCTCAAGGACGCCACCGCCGGTTTCCTGGTTGGCCTTGCCGATGGCATCCGTCACCTGCGCCTGGGTAATGCCGAGCGTGGCCATGCGCAACGGATCGAGCAGCACCTGGTACTGCTTGACCATGCCGCCGATACTCGCCACTTCGGCGACATCGGGAAGGGTCTTGAGCTCGAAGCGCAAGAACCAGTCCTGCAGGCTGCGCAGTTGCGCCAGGTCATGGCCACCACTGCGGTCGACCAACGCATACTGGTAGATCCAACCCACGCCTGTGGCATCTGGCCCGAGTATGGGTTTGGCCGACGCAGGCAGGCGCGACTGCACCTGGCTCAGGTACTCAAGGACCCGCGAGCGAGCCCAGTACAGGTCGGTGCCATCCTCGAACAGCACGTAGACGAAGCTGTCGCCGAAGGCCGAGAAGCCACGCACTGTCTTGGCGCCAGGCACCGAGAGCATGGTGGTGGTCAGTGGGTAGGTCACCTGGTTCTCCACAATCTGTGGTGCTTGCCCCGGGTAGGAGGTGCGAATGATGACTTGCACGTCCGACAAATCGGGCAACGCGTCGATTGGCAGGCTACGCAGCGAGAACACGCCCCAGGCCACAATAAATAACGTGGCGAGCAAAACCAGCAGCCGATTGCCCACCGACCAGCGAATCAGTTTCGCAATCATGGCTGATTCTCCTGCGCATCGATCTGCTCGATCTTCCGGCCTTCGTCAATCGCAGTCGCAGCCTCGATGCCTTTGAGACTGGCCTCGGAGTCGATCAGGAACTGCCCTGACGCCACCACCCGCTGGCCTGCCTGCAGCCCTTGCAGCACGGCGACCTGGCCGCCACTTTCCTGGCCCAGTACCACTTCAACTGGGCGGAAGCGGTTTTGATCTTCAGCCAGCATCACGACATTGCGTTTACCGGTGCGGATCACGGCTTCGGCAGGTATCAGCAAGCTGTCATCGGCTTGCCCAGCCGGGTGCAGGTCGACCTGGGCGGTCATGCCTGGGCGCAACCGACCCTCGACGTTGGGCAGCTCGATGCGCAGCCGCAAGGTGCGGCTTTGCAGGTCCGCGTCGGCCAGCAGCGCTGTCAGCTTGCCGGTTATTGCATGGCCGGGGTAGGCGGGCAGATAGGCCTGCACGGCCTGTCCCTCACGCAAGCCCTGGGCCTGGGCCTCAGGCACGGCAGCCTCAAGCCAGACGTTGGTCACACCGTTGATCCGCGCCAAGGTAGCACCAGGTACCACGGTCATGCCCGGGCGCAGCTCCAGCGCCTGGATGACCCCGGCGGTGGGGGCTACCAAGGTCACCAGAGGCTGCACCTTGCCAGTGCGTGCGACCCGCTCGATCAACTCGGCCGGCATGCCTGCCAGCAACAGGCGCTGGCGAGCGGCTGCCTGCAGGTCGGCGTCACCCGAATGACGCAGCGCCAGAAACTCGTCTTGCAGCCCTACCCATTCTGGCGCAAGCACATCCGCCAACGGTGCCCCCTTGGTCACCGCGTCGCCTGTGGCGCGCCCGTAAGTGCGTTCGACGAACCCTGCGGTACGCGCTTGCAGCACACTGAAATCCCGCTCGTCGAAGGCCAGTGCACCGCTGACCTGCAGCGTGCGCTCAAGACGACCCTGGGTAACGGTCGCCAGCCTAACCCCAAGATTCTGCTGTATACCCGGCGCAATCTGCACCGTGGGCCGTGTGTCATCCGTGCTGTCATCCGCATATTTGGCCACCAGCGGCATGTCCATGAAAGGCGACTGGCCGGGTGCGGAAAAATGTTGTTGCGGGTACATCGGGTCGTACCAGTAGAGTGCCTTTTGCGCCTCTGCAATCGGCGCCCCGGCACTTTGCCCGCGCGCGGCCAACCAATAGCCCGCGCCGCCACCTATAGCCAATGCGACGGCTGCGATCAGACCGATAGACGTGGTTTTCATGCCCGCACCTCGCCGTATGCGAAGTGCAAGCGCGCTGCTGTCGCTGCCAGTTGGCCTTGCAGGTCTAAATCCTGTAACCGCGCTTCTACCCGCTGCCGCCGGGCCGCGAGCACTTCACTCAAGGCCGACTTGCCTGCTCGGTAATCTGCCAATGCCAAACGCACGCGCGCTTCGGCGAGCGGTAGCAGGGTGTCTCGGCTGCGCGCCACCGCACGCTGCAGGCGTTGGTACTCCGCCATATCCGCCTCCAGCTGCGCGGTATGCTCGCGTAGGGCCGCGTCCTGCTCGTCCTCCAGCTGGCGCACTTGCGCACGCCGGGCGGCAATCATCGGGTCTTGCCGAGAGCCTGCGAACAAGGGCAACTGGAAACTGACCTGCACACTCACCATGTTGCTGAATTCCGGCCCGCGCCGTTGGTAATCCAGTTGCCAACCCCAGTCAGACTTCTTCTCGGCTTGCGCCTGATGCACCTGGGCTTCGGCTTCTCGGCCCATGGCGCCATAAACCGCCAGCGCTGGGTGGGCATGTAGCGCATGCAGGTATTGCGTTGCACTCACCGCCCACTGAGGAAATGCGCCAGCTTGCACATCCGCGTCCTGACCGGTCCAGCGTTTGAGGGCGGCTCGTGCCTGGGCCGCCTGACTTAGCAGCAGGTCTTTCTGTTCGTCCAATTGTGCCGTTTCCTGGTTGGGCGCAAGTGCATCGGCCGCTGCTCCGCCTCCGCCGGCCAGACGGGCGCGGACCGCCGAAGCCAGCAGGCGATTCTCTTTATAGAACTCGTCGAATTGCTGCAGCTTTCGCTGCACCGTGTAGGCCGCGAGCCACGCCTGTGCCGTCGCTGCGCGTACGTTCTGGCGCTCCAGGATCGCCTCGGCATCGGCGCGTTCAACCGCAGCCCTGGCGGTTTCGACCCGTGCCTTGCGTTTGTCGCTGTTTGGCACTTCCTGGGACAGGCCAACCACCTGCATGGTCATGAAGTCTCGGCTTGTGCTCCAGCGATCACTGCCGTCCACCGGTAGGTTTTGTAGCCCGAGATTCAGCCGAGGGTCGGGCAGTTCGCCCGCAGGCAGGATCGCGCTACGTGTCGCCGACACCTGCTCCTGGCGCGCCTGAAGGGAAGGGGCGTTGCGCTCGGCCAGTTGCAGCGCATCGTCCAATGAAAAAGAAGCTGCCTGCGCCGATAGCACCGGCAGCAGGATTACCAGGCCGAGCGCAAGCGCCCGTCCTGAATGCAAACATAGGGGAGTCATGAACATGATTCCTCGAAAAAACCAGCGCGCACGCGCATGCCATCGTTCGGCCGCCAAGGCAGAACGATCGTGTGAGGTTTTACGAAAGAATCAGGCCCGAGGAGGGCGCCAGTGGTCCGGCGGGGTGCTGGCTACCAGGCTGACGGCATAGGTATCAGCGGGGTGCGAGGTAGCGAAGGTCAACACGGGCTCTAGCATGCTGACCTGGAGCGCAGTCGCCGTTCTGCATTCCTGGCCGACCTTGCAGGTTTTGGAGTCGTGATGGGACGGCTTGCCCTGATCTTGGTCCTGGCAGCAGTCGTGCTCCATGCCGGCCATCATCTGCATACTCATGGCCTGCATGGGGCACGGCTCTATGGGCGAATCGACGCCTGCCATCCCGTTGAAAGGAAGCGCGATAACCAGCAAGAAGAGGGTAACCAGTCGCAAGAAGCGGTTCATGCGGCGAGTGTAAGCGAATTCGATTAGCGCTGCATTAAGCCTGCCGGCCTACGCTTAGCGAAGCCGCAGTTTGCGATCCAGTGACAGCGTTCCCGCCCCCCGGCCGATCAGCAACAACAGGAGGCCGGCCCAGGACAAATGTGTCGGCCAGGCATCAGGGTAGACGAACACTTCGATCACCGTGGTCATGCCCAGCAGCGCGAGGGCCGAGAGCCGCGTGAACAGGCCGAGCACCAGCAGCAGCGGGAACAGGTGTTCAGCGTAGGTGGCCAGGTGCGCCGCCAGCCAGGGTGACACCAGCGGCAGGGCGAACTCGCTTTGGAACAAATCGTACGTACCCGGCGTAATGGTCAGCAATCCTTCTACCTTGGTGCGGCCAGAGAGAAAGAAGATCGAGGCGATGCCAATGCGTGCCACCAGGCACAACACGGTGTCGCTCAACAGCGTTTGCACACGGTCGGCAAGGTGGTTCCAGCGCTGGCGCAGGCCATTGCCGGGGTGGGAGAGGTGCGTGGTGTCCATGATGCCTCCTTCAGGCGAATGACAGGGGACGAAAGACCTGGGCCGCCAGCAACCGGCTGAGCAGGTCGGTGAAATCCAGATCGGGCTGGGCCGTCAGTGCGACCTGGGATGCCTGTTCCAGGGGCAGGCCTTGCGCGCAGGCATCGAGAAAGGCACAGCCGCCGTGTTCCAGGGTTTGCTGGGCCACCCCTTCCAGCGTGGCGCTCAACAGCGCGCCCTCGGCCACCCAGGGCTGATCGGGGGGCCAGGCCAGGCCCTCGCGGCTGTGGTACCAGAGGGTGAAGGCTGGGTGCTGCGCGAACCAGCGCCAACGCACGCTGCTGCGAGGTACCAGGCAGCGGGTTGCCAAGTCCGCGGCCGTCATTCCGGCCAGGTCGGTCAGCACCAGGCAGGGCTCCAGGGGCGCCGCGAACGCTTCGCACCAAGCGAAATCCAGGCGGGCGACGTCGGCCAGGTAAGGCAGGTCGTAACAGCGCTGCAGTGGTTCGAGAAAGTCGGCGAAGGCCGCGCCGTAGAGGATCAGCCGTGGGTCGTCGGGTGGTATTCGCTGTGCATAGGCTGCAGCGGCCTCTTGCATCCAAGCCGGCCCCACCAGCGCTTCGACACCGGGGAAGTTCGCGCGCAGGGCCTCGACAGCGCCCGCCAGCACGCTGTTGCGGTACACCGCGAACGCCGCCTGGCTCGCCACTGCGGCCAGTTGCGGGGCAGGGCGGTGATACAGCGCTTCGACGAACGCGTCCTGAAATTGGCCAAGGGTAAGCGTCATGGTCGTGTACCTGCTTGCTCGAGCATGGCCTGGGCGGTGTCACGCTCTGCCAGCAATTCACCGAAAGCGGGCAGATTGCCGTCGCGTTCGATCAAGGTCGGGCGTGGGCCGATACGGGTGATCAATTGCTGGTACAAGGCCCAGACTGGCGCGGCGATGGCGGCATCGTGGGAGTCGATCAGCAGGTCGCCCTCGGCGTCGTGGCTGTGGCCGGCCAGGTGTATCTCGCTGATGGCTTGGGCCGGAAACCGTTCGAGGTACGCTGCCGCGCTGAATCCGAGGTTGTGGGCACTGACATGGACGTTGCTGACATCCAGCAACAGGCTGCAACCGGTGCGGCGCACCAGTTCGCTGAGAAAACCGATTTCATCCCAGTCGTGCCCCTGCAGTTGCAGGTAGTGGCTGGGGTTCTCCAGGGCAATGCAGCGCCCCAGGGCCTCCTGGGTGCGCGAGATGTTCTCGCTGATACGGGCCAGGGCCTCGTTGCTGCGAGGGAAGGGCAACAGGTCCGGGTGGTACAGCCCGCGCCAGCTTGACCAGGCCAGGTGCTCCGACACCAGCGTCGGCTGCACCTGATCGACCAGCGCCCGTAGGCGTTGCAGGTGTGCCGCATCCGGTGCGGCATCCGCCGCCAGCGATAACGCGACGCCGTGCAGCGACACGGGATGGCGCTCGGCGATGCGTTCCAGCCAAGCCCTGCGCGGGCCGCCGACCATGTAGTTTTCCGGGTGCACTTCGAACCACAGCCCGCTGGCCTGGCACGACAGCGCGTCGGCGTAGTGCTCGGCCTTGAGCCCGAGCCCGGCGCCCAGGGGCGCGATACTGTTCATGGTCGGCGGCCTGCGCTTAGGACTTGATCGGGGTCAGCGAGCCCATGCCACCGGGCGTCTTGATGGAGGTACAGGTGCCGGCGGGCACGTTTTTCCAGTGCATGCCGTCGTAGTCCTTCTTGGCACTGCCGGCACAGGTGGTACCGGCGCCAGCCTTGCAATCGTTCTTGCCGGCCATGGCGACGCCGTAGCATTTTTCCATGGCGGCGCCAGTGCTGGTGTTGCTGGTCGGGTCGGCGGCCAGCGCGGTACCGGCCAGTGAAGCCAGGGCGAGTGCGGCGGTGGCGAGGGCGAGGGTTTTCATGATGCGGTCTCCGGGCGATGGGGCCGTGGCGATGTACCAGCGGCTCATGGGGTAGTTCGCCCAGTGGGCCTGACGGGTTACAGGGCCTGGAAAAAAATGTGCGGCCACGCGCCAGTCGCCTACCGTATGAAGGCAGCAGCTGTTTCGTGACAAAAACTTCCACGGTGGCTGTAACCCGGGTGGCCAATGCAACGAACTATGACTCAGGAGGCACTGCGCGTCCGCGAAGCCCAGTTGCAGGCATTGCTGCTCAAAGGGCTGACGGGCGATGCGACGGCCTATCGGATGTTCCTGGCGGCATTGGCGGTGCACGTGCGCAGCTTTCTGTCACGGCGCCTGACGCAGCGCCCCGCCGAGGTCGAAGACCTGCTGCAGGAGGTATTGCTGGCGGTGCACAACGCTCGCCACACCTACCAGGCGCAGCAGCCGCTAACCGCCTGGGTACAGGCCATTGCCCGCTACAAGCTGGCGGATCATTATCGTCGTTACGTCCGCCACGATGCGCTGCACGAAGGGCTTGAGGATGACAGCGACCTGTTCGCCGCCAGCGAACAAGAGGCGGCTCAGGCCACACGGGACCTGGGTAAGCTGTTGGCGCGGCTGCCGGAGCGCCAGCGCTTGCCCATCGTCCATGTCAAGCTGGAGGGGCTTTCGGTGGAAGAGACCGCGCGCATGACTGGCCTTTCCAGTTCGGCTGTGAAAGTAGGCATTCACCGGGGCCTGAAGGCATTGGCCAAGCTGATGGGAGGCAAGGACGGCGATGAAAACCGATGACTTGATTGCCCTGCTGGCGGCCGGTGAAGGGCCGGTGGACCGCCATGCGCTGGTCAGGCGCCTGACACTGGCGTTGCTGGGCGGTGCGCTGGGTGCAGTGCTGATGACCGTGGCCGTGTACGGTGTGCGTGACGATTTGGCATGGGTGGCGCGCACCCCACTGTTCTGGGCCAAGCTCGCCTTGCCCGGTAGCCTGGCGCTGCTGGCGCTGTGGCTGACCCAGCGGTTGGCCAGACCTGGGGTAAGGGGCGGGGCGGTATGGGGCCTGCTGGGTTTGCCGTTGCTGTTGGTTTGGCTGGGCGCCGTGGCGAGTTTGCTAGGTGCCCCGGAGGGCGCCCGTGCCGAGCTAATCCTGGGGCGCACCTGGCGCACCTGCCCCTTGAACATCGCCTTGCTGTCGGTACCCACCCTGATTGCCGTTTGCTGGGCACTGCGCGGCCTGGCACCGACCCACCTGCGCCAGGCGGGCGGCGTAGGCGGCCTGCTGGCAGGCGCCACGGGGACCCTTGCCTATTGCCTGCATTGCCCGGAAATGGGAGTGCCGTTCTGGGGGCTCTGGTATGTGCTGGGCATGCTGCTGCCGACCCTGCTGGGCACCTTGCTCGGGCCACGTATGCTGCGCTGGTGAGGGAGGACGATAACGGTGCCAGCAGCACGATGCTCATCTGACTTTAACGACATCGTCCGGTTTCCAGGTCTGATCGTAAAAGGCGTCCTCACTGCCGTACAAACGCAATGCCACCAGGAAGTTACGCCCCGTGATGGTCTGGATGAAGGCAGCATCAACCACTTGCGCCGGCTTTTCAGGACCAAACCAGATTTCTATGGAACCGTCCGCCTGCTTGGGAATGTCGTAGTAGCCATTGGTAGAGGGCAATAGCTGCTTCGTTTCGGGCATCGTGCCGTCGGTGATGTTGTACGCCGTCACCGCCCAGAACAACGCAGCGGGCGGGTTAGCAGGCAAACGCAGCTTGTAGGTGCTGCCGCCTTCGAGAAACTTGCCGTCCTTGTCGCGCCCGGTGAAGGGGTACTTCGAGCCCGCCCCGGTAGTGTGCATCACCATGGCCGGTGCCGAAGAGTAGGCAAACTGGAAGAAGTTGGCGCGCTGGCTTATGTCCAGGTAACTGTCCTGCATCCAGTCGTTGGTGCCGCCGGCCCAGGTATTCTCGTACTGACGATCGGAATAGTAGAGGTTGCGTTTGTCCTCACGGCCCAGTTGGCGGTTGGCCAGGATCATCTTTGGCGCGGTCTCCACGGCCTTCTTCAGCAGTTCCTCCTGCCTGGCCGTAGGCTTGAAAGGTTCGCCCTTGATGATGCCGATCGAGGCCAGCACGCCGCGCAACTCGGGGTCGATGGCTTCCACAGGCTCATAGTCGACGAAGGCCTTGAGCTTGGTCCAGTACGTGTTATCGACCGGATACATCATGTTAAGTGCCTTGCCGCTGGCATCGGGGAACTGCATCGGCTTCACGTCCTTCTCCACGGTGAACAACGGGTAGACGCGGGTGGTTTCGGCGTTCGCCACCGCAGGTGCTGGGTCGGGTTTGCCATCGCCTTTTGCCATGACGGTACGGAAGAACAAGAAAACGTTGTAGGTACGCGACTTGACCGGGAAGTAGCCGCCTGGCACGGGGCCGTTGTAGTCCGGCGGCAACAGCAGGTAGAGGCCCCCGCGAGCACGGTCGGGGCCGACGGCGCCGACGTCGGTCAGCGTGCGCTGGAAGAAGTCGGTGAACATACCGATGACGTTGGCGGGCGCCTTCACCACCAGCGGGCCGGTCTGCTTCAGATCCAGGTAGCTCATGGAGTAGATCACGTCGGCATTCGGCGTAGGTACCATGGTCCGTGCATCCATGCGCTGCTTCCAGATCGGCAGTACGTTGTAGCCGGCGCCGAAGGCTTTCTCCGACCCGTCTTTCATCCCGATGGTGTTCAGCAGCGGCAGCATGGTCATGTAGGTGTGGACCGCCCTCTGGTAGTACAGCTCATCACGCAGGCTTTCGGCTTCTTTGGGTTCGAGCCAGTTGCCGTTGTTGATCTGCTTGATCAGTGGTGAGGCCGGTGCCTGGTCCGCCGCCTGCGCCAGCGGCAGGAGCGCCATCGCGATAGCCAGGGTGGGCAGGGTAAATTTCCGTTGCATGGAGTTCATCAACCAGCCTCCTTCGCAATTGCAAGAATCGCAACGCGAGATTTACTTGATTTTCTTGATCACTGGCGGCTTCCAACTTGCGTCCAGGATCGGCGCCTTGCCCCAGTAGGCCCGGATGTACAGCGAGATGGGCTCTTTAGGTGACGGTAGCCAGTTGCTCTCTTTCTCCTTGCCGGGGGATACCGGGCCGATGTAGACCGTCAGTGAACCATCGGTATTGCGCTTGAGGTCTTTGTTCTTGGTGCCCAGCGAGTAACGATTGAGCGCATTGGCGCTGAACAGGTGGTGCTGGTTGTACAGCGTTAGCGACCAGAAGCCCTGCACCGGTGGCTCTTCACCTTTGGCGAAGGTGACCTCGTAGCTGTGGGCCCCATTGAGTTGAGCACCGTTGCCATCGAAGTCGGTGTAGTAGTACTGGGTTTCATTGGGGCGGTTGTCGAACATGTTCGACTTGGAGGTGCCGGTACGGTTGAAGTAGTCCACGCCCCATTGGGCGTTGTTGGTCGAGCGGTTCCAGCCATTGCCCGCTGGGTGGCCGTTGTGCTTCCACTGGAAGAACGGCGCGACCAGCTCCTTGTCGGCCAGCTTGGCTTCTTCGACCAGCAGTTTCTTGATGGCAGGGTCTTTTGCGGCGATCGCCATGAGTTGCCGGAACTGGGCGTAAAGGGCTTCTTCCCCTGGCAATGGCGCAACGGTGTCCAGCACTTGCGGGAATTGATCGAAGAATTTTTCCGGAATGACCCATTTGGTTTCACCCTGGCTGGCGCTGTCTGCATTGGGCACCGGGATGTCGGGCGTCTTCTTCCAGTCAATGGTCTTCATCTTGCCGTCAAAGTCTTTGAGCGGGTAGAAGACGACCTGGTTGAGTTGCTGCTGAATAGCGGCTCGATCCGCATCCGTATCGTCCATGAACACGCGCGGAATGGTGTTGGCCAGCGCTGTCGGGCTGCGGATGACGGCTTCCACACCGTCGGGCTTTTCGCCTTTCCAGTTCGGGCCTACCAGCAGGTAGAAACCAGGTTTGCTGGCATAGGGTTTGCCCAGTTCGCCGAATTGATCCGTGCGTTGGTCGTACATGGCGTACACCCAGAAGCGCTCGCCAAAATCCGGCACCTGGGCGATCACGGGTTCATCGTCCAGGGAGAAGAAGCCCAGGCCGTACACCACATCCTGGTTGGGGCAGGTGACAAAAGTTTCGGCAGGGGTGATGTAGTCGTGCAGCATGGCTACCTGACCACGCGGCGCCGCTGGCAGGATGCCGCCTAGCAGCCCCGGGTGGGGCGCCTTGGTGATGCGCTCGTAGCGGTTGATCATGTTGACCATCGGCCAGCCCCAGAGGTAAGCCATGCGTGCGATGGTTTTTACATATTCCGGATGCATGAGTGCATCGGCGCTGGGCTGGGTGAGCTGCGGCGCGTTTGGCTGTGGTTGCTCGGCGGCTTGAGCCAGTGGAGCACTGAGAGACAAGACCAAGAAGGCTGCGCAAAAGCCTGTTTGTGCCGTTCGCATAGTCGACGTCCTTGCTGGTAATTAAGCGAAGGGAACGCGTAAGCGAATGACGGCGAACGGCAGGGCGACGTCCACACTCAGCGTTTCGCTCCCGGACCGATTCGAAGTCTAGCCAGCGAACGGCTGAGGGCGCCTGACACGGCATAATCATTTCACGCCAACATTGCGCCCACACGTCGCGCTTAATGCATGCAGTTGAGAATTGTTAGCAACAAATGATACCGTGCTGCCAATTCCCCGCCGCTGCGCAGGACGCTTGGCGAATGCCGCAAGATCGCGATCATCTGACATCGACCTTCCTGGACAACCGTGAAGCGCTCAAAGCCTACCTGGTGCGTCACTTCGGAAGTACCACCATCGCTGACGACCTGACCCAGGAAACCTGGCTGCGCGTGGCCAGCCGCAAGGTAGGCGAGCGTATCGGCAACCCGCGGGCGTATATCTTCCGCATTGCCCGCAATCTCGGCATGGATATCCG
This sequence comes from Pseudomonas sp. NY11955, assembly GCF_048068035.1. Lineage (NCBI taxonomy): Bacteria > Pseudomonadati > Pseudomonadota > Gammaproteobacteria > Pseudomonadales > Pseudomonadaceae > Pseudomonas > Pseudomonas sp. NY11955. Next base: position 141,463 of record NZ_JBLUPS010000008.1, read on the forward strand.
CCGGCGTGAAGCCTTGGGCATCGAGGTGCAGGCCGATCCAATGGTGGTCGAGATGATCCCGGACGGCAAATTCGACCCGGCGCGCAAGACCGAATCGAGCCGCGAGCTGCAACAGGTGATGCAGGTGATCGCCGAATTGCCACCGCGCTGCCGCGAAGTCTTCATCCTGTGCCGTATCGATGGGCTGGATCATCAACAGGTCGCCGAGCGCCTGGGCATTTCCAAAAGCACCGTGGTTTCCCAGATGGTCAAGGCTATGCAGCGCATCGAGAAGGCAATGTCATGAAAGGCTGGTTACACTGCGTGCGTTTTCACTATGACCTGTCAGCGCTTGCATGATGAACGAACACGACTCCCACACCCCCTTGGACCAGGCGCTTGAATGGTGCGTGCGCCTGCAGGATGCGGGGGCGACACCGGACGAGCATGAGGCATTCGCGCAGTGGCTTGCCGCCGACCCCAGCCACTCGGCTGCCTGGCAACGCGCCCGGCAGGTGTGGCGTGCGGCTGGGGTGGCGGGCCACGCCCAGGTTGCCGCCAGCCGCGCCTTGCGCAAGCGCATTTCCAGGCGCACGGCCATAGGGTTGGCAAGCGCGGCGGCGGTACTGATGGCCGTCACGGTGTTCGCCCTTTCGCCCGCGCGCTGGGCAGATTACCGCACCGACGTGGCCCAGGTCCGCAGTTGGACCCTGGAAGACGGCTCTACCGTGCAACTGGCGCCGCAATCCGCATTGAGCGTGAATTTCAGCGCAGGTGAGCGCCGCCTGCGCCTGTACCAGGGCGAAGCCTGGTTCAAGGTGGCGCCCAACCCGTCGCGACCTTTCATCGTCGAAGCCGCAGGTGGCGACGTGCGCGCCTTGGGTACCGCGTTCGACGTGCAGGTGCTGGAGGACGGTGCGAACGTGACGGTGACCGAGCACAGTGTGCGCATCAGCCATGCGCAGCAGCAGGCCGAGGCCGGCGAAGGCCAGGCCTTGCACTATGGTGCACAGGGCATCGGCGCACTGCGCCGAGTCGACCTCGGCCAGCAATTGGCCTGGCGCGAGCAACGCCTGGTGTTCCGTGACGAATCACTGAGCCAGGTGTTGCAGCGTCTGCAGCCTTATTCCCGCGCGCACTTGCTGCTGACCGACAGCAGCCTCGCCCAATTGCGGGTCACGGCAGCGGTACAAGCCCGCGAGGTTGATGCGGCGTTGCAGAGCCTACAGGTCGTCCTGCCGATTCGTGTCACCACGCTCGGCCCGTGGCTTACTTTGGTACGCCCCGTTCAGCGCTAGTGAAAAAAATGAAAAACCGCGTCGTTGTGTTACGCCGGTGGTCCGTCATTAGTCTTGATCGCAAACGAGAATGAGTTGCGAGTACTGCCATCAGGACGGACTGGAAATTCGAATGCCCACCCTTAGCACTCCCATCAAGCCTTTGCTGCTGGTCAGCGCCTTGAGTTGCGTCTACACGCTCGTCGCCCCGCCGCAAGCACACGCAGCCAGCGCCACCCAGGCGCAAACACGCCCCTACAGCATTGCCGCCCAGCCACTGGAAAGCGCGATAGCGCAGTGGTCCGCCAGCAGTGGCATCCAGCTGTTCGCCGACGGCGCGTTGACCCGCGGCAAGACCAGCAGCACGGTAAACGGTCAATACACGGCTGGCGTTGCGCTGCAAAAACTGCTGGCCGGCACCGGCCTGGGTTTTGTCATGGCCGATGGCAACCGCGCCTACCTGCAGCAACGCAGCGACAACGAAACGACGGTGCAGCTGGGCGCGACCACCATTGAGGGGCAGGGCCTGGGCATGACCAGCGAGCACACCGGGTCGTACACCACCGGGGCTATGCAGACGGCGACCAAGTTGCCGACCTCGCTGCGCGAAACCCCGCAATCGGTGACCGTGTTGACCCGCCAGCGCATGGACGATCAGAACCTGCAGAAGCTTGAGGACATTGCCACCTACACGCCAGGCCTGACCCTGCGCAAGACAGGTGGCGAGCGCCCCGAGTTCTATTCGCGTGGGTCCGCCATCGACAACATCATGATCGATGGCCTGCCCGTGGCCTATGACAGCGATACCCTCGGTACCTCGACGCTGGCCATGTACGACCATGTGGAAGTGGTACGCGGTGCCTCGGGCTTGATGGTGGGGGCTGGCAACCCCTCTGGCACCCTCAACCTGATACGCAAGCGCCCGACACTGACGCCGCAGTTGTCCCTTACCGGCAGCGCGGGGCGGTGGGACGACTATCGGGGGGAGGTCGATGTCAGCAATAAGTTGAACGACAGCGGCACCCTGCGTGGCCGTTTCGTCGGCGCCTATCAGGACCGCAACAGTTTCGTCGACGCCTATGGCAATACGCGGCAGCTGTTCTATGGCATCACCGAATATGATCTGGACCCGGCCACCACCCTCACTCTTGGCGCCTGGTACAACCGCGAAGACAACCCCGGCGCTGATTGGAACGGGTTGCCTACCCACCCCGACGGCAGCTTTTTCGACTTTTCACGTTCGACGCGCACCGCGCCAGACTGGACCTACTGGAACAAGAAGAACCGTAGCGCATTCGCCGAGGTCGAGCACCGCTTCGACAATGACTGGAAGCTGCGCCTGAACGCCACCTGGCTGCGCGGCGACATGGACATGCTCGGCGGCAGTCTTTACACCGACGAGAACAATGCCTACCACCTGAACATCGGTCGCTACACCTACCAGCACACCCAGAAGAGCTTGGACACCTACGCTTCTGGTCCTTTCAGCTTGTTTGGCGCTACCCATGAACTGGTCGTCGGTGCCAGTTGGCGGCGCGACGAAACCAATGATGGCCCTGGCGGCCCGGGCATTGGTTCGGATGTGATCGTCGACCCGCAGCACTTTGAACCGGGTGCCTATCCCAAGCCTGATATAGACAACAACTGGTCGCGTACCGGGCATGAGGAACAATCGAGTACCTATGCCACGGTGCGTTTCAATCTGCGTGACGACCTGCGGCTGATTCTCGGCTCGCGCCTGGATTGGTACGAATACGAGCAGCTTACCCATTCAGGTGAATACAGCTTCGGTGACGATTACAAGGCTACCCGGGAACTTACCCCCTATGCCGGCGTAATCTACGACCTGAACGACACTTACTCGGTGTACGCGAGCTGGACGCGGATCTTCAAGCCACAGGCTGCACAAAGCGCCAGCGGCAGCTTGCTGGACCCGATCACCGGCACCAACTATGAAGCCGGCATCAAGGGTGAGTACTTCGGTGGCGCGCTGAACGCCAGCGCGGCGGTATTCCAGCTTGTGCAGGAAAACCTCGCCAAATCCTTGCCGTCCGCTCAATGTGCCCCTGGCGTCAGCGCCTGCTATGAGGCCAGTGGCGAAGTACGAACCCGCGGTGTGGACATGGAGGTGGGCGGAGAGCTGGCGCCTGGTTGGCAGCTGTCTGCTGGCTACACCTACGCTGCAGCGGAGTACACCAAGTCCACAGGTTCGGCAGAGAAGGGTGAGCGTTTCGACAGCGAGACACCCTACAACCTGTTCAAAGTCTTCACCACCTACCGACTACCCGGTGAGCTCGAGCGCTGGACAGTGGGTGGTGGCTGGCGTACGCAGAGCAGCGCGTACACCGGCTTTGGGGTGAAACAGGGGGGCTATAGCGTAAGCGACTTCATGATCGCGTACCGGCCATCGCCAGCATGGCAATTGCAGGCCAACCTGAACAATGCCTTCGACAAGCGCTATTACCAAAACATCAGCAACAGCTGGGGCGCCAACAGCTTCGGCGACCCACGCAACCTGATGCTGACCGTGCGTTACACGCCTGTTTTTTGAGGGAGGCAGGCTTGTGCTTTCGTCGCGTCCGACCCCTATCGGACGCTAGCGTAGGCTGCTAGGCGTTCCGTTGAAACGGGTAGCCAGCGTAATGGCTACCAGTTTTGCGTATGGGCCTCTGGCCCTGCCAACGATGGAAAGAGTGGCAGTACTTCTTTCGCCAACTCCTGGATCACCTCTTGCACTGGGCGCTGTGCCATCTGAATGCCAAGAGCCGCGTGATTGACCCCGGCCTCGCGCCACTCATGCAGCAGTTCGATCAACCCGTTGCGGCCTGTGCGCAATACATAACCACCCTGTAGCGGTGTTCTTGGGAAGTCTGGGTTTTCATCGAGATCAATCCATTCATTGGTGACATGCGGTCGGAAGCCTCCTCCAGGAATGGCCGCTCGCCAGTCCCGGATTTTTTCGGCCAGACGACGAGGACCGAGGACGTTGTGGGTAGTGCCCGGGTATGTAATCCAGCCGTCGGCTTGCTCGCCGAGCCACGGTATGGATTGACGTGATGAGCCAGTCACCAGCAAAGGGATACGTCCAGTGACGGGCTTGGGTAGCAGGCTCGCCCGATCAAGCCGCCCCAGTGGCGTGTTGATTGGCAAGGAACTACCTGCCAGCAACTGACGGAAATAGTCCACGCTTTGCACGAAACGCTCCCCACGTTCGTCATGGGCCAGGCCATAGGCGGGAAACTCTACAGGGCGGTCGCCTGAGGCAATGCCCAACACCAGACGGCCACCTGACAGGCAGTCCACAGTGGCCGCAGCTTTGGCCAGGTCGATGGGATGGCGCAGAGCAAAGATCGCACTTCCGGTTGCCAGTGCGATGGTGCGGGTATGGGCTGCCAGGTAGGCCAAGTAGGCGAAAGGATCGAAAACCTGGCCCGCGTCGCCAAAAGCCGGGTCGTACAAGGGCACATCACGTACCCATACGGCGGCGAAACCCAAGTGGTCGATTTCGCTGACCAGTCGCGCCTGTCCATTAAGCACACCCATGTCACCGTTATAGAAGCGAAGTGGCAGGAAGATTCCCAGGGTCAACTGACCATGGGCAAACATGCGCCGGTAACCTGGATGCAGAGCGAAGGTATCGGCGCTTGCGCCTTTGATGATGTTGAGCGTCATCGACAGTCCTTGGTCAGGGGCCAGTGGCCGGGGCGGGAAGACGAATGCCTCGCTGTACCGCCGGGCGCTGCTCGACTTGGCGGAACCAGCGACGGAGGTTTTCATGGGCGCTGAAGTCGAAGCCCACGATCGCGGCAATGTGTAGCCAGGCGAAGCTGGCGATATCTGCAATCGAATACGCTTCGCCGGCCAACCATTTACGTGTGGCAAGCTGCTGATCGAGAAGGGCGAAGGCGTCTTCAGTGAGGGTGCGATAGCGCTTTTGCGCGATTGGGTCTGGTATGGCCTCGAAGCATTCGAAATGCACACGCTGCCCCAGCAAAGGGCCCATGCTCGCGCTGTGGTACATCAGACAAGTAATCGCCTCCCAGCGCGGCTGCGTGGCCTGTTCAAGCAGTTGGCCGCTGTGTTGCGCCAGATACAACAGAATTGCCGCCGACTCGAACAGGACGATACCCGCTGCGTGGTCGACCAGGACCGGAATGCGCCCTGCTGGGTTAAGAGCCAAGAAGTCAGCCTGCCGATGCTCGCCCAGGTCGATGTTCACGTGGACGAGGCGATAAGGCAGTTCCAGCTCCTCAAGAGCAATAGTGATCTTGAAACCATTAGGGGAGCTGTCGGTATAAAGTACAAGTGCGGGTTCCTGCATGCCTTTCACCTTAATAAAACTGATCCGTGTTAGGTTCGTTCGTGGCCATGCTAAGTGCACATTTACGGGCCTGCTAACGATCATTCCTATCAATGAAATCAGTTTTTCTAAGGTTGGCGTTTAATGGGTGCAGTTTTGCCTTTGCTCGCGTTGCGAGCCTTCACTGAAACCACGCGGCTGGGTAGCCTGAAGGCCGCCGCCGAGCGCATGGGCGTGACGCCGGGTGCTATCAGCCAGCAAATTCGTCTGTTGGAAGACCGGCTCGGTGTCACTCTCCTGACTCGAAGCCGTTATGGCGTGCAACTCACCGAGGCAGGTGAACGTCTTTATCCAGGGCTATCACGCGGGTTTGGCCAGATCGAAAGCGCGCTGCTCGATCTGGACATGCTGACCCGTGCCAACTCTCTTAACATCAGCACTCAGCCTTCGTTCGCCTCCAGCTGGCTGATACCACGCTTGGCGGATTTCAACGCGCTACACCCAGAGATCGACGTACGCGTGCAGTCCACAGCCGAACTGGCCGACCTGCAACGTGACCCGGTTGACGTCGCTCTACGCCATGGCTTGGGTGATTACCCTGGAGTGAAGTCGATACCGCTATTCGCACCCGTATTGCTTCCGGTAGCCAGCCCTGGCTTGCTTGCCACTGGCCCAGCGCTGGATGAGCCGCAGGACTGCCTGCATTACCCTCTGTTGCAGGATGCCGATCGCGCTGATTGGACGCTGTGGTTGCAGGCTCACGGCGTCGAGCCCGGACACCGCAGTCGCCGAGGTCCCAGTTTTGATGAAGATCTACTGTTGATGCGCGCTGCGGTCAGCGGCCAGGGCATTGCGCTTGTGCAGTCACAGCATGCCGAAGAAGACCTGCGCCAAGGCAGGCTGGTGGTGGCTGTGGATCGACCATGGCCTTCGCGCTTTGCTTACTACCTGGTTGCTCGCGAGGAAAAGCTAGGGCAACCGCATGTGCGGGCGTTCGTCGACTGGATGCTGGGGCAGGTTGAAGCCGGGGCGTCGCCAGATATGCACGGCTCGGATTCTGGCCTCAAGCACGCTTTTGAAGTGAGGCAACCTGGGGTGGGTAGATCCGAGTGACTGCTATGGGGCGAGAGTTGCCGGAGGCGAGTGGCCGCATTCGACCCAAAGCAGACGCTGAAAAAACTGATGCCGTAGTGCTATGAGCACTCTGTGGGAGCGGGCGTGGCCGCGAACACCGGCGCAGCCGGTGCCAGTCTACGTGTTTGATTCTTCGCGGGCGCGCCCGCTCCCACAAAGGTTGCTGTTCGGCTCACTGGCAGCTTTGGGTCGAGAGCTGTCGGACGCGAGTGGCCGCAATCGATCCGAACCTGCCATCGTGCCTCTCAGGCCTGGTCTAGCCTGATTGACGCAAGGTAAATTGGGCGGGTGCCTATAAGTAGAGCTAATCGACAATGAGTAAAATTGATTAAACTAATGAACGGTTGGAACGCACACTGCTGTCTTTCAAACGGGGATAATTCTATGTCAGGCGAAAAATCGATCTCAGCTCTGCTACGCGGCATGAGCCCAGTCCTCAATGAAGGCGACTTTGTGTTCTGCACAGTAGCGGACGCGTCTGCGCTTCAGGGTACCGATGTGCTTGGTACATTCCGCGAAAAAGAAGGCTTAACTGTAATCATTGAACGCGAACGCGCTGATGCACTGGGCCTTGAGTACAATTTTGTGGCAGCTTGGATCACGCTCACGATCCACTCGGCGCTTGATGCGGTGGGTTTGACGGCCGCATTCGCGACCGCACTCGGAAAGGCTGACATCAGTTGCAACGTGATCGCAGCCTTCTATCATGATCATATTTTTGTGGCCAAGGATGATGCGGCTAAAGCCATCGATGTCCTGCAAGCCTTATCTCGTGCAGGCGAATCCAGTTAGCCCTGGCCATGGTGCTTCCGGTTTGCCTATTGGCGCTTTTTGCCATGGGTGAGCGTTTGTTTTAGGTCAATAAAGGTTTACCTAGATCACACAAAACGCTCGTGTGGGGGTAAACCTGTGTGATTAGAAAAAATTCCGTCTGACGTGAGGACGCACAGCAGACGGTCACGCTTGATAGGCAACGATTGGGCCGAGCGGCTTCAACCCGGCTTGCGATGTCTCGTGGCCGCGAGGTTGATAGCAGCTTCCATCGCTTCAATCCAAGGGCTTTTCCCTACCGACTGAGCCAGCAAGCGCGCCCCGATCATGGCGGCAAAAATCACCAAAGCTTCGCTGTCCACCGCTTTCGACTGGGTTGAATCGTCTCTATCACCCGCGGGTTCATCCAAGAACTTATCCAGCAGGCGCTTTGCACCGGTCTCGTAAGCTTCAGCACCTGACTGGCTCACCTCCCCAGTGGATACGCCTGAGGCAAAGGCCAGAAGCGGGCAACGACGCTTGGCAGAACTATTGCGAAGATACTGACGAACCAAGGAAGCCGCTCGATCCTGCGCCGCCGCATCCGCTCGATTGTAGACATCCTCCCATGCGTCAAGGGCGTGATCGAACGCCATCGAGCATGCCTCGGCAATCAAGGCGTCCTTGGAATCGAAGTGCTTGTAAAAACCACCCACGGTCATGTTGTTGGCGGCCATTATTTGCGCCACGGACACACCTTCGACTCCAGACTCACGAAACAGGCGTGAAGCTGTCTGTACTATCTGGGCACGGTTCTCTTTGGCCTTGGACTGCGATGAGCGTCCCACGTTGTCACCCTGTTTTTTTGAAGCACAAGATCTTGGTCACCATTCGCTGCAAGACCTCGTCACGCTGATTGGAAGTAATGCATTCGGCCACCACGATTCCTCTATCTGGTTTGGATCGAGACGGCGTGATGCTGAGAATCTTGCTAGTGACACGTAGCACGTCTCCAGGACGTGTCGCTTGAGGCCACGCTATTTCCGCGCCTGCACCGATGATACCTCGTGCAAGCGGCAGGCTTGCCACCAGCAAACGCATGGTAATGCCCGCAGTCTGCCAACCGCTTGCTGCGAGGCCTTCAAAGAATGTGTCCTTCGCGGCGTCTTGGTCCAAGTGAAAAGGTTGCGGGTCAAACGTCTTTGCATACCCAACGATCTGCTCTGCATCCAAGGGGTAATGGTCGCTTAGGAAAGTATCGCCCACGGACAGGTCTTCCAGGTAGATAGGTTCAGCCATCGTTGACTCCATGCGCTCGAGGAAATGTGCTGGGTGTTGAGTTCACGTTCGCTTGTCAAAATAGATTATGGCCACTATCTTAATTTGGCAAATCAGCTTTCCCCCTTTCCGTGTCCACCGCTGCAGACGCCAACCCCCGCGCTTGTGGCACTTACGAGGAGGCCAATTCATGCCCTTGGTTCGTATCGACACCAGAAGACACAGCGATCCGCAGCGCATCCAGCTATTGGGGCGAATCGTGTATCAGGCTATGCGAGACGCCATCAGCGTTCCCGAGCATGACAACTTCCAGGTCCTCGCCGAGCACGATGGAAACCACATGGTGAACGACCCGCAATACTTGGGAATACAGCGCTCGGACGACCAGGTATTCATTCAGATTACGCTCAACGAAGGCCGTACGACCGAGCAAAAGAAACTGCTCTATAAAACGATCGCCACGGGCCTCAACGAGCAGGTGGGCGTACGCCTTGAGGATGTTTTCATCAGTCTGGTGGAGGTCAAAAGGGAGAATTGGTCGTTCGGCAACGGCATTGCTCAATACGCTGAGTAACCCGTGCCGCCTTACGCCGGCTGCCTATCAGCGGTTGTGCACAAATCTAACAGACTCAAGCCTGCTATCGACTCCATCATCACGGTCCAGTTTTGAAGGAGTACGCAATGTTCGACACCAAAGTAGCCATCCTCGTCCGTAATGACCTTGCCATGTGGCAGAGGATGAATGTTGTTGCGTTTCTGGCCACCGGCATCCCATCGGCCGCGCCAGAGGTCATGGGTGAGCCTTACGTGGATGCGAACGGTCACGTTTACGGAAACATGTCCGGCCAGCCAATGCTGATTTTCGAAGCCAGCCTTGAGGAAATCCAGCACGCCCATCGTGTGGGGCTGGAGCGCGAATTGACCATGCTCCCCTATGTGTTCGCCATGTTCTCGACCGGCCATGACGAAGCGAACAGAGCGGTGTTCCTTGCGCAGGACCCTGCCAGCATGGACTTCGTCGGCATCGCTCTGCGTGGTCCGAAGAAAGCCGTCGACAAGGCGATCAAAGGTCTCTCACTGCATAAATAGTCGCCCGGCGTTCAAGCACCCCTCGTTGCGCAGCGCGTGACCATCCTGACCGCCGTAGCTGCCCTTCATGAAGGGCAGCGGGACCATGGGGTGCAATTCAATGGAGGCATTCGAACAGCGCTGCCGCTCCCTGTCCTCCGCCAATGCACATGCTGACCACGATGTAACGCGCCTTGCGGCGAATACCTTCCAGCAACGCATGGCCAGCCAGGCGGGTGCCGCTCATGCCGTAGGGATGCCCCAAGGCGATCGCGCCGCCGTTGACGTTCAGTCGTTCGGCCGGAAGGCCCAGGGCCTCAGAGCAGTACAGCACCTGGGAAGCAAAGGCCTCGTTGATTTCCCAGAGGTCGATGTCGTCCACCGTCAAGCGATTGCGTTGCAGCAGCTTACGGATCGCAGGTACCGGCCCGATGCCCATTTCATCTGGCGCGCAGCCTTCCACTACACAACTGACCAAGCGTCCCAGTGGTTGAAGCCCATGGCGTTGCAACTGCTCGTGCGAAACCACCAGGCAAGCGGCCGAGCCATCCGAGAGGGGGCAAGCGTTGCCAGCGCTGACCGAGCCATCGGCAAACACCGGTGCCAGTGCCGCGAGGCCTTCGGCGTTGGTGGTGGGGCGGGGGCATTCGTCCTGGGTCACCTGAACCTCGACGAAGGATTGCTCGCCGCTGCTGCGGTCGTCGATGCGCTGTACCGTGTGTACGGCGGCGATCTCGGCAGCGAACAGGCCTTGACTGCGGGCCGCCGCGGCGCGCTGCTGGCTGAGCAAGGCGAAGGCGTCCTGTGCATCGCGGCTGACGGCGTAGCGCTTGGCGACCACTTCGGCGGTTTCCACCATCGGCATGTAGGCTGCCGGCAGGTGTTCGAGCAGTTGGCGGTCGTGACGCCGATAGACGTTCATGTGCGCGTTCTGCACCAGGCTGATGGACTCCACGCCGCCTGCCAGGATCAGCTCGGCGTCGCCGGCCTGGATGCGCTGGCTGGCGATGACCAACGCCATCAGCCCGGAGGCGCACTGGCGATCCACCGTCATGCCCGGGGTACGTACCGGCAGCTGCGCCGCCAGCGCCGCCATGCGGCCGATGTTGTAGTACTGCGAGCCCTCTGGCAGGGCGCAGCCGAGAATCACGTCATCGATCAGCCGTGGGTCGATAGCGCTGCGTTGCAGCAGCGCACGCAGCGCGAAGGCGGCCAGGGTGGGGGCGTCGGTGTCGTTGAAAGCGCCACGGTAGGCGCGGCCGATGGGCGTGCGGGCGTAGCCGGCGATGTACGCCATGTTGCTTCTAGTGGTCATGGTGGCAGTCCGGATCAGGGGCGGGCGTCGCGGAAGGGCGCGGTGATTTCACGCAGTTGTGAAAGGCTCAGGTCGCCGAGGATTTCGCGCAGGAGCAGGCCTTCGTTGTCGATGTCAAACACTGCGTACTCGGTGATGATCCGGGTGACACAGCGTTTTGCGGTCAGTGGCAGGTTGCAGCGCTCGACGATCTTCGGCTGGCCGTCCTTGTCGCAGTGCGGCATGGTGACGATCACCTGGCGGGCCTTTTGCGCCAGCTCTGCGCCACCGCCGATGCCGGCTACGATCTTGCCCGGTACCAGCCAGTTGGCCAGGTCTCCGTGGTGCGAGACCTGCAGGGCACCGAGGAAGGTGATGTCGAGCAGGCCGCGGCGAATGATGCCAAAAGACGTGGCGCTGTCGACGATAGCGCCGCCCGGCACCAGGGTGACATAACCACCGCCGGCGTCGATCAGCTCGGCGTCGAGGTCGTCTATGCCGGCCTGCGGGCCGACGCCGACGATGCCATTTTCCGAATGAATCCACACCTGGATGCTGTGCGGTACGTAGGTCGGGATCAGCGTCGGCAGGCCGATGCCGAGGTTCACCAACTGGCCGTCGCGGATTTCCCGCGCGGCCCGACGGGCGATGACTTCCCGCGGGTCAGCGAGCGATGGGCTGGTACTCATGGGAGCTCCTTGTGACGGTGACCAGGTGGTGCACGAAGATGCCGGGGGTGTGGATGCTGTCGGCTGGCAGCGCGGTTTCGCTGAGGTCGTAAACCTCGGCGATCACGCAGTCGGCGGCCATCGCCATGAGCGGGCCGAAGTTGCGCGCGCTGCCGTGGTAGCGAAGGTTGCCGGTACGGTCGGCGCAGTGCCCGGCAATGAAGGCGTAGTCGGCGCGCAGTGCTGGCTCGACGTACAGCTGGCGGCCGTCGACGGTGACTGCCTGGCGCTGGTCACCCAGCTCCTCGGGAAGCTCGATGTCGCTGAGGAAGGCCGGCAGGCCGACGCCGGCGCAGCGGATGCGTTCGGCGAACAGGCCCTGGGAGACGAACACCACTTCCAGCTGACCGCTGGTGAAGGCCCGCCGCGCCGCGCCGCTCAGGCCGAGGTGGGTGGTGATCATCTTGCGGATTGCCCCTGCCTCGATCAGCCGCGACACACCGTAGCCGTCCTGGTTGGCGTCGTTCTTGATGATGGTCAGCCCACGCTTGCCTTGTCGTGCCAGCTCCTCCAGCAGCGAGAACGGCGTGCCGGGCGAGCCGAAGCCGCCGACCATGATGCTGCTGCCGTCGGCGATACCGGCGACGGCCTGCTCCAGTGAACACTGCTTGCTCATCGGCTGGCCTGCTGCGCCTGGAAGGCGTCGAAGGTGGCACCAAGCAGTTCGACGATTTCGTCGCACTGCGAGCGGGTTGTGATCAGTGGCGGTGAGATCAGCGTGTGGTCGCCCTGTTCGCCCATTAGCGAGCGACGTGGATAGATGATCAGGCCGCGTTCGCGGGCCAGGCGCGTGATGCTGTCGCTGACGTTGGCCGCCAGTGGGAAGGGGGTCTTGCCGGCACGGTCGGCGACGTACTCGACGGCCTGCAGGTAGCCACGACCCCGCACATCGCCGACGAATTCGTAGCGTGAGCCGAGTTCCTTGAGGCGTGCCAACAGGTAGGCGCCGTTCTCGGCCACCTTGGCCACCAGCCCTTCGTCCTCGATGGCCTGGATGACCGCCAGGGCGGTGGCGCTGGCCAACGGGTTGCCGGCATAGGTGTAGCCGTGCTGGAAACCACCGGCGGCGAGGATCGGGTCGGTGAGTTCGGCGCGGGTCAGCACCGCCGACACCGGGTAGTAACCGGCGCCCAGGCCCTTGGCCAGGCACAGGATGTCTGCTTGAACGTCCCAGTGCTCGTAGCCGAACCAGCGCCCGGTACGGCCGATGCCGGTCATTACTTCGTCGAGTATCAGCAGGATGCCGTGGCGCTTGCAGATCGCCTGGATACGCGGGAAATAGGCGTCGTGCGGCACTTGCGCGCCGGTGCTGGCACCGCCGATGGGTTCGGCGATGAAGGCGGCGACGTTGTGTGCGCCGACTTCCAGGATCGCGGCTTCCAACTCGTCGGCGCAGGCCACGGCGTAGGCCTCGGCGCTCAGGCCGGCGGGCACGCGGTACTGGCTCGGCGAGGCGATCTTCGGGTAGTGCTGGAACATGGGCTCGAAAGGCTGGGTCAGCGGCGTGTAGCTGGTCATCGCCAGCGCGCCCATGGTCGAGCCGTGGTAGGCCGGCTTGCGGCTGATGAAGATGCTGCGCTGCGGCTCGCCTTTGCAGTACCAGTACTGGCGGGCGATCTTCAACGCGGACTCGACCGACTCGGAACCGCCGGAGGAGAAGAACACCCGGTCGAAGCGTTTGTCGGTGAGCTTCACCAGGCGCTCGGCGAGGTCCAGCGCGGGCTGGTTCTCGAACTGGGTGCGGTAGGCGAAGGCGACCTTGTCCAGTTGCGCCAGCATGGCCTCGCGCACCGCCGGGTGGCCGTGGCCGAGTTGCGCGACGATGGCGCCGGAGCAGGCGTCCAGGTAGCGCTGGCCATGCTCGTCCCAGGCATAGATGCCTTGGGCGCGGGTGACGGTCGGCAGGCGCGCGGAGGATTGGTAGAACAGGTAGTCGGACATAGGGTTTCCTGGTGGCGAGCGCCCATGCATGGGGGCGCCCTGGGTGCGAGGCGGCTCAGCCGATATCGGCGAGGAACGAGCGGGTACGTTGCTGCTGTGGCATGCGGAACACGTTCTGTGGCGTACCCTGCTCGACGATGTTGCCGTCGGCCATGAACACCACGCGGTCGGCGACCTTTTCCGCGAAGCGCATCTCGTGGGTCACCACCATCATGGTCATGCCGCTGCGGGCCAGGCTTTCCATGACCGTCAGCACACCGCCGACCATTTCCGGGTCGAGAGCCGAGGTGGGTTCGTCGAACAGCATCGCGTCTGGCTTCAGCGCCAGCGCGCGGGCGATGGCCACCCGCTGCTTCTGGCCGCCGGAGAGGTTGCCGGGATAGACGTCGCGCTTGTCCAGCACGCCGACTTTGTCCAGCAGTTCCTCGGCTTCGGCACGTACCTGGCGCGGGTCGATTCCCAGCAGCTGGGTCGGCGCGATGGTGATGTTTTCCAGTACCGTGAGGTGAGGGAACAGGTTGAAGTGCTGGAACACCATGCCGACTTTCATGCGCAGGCCGTTGAGGTACTTTTCCTGGGCACGATGGCTGCGCTGGCGGTCGTTGATCAGTTGGCCGCGGAACAGGATTTCGCCACTGGTCGGCTGTTCGAGCATGTTCACGCAGCGCAGCAGGGTGCTCTTGCCTGAGCCGCTGGGGCCGATCAGCACCATCACCTCGCCCTTGCGCACGTCCAGGTCGATGCCCTTGAGCACCTCCAGCGGGCCGTAGTGCTTGTGGATGTCTTTCAGCTGGATCTGTACGTCGGCGCGGTTCATGCCCGTCCTCCCTTGAGCAGAAGCCGCCGCTCGAACAGTTGCAGCAGCAGGCTGGTGATGGTGGTCAGCAGCGCGTAGATCAGTGCGCAGGCGAAGTACAACTCGAATGGCTTGAATGTTGCGCCCACCAGTTGCTGGGTGCGCATGAACAGTTCGGCGAGGGTGATCGTGGAGACCAGCGAGGTGTCCTTGATCAGGATGATCAGGTTGTTGCCCAGTGGCGGCACGATGAGCTTGAAGGCTTGCGGCAGGATGATCAGGCGCATTGTGCGCACGGTACCGAAGCCCAGCGAACGCGAGGCCTCGACCTGCCCGTGGGGGATGGCCTGGATGCCGGCGCGGATGGTCTCGGCGTTGTAGGCGCCGACGTTCAGTGCCAGGCCGATCACGCCTGAGGTGAAGGGCGACAGTTCGAGGCCGAACTGCGGCAGGCCGAAGTAGATGATGAACAACTGGACCAGCAGCGGCGTCGAGCGTATCAGCCAGATGTATCCGCCAGCGATCCAGCGCAGCAGAGGATGCCGTGACAGGCGGGCGAGGGCGGCGAGCAGGCCGATCAGCAGGCCGAAGACGATGGCCAGCAGGGTCAGCTCGACGGTGATGCCGGCTGCCTTGAGCAGCATCGGCAGGTAGTGGAGCACCAGATTGAAATCGAACATTCTTATTCTCGGGTTGGGTCTCTGGAGCCATCCGTGATAAACGAATGGTTGTTCCTACAAATTATTTTAATACCCAGGTGTTCTGGCTTAGCGCCGCTGTACAAGCGGGTTTCAGCCATGCTTGAACACGAAACGAGTCTCGCATTGACAAAAAACAGCGTCAATTTATGATCTTTTTTCATCATTTGACCGACCAAGGCGTTTGCGACCATGCGTACCGAATTCAGCTTGCGCGACCTGGAAATTTTCCATGCCATCGCCACCACCGGCTCGACCCGCCAGGCAGCGGTGCAGCTGGGGCTCACCCAGTCGGCGGTGAGCCACGCGCTGGCACGGTTGGAGGAGGCGCTGAAGATCCGCCTGTTCGCCCGCGAGAACCAGCGCCTGCAGATCACCGCTGCCGGGCGCTACATGCTCAACGAGGCGATCCTGCTGATGGGCAATCTGGCGCGTATCGAAGAGGACCTGTTCGTCTTGCAGGACAGCGGGGTAGCGTCGCTGAAGCTGGGTTGCGCACCCGGCCTCGGACATCGCTTCTGCCCAAGCCTGGTGCAGCGTTATCTGCAGGCCCATCCGGGTATCGCGGTGTCGCTGGACGTGGCGGCCAGCGGCCGGCTGATCGCCGAAGTGGAGGCCGGGCGCCTGGACATGGCACTGGTTTCCTATGAGGTGCACGAGCCCAACCTGCTGTTCGCGCCCATGGTGTCGGCGCGCATGCGCGTGCTGATGCCGGCCGCCAGTGAGCTGGCGAGCAAGACGGAGCTGGCGCTGGCCGACCTCGACGGCCAGACGCTGATCAAGCCGATCCAGTCGGACCACCTGATCTACCGCGACAACAGCTTGCGTCGCCTGTTGCGCCACGAGTTGCAGTCGAGCTTGTCCAGCATGGGCGCGATGATCGAGTTGAGCGGTGGGCTGAGCCTGGTCAACGCCATTACTGCGGCGGACCTGTGCGAGAACCCGAAGCTGGTCAGCCGCCCATTCGCCTTGGAGCAATGGTTCAACTTCTACCTGGTGTACAAGCAGGAGTTGAAGAGCAATCGCCTGGTGGGCGACGTGCGCTTGGCGTTGGGGCAGGTGGTCGAGGCGATGTTGCAGCGTGAGGATTGTGCCGGGGCATTGCGCCTGCCGGCGGCGTGAAGCGGGCGGTTGCGGCCGCCCGCTGCGAGGTCACGCTTCAGCGAATGTCAGTGCCTAGCCATTTCTCGCTGATGCCCTTGTAGGTGCCGTTCTTGTCGATGTCGGAGAGCGCCGCGTTGATCGCGGCCTTGAGCTCGGGGCTGTCCTTGCGCACGGCGATGCCCATCTTCTCCGGGTAGAGCAGGGCGCCAGCCGGGCGCGCGTCCAGATGGCGGTCGCGGATGGTCAGCAGGCCGGCGATCTTGTCGGTGACGAAACCGTCCAGGCGTTTGTTCTGCAGGTCGAGGAAGATGTCCGGCAAGCCCTTGTAGGTCTTCAGGGTGACGTTCGGCTTGTGTTCGCGCAGCCAGCTTTCATACGTCTCGCCCAGGGTGATGCCGATCACCTTGCCGTCCATCTCGTCGATGCTTTGTAGCGGGCTGTCCTTGCGCACGAACAGTTGCGCGCCGGATAGATAGTAGGGCTCGGAGAAGTCCACGGCTTTCATGCGTTCGTCGGTGATTGCCAGGCTGCCGATGATGGCGTCGTACTTGCCGGCCAGCAGGCCACCGATGATGCCATCCCAGGCGGTGGTGACCGGTTTGGCCTGCACCCCGAGGCGCTGGGCGACGCCACCGCCGATGTCGACGTCGAAGCCCTGCAATTTGCCGTCCATGTCGATGAAGCTGAACGGTGGGTATTTGCCGGTGAGGGCGAAGCTCAGTTCGCCTTTCTGCTTGATGCTGTCGAGGTCACTGGCCTGGGCGAGCAGTGGCAGGAGGCAGGTGCTGGCCAGCAGTAGTCGGCTGGCGAGGGCGCGCATTGTTCTTGTCATGGTGCATAGCTCCCGGTGTTGGGTGAGGAAGGCGCCAGGAGTGTTTCAATCGCCTCTTATCGCGTCAATCTATGTTGTTTTTCAATCATATGAATCGTTTTGCTAAGCATGCCGCCGGCGCACCTGGAACCGTGCGCCGAGAGCAAGCCTTGAAAACGCCCTCACGCAAACCAGTTCAACGCCCGAGGTTCGCAGTTGAGGAGCACATGCTTGAGTTCACTGAATTCCTCCAGGCCCGTCGCCGATAGCTCGCGGCCGATGCCACTGGCCTTGAAACCGCCCCAGGGCGCCTGGGGGAATGCCAGGTTGTAGTCGTTCACCCACAGTGTCCCAACCCGTAGCCGCCGGGCCATGCGGTTGGCGCGGCCCAGGTCGCCGGTCCAGACCCCGGCCGCCAGGCCATAGGGCGTATCGTTGGCCAACTGCACGGCATGGGCCTCGTCGGTGAAGCGCTCGACGGTGATCACCGGGCCGAAGATTTCTTCGCGGGCGATGTGCATGTCGGCCTGCACGTCACTGAGCAGGGTAGGGCGCAACCAGAACCCCTTTTGCAGATGCGCATCCGTGGGACGCCGGCCGCCGGCGCGCAGGCGGGCACCTTCGCTTTGCGCCGCCTGGATCAGCGACTGCACGCGATCCCGCTGGGCCGCCGATATCAGAGGGCCCATGCGCGAGCGGCTGTCGAAGCCATCGCCGAGGACAATGGCGTCGATGCGTTCGGCCAGGCGCTCGACGAAACGGTCATGCACGCAGGCCTGCAACAGCAGGCGCGAGCCGGCCGAGCACACTTGCCCGGCGTTGAAGAACACGGCGTTGAGCGCCTGGTCCAGGGCCACGTCGAGGTCGGCATCGGCAAATACGATGTTCGGGTTTTTGCCACCGAGCTCCAGTGCCAAGCGCTTGAAGTTGCCACTGGCGGCCTGCATCACCTTGGCACCGGCTTGGGCGCCACCGGTGAACGACAGCATGTCCACCCGGTCGCTGAGCGCCAGGTGGTGGCCTACGGTGCCGTCGCCGCACACCAGGTTGAACACCCCGGCAGGCAGCGCCAGGGAGGCCAGCAAAGCCGCCAGGTGCAGGGCGCTCAGCGGCGTCAGCTCGCTGGGTTTGAGAATCACCGTGTTGCCCGCGGCCAAGGCGGGCGCGAGTTTCCAGGCGGTTTGCAGCAGCGGGTAGTTCCACGGCACGATCAACGCACAGACCCCTACCGGTTCATGGCGTGTGACGCTGATGACGTGGTCGGGTGCATGCGGGTGAGCGCTATCGGTGCGTGCTTCAAGCAGCCCGGCATAGTAGCGGAAGGTGGACACCACGCAGGCCATATCGGCCTCGCTTTCGCCGAGGGTCTTGCCGGTGTTGAGGGTTTCCAGGCGCGCCAGTTGCGCGGCATCGTTTTCGATGGCTGCGGCGATGCGCAGTAGCCAAGCGCTGCGTTCACTCGGTGGCAGCTGTGGCCACGGGCCATGGTCGAAGGCGTGGCGGGCGGCTTCGATCGCGGCGTCGACATCCTCGGTGCCGGCCTCTGGTGCCAGGGCCAGCAGGGTTTCGTCGGCAGGGTTGATGATTTCCCGATAGCGGCCACTGTGCGGCTCACGCCATTGCCCTGCGATGAAAAGCGATTGATGGGACACGCTGAGTCTCCTGGCTTGCCTAGGTATGGGCCGTACCATAGCCAGGCTTCGGGGGGCGAACTTGACGAAATACGACAGCGCCTGCGCTGCGTGCGTTCGCGACAGGGCAGGTCGCATCGCATCAAGTCAAACGCGTCGCCGTCCCTAGACTCGGAGGGTATGAACGCGTCCCCGAGGGGCGCGCCAGCCACCCGAGGAGCTGCCATGCACAACCCATCCATCGCTGTTCTGGACGCCCATGCCCAAGCCCGCGTCGAGCTCGCCTGCGCATTTCGCTGGACCGCCCGCCTAGGGATGCACGAGGCAATCGCCAACCATTTCAGCCTGGCCGTTTCCGAGGATGGCCGGCGCTTTCTGATCAACCCCTATGGCCGGCATTTTTCCAGGATCCGCGCCAGCGACCTGCTGCTGCTCGATGCCGACGACCCCTCTGCCTTGCAGCGCCCTGGGGCGCCGGACATCACTGCCTGGGCCTTGCATGGCGCCTTGCACCGGCGGCATCCGCACGCGCGCTGCATCTTGCATGTGCACTCGAAGTACGCCACCGCCTTGGCCTGTTTGGCCGACTCGCGCCTGCCACCGATCGAGCAGAATGCCATGCGCTTCTTCGAGCGCGTAGCCATCGACGAGGGCTTCGACGGCATGGGGCTGGGGGATGAGGCCGAGCGAGTGAGTCGCCAGCTGGGCGACAAGCCGATCCTGCTCATGGGCAACCACGGCGTGCTGGTGGCAGCCCCAAGCGTGGCCCAGGCTTTCGACGACCTCTACTACTTCGAACGGGCCTGCGAGCTCTACCTCACCGCGCTTGCCAGCGGCCGCCCGCTGCGTATCGCCAGCGATGCCGTGGCGCGCAAGACAGCCCGGCAATGGCTTGAATATCCGGATTTCGCCGCTCGCCATTTCGCTGCGCTGCAGGAAATGCTCGATGAGCAGGAGCCGGATTACCGCGCCTGAACATGCGCCCATGCCTTGTCACGCCCACCCTGAACCGTTCTGGAGTCGCTCGCATGCCAAAGAAAACACCCGTGTCCGTGCTTGCTGCATCGCTGCTCTTCGCGTCCATCGCCACCGCCCAGGCCGGTGAGCCCGCCGCCTGCCAGACCGTGAACTTCGCGGAGGTCGGCTGGGCTGACATCGCCGCCACCACGGGGCTGGCGACCACCGTCCTGCAAGGCCTGGGCTACAAGACCAAGACGCAGATGCTGTCGATTCCGATGGCGTACCAGGCCATGGAAATGAAGAGCATCGACGTCTACCTCGGCGCTTGGATGCCGTCGATGGCGGCGATCTCCACGCCTTTTCTGGAAAAAGGCAGCGTCGAGCGGGTACGTACCAACCTCACCGGTGCCAAATACACCCTGGCCGTGCCGGACTACGCCTATGAGGCCGGGCTCAAGCGTTTCGAGGACATCGCCCGGTTCAAGGACGAGCTACAAGGGCGCATCTACGGCATCGAGGCAGGCAATGATGGCAACCAAATCATTCAGGGCCTGATCGACAAGGACAGCTATGGCCTCAAGGGTTTCCGCCTGGTCGATTCGAGCGAAGCTGGCATGCTGGTGGAAGTACGCCGGGCGGTGCGCTCGAAAAAGCCGATCGTGTTCCTGGGCTGGGAGCCGCACCCGATGAACACCCAGCTAGCGATGCGCTATCTGAATGGTGGCGATGCCGCGTTCGGCCCGAACTACGGTGCCGCGGTGGTCGACACCCATACCCGCAAAGGTTTCGGCCAGGAATGCCCGAACGTGGGTGCGTTGCTGTCTCGGATGGAGTTTCAGTTGGGGATGGAAAGCCAGATCATGGGGGCCATCCTCAACGACAAACAGAAGCCCGCGCTGGCGTCGCGCGAGTGGCTCAAGCGCAATCCGCAGGTGCTGGAGAATTGGCTGGCGGGGGTGACGACCTTCGATGGCCAGCCCGGGGCGTCGGCGGTGCGCAGTTACCTCGGGCTGTAGCGTATGGCCCTGGGGCGCCTTGCGCCCCAGGGCCGGGCATCAAATCGCCAACGGCTGCCGGTCATGCCCCAACGGCTGGCGCATGACCGGCGCGCTCAAGCTCTGCGAGCGGTCGCTGCTCGGTGCACAGCCGAATTTGGCGCGGTAGGCGCGGGAGAAGTGTTCCAGCGAGCCGAAGCCTGCACTGGCCGCAACCTGGGCCACGCTCATGCGGGTTTGCTGCAGCAGGTTGTGGGCGCGTGCCAGGCGCAGGCTGAGGTAGTACTTCAGCGGCGTCAGGCCCGTGTGTTGCATGAATTGGCGTTCCAATTGGCGCCGCGACAGCGCCACCCGCTCGGCGATGGCCTCGCAGCTCAGCGGCTCTTCCAGGTGCTGCTCCATCAGCTCGATGGCCCGGCCCATCTTGCTGGCCTGGGCATGCAGGCTGCGTCGATAGCCTTCGGCCTGCTGGACCTGCGGCTCGCGCACCTGCTCGATGAGCATGTGCATGGCCACTTCGCGTGCCAGGTTGCCACCGGCCAGCCGCTCCAGCCAGCTGAGCAGCATGTCCAGCACCGCAGTGGCGCCCGCGCAGGTCAGGCGCTTGCGGCCCAGCGAGTAGAGCTGCGCGCAGGCTTGCACCCTGGGGTAGCTTTCCTGGAAACCTTGCAGGTTGTCCCAATGGACGGCGGCCGGGTGGCCGTCGAGCACACCTGCCGCAGCCAGCAGCTCGGTGCCGGTTTCGATGCCGACCATGACCGCGCCGAAAGCCGCCTGGCGCTTGATCCAGGCCTTGAGGGCCGGGTTGCGGGCATGGCGGTGCACATCGAAGCTGGCGATCACCACGCAGGCATCGAATTCGCTGTGCTCGCCGATGCCCGCCTGGGCGCCGGCGAGCAGGCCGTTGCTGGCGGGCACCGGCTGGCCGTCCACCGAAAGCAGGGTCCATTGGAACAGGTTGCACTGGGCCAGCCAGTTGGCGATCGAGAGCGGCTCGATCAGCGAGGCCAGGCCGAAGTTGGAAAACGATGGCAGCAACAGGATGCCGATGCGCAGCGGCGGGCTGGCAGGGCCCTGCCACTGAAGGTCAAGGGTTTCGGATCGCTTCATGATTGCACCAGGCTAGGCAATGGGCGCCGGCTGCATTGGCCGGTGCCTCGTTAACAGGAAAGGCCCGCTGCGCCTATGCAAGCGCAGTGGGCCGGCTTTGGCAAGCACCCTTCAGCGCTGGCATTCATGCCAGCGTGGGTGGACCCACGCCGGTGCATCGCTTGCGGCAAGCATGGTGTGACCACGGATCAGGTCGCTGGCCTTCTCGGCGATCATCACCGTGGGCGCATTGGTGTTGCCGCTGACGATCTGCGGCATGATCGACGCATCGACCACCCGCAGCCCACGCAGGCCGTGCACGCGCAATTGTGGGTCGACCACGGCCTCGGGGTCGCTGGGCGGGCCCATCTTGCAGGTGCCGCTGGCGTGGTAGCCCGTCTCGGTGATGCGCCGCGCCCAGGCGTCGAGCTGCGCATCGCTGACCTGATCGGCACCGGGCACCAGTTCGTCACCGGCGTAGGCACGCATGGCGGGCTGGGCGAGGATCTCGCGTACCAGGCGGGCACCTGCGCGCATGTCGGCGCGGTCGCGCTCGGTGGTGAGGTAGTTGAAGAGGATGCGCGGCGCCTGGTGCGGGTCGGCGCTGACCAGGCTGACGCTGCCCAGGCTAGTGGGGCGCATCAGGTCGATGTGCACCTGGAAGGCGTGTTCGGGCACCAGGTCGACGCTGCCTGGCTGGACCGCCAGCGGCATGAAGGTCAGTTGCAGGTCGGGAAACTCCACCCCGGCCCGCGAGCGGATGAACGCGCCCGCCTCGAAATGGTTACTCGCCGCCAGCCCATCGTGGCTGGCGAACCAGCGCGCGCCGATCAGCCACTTGCCCGGCGCGCGCGTCCAGGGGTAGATCGACACCGGCTGCTTGCAGCGGTATTGCACCACGGTATCGGGATGGTCGTTCAGGCGCTGGCCCACTCCCGGCAGGTCGTGCACCAGCGGGATGCCCAGGCGCTGCAGGTCCTGGGCCGGGCCGACACCAGAAAGCATCAGCAGTTGCGGTGAGTTGATGGCGCCCGCGCTGAGTAGCACCTCCTGGCGCACGCGCACCTGCTGCACCGTCCCGTCCATTTCAAACTCCACCCCATAGGCGTGGGCGCCGTCGAACAGAATCCGCCGGCTCAGCGCCGAGGTGGCGACGGTGACGTTGCCGCCTTTGAGTGCTTCGGCCAGGTAGCCGCGCGCGGTACTCCAGCGCTTGCCGTCGCGGGTGGTGCGGTCGACCGGGCCAAAGCCTTCCTGGCGATGGCCATTGAGGTCGCTGCTCACGCCATAGCCGGCTTGCTGGCCGGCCGCGATGAAGGCCTGGCACAGTGGCGGCGAGGTATCGCCAGGGGTGACGTACAGCGGCCCGGTTGCACCGCGGTAGGCGTTGGCACCGTCGCGATGGTTTTGCGCCCGCATGAAGTAGGGCAGCACTTCGCGGTAGCTCCAGCCTTCGCAGCCTTGCGCGGCCCAGCCGTCGTAGTCGCGGGCATGGCCACGGATGTAGACCATGCCGTTGATCGACGAGGAGCCGCCCAGGGTACGCCCGCGTGGCGTGCCGATGCGCCGGCCGTCCAGGCCCGGCTCCGGTTCGCTGGTGTAGCACCAGTTGAAGCGCGTGCCGCCCACCACGATGCCCACTGCCGAGGGCATGTCGATGGTCCAGCTGGCGTCCGGCGGGCCGGACTCCAGCACCAGGATGCGCAGTGCCGGGTTCTCTCCCAGGCGCTTGGCCAGTACACAGCCGGCCGAGCCGGCACCGATGATCACATAGTCGTATTCATGCCCGAGCATAAAGGCTCTCCCATGCCAGGGGTCAGCGGCCTGCACCGATGCCATCGAACACCAGCTTGTGGAAGTGATGCACCAGGTGCTCGCTTTCGTTGCTGCGCTCGGCGTCGATCATGTAGCGGCCCTGGTCGTAGCCGAGCGAACGCAGGCCTTTCTGCACGCTGATGTTGAGCTCGATGTCCTCGGGGCCGAGGTCTTCGTTCATCCACTTCATGCAGGCATGGGAAACCTCTGGAACCTGCTCGTGCGGGCTGTAATAGCCAAAGCGCAGCAGCGAGCGCTCGGCATCCAGCGGGATCATGATGAAGGTGCCGAGAAACGCCGAGAAGGGGAAGGTATAGAAAGTGTTGTTCGGCCACAGCCCGATGTTGAAGAAGCGCTCGTCCGGGTTGCGTGGCCCGCTCAGTTTGACGCCATAGGCTTCCTCGGCCTGCTGGTTGGCCGGTGCGATGTAGGTCCACCAGTTGTCGCGCTTGGTCAGGCGGTAGCCCTTGAAGTCGATCAGCTTGGCCAGGTCGATATGGCACGGGCCGGACAGTTTGAAATGATAGCCCTCGATGGAGTTGTCCATGATCACCTTCCAGTTGGCCGGCACGATCACATCCTGCTCCTCGATCAGGCGCATCTTGCCAAGGTCGGGGAACACGGCGCGCATCTCTTCGTCGGCACCGGGGAACAGCTCGGCCAGCGCGGGCGCTTCGGCGTCGAAGTTGAAGTAGACGAAGCCGCCGAGCTCTTCGACGCGGACCTTGGGAATGTTGAACTGCTGTTTGTCGAAGGCGATCAGGCGTTCGCTGCGTGGCGCGCTGCGCAGGCTGCCGTCCATTTCGTAGCACCAGGAGTGGTAGGCGCAGCGCAGCACTCGGGTGTCGCTGCCGCGACGTACATCCAGCAGGCGATTGCCACGGTGCTGGCAGACGTTGTGGAAGGCATTGATCTTGCCATCGTTGCCACAGGCCACCACCACGCTCTGGTCGAACATGTCGCAAACCACGAACTGCCCAGGCTCGGCGAACTCGTTGCGATGGCCGGCCAGGTGCCAGGCACTCATGAAGATGCGGTCGCGTTCGGCGGCGAAGATCTGCTCGTCGAAGAAATACCGCGAAGGGAGGGTAAAAGCGAGTTCCGGGCGCTGTTCGGCCCATTCTGCAGTGGAAGTGCTGTGTTTGAACTGCTCGACGGATTGCATGGCTGGTCTCCTCCAGACACTGCCCCTTGGGTTCGGTCAGGGGCTCGCTCGGGAGTTAATCTAGGGGAGGGCGAGGGGCTGCTCTTGATGGAAAGCGACAACATTCGCCGATGTGCGCGGCGCCGAGACCAAGCCGGCGCTGCACAGGCCGCAAGAAGGGTCAATGGGCGTCGGCGGAAGGCTGCGCCGGGGGCTGTACCTTGCGCATCAAGGGCACCAGCAGCGTGGCGGCGGCGAAACACGCCATGATCACCAGGAAGGCGTCGGCGTAGGTTTGGGTTTGTGCTTCGCGCCAGGTCAATGCCCAGAGCTGGCGCAGCGCGGTATGGCTGGCATCCAGGCTGTCCTGGCCGAGGGCTTGGGCGTTGCTGCGCCATTGTTCGAGCCAGCTGTTCATCGTTTCGTTTGCAACGTTCAGGTGCTCGGCCAGGCGCAGGAAATGCAGGTTGGTACGGTCGTTGAGTACCGTGGCGCAGACGGCGATCCCGAGTGCGCCGCCCAGGTTGCGCATCAGGTTGAACAAGCCCGAGGCGAGCTTCAGGCGTGCTGGCGAAAGCGCGCCCAGGGTTAGGGTCACGGTCGGTGGTACGGCCATCTGCTGGGCAAACCCTCGAATGGCTTGAGGCAACAGCAACTCTTTGCCGCCCCAATCATGGGTGATCGATGAAAAATCCCACATCGAAATGCCAAACAGTGCCAAGCCCAGCATCAGAATCCAGCGCAGGTCCACCCGGTTGGCAAGAAAGGCATACACCGGAATCGCCAGCAGTTGAAACACGCCAGTGGAAAACACCGCCAGGCCGATATCCAGCGCGCCATAGCCGCGCACACGGCCGAGGAACAGAGGCGTGAGGTAGATGGTTGCGAAAATGCCGATACCGGTAATGAAGGAAAACAGGCAGCCCAAGGCGAAGTTACGGTCGCGCAGGGCTCGCAAGTCGATGATAGGGTCTTCGATCGTCAGGCTGCGCCAAATGAACAGCACACCGCAGATGCCAGCCAGCCAAGCCGTGGCAGAAATCGTGGTGTCGCTGAACCAGTTCCAGCGCGGCCCTTCTTCCAGGGTGTACTCCAGGCAACCCAGAAACAGCGCCATCAATCCAATGCCCAGGTAATCGGCGCCCTTGAGCAAATTCAGGTTGGGGTGGTCGACCTTGACCAGCAGCGGTACGGCGATGGTGACGAACAGGCCAGGCACCAGGTTGACGTAGAACAGCCAGTGCCAGGACGAAACGTCGGTGATCCAGCCGCCGACCGCAGGGCCCAGCGTGGGGGCGAGCGATGCGATGGCACCGATGACCGAGGCGGCGATCACCCGCTGCTTGCCGGTGAAGTAGATGAACGCGGTGGTGAACACCAGCGGGATCATCGACCCGCCAAGAAAACCCTGCATGGCACGAAAGGCAATCATGCTCTGAATGTTCCAGGCCAATGCGCACAGCAGGCTGGTGAGGGTGAAGCCGGCCGCCGATGCCGCGAAAAGCCATCGTGTGCTCATGACCCGTGACAGCCACCCGGACAGGGGAATCACGATGATCTCGGCAATCAGGTAGGCCGTTTGCACCCAGGCGGTGTCGTCTGCGCCAGCGGAGAGCCCGCCGCCGATGTCCTTGAGCGATGCCGAGACAATCTGAATATCGATCAAGGCGATGAACATCCCCACGCACAGGGTGGCAAAGGCCGTGATTTTTTGTGCGGGGGTGAGGACGGGCAGGGCGCCGTTCATGGTCGGGCTGCCGATGCCAGCTTCGCTTGCGGCAGGGCCTGCGCCCGGGTATCGACTTCGGCGATCACGGATAGGCCGGGGCGCAGGGCGCCAAAGTCGGCGTCGCTGCCCTCCAGGCGAACCCGCACCGGCACGCGCTGCACGATCTTGGTGAAGTTGCCTGTGGCGTTTTCTGGCGGAAGTACGCTGAACTGCGCGCCGGTGGCCGGCGCGATGCTGTCGATGCGGCCATGGAAGGTACGGCCCGGCAAGATATCGGCGGTGACACTGACAGCCTGGCCGACGTGCATGTGCGCGAGCTGGTCTTCCTTGAAGTTGGCGTCCACCCATAAACCGTGGGCGGGCACTACAGCGATCAACTGGCTGCCGGATGCGGCAAAGGCGCCGACCTTGGCTCGGCGGTTGCCCACGTAGCCATCTACCGGCGCGCGTAGTTCGGTGTAGGTGATATTGAGCCGCGCCTGCTCCCTATCCGCCTCGGCCTGAGCCTGCGCGGCCCTTGTCTGCTGGCGTTGCGTATCGATCACCGCCAGTTGCTGACGCGCGGCCAAAAGGCCTGCTTCGGCGTGGATACGGTCGGCTTGCGCGGTTTTCCAGGTGGCTTCGACGCGTTGGGCGCTTTGCACCGATACCGCTTGGCTGCTGACCAGGCTCTGGTAGCGGACCTTGTCGTTCATGGCCCGCTGGGCCTCGGCGTTGCGTGCATCGATCTGGGCTTTGGCCTGGCTGATAACCGCATGTTGCAACTGTTCTACCGCGTCGAGGTTGGCAAGGCGAGCACGTTGCGCGGCGACCGCACCGTCTGCTTTGGCCAGGGCGGCGTTGTAGTCGCGTGCATCGATCCGCGCCAGCAGGTCACCGGCTTTGACGAACTGGTTGTCCACCACCGCGACCTCGGCGATAAAGCCTGGCACCTTGGCGCTGATCACGGTGACGTCCGCGCCCACGTAGGCATCGTCGGTGTCTTCGATAAAGCGGCCATGGCTCCACCAGTGGTTGGCATAACCCGCAGCGCCAGCCACCGTAAGCGTCGCTAGCACCATGCGCAGGAGGGTTTTTCTACCGATGGGTTTCTTTGCGACTACTTCGGTGTCGTCCACCGGGTCGGGGGCCACGCCAACGTGTGCGTTCATGACGGTCAACCCTCTGAAGAGGCCTGTGTGGGGAAGGGGGTTACCAAGGTGTTGCCTTGGCGGTAGGCCTGCCCGGTTTCAGCACGCCAATGGGTCAGCGGGTCGGCATCGGGGGCGATACGCAGCCGGTGCTCGTCCACGGTGATGGGTTTGCCTGTGTTGGCGTCCATGAGCGCCAGGGCGACTGGCTCGCCGGTGCGCTCATCGGCCAGGTAGACCTTGTGCGAACCGTCGGCGTGCTTCGCGCCCCACGCCATCAAGGTCAGGATCACTGGGCGCAGATCGCGCCCGGCCTCGGTGAGCAGGTACTCGAAGCGCGGCGGGTTGTTCTGGTAGGGACGGCGTTCGAGCAGGCCTGCGTTGACCAGATCGGTCAGACGACGGGTAAGCGTATTGGTGGCGATGCCCAGGCTGTGCTGGAACTCATCGAACCGGCGCAAGCCATAGAACGCGTCGCGCAGGACCAACAGGCTCCAGCCATCGCCGATGTGTTCGAGCGCGCGGGCTACTGGGCAGGGCATGGGTTGGAAGCTGGCTTTTTTCATGGCGTGGAACTCGGGGGCATCCTGGGGTGAGTTCACTATCTGCCAGTAACTTTCATTATGCAAGTTACTATTGCCGTGGTGCTGATGCCGCTCGTCGTGCCGGCAGCAGACTCAGGGGCTGGACAATGGCGAAAGGCACGTCGCGGGGTCGGGTCTTTAGTTTTTCGCCTTGTGAACTGCGTCACACGCGCGTCGAGCCTGGCTCCGGCAATCGCATAGTCTGAACAGCGTGGGCTCACTGGAGAGTGAAAAAATGAATGCGAAGGCAATTGCATGGTGTGCAGCCGCTTTTTTGGGCATGGTCAGCGAGGCTCAGGCGGCTACGGCCAGTTCGGGCGTGCTGCGGTTCACTGGCAGTGTCGTCGCGCCGTTGTGCCGGGCATCGACGGGACAGGCGGTTTTGTGGATGGATGACTGCCCGCCACAGGCGCGCGCCAACGCTGTTGACATCCAGCGCGTGGATCGCCAGACAGGGGATGCACAGGTTGTACGGGTTGACGACCGCCGAGGCACGAACCAGCAGTACAGGTTGGTCGATAGCCATGGCCAGGCGCTGACTCAAGGCAGTTATGTGATTACCCTGACGCTACCTTAAGCGCTGGATGGAGCGGGCTGATCGACAGCGGGTTTCAATCCGCCAACCCGGCCTTTTCCAGCACCTTGTCCAGCCAGGACTGATCCACCGCCCCAGTGGCGATTTCAGCCTTTACGCGCGCTTCATGGGCTTCATGAGCGCGGGCCTGGGTCAGCACCTGTTCAGCTACCGCCAGGGGGAAGGCCACGACGCCATCCTCGTCACCGACGATGATGTCACCCGGGTTCACCAGCATGCCGCCAACCGACACCGGCACGTTGATTTCGCCCGGGCCGCTCTTGTAAGGCCCGCAATGCACGACACCCCGTGCGTAACAGGGGCTGGAACGGAACGAATCCACATCGCGAATCGCCCCGTCGACGATGAAACCCACGCAGCCGCGCTGTTCGGCGTAGAGCTTGATGAGCTCGCCAATGACCGCATTGTTGGTGTCGCCTTGGGCGTCGATCACCAGTACGTGGCCAGGTTCCAGCAAGGTCAGGGCCTTGTAGATATAGAGATTGTCGCCGGGCCGGGTCTTGATGGTCAGTGCGGTACCCACCAGTTTGCCCGTTGTGTTGTAGCGGGTCAGGCCCCTGGCGCCGATGTGGCGACCAAGGTTGTCGCTAATGTGCGGGGTGACCACCGAAGCGAACGCTTCGATGAGCGAGGTGGGCGCCAGAGGGGGTGAAGCGAGGATGCGGGACCCGGGTAATGACATGCTCATTCTCCTGTATGAAGGGGTAACCATCGGGGTGTACGGCGATGGTAGGAGAGAAAAGCCTTTGCTTTTAGCGATATTTTTTAATCGGAAAACATCGCCTCAGGTGATGATAAGTCGATTGAAGTTACAGGCTTGCTGGGCGAGGCGGGCCACTTCAACCGTCAGCCCCTGATATCGGTCGGCCCGGTGAACGCATACGTAGTTGATGGTGGGTAGTGGCTGCTGCGTGTGAATCACTTTCAAGCGCCCCTGGGCGATCAGTGTGCCCATGCAAGCGAGTGGCAGGTAGCTGATACCGACACCGGAGATGGTCAGGCCAACTTGTGCCACGAGGTAGTTGCTGGTCAGGGTCTTGCCCAGGCGGATGTCATGTTCGGCCAGCCAGCGCTCGTAGGTTTGGCCAGTCCCGGAACTGCCGCCCTGGGTCAGTACGGTGAAGCTAGACAGCGTGTGCAGGTCGATAGCGCCATCGCCAGGGTACAAGGCGGGCGCGCACATCCAGGCGTTTTCCACGGCCTGCAACGACGTGCTGATGAAGCGCGGATCGTGGAAGATGTCGGGCACCACGATGAGGTCCAGTTCATCGTCTTCCAGCCCCCGCAACAGGTCGGTGCTGAGTTCGATGGAAGGCTCCAGGTCGACCCTTGGGTAGGTCTGATGAATGCGCTCGACCAGTGAGGGCAGCCAGGTGAGCGCGGTGAGTTCCGTTACCCCAAGGCGAAACCGCCTGATCAGCGTTTCCTTCGAGCTGATGCGTTCAAGCATGTCATCACGCTGGCGAAGCATATCCACTGCGCAGCCATGCAGTTCGATGCCCTTCTGGGTAAGCCGGGCACTGCGCTTCGAGCGATCGAAGATCGACACCCCGAAGGCGTCCTCCAGCTCCTGGACCCGTTTGGATATCGCCGACTGCGACATGTTCAGTTTGGCGGCGGCGGCCTCGAAACTGCCAAGCTCGACAATCCAGTAAATGGCTTCGATCTGCTTCAGGGTGATCACGTGGGCTACCTCGGCAGGATTGCTGTATGACGAGTGGGGTGGCAATTGTCCACTAAAAGCGATGATTTGAGTTGAGTTTTTGTCGCTTTTTTTCTTGTATTGCCGTGCCTAGATTACCCTCGAATTACAACAACAAGGGTGTGCAAACTATGTCGACCGCTGAAATGGCCCATGCCAAAGGGCGCAGCAGTTACCGCTGGATCGTTGCCGGGATGATCTTTTCCATTTACACCATTGCAGCGGCGGACAGGGCCAATCTCGGTGTCGCACTACCGTTCATTCGGCAGGAATTCGAGATGAGCAACGCCCAGGCCGGTGGGCTCATGAGCCTGTTCCTGCTGGCCTATGCACTGGCCCAGATTCCTGCCGGGCTGGCGTTCAGCAAGTTCGGTGTCAGCCGTATCCTGCCCGGCGCAATGATCATGACCTCGGTGCTGACCGGCCTGGTCGGTACGGCAGGCTCTCTGCTGGCATTGAAGCTCTATCGCCTGGGGCTTGGCGTGGCGGAAGGTCCTTTGCCGATCAGCATGACGACCACCATCAACAACTGGTTCCCGCCCCGGGAAAAGGGCATCGCGTCCGGAATCTTTCTGTCGGCAGTGAAGTTCGGCCCGGTCATCGTGCCGCCCCTGTGCGCCGTGATCATCTCGGTGTGGGGCTGGCGCGAGGTGTTCTACTTCTTCGCCGTACCGGGGATCCTGCTGTCGATCGCCTGGTACTTCATGGTCGCAGACCACCCCTCCAAGAGCCGCTTCGTCAACCAGGCAGAGTTGGACTACATCAGCGCTCCGGCGGCGGTCGGCGCTAGCCAGGCACAGGCCGGCAGTAATGCCGGGCGCCCCGCAGCCCGTAACTTCGGTCGCTTGGATGCCTTCATTCGGCGCCGCGAAGTTGCGCAGCTTGAAACCCGACGCCAGGTGTTCGGCTCGTGGCAGATCTGGGGCAGCGCGCTGAGCTACTGCTTCCAGCTGGGCGTGTCCAGCGTGCTGCTGGCCTGGATCCCGACCTACCTGATGACCGTCAAGGGCTTCTCTGTGATGAACATGGGGCTGGTCTCGGCGGCGCCTTGGGTCGGCGCCGTGCTGGGCAACCTGCTGGGGGGCTATTGCTCGGACCGTTGGCTGGCTGGGCGCCGCAAGCCCGGGATGCTGCTGTCGGCGCTGGGTACCTCGGTGATGATGTACCTGCTGATCAATTCGCCTGCTGACCCGTTGGCGTATGGGCTGCTGCTGATGGCCACGGGCGTTGTGCTGAGCCTGGGCTTTTCCTCGTATATGGTCTACCCCATGGCATTGGCCAGCAAACAGACGTTCCCGATTGCCAACGCCATCGTCAACATGGTTGGCCAGTTGGGTGCCGCGGCCACGCCATCCCTGACCGGTCTGTTGCTCGACAGCTATGGCTGGAGCTACGTCTTCTCCTACCTGGCGATCGGTTCGTTGGTCAGTTTCGTATTGTTGTTGACCATTATCGAACCGGTCCCCAGAACCGCTAGGTCCTGAGGCTTTTCCCTGCTCATTCCCTCATTTGATTATCGTTCCAAGGAGTTGCTGATGAATACCGAAGACAAACAACTGGTCGCGCTGTTCGAGGGCCTCGACACCCCCAGCGTGTCCGATGCCATGGACAAGCTGGGCCTGGCGGGGCAGTGCTTAGGCGTGATGCCGCTGGCCGACTACAAACAAGTCGTGATCGGCCCTGCATTCACCGTCCGCTATGTGTCCGCCAGCGTACCGCCCGGTACCGTGGGTGATTTCATCGAGGAGGTGGGCGAAGGCGATGTGGTAGTGATCGACAATGATGGGCGCACCGATTGCACCGTTTGGGGCGACATCATGACCCAGTATGCCGGCTCGCGAAAAATCGCCGCCACGGTGATCGACGGCGTCTGCCGCGATGTCAACAAGGCGCTGGGTGACGGCTACCCGCTGTTCACCAAGGGCCGTTTCATGCGCACCGGCAAGGATCGGGTCGAGGTCGGGGCGGTCAACGAGCCGGTGTCCATCGGCCAGGCGCGGGTCTGCGCTCGGGATATCGTGGTGGCTGACGCCAATGGTGTAGTGGTGGTACCACGCGGGCGCGCCCGTGACGTCGCTCAGCTTGCCCGGCAGATTGAAGCCGTGGAGGCCGATATCCGCGCCGCCATCAGCCAGGGCAAAACCCTGAAGCAGGCCCGTGAGGAGCTCGGTTACCACACCCTGCAGCGCAAAGGGTAAAGGCGCCATGCCCTGCCTCCGGCATGCCCGCTTCGCTCGAAGCGGGCATGCCGGTTTGGCCGCGACCGAAGGCATCGTCTCTGGGTCACCCGCATACCTGAAATGCCGGGATTGAATAGCAGCGCTTCACCCATCCCCGTAAACTTGCGCAGTCGCGCGATGCGGCGCCCCCTCGAAACACGTTTGGCGACGGTGAGTACCGGCGTCGATGTCCTGCGTACCTGAAGGCCTTTTGTGAACGCTGCTCTACGTCTCCCCGGACCCATCGGCATCTTTTGCCTGGGGGTACTCCAGATCATGGTCTGGGGTGGGTCATTCTTTCTACTGGCGGTCATGGGCGAGCCCATCCTGCGCGAGACCGGCTGGGATGGCCATTGGGTCTATGGCGCGCTGTCGCTGGGCTTGATGGTGTCCGCACTGCTGGCGCCGCTGTCGAGCCGTTTGGTCGCACGCTTCGGTGGGCGCCGGCAGCTGGCCGCGAGTGGGGTCGTGGTGGGGGCAGGGCTGCTGATCGTTGCCAATGCCCACAGCCTGCAAGTGTTCCTGCTGGCCTGGGTCATCATTGGCGCCGGCATGGCCTTCGGACTTTACGAAGCCCTGTTTGCCACCCTCGGCGCGTTGTATGGCGAACGGGCGGGCAGGGCGATCACCGGCATTACCTTGATCTCTGGTTTTGCCACCACCACCACCTGGCCGTTGGTGGCGTTCGCCATCGAGCAGTTCGGCTGGCGAGCCACCTGCACCGCTTATGCATTGCTGCTGATCGTCGTGGTCGCGCCGTTGTACCTGTGGGTATTGCCGGCGGGTCAGCACGGATCCACGAACAAGCCTGTGGTGGCGGCCACCGATGTCAGTGTCGACCGACGTTTGTACCTGTCGCTGGTGTGGATCTTCGCAATCGGCGCGATCATCATGACCGCGGTTTCAGTGCAGCTGGTGGCAGTGCTGCAGGGTTTGGGCCACAGCCTGGCCACGGCGATCGCCCTGAGTGCGCTATTGGGGCCCAGCCAGGTGGCCTCGCGCGTGTTGCAGATTCTCGCCCGCAAGCGACACCCGATCTGGACTGCGCTGGTGTCATCAGTGCTGGTGGCCGCAGGCGTGGCCCTGGTTGCCTTGGCACCTGGCGCGACGGCACTGGGGCTGTTGCTCTACGGCTGCGGTAATGGCCTGCGGGCCATTGTCCGGGGTTTGCTGCCCCTGGCGCTGATGCCGCCGACACAGTACGTGGCACTGATGGGCAAGATGTCGCGGCCTTCGTTGATCGGTCAGGCGCTGACGCCACTGGTCGGCGGGTACCTGCTCCAGCACTTTGGTGCCATGGGGGTGCTGGCAACCCTCTCTGCCTTGGCGTTCGTCAACGTCGTGCTGGTACTGCTGGTCGTTCGATCACTGCCGGGTCGGCCTGCGTGAGTCCGTACAATCGAGGAGTCAATTGCAATGTCACAGCTGGACCGTGAAGAACTGCTGATCGATGGCCCGGTGGGCAAGCTCCACCTGTTGCTCGATCATCCATCGATCCCGCCGAAGGGGGTGGCGATCGTCAGCCACCCGCAACCGCTGCTGGGCGGCAGCCCCCGGCACATCGTGCCAGTGACCCTTGCCCGGCAGTTGTGTGCCAGCGGCTGGCTGGTGGTGCGACCGAGTTTTCGTGGGGTGGGGTTGAGCGAAGGCGCCCATGATGGCGGCATCGGCGAGACGCAGGACAGCCAGGTGGTGCTCAGGCACATGGCCGGAATCATGCCAGGGCTGCCCATCGCCTTGATCGGTTTCTCCTACGGCGCCCATGTGTTCGCCAGGCTGGCCTGCGCAGCGGCAGGAGAGTTCGATGCCTTGGCCCTGTTGGGGCTGCCAGTCGGTGATGTTCCGGGGGGCCGCTCTTACCCGGCCCAGGACCTGCCCGACGACTGCCTGCTGATGCACGGCGAGCGCGACCAAATGGCTCCGTTGGGCAACTTGCTGGGCTGGGCGGCAGGTGAGCAGCGCAGCGTATCGGTGTACGCCGGCGCCGACCACTTTTTCAAAGGTTGCCTGGGGCGGGTCGCAGAAGAAGTCTGCCGCTATCTGGAGCACAAACGGCCCGAGCGCCCGGCCTAGAAGCCCATGCCTGCCAGGCAGGCAGCGCCGCCAACGCGGAAGCATTCACGGCAGCCTGCCAGGCGGGAATCGCTCGGGCTGCAGCACGCTGTCGCATACCCGCAGGATGTGCTGCTCGATCCAGGTTTCATCGAAGCCCGCGCTACCGCCCCGCAGGCTGTTGGCACTCTCGATGATCGCCAAGATCGCAACAGTGGCTCGAGCGGGGTCGCTCACCTGGTAGCGACCCGTTGCACACCCCTGTTCGATGATCAGTCGCAAGGGGCGGGCCAGTTGTCCCAGCGCCCGCTCCAGCCAGAGTTTATGGTTATCGTCGAGGTGCCTGACCTCGTGACGAAGGATCATCTCCTCCTGGGGAAAGGCAACTTGTCGTGCCAGCGCGAAGCGCACATGGCCCTGCAAATCCAACGGGTGGCAGCCGCCTTCCCAGGCCTGCTTGCGGCGTTCAACGATGTCGAGCACCACGTTGAGCAACAGATCCTGCTTGCAATCGATGTGATGGTAGAGGCTGCCGGGGAGAATGCCGGCACGCTGGGCCAGCTTCCTCATGGTCATGGCGGTATAGCCAATCTCGACCATCAGTTCGGTTGCAGCCAAGGTCAGGGGGGAGGGGCAGGCACGGGCGGCTTCAAGCATAGGCCGGCAGCCTCGAAAGCGCGCGCAGCACCCGGTACAGCAGGCGTTTGCAATGGCGTCGGGGCCGGTGTTTGCCAGTCGTCAGACCCATTGGATACCTCTCTGAATAGGTGCCCCCGGTACCGCTTACCGCTGCGCGTCAGAACAGAGGTGGTGTGCGATGCCGGGAGCGATAAAGGGAGCGTCACCCCGCTTGGAGCAGCATGGCCCGGGCACGCAGGATCACCGGCGCGTCGACCATCTGGCCATCCAGGGTGAACACGCCAGTACCCATTTCGGCTTGTTCAACCACTCGATGTGCCCAGTCCAGCTCGGCAGCGGAAGGCTTGAGTGCAGCGTGAATCACGTTGACCTGGCCAGGGTGGATGCACAGGGCGCCGGCAAAGCCCATGTCGCGGGCGAAGCGCACTTGGCGCTGCAGGCCGTCAGTGTCCTGAATGGCCGGGAACACGCCGTCCAGTGGTGCGGCCAGCCCGGCGACGCGGCTGTGCAGCAACACCGCGTAACGGGCGTGCCCCAACACCTGTTCGGCGGCCGCGCTGCCCGTGGCAAGGCTCAGGTCCAAACCCAAGTCCAGGCTGCCGAAGGACAGCCGCTCGACGCCAGCCGCTGCGGCCAGCGAGGGCAGGGCGGCCAGGCCCTTGGCACTTTCGATGATTGGCCACACCGCCCTGCCGGTGGCATGGGCACGTTCGATCTGGGCGACGGTTTCGGCCTTGGGCAGCAAGATGCCGAGAACCCCTGCATGGCGCTGGCACACCGCCAGGTCTGCCTCATGGGCCCAGTGCCCGGGCGCGTTGACGCGCACTAGCACCTGGGCCTGGGGCTGATCGCGGAGAAACCGCTCAAGGTTGTCGCGCGCCTGTTCCTTGAGCGCCTCTTCAACGGCATCCTCAAGGTCGACGATGACCCGGTCGGCGCCACTGCCCAAGGCCTTGGGGATGCGCTCTGGACGGGTAGCCGGCACAAACAGCGCGCTACGTACGACTTCTGCGCTCATGGGCGTGCCCCCTGGGCGAATTCGATTTCACCTACCTGCGCCTGGCCTGCCTGATTACCCGCCCAGACCTGCGCCTTGCCATCGCCGATCAACCGCCCACCGACCTCAAAGAGATCCGGGCAAATCAGCGGGCGCACACCGCGGTAGCTGAAGCGGCGTACGCTGAGCTGTGGGTTGGCTCGCACGAAGGCACGCAGGTTCAACGTGGCGATCAGCGGGCCGTGCACCACCAGCCCCGGATAACCTTCGGTTTCGGTGACGTATGGCCAGTCGTAATGGATGCGATGGCCGTTGAAGGTTACCGCCGAGTAGCGAAACAGCAGCGTCGGGTCTGGCTGCACGCTTTCACTCCAGTCGCCGTGGGGCAACGGTTCGGTGCCGCCAAGCTTGGGCGGCGAGGGTTCGCGGTAGACGATGTCTTGCTCTTCGACCAGTACCCGTTGCCCATCCTGCACATATTCATGCTGCACGGTGACGAACAGCAGAGAGCCGGTACGCCCGTGCTTTTCCTCGACATTGAGGATGATCGAGCGGCGCGATACCTGGGCATCGACCCGCAGGGGGCGGATGAACTCCAGGCGGCCCCCGGCCCACATGCGGTTGCGGTTGTCCGCCGGGGGCAGAAACCCGCCCCGCGCCGGATGGCCGTCGCCCCCCAGGCCGGCCGCTTCGACAGGTTCCTGGAAAAACGCCCAGTGCCAGAGTGCGGGCAAGTCATCGCCAGGGGCGGGGGCCGGCTCGCTCAAGGTGGCGGCAATACGCTTGGCCAGGTTATGGCTGATGCAGTCGTGGACGGTCTCGCTGCGGCCGATCCACGTTTGGGGTGCAGGTGTGCTCATTATTCTTATCCTTTTACAGTGTCGAAGTCAGTTCCGGGACGATCTCGAACAGGTCACCGATCAGGCCGTAATCGGCCACCTGGAAGATAGGTGCTTCTTCGTCCTTGTTGATGGCGACAATGACCTTGGAGTCCTTCATGCCGGCCAGGTGCTGGATCGCGCCGGAGATACCGACGGCGATGTACAGCTGCGGCGCGACGATCTTGCCGGTCTGGCCGACCTGCATGTCGTTGGGCACGAAGCCTGCGTCGACCGCCGCACGCGAAGCGCCGACCGCAGCGCCGAGCTTGTCGGCCAGGCTATACAGGTGGCTGAAGTTGTCTCCGTTGCCCATGCCACGTCCGCCCGACACTACGATCTTGGCGGCGGTCAGCTCGGGGCGGTCGGACTTGGCCAGTGCTTCGCCGACAAATGCCGACAGGCCTGCATCTGCAGCGTCAGCCAGGGTCTCGATTGGCGCGTCGCCGCCTTCTGCCGCTGCGGCTTCAAAGCCTGTGGAGCGCACGGTGATCACCTTGACCGCGGCGCTCGATTGCACGGTGGCAATGGCGTTACCGGCGTAGATGGGACGCTTGAAGGTGTCAGCGGACTCGACCGAAATGATCTCTGAGATCTGGTCGACATCCAGCAGCGCAGCTACCCGCGGCAGGAGGTTCTTGCCGTTGCTGGTGGCCGGGGCCAGCACGTGGGTGAAATCGCGGCCAAGGTTGGCCACCAAGGGCGCCACGTTCTCTGCAAGCTGATGGGCGTAGGCGGCATCGTCAGCCAGCAGCACTTTGCTCACCCCAGCGCACTGTGCGGCGGCGAACGCCACACCGGCCACGTCCTGGCCGGCTACCAGCACCAGGATGTCAGCGCCGATCTGGCGAGCGGCGGCCAGGGTGTGCAGGGTAGGGGCGGCAAGGGTGTGATTGTCGTGTTCAGCAACTACCAGAATGCTCATCAGATCACCTTCGCTTCGTTCTTCAGCTTTTCGATCAGTTCGGCCACCGAATTGACCTTGATGCCCGCGCTGCGGGCAGCCGGGGCTTCAACTTTCACGGTCTTGTTGGTGGAGGCGAGCGAAACGCCCAGCGCGTCTGGCGTGACGGTCTCCAGCGGCTTCTTCTTGGCCTTCATGATGTTCGGCAGCGACGCGTAGCGCGGCTCGTTGAGGCGCAAGTCGGTGGTGACGATAGCCGGCAGGTTCAGCGCGACGGTCTGCAGACCCCCGTCGATTTCGCGGGTGACGTTAAGCTTGTCGCCAGCAACGATCACCTTGGAGGCGAAGGTGCCCTGGGCGTAGCCGGTCAGCGCGGCCAGCATCTGGCCAGTCTGGTTGTTGTCGCTGTCGATGGCCTGCTTGCCGAGGATGACCAGCTGCGGCTGTTCTTTGTCGACAACGGCTTTCAGCGCCTTGGCCACTGCCAGGGAGTTCAGCTCATCGGCGGCCTCCACCAGAATGGCGCGGTCAGCGCCCAGCGCCAGTGCGGTGCGCAGTTGCTCCTGGGCGGTACTCGGGCCGACGGAAACGACGACGATTTCGGTACCG
Source organism: Pseudomonas sp. NY11955 (assembly GCF_048068035.1). NCBI lineage: Bacteria > Pseudomonadati > Pseudomonadota > Gammaproteobacteria > Pseudomonadales > Pseudomonadaceae > Pseudomonas > Pseudomonas sp. NY11955. The sequence continues at coordinate 180,293 of NZ_JBLUPS010000008.1, forward strand.
GCGCTTTTCTCTTTGAGGCGCACGGACTCTTCCACGGCGATCTCGCAGAAGGGATTCATGGACATCTTGACGTTCGCAAGGTCGACGCCGGAGTTGTCCGCTTTGACGCGAACCTTGACGTTGTAGTCGACCACTCGTTTGATTGCGACCAGCACTTTCATAGGCAGGGATACTCTGTGTTCAATCGATGGCAACGGGCGTGAAAAAAACGGGGTCAGATGACCCCTGAAGCGCGCAGTTGCTGTATGCGTTCATGGGGCAGGCCGAGCTCGGCAAGGATGCTTTCGCTGTGCTGGCCCAGCGCCGGCACCGGATCCATGCGCGGTGCATAGGCGTTGCTGGTGGCCGGCGGCAGCAGGCTGGGCACGGGCCCGGCGGCGGTGTCGATGCGCCGCCAGCGGTCGCGGGCCTGCAGTTGCGGGTGGGCCCAGACGCCCTGCATGTCATTGACCTTGGCGTTGGCGATGCTGGCGCCATCGAGGCGCCCGATCACCGTTGCAAAGTCCAGCGCGGCGAAGGCCTCGACGATCAGCCCGCGCAGCGCATCTCGGTTGCTCACGCGCTTGAAGTTGGCGCTGAAGCGCTTGTCACTGGCCAGCGCCGGTTGCTGCAACACTTGTTCGCAGAACAGCTGCCACTCGCGCTCGTTCTGCAGGCCCAGCATGACGGTGCTGCCGTCGCCCACCGGAAAGGGGCCGTACGGGTAGATGGTGGCGTGCGCCGCGCCAGCACGTGACGGTGGTGCGGCCCCCTCGTACGCGTAGTAGAGCGGGTAGTTCATCCACTCGACTAAAGCCTCGAGCATGGACACTTCCACCTGGCTACCGACGCCGGTCTTTTCCCGTAGCAGCACCGCCGAAAGGATCCCGGTATAGGCATACATGCCCGCGGCGATATCAGCGATCGAGTTGCCGGCCTTGGCCATCCCGTCCTCCCCTGGCCCGCCGGTGACCGACAGGAAGCCGCCTTCGCTCTGGATCAGCAGGTCGTAGGCTTTTTTCTGTTGATAAGGGCCGCCCGCGCCGTAGCCGGAGATATCGCAAACGATCAGCCGCGGGAAGCGCGCGTGCAGCGCCTCGAAGCTCAACCCCAGGCGCGCGGCAGCACCCGGTGCCAGGTTCTGCACCAGCACATCGGCCTGCTCCAGGAGCTGGTCGAGCACCTCGCCGGCGATTTCCTGCTTGAGGTCCAAGGCCAGGCTCTCTTTCGAGCGGTTGGTCCACACGAAATGCGAGGCCAGACCGTTGACCCGCTGGTCGTAGCCCCGGGCGAAGTCGCCACTGCCGGGGCGCTCCACCTTGATGACCCGGGCTCCGAGATCAGCCAGCTGACGCGTGCAGAAGGGCGCCGCGATCGCGTGCTCGAGGCTGATGACGGTAATGCCGTCAAGGGGGCGGATGGGCTGGCTCATGGTAGTTGTCTCTCTTGTCATGGCAGGCCCCCGTGAGTAACGGGGGTGGTCGGGATCAGAACGAGCGTGGCAGCTCCAACAGGTGCTCGGCCACGTAGGACAGGATCAGGTTGGTCGAGATCGGCGCGACCTGGTACAGGCGGGTTTCACGGAACTTGCGCTCGACGTCGTATTCGTTGGCAAAGCCGAAGCCGCCGTGGGTCTGCAGGCAGGCGTTGGCCGCCTCCCAGCTGGCCTTGGCCGCCAGGTACTTGGCCATGTTGGCGGCAGCCCCGGCATTGCGTCCGCTGTCGTATTCGGCGCAGGCGCGCCAGCGCATCAAATCGGCCGCTTCGATCTCGATATGGGCCTCGGCGATGGGGAACTGCACGCCTTGGTTTTGGCCGATCGGCCGGCCGAACACCTCGCGGTCGCGGGCGTACTGGCTGGCTTTCTCGACGAACCAACGGCCATCGCCGATGCATTCGGCGGCAATCAGGGTGCGCTCCGCGTTAAGGCCGTCGAGGATGTAGCGGAAGCCCTTGCCTTCTTCGCCGATCAGGCTGCTGGCGGGGATTTCCAGGTTATCGAAAAACAACTCGTTGGTTTCGTGGTTGACCAGGTTGGCGATCGGTTGCACGGTCAGGCCGTTGCCGATGGCCTCGCGCAGGTCGACCAGGAAGATCGACATGCCATCGACCTTTTTCGTCACCTCGGCGAGCGGGGTGGTGCGTGCCAGCAGGATCATCAGGTCTGAGTGCTGCACACGCGAGATCCACACCTTCTGGCCATTGACCACGTACTTGTCGCCCTGGCGAACCGCGGTGGTCTTGATCTTGGTGGTGTCGGTTCCGGTAGACGGCTCGGTCACGGCCATCGACTGAAGGCGCAGCTCGCCGCTGGCCAGTTTGGGCAGGTAATAGCGTTTTTGCTCTTCGCTGCCGTTTCGCAGCAAGGTGAACATGTTGTACATCTGGCCATGGATGGTGCCGGAGTTGCCGCCGCAGGCATTGACCTCCTCGAGAATCACCGAGGCCTCGGCCAGGCCCAGACCAGAGCCGCCGAACGCCTCCGGAATCATCGCCGACAGCCAGCCCGCGTCGGTCATGGCCTTGACGAAGGCTTCAGGGAAGCCCTTTTCCTCGTCGATCTTGCGCCAGTATTCGGCCGGGAAATCGCCGCACAGGGCGCGCACACCCTCACGAATGGCGTTGAGGTCTTCACTGTTGTTGTCGTGCATCATCATTCTCCTGGGGGGGCCGGGCCGGCAGCGTCATCGTGGTTCGGCCGCCGACCGGCCCTGTAACACGGTCAGATGGGCTGCAAGCCCAGGGCGGCGCGGAAGCGGTTCTTGATGTACTGGCCATCGCGCGGCGGCAGTACGCGGGGTGGGTTCTCGGCCTTGATCTTCACCGTCGCCAGCTTGACGCCGTCACGGTTGGCGAAACGCTCGCGCAACGCATGCACACCGTCCATCTCACGGATTTCCTGAGTCCAGGTAAAACCGCACGTGGCGGCGACCTGGTCCAGTTGAATGCCGAACCCGGCGTGACTGACCTGCATGCCGGTCTCGCCGAAGTGGCCGTTATCCAGCACCACGATGGTCAGGTTCTTTGGCTGCTGCAGGGCAACCGTAGCCAGGGCGCCAAAGCCCATCAGCAGTTCGCCGTCGCCGGTGACCACCACCACGCTTTTGTTCGGCTGCGCATTGGCAAGGCCCAGCCCCACGGTGATGGCGCTGCCCATGGCCGCCCAGAGGTAGTAGTTGTTGGCGTGATCGCCTGCGGCCATCACATCGTAGGAGGCCGAGCCCAAGCCGGTGACCACCAACACATCGTCGCGATCGGCGAGCAAGGTACGGACGACTTCACGGCGGCACAGCACGTGGTTGGCGCTTACTTGACCCATTTCTTTTCTCCGATCAGACGCTGGCCGAGCAGCAGGGCAGTGGCGGCATCGCCGTTGAAGGCCATGGTGGCGGCGCCGTGCAGCAGTGGCGCGACGTCTTCTGGCTGGTCTGCGCGCCAGGTCATCACCTTCATCAGGTTCAGCGAGGCTTCGGTGGCCTGGCCCATGGGGTTCTGCCAAGCGTTGAACTCGGCCCAGTCGCCACGCATGGTGACCACCATCAACAGCGGGAAGCCGGCGCAGTTCTGTAAAGCGAGGGTGTTGATGCAGTTGCCGACGCCGCTCGACTGCATCAGGAGGGCGCCGCGTTCGCCGCCCAGCCAGGCGCCGGCCAGGTAGCCAATGCCTTCTTCTTCGGTGGTGAGCACAACGGCCTTGATTTCGGGGTCGGCGTAGGCCATGCGGATGGCTGCCGAGTGGCCGGCATCCGGGACGAATACGATGTGCTTGACGTCATGGGCCTTGAGAACGCGAAACACGTCCTCTTGCCAGTTCTGTTCGGCTTCTTGCGATGACATGGGGTCTCTCCCGGCAGTGCTGCTTTTGTTTTTCTTCATCATGGGGGGAGTTGTGGGGCACGACGACTACCGTTTTTTTCTTTGAGATATGCCGTGGCGGCATAGGTCAACGTTCGCTTCGACACGCTGCCGCGCCTACCCAGCTATGGCTCGCGTAGCAGGGGCAGTCGTTATAGAAAGCAGGCATAGCTGATAGACACCCGCAGCGCTTATGGGGCGCGGGCGAAGACGTTAGGTTATCGACTCGGTCGCGGCCGCGCCGCCATCGAATCAAAACAACAATAAGATCGAGGGCCAACCATGTTGCTTCGTTACCTGCGCACGCTCGCCAGGTGGCTCACTGCAGAGCCGCCATTGGCCGATACGCCATCCTCGTCCTGCCGGTTCCGGAACCTTGCACTGTCCTATTTCGTTCCGTAGTTCACTGCCCTGGCGGTGACGGACCCTATTTGCTTGAATACAGGTGCTCAATGAAATTCAGACTACCGTTGGCGGGCTGGATACTGCTGGCCATGTTTCTTGGCGTGCTGATCGGCTACGTTATTTTTCTCACCAGCCCGGACAAGGCCGCTGCCGCCCACACCGCCGGGTACATCTCGGTCATCTCGGACGTGTTCCTGAGGCTGATCAAGATGCTGATCGGGCCGCTGGTGTTTTCCACCCTGGTGGTAGGCATCGCCCACATGGGCGATGCCGGTGCAGTGGGCCGGGTGTTCGGCAAAGCCATGGTGTGGTTCTTGACGGCCTCGCTGCTGTCGCTGGCGGTAGGCTTGATGATGGCCAACCTCCTGCAACCAGGGCTGCACCTGGCACTACCGCTGCCGGATGTGAGTGAAACCACTTCGCTGCAGACTTCTGCCTTTACCCTCAAGGCCTTTGTCACCCACCTGGTGCCCAGATCATTCGCCGAGGCCTTGGCCAACAACGAGATTCTGCAGATCGTGGTGTTCTCGCTGTTCTTCGGGGTCGCCTTGGCGGCGCTGGGCGAAAAAGCCAAGGGCCTGGTGCGCCTGGCCGATGAGCTGGCGCAAGCCATGCTGCTCATCACCGGCTACGTCATGAAGCTGGCGCCCTTGGCAGTCATGGCGGCCATGGCCGCCACGGTGGCGGTCAATGGCTTGTCGATCCTGGCTACGTTCGCGGTGTTCATGCGCGACTTCTATCTGGGCCTGTTTCTGCTGTGGGTGTTGCTGGTGCTGGCCGGGGCGATGTTCCTGGGCCGGCGGGTGTTCGCCTTGCTGGTACTTATCAAGGAGGCTTTCCTGCTGGCGTTCGCCACGGCCAGCTCCGAATCGGCCTACCCCAAACTCCTCGCCGCGCTGGACCGTTTCGGGGTCAGCCGCAAGATTTCCAGTTTCGTGATGCCCATGGGCTACTCCTTCAACCTCGACGGCTCGATGATGTACTGCACCTTCGCCGTGCTGTTCATCGCCCAGGCGTACGGGATCGAGATGACCCTCGGCACGCAGATCCTTATGTTGCTGACCTTGATGCTGACCTCCAAGGGACTCGCTGGGGTGCCTCGGGCATCGCTTGTAGTAATTGCCGCTACCCTGGTGCAGTTCGATATTCCTGAAGCGGGGCTGCTGTTGATTCTGGGTATCGACACCTTCCTCGACATGGGGCGCTCGGCTACCAACGCCGTGGGTAATTCGATTGCCACCGCAGTGGTGGCCAAGTGGGAAGGGGAGTTGCAGGCGCCGGACGTGCAGCCGGTAAACCCGCGTGCTGCTGCCCCGCAAGCAGATCGGTCAACGGCTTGAGGCAAGCGCTTGGCACAGGTGTTGGCCGACGGCATGTCAATCGAGCTCTAACTGCTATGCTCAAATGCTATAGCTGGCGCCCGAGGCTATCTTTAAACTGCAAAATACGCCGTTTTAGAGGCGCTCTTTTACCTGCCAGTGGTTGACCGATGGATGTAACGCAACTCAAAACCCTGATCCACGTGGCTGAGCTGGGCAGCTTGAGCAAGGCGTCGGACCGGCTGCATGTGGCACAACCGGCGTTGAGCCGGCAGATACGTCAGCTGGAAAAGGAACTGGGCGTCTACCTGTTCGAGCGCCATGGCCGTGGGATGGAAATCACCGCGGCGGGGCTCGAGGTGCTCGAACGGGCCACCCGTATCATGAACGAGCTGGAATCCATTCGTACCTCGGTGGCCGGCGGCCGGGCAGCCTTTCGCGGCATGGTCGCCATCGGTACCACGCCGACCATCGCCGAGATCGTCACGGTGCCGCTGGTCAAGCGTATCAGCGACACCCACCCGGACCTCTCCATCCGCTTTTCATCGGCCTTCAGCGGCTACCTGCTGGATTGGTTACAGCGCGGCGAACTGGAGCTGGCTATCTCCTACGATCCGCAGCCCCTGCATACCCTGCGCATTGAACCGGTGATGATGGAGAACCTGGTCCTGGTCGGCCCTCCCGAATCGGGGCTCAACCTCGATGCGGCGGTTCCTTTCGCGCAGTTGGCCAGTGAACCGATGGTCTTGCCCAGCCCCCGCCATGGGCTGCGCAAGATCATGGACCAATGCGCCCTGGAGCGCGGCTTCAAGATCACCACCAGCGTCGAGGCGGATTCGTTTGGCGCGATGATCGACTTGGTGCGCAATGGGTTTGGCTACACCGCATTGCCTTTGGCATCGATCTACTCGCGGTTGAACGACGGCACACTGTGCGCCGCTGCGCTGGTAGACCCTACGCCTATGCGCAAACTGGTGCTGGTGCTGCCTGCCGACCGCCAGGTGAGCCCGGCGACCCGCTATGTCGGCCAGACCTTCGTCGACATCGCCTCGCAACGGGTGGCTGAAGGCATCTGGGCCGGGCACATGCTCTGACGCAGCAGCGCCCAGCTATTCAATTGAAGCATAACTGCTAGAGGGCAGCGGGTCTGGCCGCTCTCCAGGCGAGGGCGTAGTTTTGCTCGGGAGTAAAAGTCAGCGAGCGTTCGCCGACTTGGAAAATAATAAATCCCAGAAGGTACTCCCCCATGATGCGCTTTTCATCGTCCTGCGTTTTGCCGCCTGCTTTTGCCTGCCAAGACTCCCAGCCAGTAGATCGAACGTAAACCCAACGCTGTCATTCCTGCCTTGCGTTCGCCTCAGATCTGGAGTTACCCCATGCACGCCAACAATAACAATGCCGCTGCGCCTGATATTCGCAACCTGACCAACCGCCAACGGATCCGCGCCATTCTCGGTGCCTGCTCCGGGAACCTGGTGGAGTGGTACGATTTCTTCATCTACGCCTACACCTCGATCTACTTCGCCGCTCTGTTCTTCCCCCAGGGCGACCAGACCACGCAGTTGCTGGCGACTGCTGGGATCTTCGCCGTTGGCTTCTTCATGCGCCCCTTGGGCGGGTGGATCTTCGGCTACTTGGCCGACACCCGTGGCCGCAAGTTTTCCATGATCATCTCCGTGTTCCTGATGTGTGGCGGCTCGCTGATGATTGCCGTGTTGCCCACTTACGAGACCATTGGCATGGCAGCCCCAGTGCTGCTGCTGGTTGCCCGTCTGATGCAAGGGCTCTCGGTCGGTGCGGAATACGGCACCGGGGCCACCTACATCAGCGAAGTTTCCCGCAAGGGCAAGCGCTGCTTCTTTGGCTCGTTCCAGTACTTCACCATCATCGCCGGCCAGCTTCTGGCGCTGCTGACGGTGGTGGTGCTGCAGAATGTGCTGCCGATCGAAGCGCTCAAGGCCTGGGGCTGGCGGATTCCGTTCTTCATCGGTGCGCTCAGTGCACTGGTGGTGGTCTACCTGCGCCGCTCGATGCTGGAAACTGCCCATGCCCAGGGCGCCAAACATAAGGAAGCCGGCTCGATCAAGGCGCTGCTGAAGCACAAGAAAGCCGTGCTGCTGACCATTGCGATCACGGCCGGTTGCTCGCTGCATTTCTACACATTCTCCACTTACATGCAGAAGTACCTGGTGGTGTCGGCCGGCTTCGACCCCTCGACGGTCAGCTTCATCATGACCGCCGCGCTGTTGGTATTCATGTGCCTGCAGCCGGTGTTCGGAATGATGGCCGACCGGATCGGCTCGCGTAACAGCATGATTGCCTTCGGCTTGCTGTCGAGCCTGTTGATCGTGCCGTTGCTCACGGGCCTCAAAAGCGTCAGCAACCCGTACGAGGCCTTTGCGCTGGTCATGCTCGGGCTGTTGATTGCGGCGTTCTATACGCCAGTGACCGGCGTGCTCAAGGCTGACCTTTATCCCGCCACCGTGCGCGCGCTGGGGGTGGGATTGCCTTACGCGCTGGGCAATGCGCTGTGCGGCGGCACGGCCGAGTACGTGGCGCTGTCATTGCGCGGCGCGGGGGTGGAGTCGTACTTCTACTACTACGTGGCGGCCATGAGCGCCATCACGCTGCTGGCTGCCGTGCTCATGCCCGACCTGCGCAAACATGGCTACCTCGACGGCACCGGGGCGGTGGAGGAGAACACCGGCCTGCGCGGCCGCCCGGCCTACTCCAACGTTCAAGGCTGAGCCCAGGCCCGGGCAGGCGGCTGACAGAACCCCTCTGATTCTTGCACCCTGTGCGGGCAGGGGGGCTCACGGATCAATGCGAATTGAAACGTGCAAGCAAGGCATCGGATCAGGCAAACAAGCCCCAATCGGCGTTTCTATAATGACCTCCAATGAACCGTAGGTGGTGCGCTTGAGCGCATTCGGTTGCGAGTGCCTGACCTACGTTTCTGCATTCGCCTTACGCACTGAGGCACGCTGCCAATCCTGAGGTCTTCTCATGCAAAACGTTCAGTTCAAACATCGCAACATCGTGATGGCTGGCAACCTCTACTTGCCACCGGCATTCCTCGAAAGCCGAGCGTATCCTGCGATCATCACCGTGCATCCAGGAGGCGGCGTCAAGGAGCAGACCGCAGGCACCTATGCCCGGTTGTTGGCTGAGCAGGGTTTCGTCACCTTGGCCTTCGATGCTTCCTATCAGGGCGAAAGTGGCGGCGAGCCGCACTTTTTGGATGAACCGATGAATCGCGTGGCCGACGTCTATAGCGCGGTCGATTACCTGACCACCCTTGGGTTTGTCGATGCCAGCCGCATTGGTGTGCTGGGCATCTGTGCCGGTGGCGGTTTTGCAGCCAAAGCCGCCTCGGTGGATCGCCGAATCAAGGCATTGGCCACCGCTAGCGCCGTCAACGTTGGCTCCGCAACCCGCAAAGGCTGGGAAGGCAAGGGCTCGATCAACGATCTGCTGCCAGTGCTCGAAGCCTTGGCTGGGCAGCGTACGGCCGAGGCGTCCGGTTCCGAGCCTGTCTATGCGCCTTACGTTCCACCGTTGGGCGACACTAAAGCGCCCCGCGACTTGCAGGAAGCTGCCGATTATTACCTGACGCCCCGTGCCCAGCATCCTAATGCACAGAACAAGATGCTGATGAATGGCCTCGGCGCCTGGGTAGCTTTTGATGCCTTCGATCTGGTCGATCAGTTGTTGACTCAACCACTGCTGGCCATCGCCGGCAGCGAAGCTGGTTCGTTGTGGCACAGTGAAGAGCTGCACGCCAAGGCGCGGGGAGAAAAGAACCTGGTCGTACTCGATGGCCTGGCACACATGGACCTGTACGACGGGTCGGGTGTGGGAATAGCCATGCAGCATCTGACGCGATTTTTCCAGGCAAGTATCTGAGGCAGGACGCAGGGAGCCTTCTTGTGTCCTATGACAGGCAGCCTGCGTCGGCTACGACAGTGCTATGAACATCCAGGCAGAATTGGGCAGGGACCTCGCTGGAATGGGCAAGGCAGCAGGTGAGTTCATTTTTATACTGCTCACTCCAGACCTGCGTCCTATGGAATCATCCACGTGAAGCACCCTCGACTGTTCCGCGCTCCGATCAACGACCACGGCCACTCACCGCAGTCCAGCCTGGGACGTTTTCACAACCTGTCACCACGCCCTGTGGACATGCCCGAGCCAGACGCCAAGGTCATCTGGAACGCGCTGTTCAACAAACCTCGGTCCACGGTGCCACGTGCTCCGGTACCGGTGCTGCAACTCACGCGAGAGCAGCTCGATAGCGCGCCAGACGCCAGCCTGTACCGCTTGGGGCACTCAACGGTGTTGTTCAAGCTTGAAGGTGGATGGTGGTTGACTGACCCTGTATTTTCCAAGCGAGCATCTCCGCTGCCTTTCGCCGGCCCCAAGCGTTTTCATTCCCCACCCCTGACGCTGGATGAGCTGCCGCCTATTCGCGGTGTGATTCTGTCCCATGATCACTACGACCATTTGGATCGGGCGACAATCAAGGCCCTGGCTCCTAAAGTGGATCTGTTCCTTACGCCGCTGGGTGTTGGTGATCGTCTGCTCGCTTGGGGGGGGCCGCCAGCCAAGGTCCGTCAGCTGGATTGGTGGCAAGGCATCGAAGCAGGAAAGCTGCGGATGACTGCTACCCCGGCTCAGCATTTTTCCGGGCGAGGCTTTCGTGACGGCAACCGCACGTTGTGGTGCTCATGGGTGATCGAGGCGCCGACGCTGCGGCTGTTTTTCAGTGGGGACACTGGCTATTTCGATGGCTTCGCCGAGATAGGCCGTCGCTTTGGTCCGTTCGACCTGACGCTTATGGAAACCGGGGCCTACGATGAGCATTGGCCCTATGTGCACATGCATCCACGGCAGACGGTCCAGGCCCACCGTGACTTGCGCGGGCATTGGCTACTGCCGATTCACAACGGTACCTTCGACTTGGCCTTGCATGCCTGGTATGAACCTTTCGAGCAAGTGCTGAAATGGGCAGCCGACCAGCACGTGCCGGTGGCGACTCCACGGATGGGGGAGAGGATCGACTTGTCGGCACCAGTAGCTGGCGCACGGTGGTGGCGCGAGGTGGTTGAGCGAGAGCAGCAAGACGGAAAGCATCAGCAGGGTCATCTTCAAGCCGGTGACGAGCCGAGCTAAGTGATGAAAAAGCGGCATTCCAGGGCTGGGGTGCCCTTTTTACAGCAGCTACGAGTGGATTACAGTGGACACACCGGGGGCGGGACTGGCGCAGAACGTGCAATCCCTCACCCATTTGCGCAACTTATGCTTTGGGCTCGTCCCAGTCGCTATGCGTCGCAGCAGTCAGCGCATCCCAGTCATCAGGAGGGTTGCCGCGGCCCAGCATCTTCTCGAATACGGCGTATGGATCGGATTTGCTGCCTGCGGACCGTAGGGTATTTTCATCGTTGACCCATGCGTAAACGATGACCTTGGATCTTGAGTCGTAGCGAAAGAACAGCCGAAAGCGCCTGCCGATTTTTGCGCGGCGCCAATGTCTGTAGGCGGTGCCAAGCGTGTTGCCTTGGCGGAACTCATCACGGCCTGGGTCGGCAGGCACAGCCTCCATGATCAGATAGCTCAATGCCCGAAACAGCTTGACGTTGGCGTTGCTCTCAAAACCTTGCGGATCGTTCTGCTCGGCCCGGGCGGCGGCTTCTTGCAATTTGCGTAGCTGTAAAGTCACACCTTCATGGAACAACAGTGTCCAGCCATGTCGCAGCATCAGATCGCGACCTCACCATCGATATCTTCGTCCAGGTTAACGCAGTGGTTTGCGTTGGCGAGCATGGTTTGCGCCAAGTCTTCCGGCAGGGTGGTGAGGTTGCGTCCGCTTCGGATGTCAGCCTCCAGCAAACCTAGGAACGCACCGATGGCAGGGTCTTCATGGATGGTTTCTACGCGGCTGACCACGACTTCCCCCGCGCGTACGTCGAATGCGATTTTGCCTCCAGTATCAATGCCCAAAAGCTGGCGAACGGATTTGGGCACTGTGACCTGCCCCTTCGAGGTCAACGTGGCGATTTCGTGGATGGCAGGCATGAGCGTTCTCCCGGATGTATTGATTGAATGGTAAGGAATAATCCTTACGTGGTCAATCTTGGTTTCTGCTGATCGACCGAAAGCGCTGAGCATCTTCGGTTAGGGCATCCTTTTCAAACCATCCAAGACATGCCCTCAAATCACCCCGGGTAGGGTGACTTCTACGGAAGCAGGTGCGGCTACGCTGAAGCGTCAGAGAGATGAAGAAGGGCGGCTTACATCGAGCGTTGTTGGTGCACCAGTTCGATGACTTTTACTATCTCGCTAAAGCTCTCGATGACATGATCTGCACCCTCCGCTTCCAGGCGATGACGTGGCACTTGGGATGCGAAAGCAATCACGGTGAGGCCAGCCGCAACTGCAGCCTGTACGCCAGGTATGGAGTCTTCCACAACGATGCACTCTGAGGCATTCAGCCTGAGCTCACCGACAGCTCTCAAATAGACATCAGGCGCCGGCTTTGGCCTTGACTTGCCTGTGGTGGGGGAGTGGAAAGAGGAAAAATGCTCACGCAGCCCGGTTTTGCCTAGGACGAATTCGATGTGGCCGACACTGGCATTCGAAACAATGAATTTGGGAAACGCTAGGTTTCGTAGGGTCTGCGCCACACCTGAGATTGCCACCAGCTCTGCTTCGAGCAAGGGGCGTAGTGTGGAAACAATTTGCTGGGGAAGGTCATCCGGTAGCGCTTTGCCGAAGAGACTTTCCAATCGCTCCAGGCAGTGGGCTCTCGTGAATCCCAGGAACTCTTCAACCCAGATTTCCGGGGTGAGCTCCAACGACAGCGCGTCCTTCGCCACCTTCTGAAATGCACTGAAAGCCAGTCGCTCGCTATCGACTAGGGTGCCATCGCAGTCGAAAAGTAAATTCATGACTTGCTGATTCCTCATGGTCTTGAGAGGGCCTGGAGCAGAGTGGATTTGCGCGCGGATGAGAACGTTAGAGGCGGCTATACAAATTGTCAAATTCTAGACGAAAGCGACCTTAATCCCATCATCCTTCTCCAGGCTCTAGAGGTCACTCGGTATCGTTTGGCCTGCAATATGCCTGATTTCACTGGCTGAGCGCCCTCTGATTGGATGACAAACGGCGGCATGCACAGCATTTACAAATAGTCTAAAACTGGATAATGTGTCTGGAAAAGTGATGTGATTTTTTCAGGCGCAGAAGAATGTCCAAGATCGAAACGCTCAAAATTCTGGATAGGGACAGCGTCAATGCGCTGGTTCTACCCGAGCAGATTCTCTTTGCGGTACGTGAGGCCTTCTACCTGCACAGTGCAGGCGAGGGGCAGGTTTTCCCTATCGTGAGAGAAGCGCTCAGTACCGGTGGAATTTTCGGGATCAAGTCTGGTGGAATCTCTAGTCAGGGTGTTTTGGGGTTCAAGGCTGCTGGCTTCTGGCCTACCAATCGAGCGCTGGGCGGGGAACCGCATCAGGCCACCATTCTGCTCATTGATCCTGCGACTGGTCGTCCACTCTGCATGATCGATGGCAACACCATTACGACCCTGCGAACGGGTGCTGCCGGAGCACTGGGATTGGAAATTCTGGCCCGACGCGACAGCGCCAAGCTGACTGTGTTCGGTACTGGCGTTCAAGCGACCATTCAAGTGGACTACGCGTTGAGAGTCATGCCAGGCATCAAATCTGTTACTTACCTGACCTTTGACGGCCAGCCGAGTCCTGAGTTTGAGGCGCAGTTTTCCAAGCGCTGCTCAGTCAAGCACAGCGCATCGTCGAATGACGCGGTCTCTAGCAGTGACGTAGTCATTACCGCGACTCCAGGTGGCCAGGTGCTGTTCGATCTGGAGGCTGTCAAACCTGGCACGCATATCAATTGCGTGGGAGCAGACACCAAAGGTAAGCGTGAGGCACCGGAAGGGCTACTGGCGAAAGCGACGGTCATTGTTGATGACCGCGACCAAGCGACCCAAATGGGTGAGACCCAATGGGCTTCTTCACTACCGGTGATCGAAATCGGAGACCTACTGACAGGGAAAGTTGAATTCTCACGAAGCGCTGATGAGATCACGGTCTTCGACATGACCGGGTTGGCGCTTCAAGACCTGACGGTGGCGCGGCTACTGTTCGAGCAAGCAAAGATCGAGGGTGTGGGCCACGATATTTCCTGGCCCTGGTAATTAGTAGAGGACTCAAGCCATGCAAATAACCTTGCCAACCTATCAGGATGTCGTCGACGCTGCCGAGCGCCTTAAAGGCGTTGCGAATGTCACGCCAGTTCTGACCTCCCGCACCATCAATACAGAGGTCGGCGCTGAGATTTTCTTCAAATGTGAAAACTATCAGCGGACTGGCTCTTTCAAATTCAGGGGTGCCTTTAATTCACTGGCCAAGTTCAGTGATGAGCAGCGCAAAGCTGGCGTTGTGGCGTTTTCCTCAGGTAACCACGCTCAGGGTATTGCGCTGGCGGCCTCGATCTTGCACATCCCCGCCACTATCGTCATGCCCACGGATGCACCTGCGGCCAAGGTCGCAGCCACCCAGGGATACGGCGCGGAAGTCGTCTTCTATGACCGCTACACTGAAGACCGTGAGGTAATTGGCCGGTCGCTTGCTGATCAGCAGGGTATGACCTTGATCCCGTCCTACGATCATCCAGACGTTCTGTCGGGTCAGGGAACCGCAGCCAAAGAACTTATCGAGAGTGTGGGTGATCTTGATGTGCTTTTCGTCGGTTTGGGGGGGGGTGGGATGTTATCAGGTACCACGCTTTCCACCCGCGCACTCTCGCCTGGCTGCACCTTGATTGGCGTTGAGCCGCAAGCAGGAAATGATGGGCAACGGTCTTTCAATTCTGGCGAGATCGTACATATCGATACCCCGGATACGATTGCTGACGGTGCTCAGACGCAACACCTGGGTAACTACACATTCCCGATCATCCTGAATGGCGTAAACCGAATTGAAACGGTGAGCGACGAGGAGTTGGTGGCGGCGATGAAGTTCTTTGCCCAGCGCATGAAAATGGTGGTTGAGCCGACGGGTTGTTTGGGGCTGGCTGCTGTTCGCAAGTTTAAGGAAGAACTGAAAGGCAGGCGTGTCGGAGTGATCATTACTGGTGGCAATATCGACATTGACAAGTTTGGCCGTTTTCTACAGTCGTAATTTTATTAAGTTTTGAGTGGTAATGCCTTTCGGGCGCAAATTGCGCCTGATGGCAAAGCGTTGCCGAAATATAAACGTTCGTGTGTTTCAGCCTAAACAAGATGGCCCTGCTCGACAGGGTTTCTAATAATAAGAGGTGCATATGAAAAGCCGCTTTCTTGTAAAAGCGATTGTGATCGCTATGGTGCTCGGTGTAGCACTTGGAGGCACCCTTCATAGTCAGCTGGATACGGCCAGTGCGAAGGCGTTCTCTACGTACCTCAACCTGGTGACTGACGTCTTCCTTCGACTGATCAAGATGGTCATTGCTCCACTCGTGCTTGCAACGCTCGTTACCGGGGTGGCCAGCATGTCTGGTAGCGGCTCGATAGGGCGTGTTGGTTTCAAGGCTATAACGTGGTTCTTGGTGGCCTCACTGATCTCGCTTGGCATCGGCCTGGTGCTCGCCAATCTGTTCCAGCCTGGCGCCGGACTGAATCTGACTGTTGACGCCAACCAGGCAGTGAACACTGGTTTGAGCGCCGGGTCTCTGAGTCTTCCTGTGTTCCTGTCGCATGTATTCCCTCGAAGCATCATCGAGGCAATGGGCAGCAACGAGGTGCTCCAGATCGTTGTCTTCTCGCTATTCTTCGGCAGCGCATTGGCCTTTGTGAAAGGCAAAGGGAAGTCGCTGATCGTCGATGTACTCGAAGAGCTCGCGAACGTCATGTTCAAGGTGACTGACTACGTGATGTACGTAGCGCCATTTGCCGTTTTCGCCGCGATTGCCTCCACCGTGACGGTACACGGCCTAGATATGGTCATGACCTTCGGAAAGATGGTCGCAGAATTCTTCCTCGGTATCGCATTGCTTTGGCTGATGATTTCGTTGGCAGGGTACTTGGCGCTCGGGCAGCGGATGAGGCCTTTGCTGTCTCACCTGCGCGAGCCTGTCCTGATTGCGTTCTCCACTGCGAGCAGCGAAGCGGCCTATCCAAAAACGATTGCAGCACTCGAAAAATTCGGCGCGAACAAGCGCGTGACCAGCTTCGTACTACCTCTGGGTTACTCGTTCAATCTTGACGGCTCGATGATGTACCAAGCCTTCATCGTCATGTTCATCGCCCAGGCCTATAACGTCGAGATGACCTTTGCTCACCAGATCGTAGTGCTACTTACTTTGTTGGTAATCAGCAAGGGCACGGCAGGTGTCGCTCGTGGTTCGCTGGTTGTCCTAGCCGCAGGTTTGCCGATGATCGGGCTGCCTGAGGCGGGCTTGCTGTTGATCCTGGCTGTCGACCCGATTCTGGACATGGGCCGTACTGCGACGAATGTCTTTGGGTGCGGCGTTGCAACTGCCGCTATTGGCCGGCACGGCAATCAAGAGGAAGAGGCCTCAGTCGAAGGCACTCCCCAACAGTCGGCGCAGGCAATTTGAACTCACCCCGCTCAAACAAGAACAAGAGAAGCGAAATGATGACTATCACTTTCCTGAGCTCCACCATCCGTAAGTCGCTTGTGCAGAAGCTGCGTACAGCAGTCGTGGCGTCACTCGCGGTTGGTCTGGTCGTTGGGGCTCCGGTGTACGCTCAAGAGAACCCCATGAATACATCCACCCAAAAAGCGGCATTGCCTCGTGTTCTCCTGCTAGCCACCGGCGGCACGATTGCTGGATCAGCCGACAGCCGTGGTAGCGGCGCCTACAACGCTGGCGCCATTGGTGCACAGCAACTGATCTCATCGGTTGCTGGCTTGGGTGAGCTGGCGTCCTTGTCAGCGGAGCAGGTTGCCTCCATCGGATCTCAAGACATGACCGATGATGTCTGGTTCAAGTTGGCCCATCGGATTCAGGAGGCCTTCGATAAACACGAGGCGGATTCGGTTGTCATCACGCATGGCACCGACACCATGGAAGAGACAGCTTACTTCCTGAGCCTGGTGCTGAAAACGGACAAGCCGGTTGTGCTGGTAGGCTCAATGCGTCCCGCTACGGCCCTTGGCGCGGATGGGCCGGCCAACATCTACCAGGCGGTACAGGTTGCGGTTGATAGGCAGTCCATCGGGCGTGGTGTATTGGTGGTCATGAATGATCAGATCGATAGCGCACGCGGCGTCACAAAGACCCACAGCACCAGTGTGCAAACCATGCAGTCCCCAAACCTTGGCTCACAGGGCTACGTGGATCTCGGGCATGTCCGGTTCCTTCAACCGGTTCAGCCTAGCCAATTGTTAACTCTCCCCAAAGCAGCGCCGTTGCCCCGTGTAGAGATCATTTACAGCCACAGCAATATGGATGCGAGCCAGATCGAGCACGCTATAGCCGATAAAGCCAAAGGCATCATTCTGGCGGGAATGGGGGATGGCAATACCTCGAAGGCGGCATTGGCCGCGCTGGAAAAGGCCGCCTCCCAAGGCATCGTGGTCGTTCGGTCTACTCGCGTGAGCAAAGGCTATGTCAACCGCGATGTCGAGGTGGATGATTCCAAAAGCGGCTTCGTTGCCTCCATGGATCTGAATCCTCAAAAGGCTCGGGTGCTTACGCAATTGCTCATTGCCAATGGCATTACCGACCCAGTGAAGGTTCAAGAAGCCTTCTTGAACGGCCACTGACTCACATCACAAGCCGGGCTGAGTCGATAGCTCAGCCCGGCTCCCTTCAAAAGGTTATCCATGAAATTCATCAGCACCACCGACGCTTCTACTCCGGCAGGGCATTACTCCCAAGGCGTGGTTCATCAAGGATCTCTGTACATCTCCGGGCAACTGCCAGTGAGTCCAGATGGCACTCATAACACTGAGGCTTCGTTCGCTGAGCAGACTCAGTTGGCTTTGAACAACCTCATCGCAATTCTCGAAGCTGCAGGCTGCAGCACTGCTGATTTGGTCAAGGTCACCGTCTATGTCGCAGGCGTGAAGCATTGGCCAGCATTCGACCTGATCTACTCTGAAACGTTGGGGAGCCATCGCCCGGCGCGAGCCGTTGTCCCTGTGCCGGAACTGCACCATGGGTACCTGGTTGAGATCGAGGCCGTTGCACGTGTAATGGCGGCTGGCTGAGCCGCTGCCAGCCTCGCCAGTTTCTGCACTATGTGTGGCTCAGCCATTACGGTACGTGTTCGCCCAGGCGATAACTTGATGACCCTGAAGGCGATCCAGATGGCTCGTCCGGGGGGCGTTCTGGTCGTTGACGGGAGCGGTGATCAGACCCGAGCAATCATTGGCGGTATCATGCGATATCGAGGACGGTACTCTCGACCCTGATCGCTTCAATGCTTTGCTCAGGGCCAAGGGTTGTCCGGTCTGATCACGGGTCAGAAATGTTCGATCATCTCGAGTCGCTGTAGACGGTCGCTCGGGAAACACCTAGATGGGAGGCCACGGTCTCCATCGCCTTCCTGATCTCGAGCAAACCAGCATCCTTCAGCTCCTGCAGGAGGACTCTTCGGTCGGCTGCTTTAAGCGCCCTAGGGGTGGTAGCAAGGCGAGCGGCGAACTGGTCTATCTTGGCTCGGATTGTCTCCGCGCCACTGCTTTCCAGGGATTCGTGCGGGCGATTTCCACTGAAAGAGCCGAACTGTTCAAGCATTCCCTGAAGGCCACGGAACAGAGACAGATCAACGTTCATGCATAAGGCGGCGACATAGCGACCGGTTGAGTCCTTGATGCCAATTGAGGTGCTCTTCACCTGACGACCATCTTTGAACTGGTTCGGGTAGTTGGCGATGACCTGCGGGTAAGCCGGGTCTGCGATCCTTGCGAGCCCGAGTTCGGTTGCCGGGTGACCAACCTCCCGGCCCGATAGATTGTTGTGGATGGCCAGGATTGCGTGTTCAGGGTCACGAAGGTCATGTAAAACGACCTCACAGAATGGGCTGAAGGTCTGGCTCAGGCCTTCGGCGATCTGTTCCATTTGGCTAATGAGCGCTTCTTGTTCGGGGGTAGTTTTCTTCATGGGTTGAAGATTTCCAGCCTTGTTGAATAGCGATTGATCGGGCTGAGGGTAGGCTCAGATCAGACCGCTTCAGGGATTGGGGATCGGAAAGACGAGCCCAGGAAACTGCTGAGCATCTGTACCTTCCGTGATCGATTTTTCTTGGTTGGGACGAGTAGGAGAATTGGCGCGGTATCGAACTGCCAATCGGGTAGTACCCGCACCAGAGCGCCGTTTGCAACCGACTCAGCCACGTCCCATTGGGATCGCAGCACCAGGCCCAGATCGCTCTCGGCCCATCTACGGGCTACGCCACCATCGTTGGTAGTCATGGCCGGGAGGATTCGAACCGACTGTGTCTGTGCTTTTTTGTGGAGGTGCCAGAAAGTGACATGCTCATCGTTTTCGCGAATACAAATGCAGCGATGGGAGGCCAAATCGTCAGGTTCTTTGGGTGCACCGTTCTTCTGCAAATAGCTCGGACTGGCACATAGCCAACGCTCGTTGGATGCCAACACCTGAGCAGTCCATGAGCTATCCGAAATGGAGCCAATGTGGATGACTGCATCGCAGTTGCTCCGGTCTGGCCAAGGGGTTTCTTTCAAGTCGAGCTCGATCTTGAGTTTAGGGTGGAGCTTGGCAAAACGGGCAAGCACCGGAGCTAGGCGCAAGCGACCGAATCCGAAAGGTGCGCAAAGGCGCAGTACCCCTTGTAATTGCTGGTCGTCTGCAATCATGGATTCAGAAAGTTCTTCCAGTGATTGAAGAAGGCGCTTGCCTTCTTCAGCCAGGCGCTCGCCGTCCTCGGTCAATGACAATCGTCTGGAATCCCGGCTCGCAAGCTTGAGGCCCAATTCACCTTCCAGCTTGCGCAGCCGCATGGAAAGGGCGGCGGTAGTAACCCGCATTTTGCGAGCCGCCTCGCTGAGTGAGCCTGAGGCAGAAATTGCGGTGACGAGCTCTAGGTCGGCGAAAGTAAGCATTAAAGATTTCTTAACCTTTGATTAAGTTACCGTTAACCAAAAATATAGTCATCGGGCTAGAGTTGCAACTACAAACCCGTTTAGAGATTTGCCGATGACCACTTCAATTGAGTTCCTGGACACACCCGTAGCCGTAGTCGATGTTTTGTGCATGACGCGCAACATTGAACGGATGCAACAGCGGGCTAACAGCCTTGGCGTGAGGTTGCGACCTCATGTGAAAACCACCAAATGCACCCAGGTAGTCGAGGCGCAGATTCAGGCTGGGGCGCAGGGTGTCACTGTCTCGACGCTCAAGGAAGCCCAAGCGTTCTTCGCACAGGGTGTGACCGACATTCTGTATGCGGTCGCAATGGCGCCCACCAAACTCGCTCAGGCATTGGAGCTGCGTCGAGCTGGGTGTGCGCTGATCATTGTCACTGACAGTGCCGCAGGCGCACGGGCCATCGTCGATTTTGGGCGCGCCAATGACGAGCAATTTGAAGTCTTCATCGAAATTGACAGTGATCACCACCGCTCAGGCGTTCGCAGCGATGACCCGCTGCTTCTTGAAATTGCCACTGTCCTCCATCAGGGGGGAGCAGTGCTCAAAGGCGTGATGACTCATGCCGGTGAAAGCTACAAGTTGAACACCCTTGAAGCACTCCAGGAAATCGCTGAACTGGAGCGCTCCGAATGCGTTAAGGCTGCTGAGAATATTCGCGCTGCAGGTCTTTCTTGCCCCGAGGTCAGTGTGGGCTCGACGCCGACAGCGCTTTCTGCCGTGCACCTTGAAGGTGTTACCGAGCTGCGAGCTGGGGTTTACGTGTTCTTTGACCTGGTCATGCATAACGTTGGCGTATGTGCGCTCGAAGACCTGGCTCTGTCTGTCCTAACCACCGTGATCGGACACCAACCAGACAAGGGTTGGATCATCACCGATTCAGGCTGGATGGCCATGAGCCGAGACAGGGGTACTCAGTCCCAGCAGTGCGACTTCGGGTATGGCCTGGTATGCGACTCGAATGGGGCGATCATCGAAGGCTTGTTGCTGCGCTCCGCCAACCAGGAGCACGGTGTTGCCTCTTTTGAGGAAGGTATGAGCATGGATGTGGAGAAGCTTTATCCAATTGGCACTCGCCTGCGCGTTCTGCCCAACCACGCCTGTGCAACAGGTGCTCAATATCCAGCCTATGAAGCGCTGCAGGCGAATGGTGAGGCAGCTCATTGGCCTCGTGTGAATGGTTGGTGATGAGATGGGCTCTTCGGGGCTAGTAAGAGGCAGGAATGATCAGCTAACAAGCATGCGCGAAGCCCCTAAAGACTGTCAGGGTCCCCGAAGAACATTTTGACATGGCTCTAGGGCGGTGGTTTCAGAAGACTATTTTGAAGCTATGCCCCCAGTTTTGCCCCCAGTCGCCGCAGGTGCACGGGCGATCGCGACTGGCGATTTCTGACACGGGCGAGGGTGGTCGTCAGCGGCCTTCAGTGTACGCCATTCTCGGCTTGTTCGGGCATGCCTGAAGACTGGTGCCTAGGGCAGGACGCCAAGCATGGCACGTGAGCGTAGACGACGCTCCGGTTCCAAATGCTCTCACTGCTGCGCTACCTTGAGGTCGGCGGTTGCTTCGCTTGAGCAGCGATGTATTTATTGATGGGATCGTGAGGCTTACGGTCCCCCGCTGCGCATTCGGGGAGCCTGAAGCCTGGATCAAGCGCGGAGGACTCGTTCAACTTGGCTAGGAAACGGTCCTCAAGGGCGGCTGCGCTCTTAGCCGAGCTGGCCATGGCGTTCGAGTATTCGCATCAAAACGCTGTTCGCATGACTGAAGTTCTCGCGCTGATCGCGAAGCTCATAGGCCCATTTTGCGCCGTGGAAGAGATTGTTGCGTAGGCGCCAGACGATCATCAGGAGAGCCAACATTCGGTCGCATGGGGTGTCGTTCCCCCCTTCAATAACCGCCTGAACGAGGTCACGGTGGTCTGAGGGCCGGAGTTGCAGGTGAGGGAAATGGTGAGTCAATTCACCGTCGGCATAGTAACGACTCCGATAATAGGTAAGCTCCGCGTCGTAGAGCTCAGCTCCTAGCGTTCCGTCCAAAGTCCAGGCATCGATTCGTTCGCGGATGCGATCAGTCCGGGCATAGTTCTCCATGATCTGTGCCTCGAAAAGACTCCAAAGAAAGGCGAAGTCGAATATGACGCGGCGATCAAGATCTGGTAAGCGCTGAAAGCCGGGGGCCCGGGCTTCAAGCCATTGTTCACTTACACTAAGTTTCCTGTCAGTCATGTCTCAGTCGTCCAAGTCTTCGTTGCGTGGGTCCATCGCTCAATCACCAGTTCGCTTCCATTACCTTGAAGCATTGCCTCCAGGCGTGAACCAGATCGTCTCGATTCATTGTCGCGCTACGTGTCGGGATCAAGGCTCAATGCCATCGCTCGCACCTGAATGCTGCCGTTTTGGTCGAGGGGTGTGGTTCATCCTTGATCCTTGGCATAGGGCAGTTGCTGCTGGTATGGCAGAGTAATGGCCCACCCTGGTGGCGGCAACCTACCAAACGATGCTGTCACCGCCACACTGGCCGTTACCAGCACAATTCACAGGAGTGCCTTCAATTGTTCGTTCGCCCTGATCAATACCAGTCAGTAGTAGCCACAGTAGTCGCCGAAGAGCCGCGCTTGGACGTCGCGGTAGCGTTCTGGGGAGAAGACGCCGATGTGCACATCCACCCTGAGATCTCCAAACCCATCCGGATGATCGTTAACTTGCGCAGTGGCGGTACGAACCCTTGGATGATCAAGGGCCTGCTAAAAAGGGCGAAGAAGAATCCTCATATCGAGATTCAACAGTGCGACCGCCTGCACGCCAAGGTGATCGTAGGTGAAGCGAACCTGGTTGTAGGTAGTGCCAACCTCAGCCGAAATGGCCTTGGTTTGGAGGGGCAAGAGCTCGCTCACTGGCTGGAGGCGGGGATCCACACAACCACGACTGATGAAGTGCGTGCGGCTCAACAATGGTTCGAGCAGCTCTGGAGATCAGCTGAGACTCGGGTCATCACCGACGATGACCTCAAAGCCGCCATCGTTGCCTATAACCGCAATCGGAACGCAAGACCTGACTACTCGCCTAAGGGGCCATTCACGTTTGCCAAATATCTGCCGCACGAGCTCGAGGTGCGCGATGCCTATGCACTGATTTACAACTCTCGCCCCTGCGAAGAGGCCGATGAGGCCAGGGATCGGTACCACCAGCAGATTGTCGCAGAGCAGGGGGGCGAGAAAGGCCGTAGAGCCAGCAAGCACTGGAATTTCGAGTCCTGGCCCAATACTCTCGACACTACGGGGAAGTACGAGTATCTGTGCCTTTTCCTTGAGAATGACGGGGAGCTGGTGGTTGATGGAGTGTGCAGGATGACCGGCCTGCGAATTCCATTTCAGTACGGTGATGAGGGTGGTGAAGGGTGGGTCGACCTGGCCAGGCCAACATCGACCTTAATGGGACATAGCCTGAAGCGGGCTCAGCGTGAGGCGCTCGCGCTCGAATTGGGGTCCAGCATCAGCGATATTTGGGAGGAGGCTGAAAAACTCGAGGAGGGCGCGCGCAGAATTCACCTGAGCGAGATTGCACGGATCCTGGCGCGGCACACCGCCGAATGACTCCAGTTACCCGAGCCGGGCCCAGCATCTTGTATCATGCCGGGCTCGATTGAGCCTGGCCCGTACCCACATGACCATTGCCCCACTTGACCGCCTCATAACGACCGGTACTGCTGCTGATGAAGCTAGAGACGCTCGGCCGCTGAGCAGCCTGCTCAGCGAACGATTCATTGTGCTCCTCGGTGCCCCTGGTATGGGCAAGTCCGTGGCGCTCAGCCAGCTAGCCCAGCTGGAGGGAGAAACCTGTCACCCTGCATTTGCCGTGGTTGAGCAGCAATTTACACCCGGTTCGACAATCTACATCGATGCCCTTGATGAGATTCCGGTGGACGAGGCCAGGGGCATCGCAAGGGCATTACAGCGCACTCCGGACGTCAGGTGGCGGGTAAGTTGCCGGGCTGAAAGCTGGAACGAAGGCGGGCGCCTCAGTCAGGCTTTCGGTGATAGGGGAGCTTCAACTGGTGTGGCCCCTGCAGTTGCCCAATTGCTTCCTTTAACGGAGCAAGAGGCAGTCAGAGTGCTTCATGCGTTTGGCTGCGTAGATCCGGCAGCACTCCTCGCCAGGCTGGAGGTGATACGTTCGACTGCCTTCACGATGACGCCTCTGGGTTTGAAATTCCTCACAAAGGCCGACATAGAGTCACCCGCCGAGTTGACGCGATTCGAGCTTTACCGGTCTGGCGTTGAGCACCTGGCGTTTGAGCACAACAATATCAAACAGGAAGATGGCCAGCTTGCCACCCTCACGATGGACGCCAGGCTCGACATTGCCGGCCGCGTCGGCCTGGCACTGCTGTTGTCAGGCAGGCATCGGATCAAGCTTTCCGTTTTTACAGATGACACCGCGGTCACGTGTGACGACTTGAGGCTCGACCGCACTGCATTGACAGCAGTGTTGGACACCGCGTTGTTTATCAAAGCCGGGGACGTGTTCCAGCCGCTTCACCGTAGCATTCAGGAATTTCTCGCCGGACGTTTCCTCGCAAGGCTTGTCACTAGCGAGGTTGGCAACGCGAAGCTCCATGCTGAACGCGCGCTGGCGCTCATCGTGTCTGCAGACGGCTTACCTGCGGACGGAATGCGTCCCCTCTATGCGTGGTATGCAGGTCACCTGGTCAGCTTCGGACGCTCAGATGAAGCGATGAGACTGGCACAACTAGACCCGGATTCATTGCTTCTTCACGGCGACACGGCAAAATTGCCCGTCGAGGCGAGGTTAACGGTTCTCAGGGACGTGGGTTCTAGAGACCCTTTCTTCCGGTGGGCGCCCAACCAGTGGGCACCAGCAGAGATCACAACGGTGGGCCTCATCACTGATGACATGCTTAGCCAGGTGATAGGGATGCTGGCCGACGAGACGTCAGGCTACCGCATCAATATGCTCTTGGAGGCGCTGTCTGTAGGTAAGCCCCATGCCGCTGCAGCTGATGTCTGCTGGGGCATGGTAGTGAGTCAAGCTGGGGTTGAGTGGTGCCGGCGCGCAGCAGTCAAAGCCTGGCTCCACTGCGGCCAGCCTACTATTGAGGCGATTTGGACGAACATTGAGCACCTCTGCCATATGGCGGAGCATGATTACGGCAACCTGCGCTCGATGGCCCAGCTGTTCTGCGCTATCCCTTCACAGCAACTGAACCTGGCTGATTTGAATCGGCTATTGAAAGTGCTGATGGCGGTGCACACCGCTCTCTATGACACTTTGAGAAATGTGGGTGGCCCCACCCCCACTATCACCTACGCCCTACGAGATGCTGCATGGCATGTAGCGCCGAGATCATGGCGCGAGTTGATTACAGAAGACCCGAAAAACTGGCGCGTTGCGAAAGGTAAGGGGTCGATACAGCAAACATTTGCCTCCCACCTCGGCATTGCCGTTGTTACGCAGTTTGAGCCAACTATTGAAGAGTTCGCCTGCCTGTTGATCGCAACAGGTTTGATTGTTGGTGATGACTCCCCCTTCAGCCGTGCCGCGCGTGAGTACATTGAATCGCGGGGTGTGGCTGATGACCTAGTGGCTGAAATCGCCGCTGTTACCGACCTTGAGATTGCTGATTGTGGCTCGATTGGCATGGGATTGCGGATCCTCGGCATTTCACCCACCGCAGCGTCCGTCAGTTTGCTTCTGAACTCAAGTCAACTGCTGGCCAGGACAGGGGGCGCTTATGTTGGACGGCAAGTGGTGGCCTGGGTTCTGCGGCAGGGTGAGGCAACGCCTGACTGGTTTCCAGCCTTGCTTACGGCACGCCTAGACCGAGAAGTAGTATCTACGGTCAGGGCCGCTATCACTGCACATGAGGAGGAGCTTTCGATCCTGCAAGCACGTGCAGCCAATAGTGTGGAGGCCCAGCTACAACGAAGAATCAAGGTTTGCCAGACAGCTGAAACAATCACCGATGACCAATTAAGCGAGCTCTTCTACTGGGGGGCAGAGATTTATGCTGGAAATTCGCCCCTGCCTCTTGTGGCTTGCAACGGAACAGAAGCGCTGAATGAAGCCTTCGGCGAGAAGCTTGCTGGTGCGGTAGCCGACGGGATTGTCGAGGGTCAGTGTTCTCCTACAGGGGTGCATCTCGCAGCCCGGGCATCATTGCTGATTGACAAGGGTCGTGACCTCATTGGATTGTCGACCGTAGAAATCATCAGGGTGTACTTGTCTGCCGAGTACCTGAGAAGCTCCTACCTCAAAGATAGGCTTGAGGACCAGTGCATCACTTTGCTTGAAAGCGCCTTCCGCACAGAGCCAGAAACGCTCGCTCAGCTCTCCCGTGTAAATGACGGATCTTGGCGCACCCTACTGGAAAAGCTCGGAGAGAAGCCGCGGGCTGGTGATTTGCAGGCGTGGGCCGTAAACGCACTTGTACGGCAACCAGACATGGTCGACAGAGGCTTGCTGAACGCGGCACAAAATCTAGCCTGGATGAACCTTGACCTCGATGAGCTAGTCTCGGTCGCTCGAACCTTCATTGACCGCCTGGTCGAGCAATGCAAGCAGGAGCCTCAGGGTAGGCTCTATTCCACCATCATCTCGGATCGACTTCAGTGGGCATACTTCGGCGTTTGCATTGAGCCGGGCTTGTTCAGTGATGACTTCACCCGAGCATTGGAGGTGGCCGATGACCATACGATCCACCGTTTGATCGTCGACGACTACCCGCTAAAAGGCTTTAGTACTGAGCCTTCTACTACGATCAGCATCAGCGCCCTCCTGATTCGGTTTTTCATCGCCCGATCGCCATCAATGGAAGGGCATTACGATCGCATCAGGATCGACACCGCAAAGGTGATGAAGTCGATCAGGCTTTCGGGTGAGAGACAGGCGGAAAGTGTCCTGAAGTCGCTGGTTGCCGCTGCGGAGGGAACGGCTTGGGAGCTGCTGCTCAGGCATGACCTCGAGGTCTACCGTCGTGACGCCCGGGCATTGGATTGTTCGTTGATTACCCCGGCTGACTTAGCCAAAGTGATTGATAGCAAAGGCCCCATCAGTGTCAGTGATCTGCGAGCTCTGACCCTTATGGAGCTGCGCAAGGTTGCAGCAGAAATCCAGTCTTCGCCATTGAACATCTGGAGCCTTTACTGGAATGAAGATGCGCCTAAGCCAGAGAACGATTGCCGCGATATTTTAGCCGATAAGCTTCGTGATCGCCTGCGGGTTTATGGTGACTTCGAGGTATCTCCAGAGGTGGCGTCTGCAGGAGGGACTCGGGCTGACATGGTGGTCACGCACGGGACCTTGTCTCTACCGTTCGAGGCAAAACGTTCAGGCCACAGTCACCTCTGGTACGGGCATAGCGGTCAGCTTCAAACCTATACACAGGCGCCGAGCACTGAAGGGCAGGGGATCTACATTGTCTTTTGGTTCGGGAAGGGGCTGAAGATCCCGGCATCGCCGGAGGGCACCACGCCTGACACACCTAATGCACTCAAGGTCGCACTTGAGGGGCAGTTGCCGGCAGAGCTAAGGGCCATAACATCTGTTGTTGTCCTGGACCTTACTGACGCTGGCGCTGCTGCGAAAGTACGAAAAGAGTCCGGTTACGAGGAAGGAAAGGCGGCCAAACGAGAGAGCCGAGCCAGCAGGAGAGTAAAAAAATAGGTTTTATGGAGCGCTTGCGCTCCATCTGCCTGACAAGATGGAGTGCCAACGCTCCAAGATGAATTGATGTGGCAGAAAGCCATGCATATTCTTCCGACATCAGAAACGGAAGAGGCCATCATGGAAAAAGTCGAAATCGGAGGAGCACCATCGCTCACTCTGGGCCACTACTTCAGAGACAACTTGAACGCAGCGCTGTTTGTCGGTGGCAAGCAGCGAGATAGCGGTCGCCCTGGACCAATCACCGCAACCTACATACAGCGCGAAAAAGGAATTGCCCGGAGCACTGTACGTGCGCTGAAGGCGGAGGGCGAGGTTGAGCCAAACCCTGACCTGCAGACTATTGAGAAGCTTGCTGAAATTCTGGACGTGCCGCCAGCATTTCTTTTGATGCGCCCCCAGGATTGGCTGGCGCTTGCCGAAGCGATCGGTAGTTGCCAGGACTTCCTCGCCGCCGCGGTGAAGTTGCAGAGTGAGGACAAGCTCCACCTTGGCAACCCCGTTGAAAAGGTCCTGCGGGAGTGCAAGGTACACCCGGATCAACGCCCGTTTGGCATAGGAGCTTCCGCGGAGGTAGACAGAGCCATGGCGCGCGATGAATGGCGCCGGCGTCGCTGCCATCGCTTGGATGCCCTAATGCTGCGTCAAGTGTACCAAGAGCAGCCCAGGGCCTGGCTTGCGGCGATTGCAGGAGCGATGGTCAGTAACAAAACCCCACATTCTCCAACAAATCTCGATTAACAACTGAGGAGGTACCCGCATGTCCATGATTCAGGATCCCGACCTGGCAGATGTTCTCTCTACCGCTGGCGCCGACGACCTCAGCCTGCTGATCGATGTAATCACTGATAGCGGTAAGGGCCGCATTTCTCTGTCTTCAACAGTATGCCGACAGCTGAGTGAGGCGAAGGACACACAGATAACTGACTTCGAGCGGGGTTTGATAGCTGAAGAGCTGTCCCGTTTCGGCGGCAACTCACTGATGAACATCTTCCGTGGTGGTAGTGGTGTGCCTTACAAGGAGCTGCTCGGGGACGTTGCTTCGCATGTTGGGGTAGGCAAAGGATCTGACTGCGCGAAGATGGAGTTGGCCATCATCGGCAAGGTAGTGGAGCAGTCGATGAGCCGCATGAGCGAAGAAGATAAAGCAACATTCTTCGACTCTCTGGGTGGCACCTACCGACCTGGGATGGGGCCAGGCGCGCTCGCTACATTGCTTGCAAGCCTGAGTGCAACAGGCACGTACCAGCTCACTGCGGCCGTCGCGGGTGCAACAATGACAAGCCTGGTCGGCCGTAGCGTAGCGTTTGCTGGTGCAGCAGGTATGGGAAGGGGGTTTGCAGTCCTCACAGGTCCAGTCGGATGGGCGATTACTGGAATCTGGACTGCATTTGACCTGGCCAGCCCGGCATATCGAGTGACTGTGCCTTGCGTGATCCAGATTGGCCACATGCGGCAAAAAATGCTTTTGGCTAACGCATGTCCCGCATGCGCGCAGCCGGTGGATGCAGGAAACAAGTTTTGTCCTAGCTGTGGCGCAAGCCTCAAGGCGAGGACCTGAGCATGAACACCACGATATCGCCCTTGGAGTTTCTCATCACAAATGCTATCTGCGTGGCGGCTGGTGCCCTGGCCGTCGTTGCGTTTCAGTGCGGCGCCAAGGCCGTTTACCGCGCGGGACAGCGAAACCCGGGCCAAACGTCGGCTAAGCGCAATCAATAGAGAAGGGAATGATCATGTACCGCAATGAGCACGCAGCACTTCTGGCTGCACAGAATGAGCAAGCTGAGTCGATCAAAAAGTCGATCCAGAAACTGCAGAACGAATGCACCTGGTACCAAGGGTTTGATTGTGACGTTGCCAGCACCGATTTGGCACATCTGACCCGGATCAATACTGAGGTCAGACAACGCCTCGAGCTGTTGAGTACGAGCAGCGAGTCGATCCGCAGAGAGAAGGCGAAGCTGGATGAGGCTTCTGGGGCTGACAGCTGGCTGGCCAGCTTGTGGCTTTCCGCTGACCAGAAGGTTGCAAAGCACCAAGCGGGGGAACTGGCGAAACGGCTAGAAATGCTGTCGCAGTCACGGTGTGAAGCAGAGGCCGAGCTTGCCAAACATGAGCCCGGGGAAAAGCTTCTGGCTGGTAATTTGACGCGATACCGCGAGTTTAACCTCCTCGAGGCCACCGCAACCGTTGCTGGAATGACCAGTGAACTCCAGCAGTTGAGTATCAGAATGGAGAGCACGAGGATTGCGAGCAACAAGTGGGAAGCGATGGCCGGTGTAGCAGTCCGGGAATGGCAGCACAGCTCCCGTCAGCTGGAGATGCTCGAAAATGATATCGCCAAGGCAGAGGGTTTTGAGCGTGCTCTGGCACGTAGCTCGAGCAGCTCGGAGAGATGGGCAATTCACCAGGCATGTAAGGAGAGCTTCGAGGATGAGAGTCCGCGTAACATCCTCAGAAAGCTGAAAGCCAAGCGCGGCCATTACGAGATTGACCTCGATAAAAAGAAAGTGCGCGTCGAGGACAACCTTCGCCTCCTCGATAATGCGATTGAAACGGTGATCCTAGATGGGAACAACCTATGCTACCGGCCGGCTGAAAACGGGAAGTCCACCTTCATAGGGCTAGGCGCAGTCACGGCTCTCGTCCCGCATCTGAGCGAGCTGTACAAGGTGGTCGTGATGTTTGACCCAGGGATCTGTTCAAAGCTTTCCACAAGTGAGTCTGAGCTGCAGGCGCAGTTTCCACAGGCGCGTGTCAGTGTAATGTGTAACGGGGCTAGGGCT
Source organism: Pseudomonas sp. NY11955 (assembly GCF_048068035.1). Classification (NCBI taxonomy): domain Bacteria; kingdom Pseudomonadati; phylum Pseudomonadota; class Gammaproteobacteria; order Pseudomonadales; family Pseudomonadaceae; genus Pseudomonas; species Pseudomonas sp. NY11955. The sequence continues at coordinate 210,462 of NZ_JBLUPS010000008.1, forward strand.
GATGAAGGCTTGCTCGCCGCCGCTGCTTTTGATGCTGGAGCTTTCATTGTTAGCAACGACCGCTTCGCGGATTACCCTGAGCAGGCTGCTGTCAAAGAGCGACGAGTTCTGTCTCACCTAATTCACGCGCAATCGGTGCAGGTTCAACAGCTGCAGGTCAACATCCCTTACTGAAGCCTGATTGGCGACATGGCTAGGCACTGTACTAAAAGAGATGTCGTAAGCACCGCCGACAGCAGGCCAATGTGATCATGGCTGCAAAAATTTTTTGCGGAATTGCAGTTCGCATGGATGGCATGCAACTGAGGGATTGCATGGCCTTTGGTATGCAGCTCTCGCAGAGTGGTGAAGGCGCGGGCAACATCGCAGCGTGCGGCGCGAATTGGGAGCAAAAGACATGAATGACAGAAGGGAATCGATGGTGGTGGGGGGCTTGGCTTTTCATGAGCAGGATGAGTTCGGCCAAACCACCGGCCGATCGGCAACCTTTGAGGGCGGTGAGATTCAGCCTTTGAGGTATGAGGACCTCGAGAAAATTAACCTCGACGGCCCGATCTTGATTCCATTGAGAGTCACGGGTGCTCGGGTCGTGGAGAGTAACTATCCTGATCTGCCGATCGCAACGGAGGGTATGGTCAATGCCCCGCTCGAGAGCCACTATGCGAGCAAAGCAATCGGCCTTGTCCGCGGCGGGTGGCTTCCATCTGGCCTGGCTTTGCGTGAGGGGATGACGGTGCTGCCTGATCGCTGCACGATCAAAGATCTAGCAGCTCGGTACCGGGACGGGGTGAAGAGATTCTCGGGGGATGATTTCCTGGACATCTTTCAGGGCAAAGCCGTTCGGATCAATCCAGGGCTGTTCGCTATGGAGGGTAATGAACGGGATATCCCTACGCCGGAGCGGGTGCTCGATCAGTGGGCTGAGGCCAAAAGAAGCTGCTTGACGCGCTGCCAGATGTGCAAATTGTGCCGGACGCAGCAGTCCAGGGGGTGATCGGCCTAGTCTCGGATATGCGCAGCAGCTTTGACCGGCAAGTCGAGTTCTTATGCCTGGTGGCCCCAAAACTTCAAGCTCCCGTCAGCGCCAGCCGGCGGCCGGAAGCCTGGCACTGGGTGCTTGAAACGGCACAGAAGTGTGGGCTTACAAGGGGCTCGCTGGTCGTACTCGCAGCTCTGAGCATGGTCGTTGTCGTCAAGGGCCCGAGCCCTGCCAAGCGCCTTATCAAACCGTCAGCCAAGTACTCAAAAGCCGATGCGTATAATGCCCTGGCGGATCTGAGAGCACTTGAGTTACTCATGCGCCTGTACGCCGCCTTCCCCGATGAAAAAGTCATGCTGTGCACCGGCGACAAGAATCTCGCATTGTTCTGGGCGGGGATTCGAGCTTCAGGTTTCATACGGGAAGGAATGATCACCAGATACACCCTGTCGCCAGTGCAGGCATTATTCCAGAAGGCTACCCCCGACCTGATGGAGGCCTATTTCGCGGCGGAGATGAAGGAACACTAGCTGAGGAGCATCTGGTTGACGCGCAGAATGTGGATGTCCAGGATCTCAACGTCATCGGAGTCGTGCCAGTTCCGGGCGGTCTAGGAAGCGGTCTTGTAATCGATTCCAGGCCCGGCAGCAACCAGTCTCGTAATGCCGCCCACCCACCCGCTGTGGTTGCTCGAGCGCCTTGGAGAGGATCTATTGCTCAACTTATCTCCAATAGTGAAGGTTTCGTATCTATCTGCTCTCGGGTAGGTAGTCATTCATTGACATTGCCTGGGCTCGGCGCATCCCTTCCTGGTCATGGTCACATAGGGAACAGGTCAATGGCCTCGATCTGTTTTGAGATTTTGTTGCGGTGGTAGGCGGCTCGCGGCGCCAGCTCTGAGGGTATCTGTGACTGGACGTAGTCTTCGACGGCGCTATAAACCGAGAGGTAGAACAGTTCCAATGCGTTGATCGCAGTACCTTCCTGGTCATGGTAGAAGTAGGACAGGTACCCCATGCCATCCCTGCGATCGATCACCATGTCTTTCTTCAGATGGTAGGAAGAATCAAGGCCCGTGATCTCATCCGGTAGACGACAGAAAGTATCGTGATCGAACTCGGTCCTGCCGTCCGGATGCGGATAGCAATGGAACCAGCTGGACAGGGTCCCCATCTGTGGCGCGTTGAACATAAATAGGTAGGTACGATAGGTCCCTCTCACGGAGTCGAACGCCTCGAAGTATTTGATCACCTCCTCGAAGGCGCGCTTGTTGATGGAGGTTTTCACTTCGATCACGGCGATTACCGCTTCCACCGGGACCACCACGACTGCGCCAGCTCGATAGAAAGGGGCGTATCGATGGGCGTCATAGATCAGAATGTCACATTGTTTTGAGAGCCCACCATCTGGGCTCAGTATGAAGCCTTGTTCCGCTCTCACTTGGCCAGGCAGGTGTTCCTGGAGGAACTCACGCAGCACGGCTTCAGCCAACGCTCCCGTTGAGGGGTTGTGCTTGGTGATGTACACCTTGGCCTGACTAATTTTACTGGCCAACTGGTCAGCTAGGTGATCGAAGTATCTGCTCATACTGTGCGGCGTCCTTGTCGGCCCGCAGGAGGCGCGGGCACTGGCGACATCCACGACAGTTTGACATACCTGGGCAGGGCAGTGGGACTATGACCCTGCACAGCAGTCCATGATGCCTGGGTTCGAGCAGTAACACCCTTGTAACCCAAAAAACTACCAGCCTCGCCTGTGCGGAGCAATTGGAAGCAGCTAGGTTTTTTGCGCTACCGGCGCTGTTGCTGGCAGCAGCCGGCGTCATTGAGGTTACGACTGAAGCATTCGATACCCCGACTGATGCGCAAAGACCGGCCATGTACAACTACCTTCGCGGGGTAATGCGACTGCTTGTGAACCTTGTGTTCTACATCCTGCCTGATACGGTCGTGGTTACCGACCAGCAATGATTCTCAACTGCTGTCGCCGATGTCCGAGAAATTCGGCGAGTTGGCCGTGAACCGCTGTACAGACAGCCGGAGCTGTAGTGGTTAAAAATTTTTCGAATAGGTTTGCTCGAACAGTACCTAGCGTGGTTCGCCGGCCGGGTTGCGGAAGGCTGCGACTAGCTTCTTGGTGGATACGGTGGCGCCCATGTGAAGCTCTCCTGAGAAGTGGGTAGAGCCCATTTTCAGGTGTGTTCTGGCGTATCAGAACCCCGCACAGGCATAGTTTTTGGTCCACACGTGGCTGACTTTTTGTCTGTGCTTTTGCCTTTGGCCTGATGGATCAGGCAGTCGAATATGCCTATGATCCACTCCCTGACTGCCGGCCCGAACGAGCGCAGGACAGTGGTTGAAACCTTGTCTTGGGCGAGTGCGCCCCTCGGCCGCAGTGTCTCTACTGCGCATCATTTCCCGCGCTGACTCAGCACCTTAAAAACTCAGATGGAAGCGGAACCCGTCATGAAGGCACCTAAGGCAACCCTGGCTCAACAGTGTGAAAGCATCGGTTGGAAGATCACCGACCTGTCCGCTCGCAAGCATGACAAACGCAGTTGGTCGATCGATGGTGGGCCGCCTGGACTGCCGGAGGAAATCGTTGGTCAGACGTATGCCGACGCGGGAGCGCGGGTGAGCTACTGCGAGGGCGGTTCTGCTCTGCTCCTGCTGAAGGCTGCAGCTCTGGAGACGCTGGCCAAGTACAACAGCTTCAACGACAGAAACGATGCTGTGGTTCGGTTCCTGGAAGCGCAAATGACCATCCAGGCCGAGCACACCGCTGAGATTGTTGAAACCGTCCGGACCATTAAACCGAATGCCCTGGCCCGCAACGTTGCTGAACTGGCGGATAACGCGCATCTGCGAAACTATTTCCCACGTGTCCGGCATGAGTTCATGCTGGATCTCTACCAGAGAATCGGTAACGACAAGCTGGCGCATCTCATGGAGGTCTTCTCTGTCGCGCCATACGACTACCGAGCCGGCTGGCCTGATCTGATGGTGCTCACTGACGACGAAATCAAGTTTGTAGAGGTGAAGACCAATGACAGGCTCCTCGATACCCAGATCCGGTTTGCAACCGACATTGGGAAGCCGATGGGCTTTGACTGCGAGGTCGTGCGCCTTACCGCGATCAAGAGCAAGTAGGGCGTTCCCCCGCCAGCGTCGAACCGGTGCACTGTGCGGTAGGGGCGGTGCAAGCCCATGCTTCAATCTACAGGTGGAAGAAGGGCTAAGTGGTACCAACAAGCAATATGCTCGAGCAGGAGGCCCAATGAGCAACAAATCAGTAGTGCCAGATGATCTTGAGCAGCTAGCCAAGCCCTTGCTTGATTCCGCCGGCAGTGTGGGCGTGGCCATGATTGAGGCTGAGCTAGTCAGCTTTTCGGAAGGATGCTTTGTGCTGCTCGATCCGGCAGCGATGGCTGCAGCGATATCACTCGATCGCCCCGCCTTGATTTTTTACTCCCAACATCACTTCGATGCACGAACGACGATCAGTATCGAGATAATCAACGCCGGCGGGCGGGAGACCTCGCTCAATCGTAAGAATGCGCTCAGGCCGACCATCGATGAATGCCTTGAGGTTCTGCCTGAAGCGTTCAAGTCCAGGGAAGGGTTCGTCCACCGACTGAGGTACGCCTACTCGGTCCATGGCCTGGCCAGGCTCTGCGTGTTGGATGGCGACTGGTACGATGAGTTGACCGACTACCTGGGCGAGTTCATCGAAGGGCACCAAGACAGGTTTGCGGCTCAGGTCGCAGCCGATGCTGCGAAGCTGGAGTCAGTGTTCGAGGCTTTGGCCATCGAGATTGCCGATGATGAGCGATTCGTGAAGGCGCGTGGCCTTAGGAAAAAAGGATTGCTCGTAGAGTCCGTTTGGGGTGATCGAATTCCAAAGGACGAGCAATCCAGGGTCACCCGCCTTGCCCAAGGGGAAGATCCGCAGGATTGGAATTTTGTGCATGTGGTCAGGCAAGCAAGCGATATTGTTGAAAAACGTCAGTTCACTCAGTCGGATTAGTCACGAAGCCTGGTCGGACTCTGTCTCCAGTCAAGCCATCTATTCCTTTCGTCGCGATCTATTGGGGCTAATGATTCTGGGGGGCGCGTGCGTGGTTTGGGTCTACCGCAAGGCGAACGACAAATAGCGGCGGGGCTGACGTCGCCCCAACTAACTGTGACGTACTCCGCAACATCCTCGAACCTCGTGAGAGTTCAATGGGCTTTGCCCACACCTCGGGTGTCGCAGCCATATCACCCAGATAGCGACAGGCCTTCGCTCAACGGTGATAATGCCTAGAAGGGGCACTCCTGGCTCGCTGGTTCATGGGCAGCTCCAAGCCGCTTGCACAGCTCTCCGGCCCTCGCCCTAGCCACTTCATTGAGTGCCGCCTGCAGGACTAGCACAATCAGTTCTTCCTCGCCGGCAGCGTACAGCCCGCCACCGATGTCATCGTCATACTCTTCTCAGTGATGACCGCCACCTTAATGGTAGGCCTTCATCGTGCTGGCACGCACACCCTCTCCCATAAACAGACTCAGATAGATCCAGGTCCAGGTCTCTAACGTTGGGGACGCTGCCGACGAAGAGACCAGCCGGCGCATTGAGGGCAGGTCTGCCTCCGCGCCTGCAAATTCGGACCAGTGAAAACAGGTTTTTGTGAGCCCAGCCTCTTCGGCCAGGCTGGCCGCGCGTGCAGCGAAGCCCGGCATCCTTCAAGTGGTTCGGCTAGCCCGACCCTGGCTAGCGTGCCAGTGCCTTAAAAGCACGGTAGTGTGTTTCGAGGAACAACAGCCTGGGCCTGGGCGAGAAACTGAACAGTCGTATCCCATGATAGGCCCTGTACACAGGGTCATCGATGGAGTTAGCGACCACCACCTCGAGGGTTTCCGGATTGATCGACACTAGGTGCGCGTCGAAGAGCCTATGCAGGTCTACCCGGAGCAATAGTCCATTGCTCACATCATCCGACTGATCGCCCCTGTACGGGATGACGTGTGCGGCCTCGACCAGGGCGCTGATGTCGCAGCCGCTGATGCAGCACCTCCCGCCATATCGCGTAATCACGCCTTCGCGGAAATTCGCCTGGCCAGTCCTTACGACAGAAACCTGTGCGCGCATCGTCCGCCGATCGGCATGCAGCAGCTCGAGCTCCCGTGAAGGCAGGGGAGCTGTCAGGGATCCCGCGCCAGGATTCTCTAGAGGAAGCGCATTGGATAGGTCAATCACTAGCTCGTGGGAGAGCATCGCCCTGTAGCTAGGTTTGGTCGTCGATTCGGTCTTCAGGGCGCGGAGGATGGCCAGCGTTTCCGCCGCGGCTTCAAGTGAGGCGAAGCTGTCAGGACGGTTATCCCAAGCTTGTCGCAGCGCGTCGATGCCCAGCTCCCGAACCGCGTGCAGGTCGTACAGGTTCGCGTCAGCGCTGCCGGCGTCAAGGTCAAGCGCGGCGTCATCAACTAAATCAGTCAGTGAAGCCGGCCTTTGTTCTTCCATGTCACGGAACAACGCTACGACCTCTGGGTGCCAAAGGTAAGCGGTTTCGCCGGCGTAATAGTCGTCGGTACCGGTGACGAGACGGTAGAGCGCGTAGAGCTCCGCCGCGGCCTCCACAGAGCCACAAGACTCTGTTCTGTAGACCCAGGCGGCAGCTATGTCCTCTTCAGTGAACTCCAGTAGATCTGCCACCTCCAGCGCATAGAGGTATCGCGGTGCTTCAGCCGGCGAGGGACTGTAGACGTGTGGCCCAGGGTCGTGAAGCGCGAGTTGGGGGCGCGGAGAGTCATCACCCAGAAAGGGTAATGGCAGGGTTAGCCCGTCATGTAGCCAAGCGTTGAACCGTTGCTGGCGCAGTTGCTCGATGTCGACCTGCAGGTACTGGTCAAAGGATCGAACGTGATTTACCCACTCGAGGTAGCCGTGAAGGCGCTCTCGCGGCCGAGGGAAGGGCTTGAGCGGCCTTCGCTTGGAGATTTCAGGTGGGCGCCTACTTAGGGTTGTCATCAGTGTTCCGTCACCGCATTCGGAGTGCAACAGTGTGTGGTGATGGAAGTATCGGTCAACGGGGAGGGTGTGCCTACTGTTGTTTCCAGATCCACTGAAACACCGCGACACGGTCGGTTCGTCTCAGGCTGAGCATTCCGCTCAGCCCGGACTCAGTAGATGCTGGTGCACCGCACTTGGCGTCTTTGGGTGAGCTTCAAGCCACCCTCGATGGTGGTTCCCAGCCCTTTCTCAACCAGGCTGTTGAGGTATCGGGCCTTTACACCTTGCTCAAAGGCATAGAGCTCCTGGCTTTGCCGCTCTGTTGCCAGGCGGACGATCAAGCCCTGCTCTTGAATTGTTGGTGCAGGGCTCATTAAGGACAAGCTAATCCGCTCTCGGTCGAGAGCAGCAACTCCGATCGGCTGTGTTCGACCCAATATTTGCATCCGCTTAATTAGTCTGCTTGGATTGGAGGTGTCTACGAAGTCAGGGGCGCTTCACAGCAAATCGCCGGCATTCCAACTGGTAGGATCGTAGTTTCCAGCAGCTCGAATTTGAGTTTGGCTAGGAACGCGATCTACCAGCAGCTATCGCGCTGACAACAAGGTCAGCCGAGACTTCGACGGTGCCCACGTTTTGGCAGGTAAACCATCCATACCCCTCTACAGCACGTTCGAATGCCGCGGAGCAGGCTTCATGCTCGCTGTAATTCTTGATTACCACACTACTTAGGCCCCTGGCGCGACCGGCAGCCCGTTCCCATGATATTTTCGGTGGTGCTAGAACGCCCACGTGCAGGTCTGGCGTCACCACGCTGCGATCGAGGTTCATCCTAAGAATGTCCGGAAAATTAACGAGTCGTCGAAACGCAGCGTCTGACGGATACCAACGGTCGATAAGAACAACCGCGTTATCCGTTTGCTGCAACACTACATTGCTTGAGATCCAGGCTCGGCCATCGGCAAGACGCTCACAAATCAGAAGCTCCAAGTCAGTGCTCGGGTTGGCCGTAAGCGACTTGATCATCTCCAAGGTTTCGGGTCGATAGGGATCGAGTTCCTTTTCACACAGCTGGATTACCTGGTGCGTGCCGCAGGCGCGTAATCGCTCGGCAACCGCATTAAGAACTGTGGTCTTGCCGGTAGCCTTCGGACCGTCAAAAGAAACAAAGAATGGAACCGTCAAGTGGCAACCTCCCCTGACTCCTCAGGCTTCGCACCAGCCATTTGGGAAGGTTGTCCGCTGATACTGCCGTCTCTGTAAAGCGAGATACCCACACAGCCGCTGGCACGGGCCTCAAGAATGGCCACCGCGATGTCATCTATTGTACTGTTGGCCGGCAGGTTAATCGTTTTTGAGATGCCTCCATCAATGAATGACTGAAAGGTAGCTTGGGTACGAATATGGTCGGCCGGACTCAGATCGTGCGCGCGCACCATCGCTTGGCTGATTTTGCTCGGTATCAGCTTGAGATCCTCAGGCTGAGCACCATTCATCAAAGACATGGCAATTTCATCGATCATGGATTCAGACAAGCCGTGCTCGCGTAGTAGTCGGCGGAGCGTGGGTTGAACCTGGTTAATCACGCGACCCTCGACGGTCTGGCGGGAAACATAGCTGAAAAGAGGTTCGATACCGCCTGATACGTTACAGAGTAAGCTGAGGGTCCCGTTTGCGGCGATCGCCATCAGCGAAGCATTTCGGCGCAGCGGCTCGCCGACTCGAAGTAGGGTAGGGTCACAGCTACCGCGGGTAGAAGCCAATGCTTCGCTAGTAGCCTTGGCGGTAGCCTGTACCAGGCCCATGATAGAGGCAGCGAAATCCAGCGATTCCGAGCTCCCATACCGTATTCCCATCATCAGAAGCGCATCGGCGAAGCCCATAACGCTGAGCCCGATCTTGCGGCTCTGCATGCACCGTTCACCGACGGTCGCCGAAGCGTGGTCCTGAATGTCGTGGAGGTTGTCGAGGCATCGAACGCCTATCTCAACCGCGGCCTTGAACCGATCAGCATCGAATACGCCTCGGGTGACAAAGCGAGAAGCGTTTAACGAGCCAATCAAAGATGACTCGTTTTCCCGCAGCAATGACTCCCCGCAGACGTTCAGGATCAGGCGCTCACCATTGGGCGACCGCAGTGACTTGTGCTCGCCAAATGCAATTGCTGGCCGCCCAGTGTCGTAGATCGAAGAGCACACGGATTGCCAGATTGCTACCGCATTCGGCAGTTGCTGATCCAGGGCCGCGAAAAAAGCTCCGTCCAATTCGACATTGGTATGAGTTATCTCCAAGGAACTGCTCATGTCGATGAAGTGGCTGACAAGCGGATGGTCAACGTGAAGTGTGACTGCGCTATGTGCCTTGCGCTTGCGATTAGGATTCAGCGCCGCTGTCTGGTTTTCAATGAACCGTGTCATAGCCACAGGGTCGGCAACCGATGTCAGGTCGTATCCGATACCTCCGCAACCATCATGAATCCTACCAGCGACAGCCATGGCCTCGGCGTCTACCGGTGGGGCCAATACGTGACAGGCGAATAGATTTGCAGAGCTCTGGCGCTCACTGTTCATCATCACTGGTGAATTGGGCAGAAACGCACCGTCGCTCAAGAGCTGGTGGAGCTGCTCACCTAGGGCGAATGCCTCAGCGTCAGAGGTGTGCCGACGCTCAACATCGGTGAACATGCGAACTACCCGGCGAGGAAGGTCGGCCCAGTCACAACTGTCAGTATTCTCAAAGAAGCGAGGTGCGAGCACATCAAGGTAGGGGTTTTCGTGCGTCCAAGCCGGGCTGGTAGGACTGGCGATTGTTCTAGTCTGATCCATAGATACCTGATGACCCCTTAGCGGGGTTCAACTCCTGTTCTAGTTGTGTGAGGGCACCACCGTCTAGCCGGTGACAAAATCCTTGGTATTAGTTGCTATCGGCATCAAAGGGATAATGCTGAGGAGGGAGCTGTGAGCCTGAGATCCCGCCCAGGCTACCCGAGTCGTCTGTACGCGCCCCTTTACCGAGTCAATACGCTTGACGTAGTGCCAGCAGGGCTTCTTCGAACAAATGCTGGTCTCGCGTCTGTTCTTGCCCGCTCTGCACGAGCAGCGCGCGCTGGGTCACCATCCATTCATCGATCGGCTTGAAGACTTCCCCAATCACCAGAGCAATCTGGTTCAGATAGGCTTGGCGCAAGTCTTCGACAAAGGTACTGGCCGCATCCTCGACTGCCTTGGTCTGGCGATCCAGCGCGGCCTTTTCGGCCTTTTCACTGCTGATGGCCTTGTAGATACCGTAGATGGCCATCCCTGCCTGTAGCAGCGGGCCAGCCCAGCGTCCTGCCATAGCGGCCCAACGCTCCATGGTCTTTTTGCCGATCCCCTTGAACAAAGTGGGTAGCAGCTCTTTGCCCAGCTCCAGCGCTTTCTTCACTCCTTGCTCTGTCATCGTTTTCAGGTCACCCATGGGCATCTTGCGCATGGCGTCCTTGAGCGCTGGCGACAGCCCACTGTCGTCACTGCCGTTGCCCTCGCGATTCACGCCATTCACGCAAGCGTGAGCAGCACCGAAGGCGCTGTCGGCCAACGTCTGGCCAATGTCTTCAAGTTTGCGTTGGGTGGCCGGCAACTCGTTATTGAGGGCGGTCATCATGTCGGCGGTCAGCGCTGCGATGACTTTTGAGGCGCCGTCTTCCATGGCCTGCTCAGCCTGTTCAGCGGGTTGCCGGTGTGCATCGTTGATCAGCGCTACGACACTCGACTTGGCGCGTACGCAGCGGCTGTCGAGGTGATGACGCAGCACGCTCTGCAGCCGGTCACGTTCGCTGTCGATCTGCAGGCGGGCTTTGTCAAGTGCCTGCGCCTGCTCATTGCCGCCAGCCTGATGCAGGCGCATCAGGGCCAGTTCAATGGCTTCTTGCAGGTCTTTGTGGCAGGTTTTGAACATCACGCCACGGTCACTGCTGGCAAGGAAATCGCTTAGCGCCTGTTCCAGTTCGAGGATGCCACTGAACTCCACCAGCGGCTCCTTGCTTTCCACTCGGCCGCGCAGGGCCGCCTTGGCATTTACCCAGTGAATCGGCACTTGCTCTAGGATATCGTCAATACCATAGGGGAGGGCGGCGTTCTGCAGATACTTGCGCAGGTTGTCGTTGATGCTGAAGAAGTCGCGGCTGTCGTGCTGCACGCCGGCCTTGTTGTTGACGACCAGCATCACTCGGCGCCCGGAGCCAACAATTTTCACCAAGCGTTCCCAGGTGGTGGCCTCGTCGATCGTGCCGCCAGCGGCCACCACGAACAGCACCACTTCGCTGTCCTGCAATTGTTGCGTAGCAACTTGTTCATGCGTGATCGGTGCATCGATCCCCGGCGTGTCCAGGAGCACGTATCCCTGCCAAGGATATTCGGCCACCACCGAGGTTTCCGGGTGGTCGGCCATGGGCGCTTCGGCACGGCCCATCAGGGCGTTGAGCAGCGTGCTCTTGCCCGCGTTGTAGAGCCCATAAACCATGATCTGCGCACGCACACGTGCTGCTCGGCTGTGCAAAAGCTTGCCCAACTCGCTGACACGTTCGGCTGGCAACCAGCGCTGGAGTGGAGCATTGACGTTGTCGTAGGTGGCGAGTACGCGAGTGAAATCAGGCAGGGCCATGATCGAATTCCTTGCTAATGTCGTTGATCTGTTGCGCAGCGAGATCGTCCAGGTTTTGCAGGGCCTGGCTGAGGCTCGACAGCCAGGTCGATACATCGACGAAGCACAGCGCATCGAGCTGGAGGTAGAGCTGCTTGAGGCGCTCTTTGGCGTAGTCGATGAAGTGTTCGCGCGTAGACAGAGAAACTTCGTCACGGTTGTCGCCGACGATGATTTCGAACTCGGTCGTCTCATCGAAATGGCCGCCTGCGGCCCCGCCGGCCTTGGCGCCCATCCAGCCCCCGAGGGCTGCACCGATGAGCCCGAAGATGATGGTTCCGGCTCCCGGCGCTAGCAACGTACCAAAGGCGGCACCGGCCTCAGCTCCACCCCAACCGCCGAGCCCGCCGCCTCCGGCCTTGCCGATGCCTTCGTTGCGCCGCGATTGGTAGCTGACGCTGCGCTTACGCGCTGCAAATCCCGGTAGCGCCTTGTCAGCTGGCGCCACGCTCTGCGCGGTGTGGCCCAGATCTTCGAACTTCTGTCCGATGGGCTCGCAGAGTGCTCCGGCGCACTCAGCGAATTGGCGGTCGAACAGTACCCAGCACGCGTCGGAAAATCCTTGGTCGTTCAGCGCGTATTGATCGGCCAGCTTGTCGATCTCCATGGGCAGGCGCTGCTGTAGTTGGGAGAGCACTCGTTCGGTGTTGTTTTTCAGCTCTTTGCGCGCTTTGGCTAGTTCGCTCTGAAGCTCACTCAACAGCGCCTGCTGTAAACCAATCGACTCGCGCAACTGGCGGCAGAAGGCTTGCAGATTCTTCGACGGCACTTGCTGCTTGATCTGCAGGCCTTCGGCAACCGCAAGGCGACCGATCTCTCCCGCAAAGTCGCCCAGGCCGCTGGCTTGCCAGCGCTCTTGCTGTTCTTCAGCGGGGCCTTGCTCGGCGTAGCAGGAGGAGATGGACTGAACCTTGAGATCATCCAGCGAACAGTCGGGAGCGAATTCGCGCAAGGCCTGGATGAAGTAGCCGATTTGCAGCTGGCGTGCGCTGTCGCTTTTCATGATCAGCGTCTCGACGACCTCACCGTCGTCATTCACGTCCACGTCATTTTCGTCGCTGCCGGTGAGCAGCACGAGCATATTCTTGTCCCTTTGCAACAGCGCCCTGGCCTCGTCCAGGTCTGAGCGCCGGCCTGGGCTTTCAGATTTGCTGAGAAACACCACCAGGTCGGCGGCATCGACGTAGTCTTTGGTCAGCTCGCCGTTGCCCGCGTTGACCGAATGTAGCCCAGGCGAATCGACCCAGGTCAGCCCTGGCAGGCGAAAGCCTTGGATGGCACTGGTGGCTTCCACGACATCGACGCCGAAACAGCCGTTTTCGCGGATTTGCGCATCGCTGGTCTGTTCGCACAACTGCGTGGACGTTTCGCTGAAAAACTCAGGCTTGGGCTGCGCCCGGGCGATCAGTTGCGCATCGGGTTCGGTGCGGCCGTAAGCCAGGTAATTGCCCAGCGAAGACTTGCCAGCCTTGACCTTGCCGAAAACAAACACCAGCAGAGAGTCGCCGAATTTGCTGCGAAACTGCGTGTTGCGTTCGTAGGCCCTGACGTTCTTGATCCAGGTATCGAAGCGCTCATCCAGATTATTCTGGCAGGCCTTGGCAAAGGTCAGGAAGGGGTGGTCGGGCGCCAGCCCAGAGCGGTTCCAGGGCGAAGTTGTGCGAATCTGCTCCAGTGCATCCAGAGCATGCTTAAGACGCGCTTCGCGTGCCTCGACTTGGCGTTGCACATCGCTGAACCCTTGCGCGACCTGAGCAAAGACTTGCAGCAGTTCGCTGCGGTTGGCGGGAGTGCAGGTCATAGCGATCTGTCCAGAAGTTGTCGTTTCAAGCGTTTGAGGCCTTGAATTTCAGCGCGCAGGGCTTTGGCCTGGCGCTCGCGCTCTAGCCATTGAGGGCTGAATCGGGTATTCGGTGCCAGCAGGCGCAAGGCCTTGAGTTGGCCTTGCGCTGTGGCTAAAGGCGGGCTGGCGACGAACGCACGGAGGCTTTCTATGCTCACGCCGGCGTGGCTTTTGCCTGAAAGTATGAGGTCGGCCTTGTGCGAGGTCATCAACTCGCTTAGCTGTGCGTCGATGTCCTTAGTGAGCCGTTGGTTACGCTGCGTCTGGGCGTCATCCCTGTCTCGTTTGCGCGCACGCGCTTCGGCCTGTTCGCGCGATTTGGCGCGAGCCTGGCGTTCGGCTTCTTCCTTTTCCTTTTCACTGTCGGAATTGACCACCGCTGCGACAACGGTGCCGATCACGGGTATCAGTAGCCACCACATATTGAATCTCCTTGCGTGGAATCGATCAGTCGCGCGCCAAGCCATGGCTGACCGAGTCGAAGAGTCGTTCGACACTGCTCTGCAGTTGCGCCAACTGAGCGGCCTGCTTGCCCTCGAGCTTGACCAAACGCTTTCTGCGCTGGGCAATTTCTTGGTCGAGGATATACTCCAAGGCGTCGCGGCGGTGCTCGTCGCGCTCGGCGCGCTGTTTGTTCAGGCCCCGTTCAAACAGCCCCGGATGCGCCTGCAGATGCTCGCGCAGAGGGTCGAAACCGCTCAGTTCGCACAGCTTGGCGCTGCCCTTGCGCACCCCGTTGCGCAAGGTGGTGAACGAAGTTGCGAAGGTGGCTGGCACAGTCCCGAACAGCGACTGCAGGATCTTGCCGATCGCTTGCTCGCTGACTTCCCGCTGGGTGACGCTTTCGACATGGGTTAGAACCACCACCAGGTGGCGCTCCAGATCCGGGCGACGGCGCTTGAGTTCGTACAAGAAGGCTGTTTCGATTTGTTCAAGCGTGGCGGTACGCAAGTTGTGCACGAACAAAATAACATCGGCATTGGCCAGGCCTAACCACGCGAGTCGATCATCCTCCTCGCAGGCATCGATTCCCGGGGTATCTAGATAGAGGCGTCCCTCATGTTCTAACGTCTGTAATTGTGTGGTTGCCCGTATTTCCTTGGTTTCAAAGACTTCCGTTTCAATGTGCCCGGTAAGGCCGTTGAGCAGTGCGCTCTTGCCCGCATTCATCAGTCCGCATACGACAATCCGAGGTGCCGGGCCAAGGCTTTTTGCCTCTTCCAGCTCCGAGCGCAGGCGGCAGAAGTCAGGGTGTTGCTGTGTAAGCTGGATCAGCAAATCGTCGTCCGTCACCTTTCGCTCCATGTATTGGATCCCGTTTGCTGCATAGCATGGCGATGAGATGACTAACTGGCAACTGGCTACTAGTCGGCCTAGCGCAGGCTCTGCATGGGGCAATCATGCCACTGGCACCCGAACTCCAGCATCCTACGTGTGAGCTGCTGACGTTCTGGCAACGCTTTGAAAAGCGTCGTAGTGATGTCTGAGTTCAGCTTGGCAAGCTACACCTGCGACAATGATTGCACAGGAGGTATCGCTCGGATGTTCACGTACTTGAGCAGAAGAGAGCATCTTATCGACCTACTTTCACTCTAATGTTTGGGAACCGCAGCGGGTGAGCTTTTGAGAGGGAGAGTATTGGACCTCAGATTGGGGGCATCGTTTTCAAACCATCCAAAGCATGCCCTCAAATATGCCCCAAATTTAGCAATTAGCTGGAAGTAAATGGCTATTCGAGGCTAGAAAAACGCAGAAATGATCAGCTAACAAGCATGCGCGAAACCCCTAAAGACTCTCAGAGTCGCCAAAGAACATTTTGACTAGGCTCTAGGACGGTAGTTTCAGGATGGGATTTTAAAGCTATGCCCCCAATTTTGCCCCCAGTCTCAGCGGGTGCATAGGTGATCGCGACTGGCGATTTCTGACACGGACCAGGGTAGTCTTCAGCGGCCTTCAGTGTACGCCAGGCTCGGCTTGTTCGGAGCATGCCTGATGATTGGTTGCCTAGTGCACGGCGCCAAGCGCGTGGTAGGACTTCACCGCGTCCGTGCGAATCTGTCACTTCAACTAGATTGCCCGCTCAACCCGCGCGGCTGGTGTGCGTAAGCCGTAACTGGGCGCGCTGCACGTAGCGTTTGGGAGCAGTGATGGCGCCGGCTTCGGCTGCCACGATAGTCATGACGGCTGAACAGCAATGAATTAGGCCAGGTTCGCACTACTGCTCGTCAAGCGGCTGACTAATCGCCAGATGTCCGCATCCAACTGCTTTGCGAATTGTGGATCCTGGATGGCCGCTATCGACCTATAGCTGTCCTTGGCGGAGGCCGGTTACAGGCCAGGATAGATGCGAGCATCGTGTCTCTGTTCGGTCTTATCAAGCGGGAGACTTCCCGGTTTCCCCTGCTCTTTTAAAATCAAGGTTCCGGAATGGCCGCCGATAAGGGCAGAGCATTACGGCCTTTTACCGTATGCCTGACACACTGATCAAAGCATGGAGCGAGATATGGCATATAGAGACGATCCGGATTTGAAATTCCTGGGTTCGATGGATTCCAGCGACCTGAATGATCTGGTCTATTGCTTGGTTTATGACAAAGACGGTAGCTCGCGGCTGACCGAAGAGCTGTCTACGACGCCCGAATATAAGTCGCATTATCCTGACCACAGACGTTACTGGCAGCAGATCGCCGCCGAGATCCAGTGTTTCGGGGGGAACACGATTGCCACGATGCTCCGTGGTGGTAAAGGTGTCTTGTACCGTGAGGTACTGGAGGATGTCTGCGGCAAGCTCAAGGTCAACTACAACAAGGGCTCGAGCATCGACCTGATCGAACAGAACCTGCTGAGCAAGATTTTGCGCGACGCGCTGGAAAAGATGTCCGCCGAAGAGATCAAGGCCTTGGGCGAATCCATTGGCCTCAAGAACACCAACCTGTTTACGGCGGAAGCGATGTTTGGTGTATTCCAAACCGTGTTTCGGGCAGGCGGCTTCAAGTCGTATCAACTGACGGCGATTGTGGTCAACGCCGTCCTCAAGGCGCTCATCGGTCGCGGCCTGAGCTTCGCTGCCACCGGCACGATGATGAGAACGATGGCGGTCATCACCGGGCCGATCGGCTGGGTTGTCACCGGAGCGTGGACTGCCGTGGACATTGCCAGTCCAGCCTTCAGGGTCACCATTCCGACCGTTATCCAGATCGCCGCACTTCGGCAGAAACAGGCTTACGGCGCAGCGGCTGAACAGGTTTCGTTTGGTTGACTCACTGTCTATGGATCTGTAAGTGTCCGGCGAACTCATCTTCCGAGCTTCAGCATTGAAAGCAAGTGTTGCCCATGTATTTGAGTGGACACCATTGACCTTAATGCTGGAGTTCGGAAGGTGAGTTCGCCGGACGTTTACTTTGAGCAGGCTGATACCACTTGTGAAGCCCTGCGTCTGATTTTCACGCAATAGCACCGTCGCGGGAATCGTCCCCCAGCAAGGCTCGCCCTGCCGAGTCAGTGGCCAGCAGGCTGTACTGGTGTAGGTTCAGGGAGCGCCCGTTGTTGTATTCCACATTCCGCTGGGTTCCCTCAAACACGAACCCAATTTGCGCTATTGGTGACTGACAGCTATGGGTCGAGAGCAGCTAGTCACGACGGACCGCTATCGACCCATAGCAGTCATTCATGGAAAAGAGTTGGGGCCAAGAGCGAACCATGAGAGCCGATGATCGTATGAGGCACGACCTTTCAAAGTCGCGAATCATCAAGCCGGCAGGATGCGCGTCCAGTAACGGGTAAGTTGCTGGATTCGGATTGGTAACGAACGGGCGATAGTGTTCAATGTCAGCTCAATATTACCAAGCGAATACGAACCCGACACCCGCAAATGGCTGACCTCGGGCGCGCAGCCAAGATAGCCGGGGCAATAGCGCTGCAACTCATCGATCAGCATGTCCAGCCTCCAGCCTTCCACTTCCAGCCGCCCCTGGGCCCAGGCCTCTTCGCCTCTTTTCAACGCCTGCGAGCCCCTCAGTCTCTGACGATCAAAAGTCACTGATTGTCCTTGCTCGATCACGACCACATCGTCAGCCTGCTCAGGACGTACCGCCACGGCATGCTCGTAGACGCTAAGACGCGTCAGCCCGTTGAGCTGGCGCACGGCGAAACGAGTGCCCAAAGCGCGCAGCTCACCTTGAGCACTGCGTACCAGGAACGGTCGGGAGTCTTTGCCTGTTGTGACATGAATTTCCCCGGCTCGAAGAATCAGCAGGCGGGTGCTGGCGTCGAAGACAACATCCAGCGCAGTATCGGTATCGAGCACCAGCAAGGTTCCGTCAGCAAGTACCTCTTGGCGCTGTTCGCCGATGCGGGTTTTAACGTCGGCCATCCATTTTGGCGCAATGCCATATCCCTGCCATGCCAATGAACTCGCCCCGGCACCCAGCAGCAGCCCTTTGAGAAGGGTGCGGCGATTTGGGCCGCTTTCGCGCAGGGTGGACTTTTCCATGACGTCCCAAGTCAATTGCTGCGGCATGCGGCCAAGGCGTGCCTGCAATTCGGTCAACTGCTGCCATGCCCACTCATGCTCCGCACTTCGGCAGTGCCAACGTTGCCACTGTGCGCGCAGTGCCGGGTCATCAGGGCTCGCGGACAGTTGCGCGAACCACTGCGCAGCATGGCGAAGCGCTTGGCGCTGGGCGTCGTTGGTCACCACGGGTTGTGCACGAAATACAAGAGGCATCGTTCGGTGGCTCGGGCCATGTACTTGGTCACTGAGCTGGCGGACACCTGTAGTTGTTCCGCAATTTGAGGGTAAGTAAGCCCTTGCACCTGCGACATCAGAAACGCCGTTTTCGCCTTTACGCCCAGGCCGTCAAGCATGCGATCCAGCTCCAGAAGGGTCTGGAGTAGGGCAAGTCGTTCCTCGGCCGAGACTTCGAACGACTCAGGTTGTGCTGCGAGCACTTCGAGATAGGCACGCTCCACTGACTGGCGGCGAAAACTGTCGATCATTACCCGCTTGGCGATGGTTACCAGGAAATGACGTGGCTCATTGAGCGTGGCCGCCAGGGGTTCACGGCGCTCGGCGAGTAACACGCGTACAAAGGTGTCTTGGGCAAAGTCGGCCGCCGCTTGCGAACACCCGGTGCGCTTGCGCAGCCAGCTTATCAGCCAGGGTTGATGGTCGTTGTAGAGCGTCGCGATAGGGTTGCCAGACGACATGTCGGTGCCAAGCAGAGAATAAGAATTAATCTCAATATAGTAAAATGGTGGCCTGAGGGCAATCGACTTTCGGGCCAAAACAACGGAGCCAAAAAATTTTCAAAACGCGTTGTCACTTTGCCCCCGGCAGCGCGACTCCTTTTGCAGATACCTCATAAAACGCCGACAACCGCATTAGGAGAAAGCATGCAGCATCCCCTTCCTGGCATGTTCACCGCCAAATTGAACACCCAAAGCGCGCTGTACCTTGTCATGTTTGGTGTATCGGTGTTGATGGCCACTCCAGCACTTACCCGTGCTGCCGAAAGCCAAGAAACAGCTCGTACGCAGCATCAGCAGGAGTTTGCTATCGAGGCCGGATCGCTGGCTACCGTATTGAACCGCTTTGCGACCGAAGCAGGCGTTGTCTTGTCGTTTGACAACGGGCTTACCGAAGGTAAGCAAAGCCGGGGCATCAACGGCCGTTACAGCATCGATCAGGGCTTTTCGGTCTTGCTGAGCGGTTCTGGATTGCAGGCGGTTGCTGGTGGGGGTAACAGCTACGTGGTATTGCCGGCCACTCCGTCGGGCTCAATGCAATTGGGCGTGACCAACGTAACAAGCTCGGGGCTGGGCGCCATCACCGAAGGGTCGAGATCCTATACGACCGGTAGCACCAACACAGCAACGAAGATGAGCCTCTCGCTGCGAGAAACACCGCAGTCAGTCAGTGTCGTCACGCGTCAGCAAATGGATGATCAAAACATGCAGTCCCTCGAAGACGTTGCCAGGGCTGCCACGGGTATCAATACAACCAAGGATTTCGGTACCGAACGATCACGCTATTTCTCCCGGGGTTTCCAGGTCAACGACCTGCAATACGACGGCGTACCGACCAGCATTTCCGAAAGCTACTCGATGGACGTGACCTCTGTTAACAACATGGCCATCTACGACCGGGTAGAGTTTGTGCGTGGCGCCAACGGCCTGATGCAGGGTGCGGGAAACCCTTCGGCGGCCATCAACTTGGTGCGTAAGCGGCCAACGGATACCTATAAGCTCAAAGCAGAAATCGGCGGCGGCTCCTGGGATCATTACCACAGCCAGATCGACGTGAGTGGGCCTTTGAACGAACAGGGCACGCTGCGGGGCAGGACCGTACTGCTATACGATGCCGGCAATAGTTTTGTAGACCGTGCCGACAAAGAAAACCAGTTGTTCTACGCCATTGGCGAAGCCGACTTGAGCGAAGATACGACGGTAAGCCTTGGGACCGTGTTGCAGAAGGATTATCACGGCGGTTATGACTGGGGCGGCTTGCCTACTCAACTCAATGGCCGCTTCTATCCACTGTCGCGTTCGGCTTCTTTTGCGCCAAGCTGGGCACATCTGAACAAAATCAATCGCACGGTATTTGCTGACATCAAGCATGCGTTCAATGATGACTGGAAACTGACCGTCAATACTAACTTCATGTGGTCGAATGCCGATTTTCTCGGGCTCTACGGCAACAACATTGGTAACGACCAGTTCCGGCTGGCCACCAACGATACAAAATACGACGACGAACAAATCAGCCTTGATGCCGCGCTGAACGGTGCATTCTACCTGCTCGGCCAGCGCCACGAACTGGTGTTCGGCGCTAACGCGCGCAAAGACCGGTTCATCAACGAGTCGCGCTACAACAACAACCCAAGCGTGGTCGATATTCTTGATTTTTCCCCTTCACAAGTGGCTTCGCCCACCTACAGCTACGAGCGTATCCAGTACCGCAACGTACGCAAGGACAAAGGGCTTTATGCCGCCACCCGACTGAACCCCAGCGATGATCTGCATGTGATCCTGGGCAGCCGTTTCAGCTGGGTTGACTACACGTCTTCTGACTATGAAGACCGTTTCAAGGAAAATGGAAAAGTCATACCCTATGCTGGCGTCGTCTATGACCTCACTGACGATGCCTCGGTTTACGCCAGCTACACCGAGATTTATCAGGTTCAAAGCAACTACGACATCAACAACAAACTGCTCAACCCCATCACCGGCAGCAACTACGAAATCGGCCTCAAGAACGAGTTCTACGACGGGCTGCTCAATACGTCTGTGGCGGTATTCCAGGTTGACCAAAGCCACTTACCCCAAGCGGTTGTTGGCGCACCACGTATCTGCGGGCCAGGACGTAGCTCAACGTGTTACGAGGAGGGCGGCAAGGTCCGCAACCGAGGATTTGAGGTAGAGGCTTCTGGAGAAGTTCTCCCCGGTTGGAACGCCGTGCTCGGATACACCTACAGCCACCCTGAATATATTGGCGGAACCCGTAAAGGTACCGACTACGCCACCGAAACCTCCCCGCGCCGGTTGGTTAAACTTGCGACCAATTATCGTTTGCCCGGCGAGCTGGGCGATTGGCGTGTAGGTGGTAGCCTCTATCATCAGAGCAAGGTCTATCTAGGTAATGTGGAGCAGGGAGCGTACAACCTCGTCGATCTGAACGCTAATTACCAGATCAACAAAAACCTGAGCGCGCAGCTGAACCTGAACAACGTGTTCGACAAGCATTATTACTCCGCCATCTATAACTCGAACCTGGGCAATTACTACGGCGAACCACGTAACTTTGCCGTGACGCTGCGGTACGAAAACTGAAAGATCTGGTCTCGCCAGCAATGTGGTTTGCGGCGAGATTGCAAATATGCACTGAGCATGGACCTACCACCCTATGCGAGTGGCTGCTACGGGTCGAAAGCGGTCACTCGCGAAAAGGGCACCTACCGACCCAAAGCCGCCTGTCACGACCCTCTTGCTCAGGATAGGCTTGGCCGGGAGCCCGGCCAAGCAGGGCCCATCACAGCCGGGGATCGCTTTCCCACGTGGTGCCGTAGTAGTCGTGGATACCTCTGCCCCAAGTCGGATCGCTCATGTTTGGCCAGTTGTCCTTATCGAAGCCTGGGGCGTTCTTCAGGCGGTCCTTGTCGGCATCAAGGACGAAGCGCTTGTTCACCGTATCCAGGCGCAAAGCAGCCCACGGCACGGCGAACAGCTTTTCACCCATCCCCAGGAAACCGCCAAACGACAGTACAGCGTAGGCAACCTTGCCGCTGGCGGTGTCCAGCATGATTTCCTTGATGTCACCCAAGTCTTCGTTTTGCGTGTTATACACGTCGTTGCCGATGAGGGTGTCCGCGCCCATTAGCCGCGGCCCCGGGCCGCGGTCTCCCTCGGCAGTGAAATCGGTCCGTCCCTTGTACATACCGTACTTGTCGCGTTCTTCGAAGTTCATAATGCACTCCTGGCCAGTGGCCACAGGCAGTAGAGCATCTCGACTCTTGGTTCAAGGCTGCTCGGGTAACGCCGGCGGCAATGTCGGCGTCATCTGACGTTTTACAACCGCGCGACATCCCTCGAGCATTTAGCAAGGCTCGTACGAGAAGCGGGCGGGACAGCGAGCGACGGAATAGGACACTAAGCTACGACAGCCTGGATGCGTTCTGTGGCGCTCAGAATAGGAGAGTGGTCAGCATAAGCAGCCGTTCGCTATTTGCGACCAGCGGTGGGACATGGAGTCGATTGAAGCGGCTGCGAATGGCCGCCAATTCGGTCTGAACGCCTTACCGACAGCACAGCACGCGCCGAGAACATCTACGGCGACCTGCGAAACTTGATGCTGACCGTCAATTGCAGAGACGAACAAGAGGTTTGCCCGCCAATACTGCAAGGCGACCACTTGAGCGTTCGATGCAGCAAACTTGCAGTGCTCGCAGTCACACACTGTAACTGCCTCCGGAAGACCCGGCCATGCCCATCGAGATCGCAAAAACGCCTATCCGCGTACGCGTCAGCAGAGGCCGAACGTGTAAACGGCCCGGACCCCATCCATGGATCTGATCTGGCAAACAATCCAGGCCGAATTCGCCGATATTGGCGATGAGCGCGAGATCGTGCGAATTCTGGTACGGCTGGTGATGGCTGCCGTACTGGGCGCTGTTCTAGGCTTCGAGCGAGAGCACAAGGGCAAGTCCGCCGGGGTGCGCACGCACATGCTGGTTTCGTTGGGCGCGGCGCTGTTCGTGCTGGCACCGAGCATGGCAGGTGCCGATGCGCAGGCGCTCAGCCGGGTGATTCAGGGCATCGTCGCCGGTATCGGATTTCTGGGCGCGGGCACCATTCTCAAAGGCAATGGCCAGGACACCAGTCATGTCAAAGGCCTGACCACAGCTGCCGGGTTATGGATGACGGCTGCCATCGGTACGGCAGCGGGGATGGGACGCGAAGCCACGGCGCTGGTCAGCACGGTGCTGGCGCTGTTGGTGCTGGGCACGATGCCTTTGCTGGTGGACAAGGTTGAAGGGCAGGACGAAGAAAAACAGAAGGAGGAGGGCAAGAAGCACTAAGGGGCGTGAGTCGCCCCCGGTAAAGCCCATCTTCACCTATTCAAACCGACGCTGAGCCATTCAGGCGCTCGATCGCGTCAATCAAGTCGTCATAACCCACCGGCTTGTTCAAGTGGCGGTCAAAACCGGACTGGCGAGACTTGTATTGGTCCGCGCTTGCCCCATAGCCAGTCAACGCGATGGCAGGGATGTAGCGCAGATGCTCCAGGCCGCGCAGCGCCCGGATCAGTGCATGGCCATCCAAGCCAGGCATGCCAATGTCGGAAATGATCACGTCGTAACGCGCATCTGCCGCCGACTGCAGCGCCAGTTTCGGGTCGCTGTAGGCATCGACGTCGGCATCTTCCATCAACAGCAATTGTTCCATCACTTCCAGCACATCGACCGAGTCATCCACCAGCAGGATGCGAACCCCTTTCAGCCGACCTTCTGATGGCAGGACTTCGCCCTGCACCTGGGGTTGCTGGGCGTACGCGCACAAAGGCAGGGTGATAATGAACGTACAGCCCTGGCCTATGCCGAGAGACTCTACGCTGACCGCTCCGCCATGGGCTTCTACCAATTGACGAACCAGGGAAAGGCCAATACCTAGCCCCTCTCGCCCATGGCCGGTGGGTGCAGCCTGGTTGAACAGCTCAAAAATATCTTCCAGGGAGTTCTTGGCGAGGCCTATGCCCTGATCGATGACTTCAAGTCGCGCCTGCTCATCCTGCCGAGCAAGTCTCAACAGAATTTCGCCATCGGCAGGGCTGAACTTCAGTGCGTTGTTCAGCAGGTTCCAGATGATCTGCTCGACACGGGTGCTGTCGGCCTCCACATAGACCGGTTCGCCATCGGCCGGCAGCGTCAGCCGAACCCTGCGACCGCGCTGTTCATTGCAGGCTACGGAGCAGATACCTTGCAGCACGGCGCATAAATCGACCGGCTGGGTCTTCAGTTTGAGTTTGCCCGTGCGGATGCGCGCTACATCGAGCAAGTCATCGATGATCCGCGCCTGGCTGGTGACCGCTTCGCGAATGACGTTGACCGCTTTGCTCGCCATGCCGGTACTTGTGACCGATGGTATACGTCGCAAGATATCGGCATTGAGCTGAATCAGGTTCAACGGGTGCTTGAGCTCGTGGGACATCACCGCGAAGAACTCGTCCTTCATGTGGCTGGAGCTTTGTGACTCGGCCAGGCGCTTGCTTTGTTCGTCCTGCAGGCGCTTGTGGCCGGTCAGGTCACGGGCGATCTTCACGTAACCGCGCAGGCTGCTGCCCTTGAGGCGTGACACTTCGCCACTGCAATAGAAGCGGCTGCCGTCCTTGCGCACATGCCAGCGTTCGTCCTGGCCGCGGCCATGCAGGCGCGCGGCACGCAGTTCACGTTCTGGTTCGCCATCTTCGCGGTCCTGATCGGTGAAGATCAGCGCATAGTGCTGGCCAATCACTTCATCCTTGGCGTAGCCGAAGATCAACGCAGCGCCCGTGTTCCAATCGATGATCAGGCCCTGTTCGTCAAGCAGGATGATGGCAAAGTCATGGGTGCTCTCAGCGACCAGACGCATGCGCTCCTCACCTTGGCGCAAGCGTTCTTCGGCTGCGCGGCTTTTGGTGATATCAATGAACGTCAGCACGGTGCCATCGACATTCTGCTCGCTGGCCCGGTACGGTAGCAGGCGCGCCAGGTACCAATGCTGGTCCTGGCCGATCACTTCACGCTCGATCGTGGTTTCGCGTTCGATCACGGCGCGTGCATCGTCTGCCAGGCCTGGGTATTCCAGACGATGGGTGATGTCGAGCAGCGAGCGGCCGGTGTCGACCGGCAGTATGCTGAAAATGGCGGTGGCCCCAGGGGTGAACCAGCGAATATGCAAGTTGCGGTCGACAAACACGGTGGCGATCTGGGTGGAGGCGATCAGGTTGCTCAGGTAGTCGTTGATCTTGTCGGTTTCATCGACCTTGGTCTTGAGCTCGTAGTTGACCGTCAGCAGTTCTTCGTTGATGGATTGCAGCTCTTCCTTGCTGGTTTCCAGCTCTTCGCTGGCCAGGCGCAACTCTTCGTTGATCGCCTGCATTTCTTCGTTGGAGGCCATCAGCTCCTGGCTGGAGATGTCCGACTGCTCGATGGTTTCCTGCAACTGCTGACGGGTACGCTGCAGTTCGCGCTCCAGGGTGCTCAACACCATGCCTTCGGTTTGCTGAATAGCAGGCGGGTTGTGGGGATCAGCTTCGCGAACCTGGAAAACCACCAGCAGGCATTCGCTGCCACTGGGTTCGTCATGGTGGGGCTGTACCTGTACCTGGACTTCGACGCGCTGATCGTCGACTGTGGTGATCACTGCGCCCGAGCTGACCGGCTGGCCGGTGTTCTGAGCCTGCAACAGGGTACTGCGCAGGGCAGGGCGCAGCGGCGTGAGTACCAGGTTCAGCAGGCTGGGGCTGACTTCGCCACCGGCGTGGCGCAGGAAGCGGCCGACACCATCGCTCATGTGCAAGATGTTGCCGTCAGCATCGACGATCAGGCTGGGCGGTGTGCGTCTGGACAATGCACGGTGATGGATTTCAGCATAGGATAGCTTGCGCAGGGGCTTGGGTTTGGCGCGTACTGCTTGCGCGTCGGGCGCCTGAAGCCGCCCCGGGCGGCGCGCCGGCTCCACTTCCCTGGCCCGGAAGATGCGATGGCGCTTGTCCACGGCAATGAACAGGTCGGCCGCCACGTCCGCTGATTCCGAACTGCCCAGGAACAGGTAACCTCCTTTGCGCAGGGCGAAGTGGAACAGCCGCAGGATTTCCCGTTGCACTTCCCGGTCCAGGTAGATGAGCAAGTTACGGCATACCACCAGGTCCAACTGAGAGAACGGTGGATCGGACAACAGGTTGTGCCGGGCGAACAGGACTTTTTCGCGAATGTCCTTGCGCACCCGGTAATGCTGGTCTTCCTTGATGAAAAACTGACGCAGCCTGGCTGTGGGTACATCGGTGGCGATGGCATCGGGATAGACGCCTAGCCGGCCAACGTTGATCGCACGTTCGTCGAGGTCGGTAGCGAACACCTGAACCTTGGCACTGCGCTGCTCCAGCGCCAGCTGTTCGGTCGCGATCATCGCCAGGCTGTAGGCTTCCTCTCCCGATGAGCAACCCGCCGACCAGATGCGCACTTCGCGTTGCAGGTCTTCGCTGTCGTCATTGGCCAGGCCCGGCATCACCTGCTGTTGCAGGGCTTCGAAGGCATCCCGGTCACGGAAGAAGTTGGTCACGCCGATCAGCATGTCAGCCAACAGGGCGCGACATTCTTCCGGATGATGCTCCAGGTAATTGCGATAGCTGGCCAGGTCGGTCTGCGCAGTGACATGCAGGCGCCGCTCAAGCCGGCGCAGGACGGTCGCGCGCTTGTAGTGCTGGAAGTCATGGCCAGTGCTGGTATGCAAATGGGTGAGGATGTCGTCGAGCAGCGGGTCGCTCTGCGCCGGGTCGCCTGAGCGCTCGCCAAGGGGCGGTGGCAGGCTGTCGTCTTCGATCTCTGGCAGGTTGACCTTGCGCGCCGTGCGCCACAGTTCCAGAAGCTTGCCGGGAATCTCGGCTACCGGCAGGATCAGGTCGACCATGCCGGTGGCGATGGCGGCCTTGGGCATGTCGGGGTACTGGGCGTCATCGGGCGACTGCACCAGGGTCACGCCACCCTGTTCCTTGATGCGCGATAGGCCCACCGCGCCATCGCTGCCGCTGCCTGAAAGAATCACGCAGAACGCATGGTCCTTGTGGACGTCGGCCAGGTCGCGGAAGAACAGATCGATGGCCACATGGTCGCCGCGGCTGCGCCTGGCCGGGCTGACCCGAAGATAGCCGTCATTGGTGGATAACCGGTTGGCCGGTGAAATCACATAAACGTGATCACGCTCGATCGGTACCGGTTCGCTCACCTGGCACACCGGCATGCGCGTGACGCGCTGGATCAGGCGGTCTGCCTGGCTCTGGTGGTCTGGCGACAAGTGCAACACCACGACGAACGCCATGCCGCAATGCTCCGGGGCGTGCTGGAAAAACGCCTGTACCGCCTCCAGTCCGCCGGCCGATGCGCCGATGCCGACCACCGGGAAATCCAGGTGGCTGGGGCTCAGCGCAGGGTTGTGCGGCGACGCGAGGGTGGTCTTGCTGGACGATTTCATGGGCACGAGCCTTGTGCGAACCGGGAGTGAGCAGTGGCAGCGATTATAAGCCTCGCACCGATGACTCGACGAGCGGGGTTCAAGTTAGGACTGCCCACGCTGGCCAAAGTGCCGCGGTCGCTCACAGGGCCTGGGGCTGCTCGAGGGGTTGCGGCAGTGCGGTAACCTTGATGGCACGTACTGGCACCGCAAACTTGGCACCGATCCTGTTGAAGCGCTCTAGCAGGTGAAAGTTGATGGCCTGTTGAATGTCCATGTAGAGGTTGTAGCCCGGGTCTTTCACGATATAAACGCATTCGAACTCCAGGGCCTCTTTGCCAAAACCACGCAGGTGGGCACGGTCGAAGCGCACCTGCTGCTGGTCCTTGATCGCTTCTTCGACGATGGCGGGCGCCTGTTTTACCGCATCAGTGGGCGTGTCGTAGGACAAGCCGAACTCGAACACGATGCGTCGCTCCTGCAAGCGTTTGTAGTTCTGGATCGTGCTGCTGATCATGCTGGCATTGGCCATGACGATCTGCTCACCGCCCAGGCTGCGGATGCGTGTGGTCTTCAGCCCCACGTGCTCCACCGTGCCCGCCAGCGGACCGATGACGATGAAGTCACCGACTTCGAACGGTTTGTCGACGGCGATCGACAATGAGGCGAACAGGTCACCCAGAATGTTCTGCACGGCCAGGGCGACGGCAATACCGCCCACACCCAGGCTGGCCACGAAGGCGGTGATATTGACGCCCAGATTGGACAGCATGGCCAGCAACACCACCGACCACAACAGCACGCGCGCGCCCCAGGCCGAAAGCGTGGCCAGCGCACTGCCTTGGTAAAGGCCGTCGGCGCTGTGCCGGCTGAAGTAGCGGGTCAGGCCCAGCGCGATGGCGCGATTGACCCAGAGGCCGATCTGCAGGGCAGCGACCACGAACCACAAGCTACTGACCCGGCTCAACCAGCGCTCGGGCAGGTCCAACATGCTCAAACCCACCAGCAGCGAAGCGAGCAGCAGCAGGCTGTTGCTGGTGCCGGCCAGTACCTTGGCCAGCACCTGACTCATTGCCCCGTCATGTTCGGACCAGCGCTGCACCCGGCGCATCAACAGGCCGATGACAGCTCTGGCAATCAGGAACGTCAGCACAGCAACGCACAGCGCTACCAGCAGGTTGAGGATAGAAATGCCGAAGAATGTGGTGTCGGTGAACAGTTTGATGATTCGATCATTCATAGGGAGCCCACCTCCAGATGGCTCAAGGCAGGGCCGCAGGACGGCCCTGGGGATTGCGCGGTGACGTGTGGGTTACTTGCCGTGGGTCGCTTGCAGCGCCTTGGCCTTTTCCAGATGGTGTTGCAGCGTTGGCAACTTGTCGCTGGCAAAGGCCTTCAGCTCCGGCTTGTCGGAGGAGGCGGCCTCTTTCTTGAACAGTTCCACGGCCTTTTCGTGCGCGTCGACCTGGTTATTGACGTATGACCGATCGAACGACTCCTCGCGCCATTCGAGAATCATCTTCTTGACCTTGTCGGTCAGCGCTGCTTCGTCGGGCACGCTGATGTCCAGCTTGCGGGCGATATCACCGAGTTCCTGATTGGCTTTGGTATGGTCTGTGACCATCTGCTGGGCGTACTGCTTGATGTCTGCGCTTTGGCTCTTTTCCTGCGCCAGGTTGCTGGTAACCACTTCGGCGATGCCGGCTTCAGTTGCCGCATCGACGAAGTCGTCCGAAGACGCTGCCTGAACCTGCAGCGACGCCAGGCCCATCAACAGGGTAACTCCGGCGATTTTCAAGAATGGTGCGTTCATATCTCACTCCTTCGTGCAGTTGGCGCGACCTCAATGTCGCACTCGGTTGAGCCGCAGGTGTGGGTGAAGGTTTAGTTTTTCTTGAATACAGGGCGGCCGCGGCAGAGCAATCTGCGTTTCCGGGCACCGCTCATCCGCTATGTCGTAATCAGAACGAATTCAGGGGGGCGCGTTGGACTCGTTGGTATAAGTCTTCAAAATAAGCGAGAGCTCGACATGAAAAGCAACCTGTTCACCACGCTGTTGTTGACTGCCAGCTTCACGCTGCTCGGAGGTTGCTTCGACCGCGATAACGACCATCCAGCGAAGGATGCCGACCCGAGTAAACCGTCGCTTCAGATGCAGCAACCCAGTGACCCTGCAACCGCCCCTCCAGCTGAGACCAAACCGCAGAACCCATGAGCGAGGTACAGGGCATGGTGGCGATGACACCGGCAGGTATAAGGACTCACAATGCCAAATTAGGGCTGGAGCATCGCTATCGAGCGCTACTTGAGGGCCCGGAGCCAACCACCGAGGCCTGGCTGGAGGAGCAACTGCGTCTAGCCCGTGCGCTTTCCGACGACCTGCCAGATGATCCTGGGCTACTCCCGCAATGGGCGGATAACCATGCGGGACGTGTCGCCAGCGAGCATGCGGCCTACCTGGAACAACGGCGTCATGGCGGCCCCCGTCGGTTTTTTGCCAATCGTGCCCATGCCTTGTGGTTTTTGCAGCAAGTCGCGCCGACCAAAGCGGTCGACGGCGCATGGCTACACGGAGCCCTCTGGCATTGGCAGGACCCGCGCTTCCATGGGCTTATCCGCACCTTCCTCGAAGAACTCGGAGACGGTGACCCACGCTGCAATCACGTGTTGATCTACCAGCGCTTGCTCAGTCGCCTTGGTTGTCTGCAGGAGCCATCGCTTGACCCCGCTCGCTACCTGCAGGGCGCGTTGCAACTGGCGCTCGGCCAGCACTGCGAGCGTTTTCTTCCAGAAGTGATCGGTTACAACCTGGGTTACGAACAGCCCCCCTTGCATCTGCTGATCACCACCCACGAGCTGGCCGAGCTGGGTATCGACGCCCATTACTTCCAGTTGCATGTGACCATCGATAATGCCGCCAGCGGCCATGCGCGCCGCGCCGTAGAGAGCTTCACCGAGCTGGTGCGGGATGAGCGACCCGCGTTCTACGAGCGTGTCAGGCATGGCTACCGTCTTAATGACCTGGGGATCGACACGCCGTCGTTGATCGCCTCGTTCGACCTGCAGGCCGAATTGCTCGGCGCGCTGGAGCGCAAGCGCATCTATGGGCAGTGCATGCATTCAGACCGTTGTTGCCTGCAAGGACGCACCATCAACCAGTGGCTTGCCGAACCCGGCGCGATGCCTGATTTTCTGGATACGCTACAGGTTCAGGGTTGGATCAAGCGGGACACCGATCCCCGAGAAAGCCGCTTCTGGTCACTGATAGAAGGCCCTGTAGCGGCCATGTTCGGTGTGTTCGATGCTTATGAAAAGCAGCTTTGGCATGACTGGATCTCCGGAGACTGGCAAGGCGCAGAAATCCGTCGGGTGCCGCCAGGGCAGTGGGAGCACGCTTTGCAGTTGGCAGACGAACCACCCCTTGCGCCGCAGGCTGCAGACATGGCAGCGCTGATCGAAGCGATGGCTGGCAATCGGCATGCTACCCCGGAGGGCCTGCACGCCACCCGCGCGTTCATTCAGGCCACCGGCTTGATGCAAGGAGGGCTCTACTGATGCTGCTCGACCAGGACCAGATCCGTGCCGATGAGGCCTTGTTGCAGTTGGGGCGTCGCCTGCGTGCCGACGGCTATCGTTTCACCTGCGTGACGCCGGCGTCCCAAGCCAGGGTCAATGCCCGGGCCGATGCGCAGCAGGCGCGTACCTTGCGTGATGTGTTCGGCTGGAGTCGACCGTTTGCCGCGTCGCTGCTCAGCCCTGACGAACTGGAGCAGCTACGCCTTGCCAGGGTGTTGGAGGCACAGGGGACTCTGTGGCGCAGCACTGTGCGCTGGTCCAGCCTGGACGATCTGTTGCTGGTACATGCTGCCTGGCCAACGGACAGCCGCGACGCGGTGTTCTTTGGCCCGGACAGCTACCGTTTCGCCCAGCTGATACACGATCATTTGAGAAGCACGCCCGAGCGCGTGCAGCATGCCGTAGACATCGGCTGTGGCAGCGGTGTCGGGGCGTTGCTGATCGCTCGCGCCGCCCAACACGCTCAGGTTTGCGCAGTGGACATCAACCCTATGGCATTGCGCTACACCGCCATCAATGCCGCCTTGGCCGGTGTGGCCAATGTTTCGGTCGAGCGCAGTGACCTGCTCAATGACATCGCAGGTACGTTCGACCTGATCGTCGCCAACCCGCCGTACATGCTCGACGCCGGACAGCGCGCCTACCGCCACGGCGGCGGCGCACTGGGTGCCGAGCTGTCGCTGCGCATCGTCGAGCAAGCCCGGGAGCGCCTGTCGCCCGGGGGCACGTTGCTGCTGTACACCGGTGTCGCCATCGTCGAGGGGCGCGATGCGTTGCTCGAAGCCATGCGGTTGCGCCTGGCGGGGCCTGCGTTCAGTTGGTTCTATCGCGAGCTGGACCCAGACGTATTCGGTGAGCAATTGCTTGAACCGGGTTACGAGCAAGTCGAGCGCATTGCCGCTGTGGCCCTGACCGTCACGCGTCGCGGCTGATCGCGTCGTGGCGCGGCAGTGCACGTTTGGCATCGAGGAAGAATACCTGCTGGTGAAGCTGGCCACCGGGCAGGTCATGGCTGCTCCGTCAGCAGCTGTGGTGCGCTGTTGTCGGGATGCGCTGGGCCCGTGGTTCGCCGAGGAAATGTTCCACAGCCAGATAGAGATCGCTTCGCCCATATTCGACGCACTGCACCAGGCCCGTGATTTCTTTGGCGAGCGGCGTCAGCGCCTGGCCCAGGCGCTGGCCGACGAGGGCGCCGGGCTATACGGCGCGGCGAGCCACCCCAGCGCCCAGTGGCTGCGTCAGCGCCCACGTGGCACCCCTCACTATCGTCAGTTGTTCGACGATTACCAGCTGGTGGCTCGACGCAGCCTGTTGAATGGCCTGCACGTGCACGTTGGCGTACCGGTGGGCATTGATCGAATGCGGGTGATCAATAGGGTGCTGTACTGGCTGCCCTTGTTGTTGGCGCTCAGTACCTCGTCGGTGTATTGGGGAAGTGAGGATACCGGCTACATGAGCTACCGCCGCGCAGTGTGCGGGGAATGGCCGCACATGGGGCTGCCAGAGCCTTTGCCGGACTGGAGCGCCTATCAGCGCTACCGGGCATTGCTGCAACGTACCGGCAGCCTGGCCGAGGATGGCGACTTCTGGTGGGCGATCAGGCCCTCGCGGCGTTTTCCGACGGTGGAGCTGCGGATCTGCGATGGCTGCCCGCGGCTGGAAGATGTTCTGGCCGTCGCCGGCCTGTTTCGCCACCTTGTCGAGCAGGCGCTGGCCCGCCACGATGGCCCCGCCAGCCGCGAGATGCGCTGGGTCACCCAGGAAAACTACTGGCGTGCCCTGCGTCAGGGCCGCCTGGCCACCTTCATCGGTGTCCACGAGCAACAGCCGGTCAGTGCCGAGGGCTGGTTGACGCAGCTGCAGCAACAGTGCCCGGCTGACACCGCCGATGCCGAGCGCTCATTCGTTCAGGCCCGGCACATCCTGCGCGAGGGCAGCAGTGCCGATCGCCAGCGCCAAGCCTTCGCGCTGGCCCGTGAACAGGGCCTGGATAACCGCCAGGCATTGCGCGCAGTGGCCGGGCAGGTGATGAACGACCATCGATAGGGCCGGGGGCAAGCCGTTGCCCTGATGGCCTGACCGGGATATCCGGATAAACCTTCGCGGCGTTGCGCAGTCAGTTTTAGTAAGGGCCCGGATACCCCAGAGGACCAGGGAGGTGGCTGATGAAGCTCTTCTGCCTGCTGCGTGGCTGCCAATGGCGCAGCGTGTCGGTATGTGAAGTCGCCGGGCTTCACTGCCAGTGTTGCGAACGCTGTGGCGCGCTGCGCTACAGCCAGCCCGGTCAATCTGGAAAGGCGCCATCAGCTTCGGCTTGGTGCACATCCCTGTCTCGCTGAATACCGCGGTGCGCAGCGAGCGGGTGGATTTCGACTGGCTGGACAAGCGCAGCATGGAGCCGGTTGGCTACAAGCGGGTGAACAAGGTGACCGGCAAGGACACCGACAAGGAGCCATATCCCGCTGCAACAGTTTGACACTCCCTACTACCTGAGCCCCGACCGTCGTGGCGGCAAGGTCCAGGGGGTGCGGAACTGGTTCCAGACCCCTGACAGTTTCTCGCCCTGCAGGCGAAAGCGCAGCTTGCCCTTTGCATAGGCTTCGCGTGGGTCGCCCTCGGGCTCCCAGACGCCCCGATCCCAGACGATCACATCGCCGGCGCCGTAGTGGCCTTCAGGGATGCGCCCTTCGAAATTGGCGTAGTCCAGCGGGTGATCCTCCACGTGCACTGCCAAGCGCCGAATCTTGGGATCCAGTGAGAGGCCCTTGGGAATGGCCCAACTCTTGAGGGTGCCGTTGAGTTCCAGCCGAAAATCGTAGAGCAGGTGGCTGGCATCGTGCTTCTGGATGCAGCACTGCAACGCATGGGCTGAGCGGGGGCGGGCGCGCTTGCGCTGGTACTCCTGCAGGGGCTTGGCGATGACGGGCTCCGGAAGGGTTCGCGGGTTTCAGGATTGGGAGGCGGCGGTGGCGCGAGGAGTTCAAAAAAATGCGTGGGACGGGGCAGGCAGAAACTCTGAATCATTTGCCGCCGGGGAGGGTCGACCGGATGAAGCCCACAGATGGAGAGCGTTCATGTCCACACCTGATGACCCAAGATCGCCCATTGAGATCGACGACACCGAGGACCGCATGGGCAGCGTCCACGAGCTGGATTTCAGCGAACGCCGCGATGAACGCCAGGGGCGTGTCGGCGACGAGCGTCCGGCCCGGGAGATCGCCGAGGATTACCCGCCCCGGCGTGTCGCCGAAAGCGGCATGACCGGCGGCGAGGCGCTGAGCGACAGCCTGCACGAGGACAATGTCACCCTCGATGACCTGAGCCCCGATACGCTGCTTGATGAGACCGGTGCCCGCGATCCGGATGAGCCTGGGAGCGGCGGTCCGGCGGACAAGGCCTTGCGCCAGGTGGAGGCCCACGAGATCGGTGGCGGCTTCGGCCTGGACGAAGCCGAACTGGCCCGCTCCGCGCCGCTGGACGGCGAGCCGTGGACCGATGACGTGGTGCCCGATGACGAAGGGAGAGAGCCGTGATGAATGAGCAACGTTGTTCCTGCCCCCATTGTTCTTGCACCGTGGATGCCAATGCAGTGGTCCAGGATGGCAAGGCCTATTGCTGCGAGGCCTGTGCGAAGGGCCATCGCAATGGCGAACCCTGTCGAATGAGCGACTGCAAGTGTGGTGAGTTGGCTGCGTCGAATGAGTCCAATGTCGATAATGCACTGGAAGAAACATTCCCGGCGAGCGATCCGATCTCGCCATGAGGCCAGTTGCTGCCAGATGTGAGACGGGAGTTGAGATCATGTGGAAACGCACCCGTCACGCGTCTGGCTTGAGTGACGCACTCAATGGGTCTGCCAGACACCGTTGTTGCGTTCGCAATCGCTGCGGGCCTGGCCTAGGCTGGGGGTGTCGTAGTAGTACGTGATGATCCGCGCATTCTTGGGCAGCGCAGGGCGGGTGGCAGGTTCATCACGCCCAGCGGCATCGGGGTTGGCCAGTGTCTCCTGCGTCAGTGGCGCGATACAGCTGCCAACGCTGCCGTCGGGGCAACGCTCAACCCGACGCTTCTGGCTGTTTAACATCTCCTTGCTTTCGTTGCTGCACGACCAGGCAATCGCTTCAGCGGGCATGTCGCTGTAGCTGTAACAAGTGTGCTGCTGCACGGGTTTGACCGCCTCGCTGGATGAGCGGGTAACCACGTCGCAACCTTCGGCCAACACCTGCCCACTGCTCAGAGTGCCCAGCATTGCCATGTACAGAGCGAATCGCATGATATACCTCCCGGGCACCAAGGCCCGTCAGCGCTTGTCGAGGGCTGCCCCGGCCTGCCTGCGCAGGGCCTTGGCGCGCTTCTCGAGAACCAGGTAGGTCACCACCGCCAACAGCAGCGGGATCAGGTAGTACAACGTTCGATAGCCCAGCAGCGCCGCGACCAGGGTGCCTTGCCCTAGCTGGCCGTGGAGCAGCGCCAGGAATACGGCTTCCAGTACGCCAAGCCCAGCGGGAATGTGGGCCACCACACCGGCGACGCAACTGATCAGCAACACACCCAGCACCGAGGGATAGAACAGCTCGTGTGGCAGCAGCAGGTGAATCAGCGCTGCCATCAGCGCCCAGTTGCTTGCGCCCAGCGCGACCTGGCAGAGCGCTAGACGCAGGCTCGGCAGGGTGACTTCGTGCCCGCGCAGCGCCCACGTGCGCCGCTTGGCGAAGGCGCAGGCGCACAGGTAAGCCAACGCTACCGCCACCATCAGTACGCCGATCAGGCGCAGGCCGCTGGCACCCACCGCCCAGCTTTCCGGCAGCTTCACGAAGCCCAGGGCGAATACCGTGCCGGCCAGCAGCAGGTAGCCCATCCAGTTGGTCAGCAGCCCCAAGGTGAGGATGCGGGTGATGGTCGGGGTATCCAGGCCCAGCCGACTGTACAGGCGATAACGCAGGGCAACGCCACCGACCCAGGTGGTGAAGTTGAGGTTGAACGCGTAGCAGACAAACGCGACCGGCAGTACCTGGCGGGCCGGCAGGCGGTGGCCGGTGTAGGCGCGGGCGAGCAGGTCGTAACTGGCGAATACCAGGTAGCTGCAAAGGGCCAGCAACAACCCCAAGGCCAGGGTCGAGGGCCGGTACGCCAGCAGCGATTGGCGGACTTCGTTCCAGTCCAGGTTGCGCGCCAGGGAGAACAGCAGCACTGGTATCAACACCAGAAACAGCACGGTCAGCAAGCGTTTGCCCCAGGTCTTCCAGCGGGTAGTGGCCATCAGGTCTTGCCCCCGTGGTAATCGGCCGGGGCCTCGCCGTCGGCTTGCAGCGACTGCAGGCGCTGCCTGTGCGCCGGAAACCAGCCGGCGATCCGCGGGAAGTAGCGCGTGATGTGAAAGCCCAGGAAGATCAGCGGAGCACGCCACCAGTAGCCGCGCACCATGCGCTCCAGCGTCACGGCCTTGCAGTGCTCCCGGCTCAGTTCGGTCAAGTGCTGGTACAGGTGTTCGTTGAACGCGGGGTCGCGGATCAGCAGGTTGGCCTCAAGGTTAAACGACAGGCTCAGTGGATCGAGGTTGCTTGAGCCTACGGTGGACCAGTCGTTGTCCACCAACGCAACCTTGCCATGAAGCGGCCGCTGGCAGTACTCATGGATGCGCACGTCGTCGCGCAACAAGTAGTTGTAGAGCAGCCGCGAGAGCGCGCGTACCCAGTGCATGTCCGGTTGCCCCTGGAGGATCAGCGTCACCTCGACCCCGCGCCGAGCGGCGTTGCGCAGTTCGCGCAGCAAGCGGTAGCCGGGGAAGAAGTAGGCGTTGGCCACGACGATTCGTTGCCTTGCTTCACGGAAAACCTGCAGGTAGCAGGCTTCGATATCGTTGCGATGGCGCTGGTTGTCGCGTTCCACCAGTACGGCGCTGGCCGGGCCAGAAGCGATGCCGCCCGGCTGAACCCTACTGGCGGCATCCAGCACCGGTGCGAGCATACGGCAGGAAGAAGCATGCACCTGGGCCACTACCGGGCCGACGACCTCCACGGCGTAGTCCTGCTTGGCCTGGGGGCCGAAGTCACCCAGGTGGTCGGCACTGTAATTGATGCCGCCGATGAAGGCGCGTTGCCCGTCGATTACCAGGATCTTGCGGTGCAAGCGGCGAAACAGGTTGGTGCGCATGCCCACCAGCCGCGGTTGCGGATCGAATGAATGGAAACGCACCCCGGCCTCGGTCATCGACGAGATGAACTCGTCAGGCAGGTCGGCGGTGCCGTAGCCGTCCACCGCCACCTCGACCCGCACCCCGCGCCGCGCGGCATCAATCAGGGCTTGGCGCAGGGGTTGACCGACCTTGTCGTCGTAGATGATGAAGGTTTCCAGGAGGACTTCCTCGCGTGCCTGGGCCATGGCCTCGAATACGCGGGGGTAGTACTGCTCGCCGTTTATCAGCAACTCGACGCGGTTGCCGTCGCACCAAGGCAGCTTCATAGCGTCACCTGCGCCACCAGCGGGGCATGGTCGGAGAGGTGGGACCATGGGTATCTGGACAACACCCGTGCTTCGCAAGCTTGTGCGTTACGCAGGTAGATGCGGTCCAGCCGCAGCATCGGCAAGCGCGCGGGAAAGCTGCATGCCGGCTTGCCGAAAGCCTCTACCAGGTGGCTCGACAGCCTCGCATCTGCTTTCAGGCGCCAATCGTTGAAGTCGCCGGCGACGATGACCGGCTCATCTGGCGGCAGGCTGTCTAGCAATGCCAGCAGCAGGCCGACCTGACGCTGACGATGCGCTTCACGCAGGCCCAGGTGTACGCAGACTGTGTGCAGCTGTTCATGGCCCGGCACTTCAAGCTGGCAATGCAGCAGGCCCCGTTCTTCGTTGCCATGGACCGAGACATCCAGGTTGTCATGGGCGCGAATGGGATACTTGGACAGCAGGGCGTTGCCATGGTCGCCATGGGGGTAGACCGCATTGCGGCCATAGGCGAACTGCGGCCACATGCTGTCGGCGAGGAATTCGTACTGGGGTGTCTGTGGCCACTTCGGATGGCGCTCGGCATGGTGCTGATGACTGCCGTGCACCTCCTGAAGAAACACCAGGTCGGCGCCGGTCGAGCGTACCGCCTCGCGCAGCTCCGGCAAAATGAAGCGGCGGTTGAACAGGGTGAAGCCTTTGTGCACGTTGAGGGTCAGTACCGTCAGGCGATGTACGGCGCTGACCTTGTCAATGATGCAGCGGGGGGCAGGCAGTGTCGGGTTCATAGCGGCTCCTGCGGCTTGACGCCTGGTTCGGTCACCAGCTCGCCGTCAAGGTTTAGCTTGTCCAGCAGGCGCCGGGCATCGTAAGGGGCATGGACTTTCTGGTCGTTGTCGAAGTAGCAGTAGACGTCACGGGAGGTGCGTTTGGCCGGGGCGCGGCGCACCACACGCTGAGCATCCTCAGGCTGGCTGCCCGCAGCCCAGGCCTGGATGCGCAGGCGCCAGCGGCGCAGCGCCCTGGCCGTGTAGCCGCTGCTGTACAGTTCGACATCGCCATGCAGGCGCAGGTACACGAAATCGGCCGTGACCTCTTCGACATAGGGCCATTTGCCGGCGCTGTCGGCGACCACCAGGGCAACCTTGTGCTTGCGTAGCAGGTCGATGAAGGTGTCGCAGAGGAAGCTGGGGTGGCGGATTTCCACGGCGTGGCGAAGGTGCGCATTACCCGGCACGGCCGTGCCGCCGTTGCCTTGCAGGCGTTCGGCGGCGTGGCGCGCAAGGCTGCGGGCGGCTTTGCGGTCGCGTGGCAGCTTGGCCAGAAAGTCGCTGAAGCGCTGCGCATCGAATTTCAGGTTTGGGGGAAACTGCCACAGGAAGGGGCCCAGCTTGTCACCCAGCAGCAAGGGGCCCGATGCGAAGAAGTTGGCAAGCGCCTCGTCGATTTCGCGCAGCCTGCGTACGTGGGTGATGTAGCGCGGCGCTTTGACCGAGAACACGAACCCCGCCGGTGTCTCGTCCCGCCACTTGCCATAGCGCTCGGGCGTTTGCAGTGCGTAAAACGAACCGTTGATTTCGATGCTGTTGACTGCCCGCGAGGCAAACGCCAGCTCGTCGTCCTGGCACAGCCCCTCGGGGTAGAAGTCCTTGCGCCATGGGCCATAGCGCCAACCGGAAATTCCGATGCGGATCTCGCTCACCATAAGTCCCTGCGCTCCTGTAATTAACAGTAGCGACAGGTACCGGGACCGGATTGTTCAGTGCGATTGACGAGTGGGTGGCCATGCAAAAAGGGAACTTTACCGGTGTTGCAATCCTCCACCGGATGCCTGGGTTCCACTGAGGTACACCATGAAGGAGGCTCAGTCATGAAGTTTGATCGGTTTGCACAATGGCTAGCCAACCATAGCGGGCGGCCGTTGACCTTCGTTATTGCCTTGATGTTGATCATTGCCTGGGGCGTAAGCGGGCCCTTGTTTCATTTCAACGACACCTGGCAGTTGGTCATCAATACGTCGACCACGATCATCACATTCCTGATGGTGTTCCTGATCCAGAATACCCAAAACCGTGATAGCGACGAATTGCACATCAAACTTGACGAACTGTTGCGCACTACCCAACGGGCGCATAAGGCGTTGCTCGACCTTGAGGATATGGGGCCAGCTGAACTCCATGCGCTTCGAAAGCGATACCAGCAACTGGGGGAGCACGACGAAGCGGGGCCGGACAGGGAGGACTCCCATTGACGTGTTCAAAATCAAGCCATGGCATTGTTCAGACAGGGGCAAGGCCGTGACGGTGAACAAACCACACTTCTCACACTTCGGAGAGCAGATGATGAACAAACCCGACGATCAGCGGCAGAAAGGCCCCCATTCTTCCGATCATGCAACGACTGATCAGGACCTGGGGTTCGATCCGGACTCTCCGGATCTGGATGACCCTCAAGTGGATCCGCAGGGCCCCGCGAAACCACCCAGGGACGTGGAAAAGAAAGCGTAAGCCTGACTACCGTGGACGAATGCCTGTCGCACCTGCATCCATCTGTTGCCCCGGCTCGTCTTCCACAGCTCGACATGCCTGCCATGCCGGACATAAGGCGTGGGCTTGTTGAACTGGCAAACCCGTTGTTTGCCAGTTCATGGGTCAGGCAGCTAGCCAGCAAGGGCTTTGATCAATTGCTCGCTGAAGGCGGGGATATCATCCGGCTTGCGGCTGGTTATCAAGTTGCCGTCCACCACTACCTCTTCATCGACCCAGTGGCCACCTGCATTGCGGATATCATCCTGCAAGGTCTTGTAGCTGGTCATCCGTTTGCCCTTGGCCAGTCCACTCGATACCAGCAGCCAGGCGCCGTGGCAGATGACCGCCAGTGGCTTGCTGGCTGAATTGTGGCTTTTGACCAGTTTCTGGGCGCCAGGTATCAGGCGGATGGTGTCGGAATTCTGTACCCCACCCGGTAGCACGATGGCATCGTAAAGGTCGAGGTGGGCGCTGTCGAACGTCGCGTCCACCGCAAACTCATCGGCCGGCTTGTCATGGTTCCAGCCGCGGACAGTACCTTCCTTGTCACTCAGGATGTCGATCACGGCCCCATTTTTCTGCAAGGCTTCGCGAGGTCCGGTCAACTCCACTTGTTCGAAGCCATCGGTGACCAAAAAGGCAACGCGCTTGCCACTCAGTTTTGCACTCATCGTTCAATCTCCGTTTTCGCCAGGTGTGGATGTGGGACGTCTCGGACAGGGTGAGAAGTTCCAATGCACTACTTCAGTGGTAGGGAGGCTTACCGACTGACCATTGCGGTTGAACATTGCGCAGCACTAGGGCTCTCACTAGCAGGGATAGAACGAGGCGGCCGTCATGAGCATCGAACGCAGCATTCCTGAACTTGAAGCCTGGTACGCGCAGTACGACGACATCAGCTACCGGTGCGAATCGCCGGACGCCTACCACCATGAACTGGTTCGCACCGCCGAGGCGCTGCGGGACGATGGTGCCATTGACTGGGATGACTGGTTGACGCTGAAGGCACTGGCCGACGAGGCACATATCCGGGCACTGGAAGATGCCGTAAAGGCACATGTGAGCGACCCAGACGCATGAAAGCGCTGAAGATCGCCACCTTCAATATCAATGGCATCCGCAGCCGCCTGCCCGCGCTGTTGGCCTGGCTGGAGCGGGAGCAACCGGACATTGCCTGCTTGCAGGAGTTGAAGGCGGCCGATCAGCAGTTTCCTCGCCAGGCCATCGAAGCGGCAGGTTATGGTTGCCTGTACCAAGGGCAACCCTCCTGGAACGGCGTGGCGATCCTGGCGCGGAATAGCGAGCCGCTGGAGGTACGTCGGGGGCTGCCCGGCATGCAGGACGATCAGCAGAGCCGCTATCTGGAAGCTGCGGCGCACGGCGTAGTGGTGGGCTGCCTTTACCTCCCCAATGGCAACCCGCAACCTGGCCCCAAGTTCGATTACAAACTGCGCTGGTTCGAGTGCCTGATCAAGCATGCCCGAACCCTGCAGAGCAGCAGCCATCCTGTGGTGTTGGCTGGCGATTTCAATGTTGTGCCCACCGATCTGGACATCTATAACCCGCGCTCATGGCTCAAGGACGCGTTGCTGCAACCTGAATCGCGGGCGTGTTTCCAACAGTTGTTGGCGCAGGGCTGGGTCGATGCTGTTCGTCACCTGTATCCCGAGCAGCGCATCTACACGTTCTGGGACTATTTTCGCAATCATTGGGCGCGTAATGCCGGGCTCCGTATCGATCACCTGCTGCTCAACTCCAGTCTCAGCCCTTATCTGAAGCGGGCGGGCGTGGATGCCTGGGTGCGCAACGAAGCCAAGGCCAGTGATCATGCGCCGGTCTGGATCCAGTTGGGCGGGCGCCGCCAGCAACGCTAGCTGTCAGCGGGGATGATCCGTGGAACGGGTGAATTAGACAGGCGTCTGGACTTGGCACCCATCGGGAAAGCTACACGCACATCCCCTCATCGCGTTCATCTTTAGTGATCAGCGTCGGCTATGCTGAACATTCACCTCTTAAGCCTACGATTACGCCGAGGACCCGACGTGCGGCTCTATGACTTCATTACACAGAACATCGAGCTCATTCTCCAGGCTTGGGAGGATTTTGCTCGCACCGTCGAGACCCCTATGCCGGACCTTGATGCTGCAGGCCTGCGTAACCATGCTGAAGCCATGCTGCGAACCGTTGCACTGGACATGGCATCCTCGCAGACAGCCCGCGAGCAGTTTGAGAAGTCTCGAGGCATGCAGGCAACGAGTTCGGTCGAAACAGCCGCCCAGGCCCATGCGGTTACCCGGCTGAGTGCCGGGTTCACGCTTGACCAAGTGGTTGCAGAGTATCGTGCACTGCGCGCAAGTGTGCTGCGTCTTTGGTTTTCGCAGCCAATGGCTGATGAACCCCATGCTATCGAGGACATGGTTCGTTTCAACGAGGCCATCGATCAAGCCCTGGGCGAATCCATCACGTCGTACGGCATCGCGGTGGAGACAACAAGGAAACTGGTACTGGGTGTGCTTGGGCATGATCTGCGAACCCCGATGACGGCAGCCCTTCTGGGCGCCGAGATGTTGAGCCGTAAAGCTCAGCTGAACGAGCGCGACCGAAAAATTGCAGACCAGATTGCGGCCAGTGTGACACGATCCAGGCAAATCGTGACTGATCTACTCGATCTCGCCAAAGCGAACCTGGGTAGTGGCATACCCATCCAGAAAGAGCCTGTCGACCTTTCCCAGGTGTGCCACACGATTGTGGAAGAGCTACGCGTTTCTCGGCCCGAGATCACTATTGTGCTGAAAGGCGGCCAGCAAGCATTCGGCCAGTTTGACGCCACCCGGATGGGGCAGGTGTTTTCCAACCTGATAGTTAATGCGTTTCACCACGGTGATCATGCCAGGCCTATCACCGTAACATTGATCCAACGCCCTGAAGCTGTCGAGTTCAGTGTACATAACTGGGGCAAGCCCATTGCGCCGAATGAAGTGCCTCATCTGTTCAACCCCCAGGCCAGATACTCGCGACTGACGTCGGAACATCACGAGGCATCCGGTGGGCTGGGTCTTGGCCTGTTCATCGTGGGCGAGATCGTAGCCCGGCATGGAGGGGCTATCGACGTGGAATCCAACTCTTCATCGGGCACCACATTCCGCATATCCCTGCCAATGGCATAAGCGTGTTCACGCCCTCGCTTGCAGTTGTGTATTTTTTCGCCACCCTCGCAGATTCATGGCACAGAGGCAAAATTGCAGGAGGATCAATGCCCAGGCTTCTGCTTGCCAGCCCCAGGCGGCCCACAAAACGTTGCTTGCAAGAAAACAACAGAAACCTGCCTTCCTCCGCCCCGGACGGCGCGAACCGATGCACCACGCTGCCAGCACGGTCATCAACATCGCAGGCCATTCAAGTAACCTAATCCAATATTCCATGACACCTTCCGAATGATGATGGGGTATCTGAAGCTGATCACCTGCCAGCGTCCCCGGCGCTGGCAGGTGATCGCTTGACTAAGCTGCTCGCTGCTCGCCCTTGAGCATCTTTTTCTGCATTTCCATGGTTTGCCCAAGCTCCTCGAGGGTGTCCTTGCCGAGCAGCTTCTTCGCGGTGGGGAACAGCTCGCCTTCCTCTTCCTCGATGTGATGCTCCAACAATTCCTTCATGACCTTGACCCGCCCGGCGAATTCGACAGTGCCGGTTTCGGTATGCAGGAGATCGGGTAGGACGAGGGCGTCGACAGTCCGGTGTTCTTCCTTGGCCTCGTAGTACATCTTCGCTTCTTCCTTGCCACCCGCTTGCTTGATGGCCGGGTAGAGAATTTCTTCCTCAAGGGTGGTGTGGATCTGCAACTCCTGCTCGATCCTGTGGAGTAACTCGGCCCGTTTCTTCACTGCGCGCTCGGTGCTGGTCGACAGTTCTTCGAGCAGCTTTTTCACCCGCTTGTGGTCTTGAATCAGTAAGTCGATAGCGTTCATGGCATTACCTCATCACGGATTGGATATAAGCGCTTGCTTGTGGTTGAGTTCCCGCCAAGTGACACGGTTCAACGCTAGCGACGGTTGGCACCGCTATCTCTGGAGGCACCCAAGGCCATTTCCCGGTAATGGATTCATCGCCTCTTTTCCGGCTGTCTCTAGAAGTAAACCCCACATGAACTTTGCCCGCGCTTTGGCTTCCCTTGTGCAAAGGCAATGGCAGGAGAGCAACATGAAGAAAGTGAGCGATAGGCAAAAGGAAGGTGCGCAGACGAGACCGCAGGGGGAAGAGGAGCGAGACAACGATGCTCATCGTCCGGATGGATCCACCGGTACGTCACATGACTCGACAGCGCAAAAAACGGCTCGTGATCAAGAACGGTACAAACGCTGACTGCCA
Organism: Pseudomonas sp. NY11955; assembly: GCF_048068035.1. Taxonomy (NCBI): domain Bacteria; kingdom Pseudomonadati; phylum Pseudomonadota; class Gammaproteobacteria; order Pseudomonadales; family Pseudomonadaceae; genus Pseudomonas; species Pseudomonas sp. NY11955. The sequence continues at coordinate 254,569 of NZ_JBLUPS010000008.1, forward strand.
CGTAAAAACGAGGCTCGCCAGCACGGCGAGCCTCTTCGCTAAAGGATCGGTTTGCCGCCAGTCACTGCGTAACGTGAGCCGCTGATGTAACTGGCCTCGTCGGAGCCCAACAGCACGTAGACCGGCGCGACTTCGACCGGCTGCCCCGGTCGTCCCATCGGGTAACCGGAACCAAAGTTCTTGACGGCTTCTTCCGGCATGGTTGCCGGAATCAAAGGCGTCCAGATAGGACCAGGCGCGACGCTGTTGACCCTAATGCCTTTCTTGGCTAGCAACTGAGCCAAGCCGGCAGTGAAGTTGGCAATGGCCCCTTTGGTCGCGGCATAGGCCAGCAGGCTGGGGGATGGATCGTCGGAATTGACCGAGCTCGTATTGATGATCGAACTGCCCTTGGGCATGGAAGGCAGTGCCGCCTGGCAAATACGGAAGATGGCGGTGATATTGGTATCGAAGGTTTTCACCCATTCATCATCGTCGATTTCTTCCAAGGTTTCGTGGGCCATCTGGAACGCCGCGTTGTTGACCAGGATGTCGATACGCCCGAACTGGCTGACGGTCTTTTCGACAATGTCATAGCAGTGCTGTTTCTGCGCCAAGTCTCCGGGCAACAGCAGGCATTGACGGCCTGCGGACTCAACCCAGCGCGCGGTTTCTTGCGCGTCTTCATGCTCAGTCAGATAAGCGATGGCGACGTCGGCTCCTTCACGGGCATAGGCAATCGCTACTGCCCGCCCGATGCCGCTGTCTGCTCCGGTGATGAGTGCAATTTTGCCTTCGAGTCGATTGTGGCCGGTATAGCACTGCTCACCACAATCCGGGTAGGGCTCCATCTTGCGCTGTGAGCCAGGGACGTTTTGAGGCTGCGAAGGGAAAGGGGGGGTAGGGAAGTCTCGCATCGTGGAAGCTCCTGCAGTTGAGAACGTTCATACCGGTTCGAAAGGCTTGATCCCGGCGTGTTGGTTTCAATCTGCGGTTGGTACGACGAGCGGTGCGGGATATCAATCCAATAAGCGCAGCGGAACGACGTGGCGTGCCGGAAAGTCAAAAAAGTACTCGAAAACTTTCCCAAGGCTTCTGCGCAGATGACCTTCATCGTCTGGTTCGCCATGCTGGACGCAGTATTGCTGCTGCTCGCACTCTCTTCCGCCTACCTACGCTGGATCCCTGTGACCTCGTCTGTAGTGTGCCTTGCCCTGGGTATCGGCCTGGGTACATCGGGGCTGGGTTTTCTTCAGCTGGATTTGAGCAAGTCGAGCGGCTGGATGGAGCACCTCACAGAGGTCGCGGTGTTGTTTTCGCTGTTCTTCAGTGGGTTGAAATTACGCCTGCCCTTGCACAACCGCCGTTGGTGCAGCGCCTTTTTTCTAGCGGGGCCAGTGATGTTGCTCTGCATCGCTGGGGTTACGCTGTTGCTGCATTACGGTCTGAACTTGGGATGGGGTATCTCGGTGCTGATCGGGGCGATCCTCGCACCCACTGACCCCGTGCTCGCAACCCTGGTGCAGGTGGTTGATGCCCGGGACGATGATCTTGTCCGTTTCAGCTTGTCGGGTGAGGCAGGGCTCAACGACGGCGTGGCGTTTCCCTTCGTCATGCTTGGACTGTTCCTGCAGCAGGACAATGGCCAGGCCTGGTTCAGTGACTGGTTGCTCAAGGACCTGTTGTGGGCAGTAACCGCAGGCATGCTGCTTGGCTATTGGATGGGGCGCGGCCTGGGAAAGCTTACGCTGTTCTTGCGTCTGCGCAACGACGACAGCACCGTCTCGCCCAATGACTATCTGGCCCTTGCCCTGATTGCGTTGGCATACGTGAGCGCCGAGTCGATACAGGCCTATGGATTCCTCGCGGTGTTCGCCGCGGGCCTGGGTTTACGGCAGGCGGAGGTTCAGACCGCCAATAGCCCAGAACAGCCGGCTGCTGAACATCTGGTACAGCCTGTGCTAGGTCACCAGCACGTGGCGCCGGAGCTAGCCGTCAAAGGCGATGTGAAAGGGCTCGACGACTCGCAGGTCGCAGCGGGGATCATGTTGGGTGACATGTTGGCTTTCGGTAGCCTGATCGAACGGGCAATGGAAGTATTTCTGGTGACCCTGCTCGGGGTGGTGCTCATTGAGCATTGGGACTGGCGGGCAGTGATGGTTGCCGGTGCTTTGTTTGTTGTCATTCGCCCCATCAGTATCCTGTTGTTCCCGGCTCGAGGAATGCTGGATATCCGCCAGCGCGGCCTTTTAGGGTGGTTTGGTATCCGAGGTATCGGCAGCTTCTACTACCTGTTCTATGCCCTGAATCATGGGCTGCTTCCCACCTTGGCCGCGCAGAGCATCAACCTGGTGCTGTCAGTGGTGGCGTTGAGCATTGTGCTGCATGGGTTGAGTGTCCAGCCGCTCCTTGCCAGATACGAAGCGTGGAAGGATAGGGTCTCCTGATGGCTGTTCAACTGAAAAGTGCCAGGGCAGCAATTGACCTGGCGCAGACGCCGACCCGTCAGCCACGCCGGCGTGGTCAAGCGATCCTCTGGACGCATCGACGCCGCTGAAACCGCTCCACTGAACCTCTTGAATGTTCGTGGCTCAACCCTTCATTAGCGTGTGAGACCTACTGATGCGAACATTCGAGAAAAACCTATCCGTCGCCCAATTGCTGAGGCTCAACTGTTTGGCAGCCTGGTACCGCGTGCTGGAATGTAGGGCCTTAAGAATGGACTCGCCTGACGACTATCACGACGAATTGCTTCGCCAGGCCGATGAGATGGATCGTCGAGGGATTATCGGCTGGCAGGAATGGCGCGATCTTCGCCTGGAGGCTGACGCTGCTTACTTGAGAGCGGTAGCAGGGGAGGACTATCTCCCGGTAAATCCTACGAGGTAGTCAGCAGAGTAGGGATCGAACGTGATCTCGCAATGAAACCACGCTCATTCCTCTGTAAGCAGAGCTCCCTCTAGCTATCCCTGCGTCGTGAATGTGTGAGTGTAAAGCCCACAAGGATTCCCAGCGCCGCTGCGCCGATCAGCAGCGGCGTTTTGTCTTTTGGCTTCCTCCAGCCTCCGTCGATGCCCCTCCTGCCACTTGGCGGCTCAAAGAGGTTGCCTGATGATGCTTCGGCTATGGGGCTGCGATTTATCCCCCAGCGCGTCAACCTTCCTGACAACAGAGGCAGGCCTGGTATAAGGTAGCTGGCCAAATGCGCGAGGCGCGCCGCAGTGCCAACCGTGGTGTGAGCACGAGGCGAGATTGCGCAGGCCACCATAGCCTTTGCCACCATCTCGGGATCGTATATGGGGCCTGGTGGTGTCAACGCATGTCCGGTGTAGTTGCCTCCGTCTCGGAAGCCCGGTGTGTCCATGACCGCAGGATAGATATCGCAGACATGGATGTCGGGAAACGCCGTCAATTCGCCCCGCAACGCCTCGGTCAGTCCGCGCAAGCCGAACTTGCTCGCCGAGTACGCGGCGGCATAGGGTTGGGCCACCCAGCTGCCCAGCGACAGCGTGTTGATCAAAATGCCGCTGCGTTGCGCCTTGAAGAAGGGAAGGGCGACGTAGGCACCTCTCAGGTAACCGATCAGGTCGGTCTGGATGACCTGCTCGTGCGCCTCCAGTGGGGTGTCCTCGAAAATGCCGACCGCGCCAACTCCGGCGTTGTTGACCCAGACATCGATTCGGCCATGGCCAAATTCGGCTGCCTGCGCCGCCAGCGCTTGAACCTGGTCGCTGTGGGTGACGTCGGTGGTGATCGCTATGGCATCCGTACCGCAATCGGTGCATTCATCCAGAACATCGAACAACGCCTCTTCGTCGCGTGCGGCGAGTACCAGACGAGCACCTTTGCACGCAAACGCATGCGCGGCGGCTCGGCCTATACCGCTGGACGCGCCAGTGATCACCACAACCTTGCCGCGCAGAGGCCCTTTGACCGAAGCGGCACTGTCGGACGCTTCTCGTTCTTTACCCGAGGCACTGTGGTCAAGGGCGGCAACGGTTTCGCTGGCCTCGATCCGCGAGAGTTCGAGCGTGGTGCCATCGACCAGGGTCAACGTCAGCCCTTCCACCGTGCCTGCTTCTCGGTTTGGAAAAACAGGTTCACCTTCGGCATCCAGGCTGTCGTAGATGAAGCGTGTACCTTCAAGCCAGCCCACGGCGGTGAGAAGTTCAGGGCCCAGATAATACTTCCCGTCTTGAAAGAAGCCTGGAAACTGATGAGCGCGCTCCACGTTCTCCACGCGATAGCGTTCGCCTGATTTCATGCCTGTCGTTTGATTGATCATGTTGAAACCCCTGTAGGTGGAGCTCGGAAATGTCAGCCTTTGCTGTGCTCGTCGGAAGTGGGCCCGGTTCCTCGTTTGATGCCGCGCGGGCCAGCAACGCCCCAGATCCCCAGGCCAACCAGCGGTAGCGCCACGATCAGCAGGGCCCAAGCCGCTTTGACTGCATCTGATTTATCGCTTCTGAAGACGCTGACGATGGCCCACAGATCAATGAGTAGAAGTATTGCCGCCACGGCAATCCAGAAGTAGCTGGCGAGACCGTTCATGACTTCGCTTCCTCTAGACGTAGTCGGGGCCCAGGGTGCCGGGTGCAGCGCCTGGCACGAGGATGACCTTGCGGCAGTTGTCCTGCTTCTGATCGAACATCTTGTAGCCCATGGCTGCTTCTTCGAGGGCCAGGCGGTGAGTGACGATCAATTCCGGTTGCAGACGTCCTGCTTCGATGTGTTCCAGCAGTTCAGGTAGGTATTTCTGGACATGGGTCTGGCCCATCTTGAAGGTAAGGCCCTTGTCGAAAGCATCGCCGTACATGAAGGCGTGGATGAAGCCCGCGTACACACCGGGGACACTCACGATGCCGCCACGCCGCACGGCAGCAATGCTCTGGCGCAATACTTTGCCACTGCTGCCTTCAATCTTCAGGGCCGTCATCACCGTTTCGGCAGTGCTGCCCTTGGCCTCGAAACCGACTGCATCGATCACCGCGTCGACGCCGCGCATGCCTGGCGTCTGACGGATGATGCTGTCTGCGGGATCATCGTCCCGCTCGAAGTTGATGGGCACAACACCGTAAGCTTGCTGGGCATACGCCAGGCGGTAATCGCTGTCATCGACCATGAAAATGGTCTGCGCGCCGAGCATTCGCGCACAGGCGGCACTCAGCAAGCCTACTGGCCCTGCGCCGTAGACTGCCAACGTTGAACCTGGGCCAATCTCGGCGTTGATGACTGCCTGCCAAGCGGTCGGCAGTATGTCCGAGAGGAACAGCACCTTGTCATCGGCCAGGGCGGTGGGCACTTTGAACGGGCCCACGTTACCCTTGGGAACCCTTACGTAGTCGGCCTGGCCACCAGGAATACCGCCATAAAGATGGCTGTACCCGAACAGCGCTGCGCCTGGGGGAATGCCCATTTTGTTGATGAGCGAACCACGACCCGTGTTGGTGGTTTCGCAAGCAGCGAACAGATCACGCTGACAGAAAAAGCAGTGGCCGCAAGCGATCACGAAGGGAATCACCACGCGGTCGCCGATCTGGAGATTGGTGACGGCACTCCCGGTGTCTTCCACGATACCCATGAACTCATGGCCAAAGATATCGCCCGCTTCGGTTTCTGGAATCTTGCCTCGATAGAGGTGCAAATCGGAGCCGCAAATGGCTGTGGCGGTGACCCTGAGGATGATGTCGTCTTCTTGCTCGATGATGGGATCAGGAACGTTATCGACCCTGACGTCGTGTGCTCCGTGGTAGGTCAGTGCTCTCATGAATGTCAGCTCCTGCAGCCGCGTATTTTCGTGATCGGTATGCAGGGGAAGCCATGGCGGACAGTAAAGTTCAGACCAACACATCTGGCGGTAATGATTTGCTGCAGACCCGAAAATGGGCTGAACCATTCAGATCACCGTGGTATCTGAACAATCAGTTTGGGGCTTCCTGGACGTGTCGATGGACACCCCCTATTACCCGCTCTTGCGAAAACCTTGCAGCGGGAAGCAACCGATCGCGGGCTCCAACCGTTCCTCGCCGTCGGCTGATTCCTAACCAATACCAAAGACATAGGGTGGGTGGCATGCGAATACGTGGTGATGTTTTTTGGGCGTGGGCTGACCCTGCGCTTCCCCACCGTGGTCATGATGAAACGCTGAACGACGGAACCGCCATAGAAGTCCAGACCAGGTTGTCCCGAACCGGAGCCACGCAGGTGTTTATCGGGGTTTATGCCGTCAGTGGGATGCCCCTTCACGAAGAGGCATTCGATGCCATGCCGGGCGAATCAATGACGCGGGCTCTGGCTTGGGGGGTAGGACGGGCAAAAAGCTTTGCCACTGAGCCGAATAGGTAAGCCATTAACCGCCTGTCATTCAGTACGATGGGCGGGTAAGCCAAGCACAGCCAAGTAAATACGAGCGGCTCTACACACTTCGGCGTCGATAACTTGAACGTTGCCACCGTCATACCGGTCATCTAACGGACACACGGATGATTCACTCTCGGCAAGAAACCTGCCGGATCCATCCAGCCAACTTCAAAGGCAGCGCATGAAGGCAATGGACACTGCAACAGCGAAACGCAAAGGCATCAAGCTGCGCGCCACCATCATCTACCGCAAGGATGGAGAGGTTTTGTTCGTTCGCAAGCGCAACGCCAAGTGGAACCTGCCGGGTGGACGTGTCGAGCGAAACGAAACGCCGCTTGAGGCGGCTATGCGGGAGATGGCCGAGGAAACTGGCCTCGCATTCGACGAGCTTCGTTACCTCACGATGTACCGGGAGGACAAGGTCATCCATTATCTGTTCGAAGCCCGAAAGGCAGACGATAAGCCACGCCCTCGAAATGAGATCGAGGCTTGCCGCTGGATCAAGGCGAGGGATGTGTCGAAGCGCCGAGTAAGGCGCCCGATCAAGAGCATCCTGAAACGCTGCGCCTGATCATCCCACGCCATATCACAGCACTTTGTCGAGCGTGATCGGAAACTCCCTTACACGCTTGCCCGTGGCATGGTAGACCGCGTTGGCCACCGCCGCGGCCACTCCGACAACGCCGATTTCGCCCACGCCCTTGGAGCCCAGTTCATTGACAATGTCGTCGTGCTCCTCAACGAAGATCACTTCGATATCCCCGCAGTCTGCATTGACCGGTATGTGGTACTCCGCAAGATTGTGATTGACGATGCGGCCTAGCCGATGGTCGGTCAACGCTGCTTCGTGCAGGGCCATGCCCACCCCCCAAACTACGCCCCCCAGGATCTGGCTGCGTGCGGTTTTAGGGTTGATCACACGTCCCGCCGCCACAGCGCTGACCACCCGGGTTACATTGATCGTGCCAAGGTCCTCGTCGACGTGGACTTCCACGAATACCGCCGAATGGGTGGCGGTGGAGAACGGCTGGCGCCTGGCGCTGGGCTCGGCGTCGATCTGCACTTCGAACTTACCGTTGGGGGCACTCGCCACGATGTCCGCCAAAGCCCAGCGATGGCTGCCCGCGTGCAGGTAGCCATCGGTGAAAACGATCTGCTGCCGGGGTGTGTTGGCCACCTGGGGGTACATGTTACGCGCATGTTCCAGCACCTGGGTGCGCAGTACATGGCAGGCTTGGCGCACGGCCGAGCCCACCGACGACACCGTGAACGATCCGCCCTGAAGCGGGGCGTTGGGCAGTAAGGAGTCACCCAGCATGAAGGTGACATCCTGCACCTTGACGCCAGCTGCGTCGGCGGCGATCTGAGTCATGACGGTATAGGTGCCGGTCCCGATATCGGTGGTTGCACTGCTGACGGTAAGGTGGCCCCGGGCATCGATGCGCGCTTTGGCGCTGGCCTTCATCTGCATGGCTTCCCAGACACCGCCAGCCATTCCCCAGCCGATTAACCTGTGGCCACTGCGCATGCTGCGCGGTTGCGGATTGCGGCCATGCCAGCCAAAGCGTTCGGCACCTTGCTGATAGCACGCCAGTAACTCCTTGCTGGAGTAAGGCTTGCCCTCGTTGGCGTTGTGGGCGGCGAAGTTGCGCAGGCGCAGGTCTACCGGGTCGACTTGCGTTGCACAGGCGAGCTCATCCATCGCGCATTCCAGTGCAATCATCCCGGACGCGGCTCCAGGCGCCCGCATGTCCAGCGGGGTGTACACATCGAGCGAGGCCAAGCGATAACTGAGCGCCACGTTGTCGCACTGGTAAAGCATGCCGCTCCATTCCACCAGATGCTCGGTGAAGTCCTCAAAGCGGGAGGTCTGGCCAAGCGCATCGTGAGCGACCGCCAGCAAGCGCCCGTTTGCGTCTGCGCCCAGGCGCAAGCGTTGCTCGGTGCGGGGCCGGTAACCAAAGGTGAACATCTGCTGACGGGTCAGGGTCACGCGCACCGAGCGCTTCAGATGCAACGCCGCCATCACTGCCAGCGGCAACTGGTACTGCGGGCGCAAGCCTGAGCCGAAGGCGCCGCCGACGAATGCCGCACGCACACGAATGTTTGCCTTGGGCAGGCCGAACACCTTGTGCAGGTAGTCCTGGCAGTTCTGCGTGCCTTGGGTCTTGTCGTGGATTTCCAGGGCTCCGTCGGCTTTGTAGTGCACCGTCGACGCATGGGGTTCCATCGGGTTGTGGTGCTCGTTGGCCGTCAGGTACGTGGCATCCACCTGTACCGGCGCCTCGGCAAACTGCCCGGTGAAGTCGCCACGCGGCGCCGGTGTTTGGGCGGGTGCGGCATGCGATTGTTGGCATGCGCCCAGGTCTGTCTGGTGAGCCTCCTCGGCATATTTGATTTTGATCAGCGAGCCTGCATAGCGAGCCAGTTCGAGGGTTTCGGCGATCACCAGCGCCAACGGTTGCCCACTGTAGAGCACTCGATCATTGAACAAGGGCCTAAACGGCGCGCCCTCGGCAGAGTCGGCATCGCTATAGTCACCGTCATAACTGGATATAGGCGGACGATGGCCATGGTCGAGCACGGCGATTACCCCGGGCACGCACATGGCCTGCGTACTGTCGATGTCGAGTACCCGACCGCGGGCAATGGTACTGGACACGACGCTGCCGTGTAGCAGGCCCGCCTGGGGATATTCGCCCGCATAGCGGGCCTGCCCGGTGACTTTCGCCACACCGTCCACGCGGTCCAGGGGCGTGCCGACTACTGGTGTTCTTTTGATCATGGGCGTGCCCCCTCGTTAGCGACACCGCGCGCCGCGTCATCCAATGCCCGCACGATTGCTCGCTGAGCGAGCGTTACCTTGAAGCCGTTGTGGCTCAGGGGTTGTGCACCTTGCAGCAACGTTTGTGCAGCGCGGGTGAAGAGCGCTTCAGAAGGCACCTGGCCGGCCAGCATGCGCTCCACAACCGAATCCCGCCACGGCTTGTGGGCTACGCCGCCCAGCGCCAGGCGCGCCTGCTGGATCACATCGCCATCGAAGTTCAAGGCTGCAGCGACTGACACCAGCGCGAACGCGTAGGAGGCGCGGTCGCGTATTTTCAGATAACGGTAACGGTGTTCGAACAGCGGGGGCGGCAGTTCGATGCCTGTTACCAGCTCATCGAATGCCAGTTGATTGTCGCGCTCGGGGGTGTCCCCGGGCAGGCGATGGAAATCCGCGAAAGGTATCTGCCGTTCGCCGGACGGCCCCTGTACGTGGACCATAGCTTCGAGCGCTGCCAATGCCACGCACATGTCCGAGGGATGGATCGCGACACAGGCGTCGCTGGCTCCGAGAATTGCATGGATGCGGTTCATGCCTGTCCGCGCAGGGCATCCGCTGCCCGGTTCGCGCTTGTTGCACGGGGTGCCGGTGTCGTAGAAGTAGTGGCAGCGGGTACGTTGCAGCAAGTTGCCACCGGCACTGGCCATGTTCCTCAACTGCGGCGATGCCCCGGCCAGGATCGCGTCTGACAGCAGTGGATAATGCTGCTCGATCATCGGGTGCCAGGCCAGGTCTGCATTGCTCACCCGTGCACCGATCAGTACGCCGCCGCCGGAGGTGCAGTCAATACCGTTCAGCCCAAGGCCGGAGATGTCGATCAGGCGCTCGGGGCGCACCACGTTTTCCTTCATCAGGTCGACCAGGTTGGTGCCCCCGGCGATGAAGTGCGAGCAGGCGTCAGCCAGGTTCACCGCTTCGCTGACCGAGGCGGGCTTGTGGTAGCTGAAGGGCGTCATGGTTTCTGCCCTCGTTGCGGCTGGGCCCCGTCGGTCATCAACGGTAATGCTTCTTCCACCGCTGCGACAATGTTGCCGTAGGCACCACAGCGGCAAAGATTGCCGCTCATCTGCTCGCGAATGGCCTCGCGGGTGTCGGCACGTCCCTCGTGAACCAGCCCCACCGCAGAGCAGATCTGCCCCGGGGTGCAGTAGCCGCACTGGAACGCATCGTGGGTGATGAAGGCGCGCTGCATGGGGTGCAAAACGTCGCCGCTGGCCAGCCCTTCGATGGTCACCAGGTCGGCCCCGTCGCACATGATGGCCAAGGTCAGGCAGGCATTGATGCGCTTGCCATCGCGCAGCACCGTGCAGGCGCCGCACTGGCCATGGTCGCAACCTTTCTTGGTGCCGACCAGGTCCAGTTGCTCACGCAGCAGGTCGAGCAAGGTGACCCAGGGATGCACCTGCAGGGTTCGGGGCTGACCATTGAGGGTCAGGCAGATGGGGTGCTGTGCAGCCCCGTTGTAAGCGATCGCGCTCATGTCAGGTCCTCACGGTCAGGGTTCGCGCAGTCTGCTGCGTCTGTGTTTTGCGACCGGGCCGGCTGATCAAACGTTCAGCCGGCTCGCCGAGGTGCCTGTCACTTCTTGCCAGGCAGCACCGAGCCGAGCACCTGTTTGGCTGTTTGCATGATGATGCCCGCCTGGTCGGGGTCGCCCTTAAGCAAGCTGCTGGCAAACTTCTTTGCCTGTTCCAGCTTGATGTGGGGTGGCAGGGGCGGCACGTTCGGGTCGGTCTTGAACTCGATCAGTACTGGCCGATTGGCAGCCAGCGCACGCTCCCACGCAGCGGCAACGTCCTCTTCGCGATCTACGTAGATACCTTGCAGGCCAATGGAAATGGCAAACAAATGGTAGGGTACGTCAGGGATCGACTGCGAAGCTTCGAACTTGGGGTCGCCCTCCATGACCCGTTGCTCCCACGTCACCTGGTTGAGGTCCTCATTGTTGAACACGGCACAGATCCATTGTGGGTTGTCCCATTGCTGCCAGTATTTGGCCACAGTGATCAGTTCGGCGAGGTTGTTCATCTGCATCGCCCCATCGCCCACCAAAGCAAGCACAGCCCGTTGCGGGTAAGCGAATTTGGCTGCAATCGCATAGGGCACGGCGGCGCCCATGCAAGCCAGGCCGCCGGACAGCGAACACTGCATACCTTGGCGAATCTGCAGGTCGCGGGCAAACCAGTTGGCACAGGAACCGGAGTCGCTGGTGATGATGGCGTGGTCGGGCAGGCGAGGGGACAGCTCATGGACCACGCGTTGTGGGTTGATCGGGTCCGCCTTGACCAAGGCGCGCTTGGCCACGGTCTTGTCCCACTGCGCACGCCAGGTTTCTACTTTGTCGCGCCAGCGTCGGTCGGTCTTGTGGTCAAGTAACGGCAACAGTGCGTGCAATGTTTCGCTGGCGTCGCCGACGAGGTTGACCTCCATCGGGTAGCGCAGGCTTAGCATGTCGGGTTGCAGGTCAATCTGCACGCCTCGTGCCTGGCCTTCCTTGGGTAGAAACTCGGAATAGGGAAAGCCGGAGCCGATCATCAGCAGGGTGTCGCATTCGCTCATCAGATGATAACTGGGCTCTGTGCCGAGCAGGCCGATCGACCCAGTGACCCATGGGAGGTCGTCCGGCAGCACCGCCTTACCCAGCAGCGCTTTGGCCACCCCGGCGCCGAGTGTTTCGGCAATTGCAATGACCTGCTCTGTCGCCTGCAGCGCGCCGGCACCCACCAGTATCGCCACCTTGCGACCGGCGTTCAGTACTTCGGCCGCGCGCTGCAAGTCCTCCTCGAAGGGCAGCACCCTGGGCTTGCTGAAGCCTATGCCGGAATGCACCGTACCGTGGGCCCTGAGTGGTTCGTTGTAGGGTAGGTCCTGCAGGTCGTTGGGCAGGATGATGGCGGTGACGCGGCGTTCGCCGACGGCGGTGCGCACCGCACGGTCGAGCAGATGGCGTACCTGCTCCGGCGTCGATGCCTGCTGGACGAACGCACCGGCGACGTCCTTGAACATCGACAGCAGGTCCAGTTCCTGCTGGTAGTGCCCACCCAGTGCCGCACGGGCCTGTTGACCGACGATGGCCAGCACCGGCTGGTGGTCCATGCGCGCATCGTACAGGCCGGTAAGCAAGTGCGAGGCGCCCGGGCCGGAGGTGGCCATGCACACACCGAGCTCGCCGGTGAACTTGGCATGGGCGCTGGCCATGAAGGCGGCCATCTCCTCATGGCGGGCCTGGATGAACTCTATCTTGCCTTTGGCCCGGCTCAGCGCGCCGAATACACCATTGATGCCGTCGCCAGGGTAACCGAAGATGCGCCGTACGCCCCATTGATACAAACGCTCTACCAGAAAGTCGCCTACCGTGCCGGTCATTGCCTGCTCCCGTTCTGTTATCGATAGGCGTCTGGACTTGGCACGTGCCGGGAAAGTTTCAACGGTATGTGCACCCGTCTGCCGGCTGGAACCAGGCAACCGCCGACGGGTTCGAAGGTGGACCGATAACCACTCAGGGTGCACATCATGACGCTCATGAATACACAAGATGCCAGCGTGCAGACCTTGTATTTCGAAGACGACGGCGCGACGCCGAACAGCCGTTTTCCCGTACTGCTCTACCGGTTGAAGCTTGATCCGTCGGGGGATAGTGCCAGCGCATTTGAAGCGATGTTTGCGGCTCACCAATGGACCCCGCTCTGGCGCTCAGGGATTTTCGACTATCACCACTTTCACCCTAACGCTCATGAGGTGCTCGGCATTGCCCGTGGGCGGGCCCGATTGACGCTTGGCGGGGAATATGGGCAGAGCGTAAGCGTGGAGCGGGGGGATGTGCTGGTGCTGCCAGCAGGTACGGGCCATCGCTGCATCATGTGCAGCGATAACTTCCTGGTGGTCGGCGGCTATCCTCACGGGCAGGAAGACTACGACATTCAGCGGCCCGACAGAGCAGCACACCCGCGCAATCTCGCGCGCATCGCTCAGGTGCCGCGTCCTGAACAAGACCCGGTCTGCGGTATTCGGGGCATGTTGCTGACGCAATGGCGTTGAGTGTAAGGCGAATGAGCCTCACGCTATGCCGAACTTCTCCGATTACCCCTGTTTTCGCAGGGCTTCAACCAACTGGGCCTTGTTCATGCTCGAGCGCCCCTTGATATCTTTGCTGCGCGCCTCCTTCATAAGGCTTTGCTTGCTTTGCGATCCCAGCGATGCGCGCGAAGTGCGTGAATGCCCTTGGCGAGACTCGGCGGCGCGTTTGGCTGAATCCGTGCGTGCGGTCTTTTTCTCGCGTGACGGAGTCCTGCTCCCCGAGCCTCCGGGCTTTTCACCACCACCGGATTGCTTGTTCACGGTGGCCCAGGCGCGCGCTTTGGCTTCGTCCTTGCCCACGCCCTTGTCCTCGTACGATTGCTCGATGTGCTCGGCCTTGCGTTTCTGCTTGTCCGTATATTTGTCCTTGTCACCGCGTGGCATGGCATTTACTCCTGAGTGTGTTGCTTGATCAATGGCGAAACTGAAACGCCGGGCCATGAACGGGAGATCCTCCGCCATTTGGCCATTCCACCTAGCTGCCCGATCCTGAACCTGATCTACTACCGGTTGAGCCACCACTACCACTCGCCGGACCTGCACCGCTACCATCCCCCCTATTATCGCCGGAGCCCGAGTCAGTGTCGGTGCCGTCACCGCCCGTGTTGTCCGTTCCATTGTCATGGGTACCGCCGTTACCCGTGCCCATGCCATCGGCTGGTGTTCCTGAGCCTGTCGCTCCGCCTTGGCCGTTCATTTGCCCATTGCTGTGCGTTTGCGTGCCCGGGGCGCGCTGATCGTTCAGGTCTGTGGCGGCCAGGGTAAGTGGCGCCGCGCAACCCAAGCACATTGCGAGCAGCAACGCGTACGGTTTCTCTGCTTTCATGGTGAAGCTCCCTCTCTGGTTGTTCACCCTGTGTTCGGCCTGCTAGTTACCGAAGGGTGCCCGCAGAGCGACGGAAGGTTCTGATGCAGAAAGGCCGGTTGTCACGGTCAGGCCGATCGCGATCAAGGGTATTGGGAGGATCAAGAGCGCTTACCTGTCGAAGTGGATGAACCGACGCCCTTTTCTGAGGAACGGCGTTCAACCGAAGGTCCGGCTTCGACAGGCTGCTACGCCACTCGTCTAGCTGCAGGCACTCTCAAGCATCGCCCGCTTCTCAAGTTTAGGTGCAGATACCATCTGCCTCTGAACGGAGAAAGAACATGGTCATTGATGAAAATGCTCCCGGTAAGGTATCGCAGCAGGTCATCTGCGATAAACACGGTGATGAAACATCGCAGCGTCACGGGACCAAAGAGGTTGAGGTCTCATTGCCGCCTGATGATGAGTCCCCCGTAGAAGAAGAGATGGATGATTTGGATACAAACAACTCAGTATCCAGTGAACACCCAAACCCTAACGGTGCGAGTAGTAAGCGGGATGTGCGCCAGGATAGTCAACTAAAGGATGGGGCTCCCATACCTCATGATCCGGGTATCAATCCCGATCTTGGCGATGACAAGGAAAGCCAGCGTTCCCCTGGAGTTCCGGCGAGCGACCCTGAATCAGGGGCGTAGCACGCCTGGAAATTCCGGGAAGCCAACCTCCCCGCTGATTGCGGGCGTGGGACCCTCGCTATGCTGATGCCAGCCACGCAAGGTATTTTTTTGTCGGTCAGGTCGAGGACGACATGCCAAATCAAAACATGGATCAAGCCGAGCAGTTGGTGGCTGAGGTGCTCGCTGCGGCCTGCCTGGCCATCGAAAAGGATGCAGGCTCAGCGAGTGATCGCAATGTTATACGACATTTACTGCGTTATGCCTTTGAAGCACTTCGCTCTCGGCACATCTCAGTGCACAGTCAAGTGGGAGTGCTGGAGTTCCAGCTTCCGAGCGACAGGGTAGCTATCGCAGATGCGGGCACTGGCTGGAGAGTCGTGATGAAGAAGCGCGGACGGCAAGTCGTGCTGGATCGGGCTCGCCTTCAATCTCATTGTGCATTCATGACCATGGGCCGCTGGTGCAGATCAGCGCTGAGAAGCAATCTTCAAAGGGCCTTTAGAATTCTGGGACATCCTGAATTCCGTTGACGCATTTGGAAGGCCTCCCACGTCACATCCCGTCACAGTATGTATCCATAATCCGCTCGGCGGGGCTGTCTCTTCTGCTCCGCTGCGCTAAGGTTCAGAAACCCCATATATAAGACTAAAGTCGTAGGAGGGCGGCATGCGGATACGCGGTGATGTTTTCTGGAAATGGGCAGACCCGGCGCTACATCACAGGACGCACGATGAGACCCTGAATGACGGCACCACGATGGATGTCCAAGTGCGCCTTTCGCGCACAGGTGACACGCAGCTGTTCCTAGGCGTGTATGCCGGCACCGGTATGGCACTGCACGAAGAAGCCTTCGACACGCGCCCCGGAGAATCGATGACGCGTGCCTTGGCCTGGGGCGTTGGCCGGGCGAGGGGCCTCGCAACCGAGCGTCACCAGCCTAAACAACGGATTGCTTAAAACATCTCTGGAAACCGTGGGTTGCAGTTTCCGTTCAGCGATCCACGGCCTGATGCGTCCACGCGGCATAAGCCGCTTTGAGAGAGTGAGGCAGGTGAGGCAAGCCGGGTTTCGATACGCCCTCCACCCTCAACCATTCGCTCAACCATGCGATGACCAGGGGGCGCGTGACAGGGCTAGGTCCCACCTGGCGCTCCAATTCAGCAGCAATCTGATCCAGAAAGGCGATCTCAGCGTCCAGTCGGGCTATCTGATCAGCCATGGTGTTGTCCTCCTAGCCCGGCTGCTTATGTGGCTAGCCGCAGTCTCTGGTTACTATCTTGAGCGAGCTTGCAAACGTCAAGCCGTTGGCCGTGTCTCACGTGGCAGAGCGGTGCCTTTCGGTAGCCAGGCTTGGCGTCAATGACAAGGCCCCACGCTCCCGAGAGTTGAACATCGACTGAAGATTCTTTTCGATATTTCGGCAGGGGTCATCGATACGAATGCTGTGTTGGCTACGCCCGAATGGTGCTTGCAGGTCGGTGCCGATTCGCTCCATGGCCAGCAGCATGCAACCTACCACCGTAAACATGCGAGGCGTCAGTAATGCCTGGAGTAGAAGGGTGGTGTTGCAGCCCGGCCGAAGCCGGGCTTTTCAGCTCAACGGCGGTCATCAGAAAGTGGCGTCTGTTCATCCGCTTCCGGAGGCAACCGTTCTTGGTCCTCCCAATCCTCTGGACGATCCATGCTTGGTTTCCTTAGCGGATCGTACTTCTTAGGGTCATCGGGGTTCAGGGTAGGATTATTCACATCAGGACCAGGCATCGATGGATCTGAGCCTTGCGGTTGATCTTGAAAACTCGAGTCGATAGACATAGGAACCTCTCCGATAGAGTCCAGTTTTTCCGGGCCGTACTCTTTGGAAACTACCTAATTCATCTCGGTGCGCTCGAGCAGATGAATGGGCAACAAAATGCCTCACTCAAGGGGCGGGCCCAACACACTCGGGGAAGAATGATCGGGTGATTGCAACAGCTATCAGTGTTGAACGTCAGATCTGGGCCGATGGCTGCTTTCCACGAAAGATATCTCAGAGTCGGTAGCGGACCCTCATGAGCGACCTGATATCTCCAGGTGCTAGTACGGGACCGTCGAAAGGTACTTCAAATTACGGTGGGGGGCAGTGCTGCGGCGGGAAGCTCGGTGGGGGACGAAGTTGCCAACCAAGTCAGCCTGAGTTCGAGACTGTCTTCCCGCAGTCACAAGCTATCGGGATCCCCGAAAGCGCTGGGCATCTTCGGTTGGGGGCATCCTTTTCAAACCACCCAAAGCATGCCCTCAAATATGCCCCAAATGTAGCAATTTGCTGGAAGTAAATGGTTATTCGAAGCTAGAAAAACGCAGAAATGATCAGCTAACAAGCATGCGCCAAGCCCCTAAAGACTGTCAGAGTCGCCGAAGAACATCTGTATCCGCGAGCGCAACCACCGCTCCGCAGGGTCGTTGTCCTGCGCCCCGCGCCAGGCCATGTGCAGTTCGAAACTGCGCACGGGTATTGGCAAGTCCTCGGCCCGCAAGCCACCGGCAGCAGTCAGTGCATCCGCCGTGTAGTCCGGCACCGTGGCCACGATATCGGTACCCGCCAGCAAACTCCCCAGGCCGTTGAACTGCGGTACCGCAAGCACGACATGGCGTTTGCGGCCCAGTTCTTCCAGGGCTTCATCGATGAAGCCGGACAGGTCCCCGGCAAACGACACCAGCGCATGCGGCCGGGCGCAGAAGTCGTCCAGGGTAATGCTGCCAGGCACGCTGTCGGCCCTCAGCAGTTTCGGCATGCTACGGCGCAGGACCTTGCGCTTGGCATTGGCCGGCAGTTCGCTGGTGTAGCTGACACCCACCGAAATCTCGCCCGAGGCCAGCAACGTTGGCATCAGCAGGTAGTTGACCCGCCGCACCACCAGCACGATCCCAGGGGCTTCGGCGCGAATACGCTTGAGCAATTGCGGCAGCAAGGCGAACTCGGCGTCGTCCGACAGGCCGATGCGGAACACCGCGTTGCTGGTGGCCGGGTCGAATTCGGCGGCGCGGCTGACCGCCGTGGAAATCGAATCCAGCGCCGGCGACAGCAGGGCGAAGATCTCGTGTGCCCGTGCCGACGGCTCCATGCTGCGGCCGGTGCGCACGAACAGTGGGTCGTCGAACAGGTTGCGCAGGCGCGACAAGGCCGCGCTGATGGCCGGTTGGCCAAGGAACAGTTTTTCCGCGGCACGGGTCACGCTGCGTTCGTGCATCAGCGTTTCGAACACGATCAGCAGGTTGAGGTCTACGCGACGCAGGTCGTTTCGATTCATCGGTGCGCTTCGCCTAAAGTGGGGCAGGGGTGAATCTTAAGGCCAAAGGCTGTTACCCTGCACGGGTTTAGGGGGACCAATTGCAGGGAAAGTCAGGTGCCCAATCGATGACAAGCATGTCGACTATTAATGACCACTGATGGTCTAACCGGCAAAGCCCGGATAAAGTCAGTGGTAATTAGAGGTTCACAAAGGCGAGGTATGCGATGTCCCGCATGATCCGTTTCCACAAGTTCGGCGCTGCCGATGTGCTCCGTTGCGAGGAGCAGGCCGAACCGTCACCCGCTGTCGACGAGGTACAGATCCGCGTCGAGGCGGTGGGCGTCAGCTGGTATGACGTGCTTTGGCGCCAGAACCTGGCACCCTCCCAAGCGCGCCTGCCAGCGGGGATCGGCCACGAAATGGCCGGGGTGGTGACTGCGGTCGGTGAAGGGGTCGAAGACATTGCCGTCGGTGATCGGGTTGCCAGCTTCCCGGCCACCAGTGCCAACGACCACCCCGTGTACGGCGATGTCATCGTGTTGCCGCGTACCGCCATTACCCGCTACCCGGATGTGCTCACGCCGATCGAGGCCAGTGTGCACTACACGCCGCTGTTGATCGCCTATTTCGCTTATGTCGACCTGGCGCGGGCCAAGGCTGGGCAGACTGCGTTGGTTACCGATGCCAGCCATTGCGCCGGCCCTGCGTTCGTGCAACTAGGCAAGGCCCTGGGGCTGAAAGTGTTCGCCGCCACCAAGGAGGCGGAGCAGCGTGAATACCTGCTGGGCTTGGGCGCCGACAAGGTGATCGTCACCGAAGAGCAGGACCTGCTGCTGCAGATTGGCAAATACACCGATGGCCGTGGCGTGGACATGGTCCTCGATGGCATGGGCGGGCCGCAGATGTCGCTGCTGGGCGATGTGCTGGCACCGCGTGGCAGCCTGGTGCTGTATGGCCTGCAAGGCGGCAACCAGACGCCGTTCCCGGCCTGCGCGGCATTCCAGAAGAACATTCAGTTCTATGTGCACTGCATCGGCAATTTCACCGGCAAGCCAGAACTTGGCATCAGCCAGGACCAGGTGGCGCTGCAGCGCGCCTTGCGCGACATCAACCAGTTCACCGCCGACCAGCTGCTGACACCGCAGATCATCAAGGTCTACCCGTTCGAGCAGGTGGTGGAAGCGCATCGCTACATGGACCAATGCCCGTGTGGCGGGCGTGTGGTGCTGGACATGGCACAACACTGACGGTTACAGGCGTTATCGGGAAACCCGGGCACAGTCCCGGGTTTTTTGTGCGCGCGGCAAAGTGTTTCAAGTGTTTAATGTAGGAATACTCCTACAATCTAATGCGATAGAGACTACATACTAATCCACGGCTTCCGGGGCGTCGTAAATATTCTGCCAAGTGTTGAGGCTTGAACTGTTTTGCCTTCGGGGTCAATGTAATCTCTCAGCTTTCCTGAATGGTTTTTTTACCGAGAACTGTATCTTTAATTTACGCGGCATCCCTCTCGATAATGCCCCATTGATAGTTTGCGCAAGGAGCGTGGAATGAGCATGGCTATGCCTGGGGTAGGGCAGAGTGTGGCAGCGGCGGGTCATCGCAGTGACGGGTTCTTCTCGATGGCTTGGCGACAGTGAAGGGTTACGTCATTACTTTCATTTGATTGTAGGAAATTTCTTCCGGATAAGCGCTTCGCATGTTGGAGTTAAGGTGTTTGGCTCGGCGTGCGCTGGCTGCATGAAGTTGATGAGGTGATTCGTGACCGCTATTCACGACCAGGCGATGCACTATATTTACCAGCAAGTACTCGAACGCTTGCTGAGCCACATGTCCCAGGCACAGCGTGCTTCCCTGCAGTTGCTGATACAACGGCTACTGGTTGCTGCAGGTGGGCCCGAGTACATCGGAAGCTTCCGTCTGCAGATACTGCAAGGCAGCGATCGCCAAAGTCTCCGGCTGCTTGCCATGCTGCGTGCCGCGCAACTGAGTATTGCCCTACGTGCGCCGGCAACCTTCCAGTTGCGGGTGTTGGCAGTCAGCCTACCGGTAGCCGGTAGCACCACGCTGGAAGCGAATGAGCGCAGTTTCAGTGCGTTGTTCATGCAGGATGACCCGCGGGTGGATTTGCAGATGATCGAGGGGGGCACGGTGGTGCCATTCAGCCGTCCACCCTCGGCAGCCCCCGAACGCTGGCTACAAGCCAGGGACGCCATGTTGATGTTCGGCCACCTGGTCGATGCCAGGCCTGAAGCCCTGCTAGGTAGCCGCCTGCACCTGGAATTGGCGGGGGCGGTGGCTTTTGCGCTGCAGGCAGAGGCGCCTGCCGATGCTTTGGTCACGGTCATACCCGCGTTTCAGCGGCGCCGATACCTGGCGTGGGCCCGGCGGACCCTGCGCCTGGCCGGTGAGCGTGGTCCGTATGGGGTGCACCAGTGCCTGGCGGCGCTGGCCCATGGCCTGGGCCGGTTGCACTGCACTGTCAGTGGCGCCCAGGGTGGCCTGGTGGAGCCGACATTGGGTGCGGCACCGGAAGGGGCGACGGTGCGGCTGATCGCCCTGGACGACTTGCTGCCACACTTGCTTGAAGAGCAACAGCTTGATGCCATGCTGGGGTGTGGTTTCGAGACCGCCTCGGATGCGTTGCCACTGGCGGAATTCGTCAACTCGCTTGCCACGGCGCAGCTGCACGAACTGCATGCGCGCACCTTGGAGCCACAGGCCAGTCGCCCGGCATTGCGGCTGACAGGGCAGGTTGGCGGCAGCAAGCAACGCGACGCTCATCAGTTGCAACTCGGCAAAGCCTACGGCATCAATCAGACCCAGCTGGTGTGCTTGCTGTTCAGCCCTTTCGCCAGGCAGGGGAAAAACCTCGAGCGGTTCTTGCAGTATCGACATGCCGACATGCTGGTGGCATTGCCGTACCTGCATAGGGCCTTGCAAGGTAAGCCCTGCCCCGATGCGGTGAAAGCCTGGTTGGTGAACACCAGTGGTCTGCCGTTGGCGCGACTGCGGATGATTTATGCCGGGCAGTTGCCACTGGCCGCCTGGCGCCTGCTTGACAACCTGGCCCACCGCGATGTGCACCTGAGGTTGTTGCCGCACCAGGCGTTGGGGCGGCGGCGTGATTTTGTGGGGTTGCCTTGATGGGGCGAGTGACCGCCGGCGAGTTCGCGTATCGTAAGGTGTATCGCTACCTGGAAGCGTTGATCGACCAGGCTGTCAGCGATGACCTCCACCGGTTACCGTCATTGCGTGCACTCTCCCGACGCCTGCGGGTGTCTTTGGCTACGGTGCAAAGCGCCTACAGCCTGCTGGAAGAGGAGGGGCGCGTGCACTGCCGACCGAGGTCGGGCTATTACGTGCAACACGCTGGCAAACAGCCGGTTGTGGCAATGCCCCGGCAGCCTCCCTTGCCAGCACAGCCGCTGTTGGAGCGCATTCTGCTTGGCCACGAGCGGCGTTTGGCGCGTCAGCGTGACCGCAGCGCAGCGCCCCGCGAAGCCCTTGGCAGTAGCCGTTTGCGCAATGCCGTGGCTGAGCAATACACCCGATCCTCCAGCCAGTACTGGCGTGCCGATGACGTGCAACTGGCCCCTGATGTGCTGGCGTTGCTGGAGACGCTGCTCGCGGCGCTGGCCTTGCAAGGAGGGACCGTGCTGGTGCATTCGCCCTGTTGCTGGCAAGTGCTGCACGCCTTGGTGCGTGCTGGCATGCGTGTGCTGGAGGTGCCCGCGGATGCCCGGGGCAACCCAGACCTGCACGCTTTGGCCAAATTGCTGGGGAGCGAGCCGGTGAACATGCTGGTCATGCCATCGTGCCTGGGCATGCCACAAGGCCGGCTGATTTCACCGTACTACCAGCAACAGCTTGGCCTGTTGCTCGGCCAACACCCCGTATGGCTGCTGGAAAACGACCTGGACAGCGAACTCTGTTACAGCCGGCCGCCGCGTAAACGCCTGCGCGATTGGGTCGACCCGCGTTGGTTGCTGGTGATGGGCACGTTCGAAGCTGCGGTGGGGGCTGAAGCGCCTTATGCGTATGTCCTGGGCCGCGATGCGATGCTGGCCAAGGCGTTTGCCGAGCGAGCGTTTCGGCTCGCGCCGCTGCGCTTGCAAGCGCTTGCGTACATGCTGGGCAAGGGGCAAATCGAGACGCAATGGGTACAGCTACGCACAGACCTGCAACGGCGCACGCAGTGCCTGGCGCATGTGCTGGCGTTGCAATTCGGCCAGCGGGTGGTGCTGGAAATGCCGCAAGGCGGGCAAATGCTGTGGGTGCGCTTTCGTCAACCGCTGATGTGGGAAGGTATCAATGCCGCGTTGGCCGGCTCTGCGCTGCATGTGCTGGCGGGCGAGCAGTTCGGCCTGCAGGGGCGCTACCGGCAATACCTGGCGTTGATGTGGCTGGGGGGCCACCTGGATGAACTGCAACAGGCTGTCGGCCGCCTGGCACAGGCCCTGGAACCACGCTGTGGGCATCCTGCCGGCGTTACCCGCTAAATGGCTGGGGCTGCAATGGCAGCCCATCGCCGGCAAACGCTGAGCATCAGCGAGGCGCTTGTTCCTGCCCTTGGCGCAAACGGGTACTGACCAGTGCCGCAACTACCAGCAACGCTGCAATGACCCATAAACCATTGCGGGTGCTACCGGTGGTCTGCTCGATCAATCCCATCACTGACGGCCCGACGAAGCCACCCAACAGGCCGCAGGTGGTGACGAAGGCCAGGCCCGCCGCCAGTGCGCTGCCGCTCAGGCGGCTGGATGGGAAGACGAAGATGATCGACTGCACCACGAACAGCATCAGCGCTGTCAGGGAAAACCCGATCAGGCCGATGAAGGAGTTGCTCAGCGACGCCAGCAGCAACCCGGCCGCCATGGTCAACAGGCCGAAGAACAACAAGGTGCGGCAGCGGCGTGGGGAAGTTGCCAGGCGTGGTAAGGTGGCGGCGCCAATGGCGGCGGCAATCCATGGCACTGCAGTCAGCAGGCCGACCTGGAAGGGCGATAGCGCAGCGTAAGTGCCGATGATGCCCGGCAGGAAGAAGATCACCGTGTAGATGGTGATTTGGTGCACGAAATACACCACGATCGCCAGCCAGATCTGCCGGTCGCGGAACATCTGCCCCAGCTTGCTCTGCTGTGGCGCGGCAGCCCGTTCGGCAGCCAGGCGGCGTTCGATATCCTGCGCGTCGGCGGCCGACAGCCAGGGCGCCGAGGCCGGGCCGTCCGGCAACTTTTTCCACACCACGAAGGCCAAGGCGACGGCAGGCAGGCCTTCGAGCACGAACAGCCACTGCCAGCCGTGCCAGCCCAGCACACCATCCATTTCCAGCAGGGCACCGCCCAGCGGGCCGCTGAGGATGTTGGCCAGGCACACGCCCAGCAGGAAGTACCCCGTGGCGCGGGCGCGTTGTTCGCGGTCGAACCAGTAAGTCAGGTACAACATGACGCCGGGGAACAGGCCGGCTTCGGCTACCCCCAGTAACAGGCGCATGATGTAGAACGAGGTTTCACCCTGGACGAAGGCCATGCCCGCCGAGAGCAGGCCCCAGGTAATCATGATGCGGGTGATCCAGAAGCGCGCGCCCACCCGGTGCATGATCAGGTTGCTGGGTACTTCGGCCAAGGCATAGGTGAGGAAGAACAAGCCGGCGCCCAGGCCATAGGCTGCTGCCGAAAGGCCCAGGTCGATGCCCATGCTGGCTTTCGCCA
The DNA here is from genome assembly GCF_048068035.1 of Pseudomonas sp. NY11955. NCBI lineage: Bacteria > Pseudomonadati > Pseudomonadota > Gammaproteobacteria > Pseudomonadales > Pseudomonadaceae > Pseudomonas > Pseudomonas sp. NY11955. Next base: position 278,280 of record NZ_JBLUPS010000008.1, read on the forward strand.
GGGCGATATTGGTGCGGTCAAGAAAACTCATCACGTAGACGACGATGAGCAGTGGCATCAGTTTGCGCAGCAGCAGGCCGTTCAGGCGCTGCTCGGCGGTGGCGGCAGGGGCCGAAGCCGCTGCGCTGGTGAGGGTTGTCATTGTTTTTTTCCCCGTGAAAAGTGCTGGTGGCGTGCCGCGCAGCGGCGGCACGCCCAGGTCTGTGGGTCAGGAACGGTTGATGTCTTGCCACACTGCGCCGTTGGGGTACTGGTAGCGCTCCAGGGTTTGCGCGTGCATTTCGATGCTGTAGCCCGGGCGTTGCGGCGGCATGTAGCGCCCGCGGCGGATCACCACCGGGTCGATGAAGTGCTCGTGCAGGTGGTCGACATACTCCAGTACCCGGTTGTGCAGCGAAGCCGACACCGCGATGTAGTCGAACAGGGCGATGTTCTGCACATATTCGCACAGCCCGACGCCACCGCCGTGCGGGCACACCGGCACGTCGTACTTGGCCGCCATCAGCAGCACGATCAATACCTCGTTCAGGCCTCCCAGGCGGGCTGCGTCCAGCTGGCAGAAGTCCAGCGCACCGGCCTGGAACATCTGCTTGAACATCACCCGATTGTGGCAGTGTTCACCGGTGGCGACACCAATTGGCGCGATGCGCTGGCGAATGGTGGCGTGGCCGAGAATGTCGTCGGGGCTGGTCGGTTCTTCGATCCACAGCGGTTCGAAGGCGGCCAGGCGGCGCATGTTGGCAACCGACTCCTCGACACCCCATACCTGGTTGGCATCCATCATCAGGGTGCGCTCCCAGCCGATTTCCTCGCGCAGGATGCTGGCACGGCGAATGTCTTCTTCCAGGTCGGCACCAATTTTCTGCTTGATATGGGTCCAGCCGTCGGCCACGGCCTCGCGGGCCAGCGTGCGCATTTTCTCTTCGCTGTATCCCAGCCAGCCCGGTGCCGTGGTGTAACCGGGGTAGCCTTCTCGCAGCATCTGCGCCTCGCGCTGGGCTTTGCCCGGCGCCTGGCGGCGCAGCAGGGCAATGGCCTCTTCGGGCGTGAGCACGTCGGTGACGTAGCTGAAGTCCAGGCAGCGCACCAACTGCTCGGGCGTCATGTCGGCCAGCAGCTTCCATACAGGCTTGCCCTGGTGCTTGGCCCACAGGTCCCACACCGCATTGACGATGGCGGCAGTGGCCAGGTGGATCACGCCCTTTTCCGGGCCCAGCCAACGCAGCTGGCTATCGCTGACGGTGAAACGATGCCAGAACGCGCCCATGTCGGCGGTGATTTCTTCGAGGGTAAGACCGACGATCAGTGGGGCCAGCGACTGCACTGCCGCCGCGCAGATCTCGTTACCACGGCCGATGGTGAAAGTCAGGCCGTGGCCTTCAAGGGCTGCTGCGTCGGTGTGCAGCACCACGTAGGCCGCCGAGTAGTCAGGGGCACTGTTCATGGCGTCGGAGCCATCCAGCGACAGCGAAGTGGGGAAACGGATGTCACGAACGCTCAGGTGGGTAATACGTATGCTCATGGTCGGCTCTTGTTCTGTTCAAGCACTGGGAGCGCTGACTGTAGGTTGCCGAGCGATACAGGCATAATCGCCATATCTTAACCAGCGATATCGGATTCGATATGCCTCGCTTGCCAACCGACAACACCCAGGCGCCTGCCAGCCTCGGCGCACTGAAGATTTCCAGCCGGCAAATCACACTGCTCAATGCCCTGGGCGAATTCGGCAACCTGCGCCGTGCGGCCGCGGCGATGCACACCACGCAACCGGCGGCCAGCCTGCTGTTGCAGCAGCTTGAGGAGCGCTTGGGTGTGCGCTTGTTCGAGCGCCTGCCCCGGGGTATGCAAGCAACGCTGTATGGCGAGGTGATGATCCGCTATGCGCAGAACGCATTGCATGAGTTCGAGCATGCCCAGGCGCAAATTGCCGAACTGGCGCGCGGGGCTTTGGGCCTGGTGCGGGTGGGCAGCGTCATGGGCCCGGTACCAGGCGTGCTGACCCAGGCGGTGCTGGCCTACAAACGCGACCACCCTAAAGTGCGCATCGCCCTGGAAGTGGGCACCAGTGATACCTTGCTGCCCGCCTTGCTACGTGGTGACTTCGACATGGTGGTGGGGCGCCTGCCGGACCAGAGCGACAGCCAGGAGCTGAACATCGAGCTGTTCGAAGGCGGTGAGCAAATGCGCGTGATTGCCCGGGCAGGCCACCCTTTGGCCACCGTCGCCGGGCTGCAACTGGCCGACTTGGTGCGCTTGACCTGGATTCTGCACCCCATCGGCAGCCCGATGCGCCGCCGTGTCGAAAGCGCGTTGCAGGCCGGGGGCATGGTGCAGTCACTGGATATCGTCGAAACCGCCTCGATCCTGGCGACCACGGCCATGCTCGAAGCGTCCGAGATGATTGCGGTGGTGCCCAATGACGTGGCCCGGCACTATGCCCGCTATGGCATGGTCGTCATCCTGCCGGTTGAACTCCCACTGGCGATGGCCAACCTCGGCGTGTTGACCCTGCGTTCGCGACCCAACTCGGTTGCCCTCGACACCTTGCTGCGCTACCTGCGGGCACAATAACTTTCACCTGCATGAGGCCCTGCGTCTATGCCGCCGGACATGACCCATTCCAGCTTTTGCAACTTGATCTTTTCGGCTTACAGCGCGGGGTCTAGAGATGATGTTGTCATAACGCTGGCATTACTCGCAAAAATAGCCTCTGCGCGGCCTCCGGCTCCCACGTCGGCGGAGGGCATCCAGCGACCATAAACCTTGGCGATCATGGTCCAGTCTTTGTGGCCCATTTGCTGAGCAACCCACATTGGATTTTCGCCAGCGCTGAGCATCATCGAGGCGTATGTGTGTCGGCTCTGGTAAGGGCGACGCCACCGCACGCCCGCTTTTTTCATTGCTGGAATCCAAATCACTCGGTAGATGTAGCCGGCATGTCGCCATGGCTCTCCAGTGATGGTGTTCAGGAAAACATGCTTTCCGGCCAGGAAGGTCAGCTCCTTTTGCTTGAGCAGCGCCTCTCTTGCAGGGCCGAGCAGCTTAATCGTTCTCCGGCTAGATGCGGTTTTGGTCGACTCGGGAACCTTGGCCGCCCTGGTCTTGGCTCGAACAATTCGGATTTCCCCAGCGATCCAATCAATATCCCCCCACTCCAGCGCGATTAGCTCACTAGGGCGAAGGCCCGTCCAGAACGCGAACTGCAGCTGAGCCCACGTATCCCCCCTCGCCGCCCTGAGCAGCGCCTCCTGCTCCTCCCGGGTGAACGGATCCACGTCATCCTCCTCCTTGATCTCCTCCCGATTCTTGTATGCCCACCCCGAAAGCGGGTTGCTCTCAATGATTTCGTCCTCTACTGCGTCATTGAGCGCCGACCGAAAGCAGGTCTGAACTGTGGTCAGCCTACTGTTCGAAACCTGGTAATCGGACAACTGATCCTTGATTACCTTCTTGTTGAGCTCTCCGAGCGACAGATCCCCAAACATTGGCTTGAGTATCGATCTGATGATTGACCGGTATAGGGCCGTGGTGCTCGATTTGAAGGTCTTCGCTTTCCGCTCCAGCCATTCGTCCAGGTAGACGCCTATATTCTGGTTTGAGCTGACCCTGGCAAACTGGGCAGCGCGCTTTGATCGCGGGAATGTGGCTGCGTAGTCGAACGTTCCGTTTGAAATGGCGTACTCGATGGCAGCCTTATGCTGCTCGGCTTTTTTCAGGTTAGCGGCGGTGGGCTTGAGCTGGACCCGCTCCCGACACCGGACGCCCTGGTATTGGAATGTGATTTCGATACTACTTGAAGACGCGGGCCTGACGCCTCCCCCATCTCTACCCATGAGTAATACCCCTCAACGTCAATTAGGATTCTTCCATCCGGCGCTTTGCGCCAGACCATGTGCTTCGGCCATTTGCCGTCACGAATTTTGGTCCTTATGGCGTCGGGTGTGTAGCCGGATTCGCGAGAGAACTGTTCTACGGTCTTGTATCGAACCATGGCTGGGCCTCCTCAGGCCGTGAAGTGGTGCCCGACCTTCGCCGCCCGGGCGGCTTCCTCGGTGCGGAACATGAGCCGTGTTTTGCTGGTGCTGCCCCAGCTGTTGTATTCAACGTCGACCCACCAGTGGCCGAACTTGCGGTACGGCTCGCCGAGGATCTTCGTGACGTAGCAGTCGATCAGGTTCATGTGGGTCTCCACGCCGCCGGTGGCGGCAGGTTGGTGGTCAGGCTGCAGGCGCAGGCTCGATCCGGTAATAGCTGGTGCACCGGCAACGTGGGCACACCATGGTGTTGGCGCCCTTGAGCCATTTGCAGGGCGCGAGCACGCGCTCGCTTTCCTTGTGCTGGTTGCGGCAACGGGAGCACTTCACCGTGATATCGGACATAGTTCATCCTCGCCCGCGCATGTCGGCGGGCTTGAGTAGTAGGGGGAGGGGTTAAGCTTCTGGTTCGAAGCAGCGCTTGTACCGCGCGCGGTAATCGTCGCGCTCCAGGTTGTCGAGCAGTTCTTGCTCGCGGCCGTCGGCCCACATCTGCTGATGACGCTTGTTGCACGTGAAGCCGGTGTCCGACTCGCTTTCGCCGTCAACCCACTCCAGCCATTTGCAGGTGTTGCAGTTCTTGCTCATCGCGGCCCCCTGTAGATCAGGTAGGCCATGTACATCAGGGGCAGGATCATGCCATCAGTTCCTTGGGCACGTTGATGGTTTCGCCGCGGGCGTGGTGCACCACAGCGCGGGCTGCAGCTTCTGCCCGGGTGTCGCCGGGCTGTCGATCTAGGGGATTCCCTGATACGCAAGCCAGCCAGGGCCAGCTGTAGCCGCGATCGATCCACATGCCGTGCTTCTGGATCAGATACTCGCCGGTCGCGTCGTCGATGGCCTGGCCACCCAGAGGCAGTTGCAGCTGGCCGGCCGCCGCCGGCATCGGGCCGTCTACCAACTCGACGGCCCAGAGCAGCGCTTTGCCTGCGAGGTCGCAGGTTTGCACCTTGATCAGGCCTGGCATGATTCCACCTGCTTGCGGTAGCCGGCGTCATACAGCGCTTCGCAATCAGCCCGATTCACGCCGAAGCCAGTTGCCGCGTGCATAGTCTCGGCCATCTCCACAATGGCTTTCTCTCGCTCTTCCGCCTTGATCTGCTCGGGCGTGCGGACGGGGCGGAAGATTGAGGCCCACAGCAGTGTCCCCCAGCACTCTGGCGTCCCGGAAACGAATGCATGATCGCTGTTTCCGTGCATGAGCACCTGACCAGGCCACCACAGGTCGCGCTCAGCGTCGTACGCCTCGCAAACTGATCCAACTGGCGGAAGACCTTCACCATCCCAGCGCGCCGGTCGCGGCGTGATGTACTGAACCTGGCCGCGCGTGAAGTTGTGCCGGTTATCGCCGGTGCCGCCGCCATACGGATAGTCGCGATCCTCGGCGCCGACCACCGCGTACTGGTCCATGTTGATCCACACTTCGGTGATGCCGTGGTGGGCGACCAGACCGTGCCCGTCTGCCCACTCGGGCGCCTTGCTCCAATCGATCTTTCTCACAGCTCATACCTCTCATCAATCCAGCGCCCAGGCGCCAGAGCGGGTGTAGGTTCGGATTGGGCTTCGTGCGGGGAGAGCTGGCGTTCGTTGCTGGCCTGGTCCGGGCCATGCAGCATCCAGTCGGGTAAACAGGACAGACCGCTTGCCGCGCCGGCACCGCCGCCTGCTGACCACTTCCAACAGGTCACGGCTCGGGCGTCGTCATGCTCGACAGTTGTGCCACGCATTGGACTGACCAGCTTCTGCCGCGCAGCCTGTGCTGGCGTCATCGGTTCGCAGCCGGCCAGGGTGGCCAGCAGCAGGAGGCAGAGGGCGAGGCGGGTCATGCTGCCACCGCCTGGCGCGTTGCGACCTTCCATGGATCATTTGCCCGAGCCAGTGCAGCCATCGGCGGTGGGCTGACACTGTTCCCGCACATGTGCACCTGCTCAGTCTTGGTGAACGGCTTGCCGTCGGCGCCCTTGTCGATGATGTAGCTGGTCGGGAAACCTTGCGCTCGATAGAGCTCGTGCGGCTGGAGCATTCGCAGGCAGATATCGACGATCACATATGGCGCGCCCTTCACGAAGACGGTGACCAGGCCCAGGCGGTTTTTGGTGGTCACCGTCGGTGCAGGTGCGTCGCAGGCGCTGATGTTCTCGGTACCGTAGTAGCTGATCAGGAACGCGGCCACACGCAGGGCGCCTTCCTCGTGCTCTGGCGACAGCTTGTACTCGACCAGGGCGTGGTGCTCGGCGCCGGCGGTCATGGTCGGCACCGGCTCGTCGACCGCGCGGCCGATGCAATTGCGGCGCAGCGTTGCCAGGCTGGCCGTCACCAGGCGCTGCTGGCTGCCGGTGTTGGTGACCGTGGTCAGTGGCTCGTCCGCTCCCTTGGCTGGCGTGGTGTTGAATCCGCCGTTGGCCTGTTCGATGAAGGCCGTGCACACGCCCATGGCATGGGCCGCACCTGCAGGGCGCTTGTAGTTGCCGCCACTCGTAATGGTCGGCACCGGGTCGGTAATGGCCGCGCCCTCGCTGTTGAATCTGAACTTCACCAGGTGCGCCGATGCCAGGGCGCGGTGGCTTTGGGTCATCAGGGTGCCCATGGGTTGGTCAGCAGCTACTGGCTTACCGGCATACACCGGGCCGCCGGCCCCAACCATAACTGGGCTGGCCATCATCAGCTCCCCGCGGTTAGCGGCAGTCACAGTGGCCAGCGGCTCGCCTGGGTCGTTCACACGGTCGGCGCCCTGGTGGGTTGCAGGCAGTATGACGGGGCTGGCCATTGCGAATGATCCGCCGCGGGGCCAGGAGGTGACCGTGCGAAGCGGCTCATGGGCTGACTGGGCCAACTCACCGGACCAATTCGCGATCGGTACGATGAATGGCTGCGGGTTGTCCAGCACGAACTTCTTCATGCCCTTGGCTACACGGCGCAGGGTTGCGGCTGCCAGTTCCTTCTTGCGCCCGAAGATGCTCTTGCTCGGCACGCTCCAGTCGATGCAGTCCGCGGCGGTGCGCCACTTCTGCTGTCCTTTGCTGGGGTTCTTGGCGTGGGTTGGATCTGGCCACACGATGGGCTGACCATCGCAGCGGGCGATCATGAACAGGCGTTCCCGGCTGGTCGGCGCACCGAAGTCGCAGGCCTTGATGATCCTCCATTCCACCTGGTAGCCCATGCCCTCAAGTAGCTGCACGAAGCGCCGCCAGGTGATGCCGCGTCGCTTCGGGTCGGGCACTAGGAACTGCTCTTGCACTGGTACGCGCTCACCGACGGCGGCCACGGTGCCGTCCAGTTTCATCACCCGGCCGGTCGTCTTGTCACGCTTCGCCATCAGCGGCCCCCACTGCAAAATTTGCTTCACGTTCTCGAGGCTGATGACCCGTGGCTTCTTCTTGCCTGCCCACTTCAGGCCGATCCACGACAGGTTACGGATCTCACGCTTGCGCGGCTGGCCGCCGGCCGCCTGGCTGTGGTGGGTGCAATCCGGGCTCATGTGGAACCAGCCCACGGCGCGGCCCTGACATTCCTCGTCGGGGTCGCCCTCGAACACGTCGGTGGTGAAGTGTCGCGCCGCGGGGTGGTTGGCGGTGTGCATGCTGATGGCTGCCGGGCTGTGGTTTTTGGCCACGGTCACCGGACGGTCCAGGCCAATCTCCAGACCGGTACCGGCGCCGCCGCCACCGCAGAAGTAGTCAACCACGATCTCATCGTCTTGCGGGTCGAAGCCAAGGCCGTACTGGGTTTTGAAATCAAGCGAGTTCTTTTTCTGAAATGCAGACATGGGCGTTCCTCGCCGGTTGGCGTGAGTCGTTATCGTTGGTTAGGGGAATGTGCTGGCGGTCAGCGCTTTCGCTTCGGGTAGGTCTGCGTCAGTGCGGCATTGACCACATGCCCGCGCCGCAGAACCAGGTTGGCTAATGCGGCGCGGTCTTTCTGGCTGTGGCTGGCCTGGCCAAGCAGACCGAAGTAGCTGTTGGCCGTCTCGCGCAGGTTCTCTGCTGGCGCGGCAGCAGTTCGCTTCATGGCCTGGGCAGCCGACTTCTTGCGAGTGGTACGCCGCCAGGGCTTGATCACATGCCCGACGAAGTCCACGCCGCGGTCAATCGGCTGCAGGATGGTCTTCGAGGGGTTGAGCCTGACGCCCAGGCTGGGCAGGAAGTCTTCGATCTGGCTGAGCCAGTCATTCAGCTGCTGCGGCGACTCATGCAGCAGCACGAAGTCGTCGACGTAGCGGATGTAGTGCTTGACCTTGAGCGTGTGCTTGCAGAACTTGTCCAGGGCGTCGAGGTAGACGTTGGCGAAGAACTGCGATGACAGGTTGCCGATGGGCAGGCCTAGGTACGACGGTTGCGCGGTGAGGCGCTTGTGCTGCGGCACCCGGTTGAACAGGTGCGCCGGGCTGCGCTCGACGTAGTTCTCTCGCGGGTCGTGCATCAGCACCTGTAGGGCAAGCTGCCTAAACCACGGATCGTCGATTCGGATGGCCAGTTGCCGGGCCAATACCCGCTTGTCGATCGACACGAAGAAGTTGGCCAGGTCGCACTTGAGGTAGAAGCCGGGCCGGGACCAGTTGTGCGTCTGGCTGCGGATCTTCGCTTCCATGCGTTTGCCGGCGTACAGCGTGCCGCGCCCTGGGATACAGGCGCAGCTGTCCGCTATGAAGCTGCGCTCGATGGCGGGGCCGATGCGGTTGTACAACAGGTGGTGCACGATGCGGTCGCGGAAGTCGGCGGCCCACACCTCGCGGGCCTTTGGCCTGGTGACCACAAAGCAAATTGAGCGGCCAGGGCGGTAGGTGCCGGCCTGGAGCTCGTCGAATAGGTCGAGGAGATTGATCTCCATGTCCACTTCGAAGCGTCGAGCACTCGCGGTGTTCCGCTTGTGCCGTCGGCAATCGTAGTAGGCCTGGGCCAATTCCTCGAAGGTGAAGCTCGCAACGGGCGAATCTGCGGACGGGGCGGACGAGACGCTCGTTGTTCTTGTCGTTGTTGTTGAGCCAGCCATCCTCAAAGTCCATGTTGTAGGCGTTGTTGGCGGAGAACTGCGACCTATCGTGCTATCTACGTCGCCAGGACGATTGCTCAGCCTGGAAACTGCGCCGGACCTGCCAGCATCTGCTGGCGGTATCCGTGGTGCGCATGGCGGTGATCACAGATCAGCGGCACGACCAGATTCAGCGTGCAGGCAGGAGGGCCTTAACCCTCAAGCAACGGACGCGGTTGCGGATTTCTTCCAGGCGTTCGCCTGGCGACCCACGGAGGCCGTGAGCTTCATTGCCTTGGCGTGCTGACCTTTGCTGATCAACCCTTTGTTGGTGAGGGCGCGCAGCAGGTAATTCAGCATCCAGACGCTTTCGAGTAGGAGGTTCAGGTGCGGGAGCTTGTCCCGTGCCATGTTGGCTCGGCCAATCAACACCAGAGCTTGCAGGCATTCGTCCCGGATCTTCGAGCCGACGACCTGCTTGAGATCGCGGGGGATATTTCGAACCAGGTCGAGCGAAAGGCCGAGTAGTTCCTCGGCCACCTTGTGGATCTCAAGCTCTGTGTGAATGGCCATCCTGGCTTCCTAAAAGCGAGGGCGCCGAGGCGCCCAGGAATGAAGAATTGGATTACGGAATAAATCTGCGGACGGGGCGGACGAGACGCCCGTCGTACTTGACGTCGTAGCTGAGCCAGCCATCCTCAAAGTCCATGAAGTAGGCGATGTCGGCGGAGAACTGCGAAGACGACCAGTGATAGGCCTTTTCGAACAGTTCGGGCACGTTCGCCTCGGCCACCTGCAGCTCGCGGCGGGCTGGCAGGTAGAAGTCGTTATGCCCGTCAGCGGTGAACTCGCTGGCTAGCTTGGCGGCCGGGTGCTCATTGCTGTCGGCCAGCAGGGCCCGGGTATTGGCCAGGCCGTCGCTCATGCTGGTGGCGCCGTCGCACTCCTCGCCACGGCCACCCCATTCAGCGCGAACCTGCTCGGTCAGCAGTGGCACGATCAGGTAATAGTCCGGCGCGCCATTCTCGCCGCGCACCAGGCCGGCGTTGTAGCCGCCTTGCCCTGGCCAGTACGACCCCAGGGCCGGGACGCCAGAAGGCACGGTATCAAGCGCCGTGTAATTGAGAAGGCGGCTGAACTCGCGCTGGATGATTCGGGACGCCACATTGGCGTCAATGCTGATGCTGACTTTCTCCATGGGGTGCTCCTGATGGAATTAGGTGCAGGCGGCCGGCGCTTCCCGGCGCGCTTCTGGTCTGATCGTCGTCCTGACGAACCCGGAATCGCCTGCAAGGAAAGGAATGAAGGGGTGAATTACTGAAGGATGAGGCTGCGGACGGGGCGGACGAGACGCTCGCTGTCCTTGCCGCCGTAGCTGAGCCAGCCAACCTCAAAGTCCATGAGGTAGGCGCTGTGGGCGGAGAACTGCGAGCTCAGCCAGTGCCAGCGATCTTCGCGCAGGGTCACCAGGCCATCAGCCTTGGCCGCCATCACCAACTGACCTTCCAGGCAGGACGGAATAAACGC